>NZ_JADYTS010000006.1 GCF_021531355.1 Leyella stercorea | reverse complement strand
GGGCAAGGGGGTGGGGCTTCATCCTACACATTTTATTATATATATGGACGAAAAGAAAGTAGTAATAGAACTCGACAACGTTAAGCGCGACTTCATCGTAGGCGATGAGACTGTACATGCGCTGCGCGGAGTGTCGTTCAAGATATACGAAGGCGAGTTCGTCACAATCATGGGTAAGTCGGGTTCGGGCAAGTCTACGCTTCTTAATCAGCTCGGATGTCTCGACACACCCAGTTCGGGCGAATACTATCTCGACGGAGTGTCGGTCAGGAAGATGTCGAAGTCGCAACGTGCCGTGCTGCGCAACCGTAAGATTGGATTCATATTCCAAAACTACAACCTTCTGCCGAAGACTACAAGCGTTGAAAACGTTGAGTTGCCACTGATGTACAACACCGAAGTTGGCGCCAAGGAGCGCGAAGAACGTGCCATAAAGGCATTGCAGGCAGTAGGATTGGGCGAACGATTGTATCATAAGTCGAACCAGATGTCGGGTGGACAGATGCAGCGTGTAGCCATAGCTCGTGCATTGGTGAATGACCCTGCGGTGATTCTGGCGGATGAGGCAACGGGTAATCTCGACACACGTACATCGTTCGAGATTCTTGTACTCTTCCAAAAGCTGCATGCAGCAGGCAGAACCATCATCTTCGTGACTCACAATCCCGACATTGCCAACTACTCCTCACGCAATATTATGCTGCGCGACGGACACGTGATAAGCGACGAGTACAACCACAATATACAGTCGGCAGCCGAAGGTCTGGCAGCCTTGCCAGCCAACTCGGACGAGTAACAATAATGTTTAATGAGTAATGTTTAGTGTTTAATTGGAAAGAATGCAAACGCATTTAATTGACAATTAAGCAAGCAAACATTAAACATTAAAAACCAAACATTAAGAAAATGAATTATAGCAATCTTTTAAAGATAACCCTCCGCGCAATCGCTGCCAACAAGTTGCGCTCATTCCTCACCGCCCTCGGTATCATTATCGGTGTGGCTTCGGTCATTACGATGCTTGCCATTGGCCAGGGTTCGAAGAAGAGCATTCAGGCTAACATTGCCGAGATGGGCTCAAACATGATTATGATCAGTCCGGGTGCCGACCGTGGTCCGGGTGGTGTAAGGCAGGATGCTTCTTCAATGGAGACGCTCAAGCTGACCGACTATCAGTCGATAAAGGACGAGTGCAACTTCATCAAGGGCATAAGTCCTACTGTGAACAGCAGCGGACAATGGATTTACGGCAACAACAACACGCCGTCATCTATTTATGGTGTCAATCAGGATTATCTTGAGATAAGACAGTTGTCGGTTGACGAAGGCGAGATGTTTACCGATGCCGACATCAAGGCAAGCGCTAAGGTGTGCATTCTCGGACAGACTGTTGTAGACAATCTGTTCCCCGACGGTTCAGACCCAGTAGGCAAAGTGGTTCGATTCAATTCTATCCCGTTCCGTGTTATCGGCGTATTGAAGAAGAAGGGTTACAACTCTATGGGTATGGACCAGGATGATTTGGTGCTGGCTCCTTACACAACAGTCATGAAGCGTATCAAGGCTCAGACCTACCTCGGAGGCATCAACTGCTCGGCAATAACCGAAGACCTTACAAGCAAGGCCATTGACGAGATAACTTCTGTGCTGCGTCGCAACCATAAATTGAAGGATGCAACAGACACGCAAGCTGCCGACGACGATGATTTCAACATCCGTTCGCAGGAGGAACTTGCAAGTATGATGAACTCTACCACCGACATGATGACCATACTATTGGGTTGTGTGGCTGGCATATCGCTCATCGTGGGCGGTATCGGTATCATGAACATCATGTATGTGAGCGTAACCGAGCGTACACGTGAGATCGGTCTGCGCATGTCGGTTGGCGCACGTGGCATCGACATCCTCAACCAGTTCCTCATTGAGGCTATACTGCTCAGTGTCACTGGCGGACTTATAGGTGTAGCATTGGGAGTCGGCGCATCATACGCCGTTAAGTTCATAGCTCACTGGCCCATCTACATTCAGCCTTGGAGCATTATCATGAGCTTCGCCGTATGTACATTCACCGGAGTGTTCTTCGGATGGTATCCGGCAAAGAAGGCTGCTCAGCTCGACCCGATTGAAGCAATACGATACGAATAATATAAAAGTAAAAAGGTAAAAGAGTAAAAAAGTAAAAAGATAAACTTGAGCGTTTGGATTTTTTCATTACTGAAAAATCTAATCGCATCCCATTCTTTTTACTTCTTTACTCTTTTACCTTTTTACTTTTTACTCCTTTACCTTTTTACCCTTTTACTTTTTTACTCTTTTACTTTTCCAATATTTCTTCCGGTGTACTAACAAGCGTTGTTGCTCCATGTTCCAATAGAAATTCCTTGTCGCGGAATCCCCACAGTACACTGATACAAGGCATTCCCGAGTTGCGTGCCGTATCAATATCCACATCGCTATCGCCTATATACACAGCACGTTCGGCAGTAACTCCAAGTTGGCGCATTGCTTCCAACACTGTATCTGGGGCAGGTTTCTTGCTAATGTCCTCACGTTCGCCAATAGCTACAGGCACGAGGTCGCCGAAGAAGTGACGGCACAGTTCCTGAGTAGCGGCATAGAACTTATTGCTTACCACAGCAACTTTCTTTCCCCGTTTGCGCAACTCCTCAAGCATCTCCATCACACCGTCGTATGGTTTGGTTGTATCAAGATTGTGCTGCATGTAATGCTGACGGAAATCAGCATAGGTCTTGTCAAACTTATCGTTGTCAAGTCCGCCGGGAATGGCGCGTTCCATAAGTTTCTTCACACCATTTCCTACGAATTGTCTTACCTCATCTATAGTGCGCTCAGGTAAGCCATTTGTGCGCAAGGCATAGTTGCAACTTGCTGCCAAATCACCAAGAGTAGACAGCAACGTACCGTCAAGATCAAAAATATAAGTATTGTACATATATATTAATGTATTTATTACTGCGAAATTACTTATATTTTATCTAAAAACGTGAGGAAAATACAAATAATTTTAAGCCCGAAAAGTTAATAAGCCATTCTTTTGCCCTAACATTTTTTTATTGTACCTTTGCGCCAACGTTTAAATACCAAACACATCATGAAAAGAAAAAACAACACAAAGCGAAACGTCATTATACTGGCGTGCGCATGTTTGGGCATCATAATGGGTGCTGCATACATGTTCTTCTTCTCTGCCTTGCTCGTTGGCAATGATACCAAATATGTATACATCGACAACGACGACACTATCGACTCGGTTTACACAAAGATGTCTGAGTTCTCTAAAAAGGGTACGCAGATGACAGGCTTCAAGATGCTTGTCAACAACAGCAAGTATGCCGATAACATTCGCACCGGACGTTATGCCGTTCGTCCCGGTGAAGGCTCGTTTGTTGTGTTCCGCCATCTGAAGAACGGATTGCAGACTCCGGTGAATCTTGTTGTACCGTCAGTACGCACCGTTGACCGCTTGGCTGCCGAGTTCTCAAAGAAACTTATGCTTGATAGCGCTACCATATATCACGCACTTGCTGATGAAGCAACATGTCAGAAATATGGATACGACACAGCTACAATAGCAGCTATGTTCATACCTAACACTTACGATATTTACTGGAACGTAAGTACTGAGAAGTTGCTCGACCGTATGCACAAGGAATGTAAAAGGTTCTGGAATGCTGAGCGCAAAGAGAAAGCCCAAGCGATGAAGTTGTCGCCCGTTGAAGTGAGCACACTGGCAAGTATCATTGATGAAGAAACCGCCAATGATGGTGAGAAACCAATGGTAGCCGGAATGTACTACAATCGATTGATGCTGCGCAACGCCGAATATCCCAACGGTATGCCACTCCAAGCCGACCCGACAATTAAGTTTGCATGGAAACGATTCGACTTGAAGCGAATATACAATAATCTGCTATACATCAAGAGTCCTTACAACACCTACAAGAATCCCGGACTCCCCCCAGGACCAATCCGTATTCCGTCTATTGCAGGTATTGACGCAGTGCTGAACCACGTACACCACGACTATATATACATGTGCGCCAAGGAAGACTTCAGCGGCACTCACAACTTTGCACGTACTTATCAGGAACACCTTCAAAATGCCAAACGTTACAGTCAGGCACTGAATCAGAGAGGAATAAAATAATAAAAAAGAAAAATTAGAAGTAAGGGAATAAAAAAAGTAAACCTTATAAAATATCAAATGCCGGTTGCTTCACAGCGGCCGGCATTTTTATCAATAGGTATTAGTCCTTTTCTTAAGGTAAAAAGATTGTATTCAGGATAACACCACAAAGGTAGGGCTTTAGATTTGAATGTGCAAATTAAAATATATGCTTTAAAGCATAATTTGAAGAAAATCATCTGCCAAATCTACACATCCTTACTTACAGTCCTGTTCAAGGATGTTTCTTACCGATAATTTTGGATTCTGCTTTGCCAGTCGGTCTACCATTGCGGTGTACTTGGTGTTGAAAACCTTGCGTCCCAACAATCTATTTACCGTCCACATTATTTTGCCCATGTGTATGTCGCGCTCCTGCTGCGTACTATTCTCGAAGTTGCGCAGCGGATAAAGGCTCAACAGATAAAAACTCATACAGTCGGGCACTATCTGCTCACGCGTCATCTGCTGACGCTGCTCTTCAGTGTAGAAACGACGGTATGGTTCAAAATCCTTGCCTAAGTACTTGTCAAGTGATATGCCAATGGTGTTGTCGCCTATCACAATGCTTTGATTGAGCGCACTTATCTGGGTATATATTGTGGGAATCTTTATCTCTGGACATATCTTCTGAAGTTTCTTAAACGCATCGCTCAATTGAGTGTTGATGTCGTTCATATTGGCATACTGCATATCTGTCTCAGCTATGATAGTCTGAAGAATCGTATCCTGATAGAAATTCAGAAGTTTTGTGTTAATGCCTGCATCATTCACCTCGCCCAACTGCAGTATATCCTCAATAAGCATACGCGTCTGTTTGGGGTAGTCAATGTTCATCTGCTGAAGAGCCGAGAAATCGCCCGTAGTGAGATAACGGCTTTCAAGACGATCATAACGCTGCACCTGTACAAGCGTTGGCTGACCCTCTTCACCAAACTGTTTCAACTTAAACTCGCAAGCTGTTGAAACCAAAATGATGGCTGTTACTATAATAATATAAATCTTTCTCACAATAGGCTTCTTGTTATTCTAAAAAGTGTTCATTAACACAATGCAAAAATACTAAAAAAGTTCTTTCCAAGCAACTTTTCAGCTAAAAAAGATTAAACGGCAGATATATTTCTGCCGTTTAACCATTAAAAAACACAAAATTTGTCGAATTTTAGCCTATTCTTTAATATTTCTATACGTGCGACATCCGTGTATATAATACTGCCACAATATAGAATACGGCTTTCGCATAGCGTCGGTGGCTGATGTGCGCAAAGCCTGTATCTGCCTACGGTCGGCATCGAAATCTTTTCGCCACGCCTTAAAAGCCTTGCGACCATTGACCACCGCCTTGAACTCGCCAAGATTACGGTCGAGCAGCAACGACTTGAAAGCCGCCACATAGTCGAGCACTCTTCTAACGCGCATTACATGTGCCAGTTCGGCTTCAGGCAAGTTCTTGTAGAGCATCGTCAGATTGTTGCGGAAATTGAGAAATGTCTTCATCGGATTACCCTTTGGCAATGTTCCGCCTCCAACATGATACACAACACTCTGCGGAACGCAATATATCTTTCGGCCAAGATTGCACAAGCGCCAACAAAGGTCTATCTCTTCACAATGCGCAAAGAACCGGGCATCAAGTCCGCCAACACGCCAGTAGTCCTCACGGCGTATCATCAGCGCTGCTCCCGTTGCCCACATCACCTCACATGGATCATCATACTGTCCTTGATCCTTCTCTACGGTATCGAACACACGTCCGCGACAGAACGGATAGCCATAGCGGTCGATATATCCACCGCTTGCACCGGCATATTCAAACATATCGCGCGAGTGCTCGGCACGAAGCTTTGGCTGGCATGCTGCAACTTCCGGATTAGCATCCATAAAATCAACAAGACGCTCCATCCAGCCTTCAGTCACCTCAACGTCACTGTTGAGAAGCATGTAATATTCATAGTCCACCTGCTCCAACGCACGATTGTAGCCACCGGCAAAGCCATAGTTCTTGTCAAGTATAATAGTATGAACGGTAGGAAACTCCGCCTTGAGCAAGGCAAGCGAGTCGTCCTTTGAATCATTGTCGGCTACGATTATATCGGCAACGTCGGACGAGTGCTCAATTACTGAAGGAAGGAAGCGGCGCATCATTGCCGCTCCATTCCAATTAAGTATTACGATTGCAACTTTCATCATGATCGTTCTTCACCTTATATTCTTAACTCTTCATTCTTTTCACTCTTCGTTCTTCACTCTTCATTTTTCACTTAAACGATTTCGGCCCTCAATGCCGACTTGTCGTGATTGAAGTCGCCAAGGCGTACACGAATTAGCTGGTTGTCATATTCCTCCTTAGCATCGCGTGGCGAAAGTTCTACACGCACATAGTTCTTTGTAAAACCGTGCATGGCACGTCCACGCGAAGCCTTCTCAAAGAGCACTTCCTGTTCCGTACCCTTATAGCGTGCATAGAAGTCGATACGCTTCTGCTCGCTCATTTCGAGCAATCGCTTGCTGCGCAACTTCTTGTCGGCATCGCTGACAATATAAGGAATACGCAATGCAGCTGTGCCAGGACGCTCACTATACGGGAACACATGGAGCTGGGTTACGTCAACACCATCAAGGAAATCGTAGCACTCTTCAAAACACTCCGGTGTCTCGCCACGACATCCCACCATTACGTCAACACCAATAAAAGCATCAGGCATACGCTCCTTAATCAGCGCTATCTTGCGTGCAAACAGAGCCTTGTCATAACGGCGGTGCATAAGACGCAACACCTCATCGCTACCACTCTGCAATGGCACGTGGAAGTGAGGCATGAACGCACGACTCTGAGCACAGTAGTCGATAAGCTCATCCGACAGCAAGTCGGGCTCCATACTACTGATGCGATAGCGTTCGATGCCCTCAACACGGTCGAGAGCCTTAACAAGGTCAACAAAACTCTCGCCTGTTGTCTTTCCAAAGTCACCGATATTCACACCTGTCAGCACAATTTCCTTGCCACCCTCAGCAGCTGCCTGTTCAGCCTGTGCTACAAGCGAACTAATAGTAGGGTTGCGCGAATTGCCTCGGGCGTATGGTATGGTACAATAAGTACAATAGTAGTCGCAACCATCCTGCACCTTCAAGAAATAACGTGTACGGTTGCCACGAGAGCATGACGGTGCAAACGACTTGATGTTCTTGGTCTTAACCGAGTAATAACGGTGCAGCGAGTCCTGTCCTGTCTGCTGCATATGTTCGGCATCCGACTCCTTAGCAGTCCAAGCATCGCTCAAAAACTGTATAAGGTCGGCTTTCTCATTGGAGCCAAGCACAAGGTCAACACCGTCAATCTTGCTCACCCTCTCCGACTCCAATTGGGCATAACATCCTGTTACGGCCACAAAAGCTCCAGGATTGTTGCGCACCATACGATTTATGGCCTGTCGGCACTTGTGGTCGGCAACTTCTGTCACCGAGCATGTATTGATGAGACATAGGTCGGCCTTCTCGCCTTCCTTTGCAGCAACCACACCCAATTCATGCAACATCTGACCGAATGTAGACGTCTCGGAGAAGTTGAGTTTGCAGCCCAACGTATAGTAAGCTGCCTTCTTATTCTGAAAAACTGAAGTATTTATCATTTCACATTATATATAATATATAAAAGCCAACTGTGGCTTAACAGGTGCAAAGGTAGTAAAAAGATTTTATGAATGATGTTTTGTACGCACACAAAACAACAAAAATGACGTCAAAAGTGGTATAAGAGAGGCTTGTTAAAAAGATTAACATTTATTTACAATCTGTATCTTGTTGATTTTCAGTAATTTCCAAATGGGTTACAAAATTCTCAAAAAAAAAAAACTAAAAAGTTGAACGTTGTATCAAAAAAATATATACCTTTGCAATGTTTTAATAAACAAATGATTGTTTTACAGATTTAAAAAAGCAAAGAAAATGAAGAAATTGGTTTTAATGTTCGTAGCTATCGCAGCTATCTCTTTCGCATCATGTGGTAACAAGACTGCAGCTCCTGCTGCTAACGCTGACAGCGATACCGTTCAGGTAGCTGACACAACTGTTGACACAACTGCTGTTGCTGCTGATACAACTGTAGCTGAGTAATAGTTAGCTCGAACAAAAAATGAGAGATTAACCGCTGACCCTCAGGGTCGGCGGTTTTTTTATGCCCTTACCACGCATACTACAGAATCAATATGAATACAAAAACACTTCTGACAACAGTTGCCCTGACATTCGCCTCTTTATCAAGAGCCGAAACATTCACATGTATTCCAAATAATGCAAATACCAACGCTGCAATTGCAGCCTCAACAGAGCATTGGCAAGCCGGAAAGACCGTAAGCATGGCAGAAATCAAGAAAAACGGACTTGAACATTACTTCTGCAAGAAGACAATAGACAGCCAACTCTTTGCACGCATATACGGAAAGTCGTACAAAACCAACTGCACACTGCCTCGCACCGAGCTACGCTATCTGCAGCTGTTGCACTACACAGCTGACGGACGGATAATGACTGGCGAGATGATTTGCCATAAGGATATAGCAAATGATTTGATTGAGATATTCCGCAAATTGTATGATGCACACTACCCAATTGAGCGCATGCAACTGATTGACGACTACGATGCCGACGACGTGACATCGATGAATCACAACAACACGTCGTGCTTCAACTACCGAGCAGTAGCAGGCTCGAAGAAACTGTCGAAGCACAGTTTGGGCAAAGCCGTTGACCTCAACCCGCTTTACAACCCCTACGTAAAACATAGCCCCAACGGAAAGACAATTGTCACCCCCGAGAAAGGCCGCCAATATGCCAATCGAAGCAAACAATTCAAATACAAGATTGATCGCAACGACCTCGCCTACCGCCTGTTTACACAGCACGGATTTACGTGGGGAGGCAGCTGGCGTTCGCTAAAAGACTACCAACATTTTGAGAAATAACAGCTGTCAACCTTTTGTCATCTTAAACGTCTTTGCTCCGCTCTTCAGTATGTATAGGCCTGCAAAGTTACCGTTGCGCAGAAACGAGGCGTAAGACATACGTCCAAGCAACACTCCGCTAAGCGAATATACAGACACAATGGTAGATGGTGTTATGCCATTTCGTTCATCATAAACCGATTCTACCCCAACGTTGCTACTTGACAATTTCACGTTACGCCAACCGCTCCACTTTTGTGCAACTCCTCTCTTGACAGCTTGCACACGCCATTGGTACGAAACATCAGCCTGCAACGATGTGAACTCATATACGGTATCTTTCACACCATTCACCGACACGACATCACCTGTGGCACGAGTGGCAGCAAAGTCACTCTCAGAGAAGGCACCATCGTATATACTGATAGAGTATATATAACATCTCTTTTCTGGTTGCACCCTCACACTAAAGGACTCACATTTAGGATTATCAAGAACGACCAACTGTCGTGTACCATTAGGAACAATATGTTTCCTATCAAAAACATCTCCCTCAATATCAGCAAGCGACAAATTAATCTTTGGTGTGTCTGTTTTATATGTTTTAGAAACAATACTTACTGTTACATTTAACGAATTGTTTTTACTTATCAGTGGTGATTGAATATAACCATTACCACCAGTTGACGTACCAAGCTTCATTCTGCCAGCACCCTTATAAACTTTAAATCCTTTCCATCCCTTATTAGCCATTAATTCATCAAGCTTATCACCCAAGTCCTTGGTGCCATCACCTTTATTTTCACTACCCCATCCTGTAAAGTCTTCAGCCAACAGCAAATTCTCCTCAGGTGACACACGTCCAAGTTCTTCAAGTTGAAGATTATAGCAGTCTGCCGACTCCACCTCATTCCATGAAGCAAGAAACGAAGTGGCACTTGTCTGCACAGAATTCAATTCAGTAGGCACAGAAGGAGCACCGCCCATAAACAAGAACGAAATCAACCCGTCCGAACTCTCAGAGATATTAGTTACTGGCTTGCCAAGCGATGTGGTTTCAACACTACTATTGCCATTGAATAATATTGTAGCTGGCTGAGAACTATCAGTTAGCGATGTATTGCCCGATGTACCGGGGTAAGTATCGCCCTCAAGCGTATTCTTACTACGGTCGTTGTCAGCAGCCACAACACTAAAACGCGGATGCGACGAATCAGTATTCACGGCATTGTCTTCCCATATCAGGCTGTAATAGTCAACATGAATGACAAGCAATCCATGAGATGGCAATTCAGTGTCAAATCCTGTCTTTTGACGATTTTCTAATATAAAATACTCTCTTGGTTTATAATCATTATATATCACATACGACTTTGGCGAATCGCTCAATGCCGGCAAGTCATACACATCAGTAGGCTTGCTCAGCACATCTGGCTGCATCCATCCGCTCACCCAACGTTGGTATGTGTTATAACCCACCGGACGATAGCCATTGCCAGCATACGAGCCATAATCCATCACATCCCACATATCCATGCCAAAACAGTCGCCACCCGACGTATCATAAATGTCAGGCAGACCCAAGCAATGGCTGAACTCATGACAAGCCGTACCAATACCAGCCATGTCTGTTCTGCCATAGTCGTTAAGCTCGGCTGTACATCCATAAGTATTTATTCTGACCCCATTGAGAGTAAGCGAATAACCAGCAGCATGCAAGTTCCACTCATGTGGCCAAATAGTATTAGGTATCAATTCGGGCTTTGTAGCCTCACTATGACCTGCATATATCACAAAAACCTGATCCACTTCGCCGTCGCCATCCCAATCATAATCGGCAAAGTTCACCTTATCGGCAGCAAGTTTACAAGCTTCATAAATCATTCCGCCAGGATCCTTATCATTACCCTTTTCGTCATTGGCACCATAATCTGCCATATTCTTCGATACGGTCACCGGCCCGACAACGTCAAACGACAAGTCGAACTGTCCGTAACTCTGACTGTAGAAATAGTCATGCACCGAGCCAGTGTTGCCAAGTGTATTGTAGCCAACCTTATTGAAAAAGTCATTCCATTCGGCATTGTCGTGAGCCGACTGCATCTTCACATCTTGAAAATCAACAAGAATGACAAGCCCCTTTCGCTTGCCCGTAACGCCAATTCCTTCACCACCAGTAGCACCAGCCATACGTGTAAGCAGATTGCCCGAAGCTGCCATTGCAGCCTTACGTCTTGCAAGTCGCTGGAAACGAGCCTCATTACGCTTTGCCGCACGTTTGGAAGCAAAGCTGGCAATGCGCTCTACTTCCTTCTTATGTCCTATGATAAAAGTATTTTCAGCCTGAGTACGTCGTTTTGCGTCATGAGCCATCTGTGCCGAAGCACGCAGCACACCGTCGTCAGCCATATACGCATAACAATAAGCCTTGTCAGCGTTCATGACTATCGGCATTCCATCTTCGGTACACATAAAGTGGAAGTTCTCGTCGCCACGCATCATGACTGTAATCATGGTGCCATCCGGCTGACGTACTTGTGTCTTACTGCGCTTTGCTGGTACAGCTGTAATAGCCAATGTACAAAACAAGGAAACTAAAAGAGTGATGTATCTATAATACTTCATGGGACTATATATAAGTTTTAAGATATATATCCACAAAAGTATAAAAAAATTAATAAACCAACAAATTTATAACTTTTTCAAACGCCGATAAATATATTTTGATTTTAAATACGTAAATTTGCGCCATCGAAATGACTGATTAAACAAAACGGAAATGAATATACTTGAATTATCACAGACACGCTTCTCGGCTCGCAAATATACCGACGAGCCCGTAAGCAGCGACGACCTCAACTATATATTGGAGTGCGTACGAATGGCACCATCGGCAGTAAACAGACAGCCCTGGAAGTTTGTCGTTGTGCGCAGTAAGGAGGCAAGAGAGAATCTTTGGCGTGCATACGACCGCGACTGGTTCCGCACCGCCCCACTCTACATTGTATGTATGAAGAACAACAATGAGTGCTGGACACGACGCTATGACGACAAGCCACATGGCGACATCGACGTAGCCATAGCCGTAGAGCACCTGTGTCTCGCTGCTGCAGAGCGCGGACTGGGCACTTGCTGGGTGTGCAACTACGACACCAACGTAATGAGCGAACTGTTCCCGTCGTACAATTATGAGACAGTTGCCATCATACCAATCGGACATATAGCCGAGGATTGCCCACGTGCTGAAAAGAAACGTAAGGCAATGGATGAGATTGTAGAAGAAATCTAACCCACTAAACAGAAATACAGATGAAAAGATTATTCATAACAGCAATGTTCATGCTGATGACCGTGATGACAATCACGGCACAGACCGCATTGAAGAAGGTATATAATGAGAACATCGACCCCATGGAACAGATTGACAAGGCTCTCGTCAAGGCTAAGGCCGAAGGCAAATATGTAGTTTGCCAAGTAGGCGGCAACTGGTGTCCATGGTGTCTGCGCTTTGCCGACTTTGCAGAGAAAGACCAGGCTGTCAACAAGGTGATTAACGATAACTTCGTTTACCTGCACGTCAACTACAATCCGCGTAAGGCTGGTGGCGAAGAGGCTGCAAAGAGAGACGCCCGTCTGATGCAGCGTCTTGACAATCCGGCACGTTTCGGTTTTCCCGTATTCGTTGTACTTGATGCCAACGGCAAGGTGCTGCACACACAAGACTCAAGTTTTCTTGAAGAAGGAAAGAGCTACAGCGAAAAGAAGGTGCTGCGATTCTTCAACAACTGGACTCCTGCTGCTGTAGAGAACAAGAAATAGACAGTGAAGAACAACTAATAAAAGGATAATAACAACAAAACACTAAAGACGTATGAAAAGAAATCTTATGTACGTTGCAGTAATGGCTGCAGCAATAATGGTTTCTTGCAATGGCAAGAAGACCGCACAGAACGAAGCAAACAGCGATTCAACAAGCGTGGCTGACACAACCGTTGCCAGCGAGAATGTTGACCTGACTACTGTTGCCGGCACTTACGAAGGCACTCTGCCTGCTGCCGATTGCCCGGGAATAAAGACTGTTCTCACTATCAATGCCGACAGCACATACGAGTTGAAGCAAGACTATATAGACCGTAAAGACGGACACGACGAAGCAAGTGGCGTGCTGCAGGTGCTCGACGGAAACGTCCTAATGCTTGTACGTCCGTCAAGCGGCGAACATACATTCTATAAGGTCAAGGACAGCAAGAGTGTCGTTATGACCGACTCGCTTGGCAATGAGGCAGAAGGCGAAATGGCAAAGCTGTACGTGCTGACCAAAAAGTAAGAGAAACCTTTCTGAAGATATAAACATAATAACGGGAACAGCGGACAATCAAATGTCTGCTGTTCCCGTTTTTCGTATCCAATCATTTATTTGTTCTTCTTAGCTTTCGCATCAAATGTGTATGTAAACCTAAGGTTTGCATAGTGGTGAATATAGTTTATCGAAGATTCACTGCGCTGATATGCCGAGTAGTCGCTTTCGTACCAGATGTCCTTG
This sequence comes from Leyella stercorea, assembly GCF_021531355.1. Classification (GTDB taxonomy): domain Bacteria; phylum Bacteroidota; class Bacteroidia; order Bacteroidales; family Bacteroidaceae; genus Prevotella. The sequence continues at coordinate 62,990 of NZ_JADYTS010000006.1, read as the reverse complement.
TTGAAGATGTCATCAACATATAGCGACAGCCTGCATTTGTTCTTGCAGAAACCATAGCTGATGCTTGCTTGCGACATAAGTTTGTGTCCGTTCATTGCTGAAGTGGCATAGCCCGAACGATAATCGTCAGACAATCGTATATACAGTTCGAACGGCGAGAGATGGAGCGTAGCTTCTATTCCAGCGCTGTTATATAGCGGACTGGTGTTGTACGAAGTGTCTTCGTAGCGGTAGCGGTTCCACTGCAAACGGTTGAACAGCGTCAGCTGCACCTTCTCTGCTTCATACGAAAACTCTATGTTCTCGTCAATGCCAAGGCGCTTCTGCAGGTTGAGGTCGGGAATGGCGTTGGGATCGACGTTGTCAACAATCGTAAGGAATCCGTACGACTTCGACGTGAGCAACGCAAACTTGTTCATCAGTCGGAAGTAAACGCCCAAACCCTGGTCGTAGTTGAATCCGAACTTCCACATGTCGCCACCTTTCACATTCATCGGCTTCGACTCATACACACCCGTAGAGGAGTTGTAGCGATAGAGTGTGGCAACGGGATTGATGTCCTTGATGTACGATGCGCTCAGTCCCATCACTATCTGCTTGCGCAGCCACATGCGGTGATAGTTATACGTAGTGGTGTGTCTGTGCGAATTGCGCAGCAATGGGTTACCTGTAGATATTGCGAGCGGGTCGATGGTGTTGCGGTAGGCGAAAGTGCTGACGAGGTCGGGCACAGTGGTGGTGTAGGCAAACGAGAGATCCATATTGCGCATACGGCTCATCTTCCACTTCAAGAATATCGACGGCTCGTAGGTCTGGCTCGTACGCACGGCTGTAGTGTCGAGCGGTCCGTAGCGGTAGTCGGTATTCTCACGATAGACGTTCCAGCTGAACTTAGGCATAATCATCAGAGCCTTCACCGGTGTGATGGTCGACTTCAACGTCAGTTGGTTAGTCCACTTGTGCATAAGATAGCTCATAGCGTTTGTAGGGTCGAGCGTTGTAGGTGTGCCGCCTACTACGTTCTGCTCGTTGTTGTCGGTGAAGAAATCGCGTGTGGTGCGTGTGCGTGAATAGGTCACGTTGTCGAGAATGTTGACATACACCTTCTTGCCAAACCAATAGTCGAACGAAGCACCAAGACGTGTGCTAAGATTATGGTTGCTGCGGTCGTAATACTGCCATACTGTCTCGCTTCGCTTTTCGCGCAGATACTCCAGATTGCGGTTGATGTGTGTGTCCTCATTGGCTCCATTGATGTTGGTGTAGCCTTGCAGAGAGAACGAGCCTTTCTTGCCGAGGAAGTGCTTCCACGTATAATCGATGTTGATGCCACGTGTCTGCTGTTCGGAAGACTGATAGTTGCGGTTGCGTGTGATGAGTCGTTCGTAGAGTGCGTCGCCGGGCTTGGCGGCAAGAGCAGCATTGAGCGAATGATATTCAAACTGGTTTGGCTCATAGCCATACGAGGCACCCTTGTACTCATCGGTGTTTCGGATTTTCTCGTATGTAGCCTTCACGTTCACACTGATAGTGTTCAGCGAGTCGGTGTAGGCAAAGAGACGTGCCTGCATCTGTGGGGTTATTTTATGTTTGTAGCGATAGCTTTCTGACACGGCAAACGTGCGTTCCTGGTTGGGGAAGAAGGTCTCTGTAGACTTTCCTATTGTGTTCCAACCGTCGCTGTGTCCCATATTTGCACTGATGTCAAAACTGTTGTTGTCGAATTTGTCAGCACCCTTAGTCTGCCAGTTGTGCTGATAGTTGTACGATCCGTATTGGCTCTTGCCGTCGCCATCGATATTAGCGTTCATTGAAGAGTTCATGGTTCTGTCAATATAGCGGTTGGCATTGTTGGCCTGTGCATAAACCATCTGCGGGTCGTGGTCGCTCAGCTTGCTGGCGGTGACATTAAACATGTAGCGCTTTTTGGTCTGATATTGCGCCTCAACATTGCCATACCACTTGTCAAGAAAACCTGGCTTCACCTGAATATCGAGCACATGGTCTTCATCGCCTTCATCCTTGCCTGTATGTCGAGCCAGTTCCGACTTGCGGTCGTACAGCTTCAGCTTGCCTGCCACCTCGGCTGGCAACTGACCTATAATCTGGTCGCCACCAAACAAGTTCTTGCCATTCATCATCAAGCGTATGGGTTTGTTGTTCCAGTAGAGTTTGCCGTCACGGTTCTCCACTCCTGGCAACTTTTTGATGAGTTCGTCGAGACGTGCCCCCTCCTTCAGCTTGAATGCTTCGGGATTGAACACAATAGTGTCGCCCGACATTGTGATGCGAGGCATCTTTGCCGTCACCTCCACATCCTTCAGCATAAGGGCAGTAGGCTGAAGCTTTATGATGCCAAGGTCGGTAGTGTCATTCACTTCTTTACCGTAAGCATAGTCCACCTTACGCGCATTCTTATATCCAATCATGCTGAACGTGAACATGATGCGACCCTCCCAACTTGCGTTGAGAAAGAAGCAGCCAGTGCTGTCGGTCTCAGCCTGATTCTGCATCGACCATCCTGGCTGTGGATTAATCTCGCTTCGTATTGTCGCTCCAATAAGTATCTCGCCCGTCTCGGCATTAACTATCTTACCCTTGAACGTGTCGGCATGACAAACTGTCGACTGCACAAGGCAGAGCAATAACACAACAAAAAGTTTCTTTAATACGTTTTCCATACGTTGATTATTTTAAATTTGGTGTCAATTCTGACGTTTTGATTATATAACGTATTAAAGCATTATTTATGAACAGTATTAACCTATTTTAACAACAGCCGACTAATTTTTCTATCAATTGCAATATCTCACTGCTGACATTATTGTCATTAGCGCCATGCTTGCAATATCTTACAACGCCATCCTTATCTACAACAATGGTCAATGGATAGCCCTCATTGCCCACTCTTTTTGTGAAATACGTGTCATTGGCAATGTGCGTCCAATTAAAGCCTTCCTTCTCAGTGATTTGCTTCACCTTATCAACATTCTCGAAATTGGCAGAAACGAACTGCACATCAGGATATTTGTCTTTCCATGCTGAGAGCATTGGCATCTCCCTTCGACACGGTCCGCAACCGGAATACCACACATTTATAACCGTTACACGACCTTTCAATCCATCCTTGGTCCATGTCTTGCCATCAATATCTTTCTCAGAGAAGTCATCCGGCAGAGCCTTGCCAACTATAAACTTCTCTACATCAGTTGAACTGATAAGCCTTTTCATCTTTTCAAAGTTCTGCACTCCTTCCTCAAGTTGCTCACCATTAAGCACCTTTTCAAAAGGAATCTCATACTTCTTTATCGACTGCGGCACCTTGAAGTCGTCGCCCACTAAGAGATTGACAACCCGATTTCCGTCCTTATCAGCAAGAGCCATTATCGAACTGCTAATTTTAAAGGCCTCATCCATCGGCAATTCCTTAGAGAAATAATGTCTCCCAATTCTATACATTGGCACTACCTTGTCCTGTGCCATCATCTGAGATGCAACACACAACAACAAACCAAGCAGTAATAAAATCTTTTTCATACGTTGATTGTGTTTTATATCCTACCATTCATTATAGCAAGCATCACTTTGTCTTGACAATACAAATATCATGCGTCTTGCCCACTTCCCCATAGTCCATAGCTGCCTTTGAGCCACGCTTCAGCACAACGACATTTGAGATTTTAGATGGTGCAATGTCTTTCACTTCCTGAGACGTTGCAGGTTTTCCATCTACAACATACGAGACATTATCCTTGCTTGCCTTGGTGAAGATTTTCAGCACACCATTCTTCCCTTTCTCTCTGTAGGCGTTGGCTACGTCCGACCCTGGCTTGTACACATTAATAGAATTTATATCGCCAGGCTTAATATAGCTGATAGAGCCACTGTATTCCTTACCATCCACAACAATCAAAGGCTTGGAATTAAGCATGTCAAAGTTTGTCACTTCCACCTCTCTCTTACCTGCCTTCTCCAACTTATTGAGATTGTTTCCATTTGCCAAAGTATCCTTTGTGATGTAATGCAATTTGGTAGAAACTTTATACGGTCGGTTTCTCAGACTATCAGGCAATATTTCATCAGTATGTATACTGTAAACATCCCCTTTGTCGTCTTTTATCACATTAAACGACAAGATTTTCTTTCCCGTGAGTTGTGAACCGTCGAAATTCTCAACCTTCTCGCCATTAATGATAAAGACGTTTTCTTGCGCATACGATGCTGTTGCCACAAAGAGCGCAATAAATGTAAGGACAAAAAACTTTTTCATAAGTATAATATTTTAAGTTGTTTATTATTTCTATTGAGAGCTATAGGTTTTAATTGAGTGCAATAAGCTGACTGCTCAACTCATCGTCAGAACATGAGACAATGAAGGAGGCAGACGTTCCATCATCATAACATTTGGTCACAATGTTTGCCTCACCCACTTTTCTTATCTCATAACTTTCCACCTGTTCGTTTGGTAATGTTACTGTAGCGATGATATTATCAACTCTATTGACTACACTTGGTTCGACTGTAGGCAATCGCTTTTTGGTCAATCGCTTGGATTGAGTCTTCCTTTGAGTGTTATTATCAACCCTTTCCTCTGTAGACTTTTCTATTATGTCAGTATCATGTGTCTTGACAATGCCCACATCACATTTTACCTCGTCTGCCTTTTTCGGTTTTTCTACAGCAACCATATTGTCTACATCAGAAGTATTGCCTGTAAAAGCTGCCCATGGTCGGATAGCAACGAATGCCACTACTACTGCTGCACATGCAGCAACAGCCACCCAACGCCATACATGTGATGTATGTTTTGGCAGTATATGCGCTGCAGAGGGTTCAACAGCCACATCAGATGTGAGCATTGCATCAAGCTCCGCATTGCTGAAGTTGTATTCATCAGTCTTGAAACTACAAAACATCTCCTTATATACTTGCCATTCCGCAGGAATATCATCAGCTGTATCGAAGTATTCTGCAAGCTGCTGTTCCTCAAGTTCTGTAGTCAGACCATCAACAAACTTGCCCAACAGTCGTTCTATATATTCTCTTGAGTATTTCATTGTTTTGCCTTTTTAAGATTCTTAATAAGTTCTGTTCGTGCCTTGCTTATCATTCCACGCACCGAGCTTTCCGTAGTACCGAGTATACGTGCAATATCTGCATACGGCATATTCTCGACGTTGCGCATCCGTATAATGGCACGATGCCTGTCGCTAAGTGCTCTGATACTCTGTTTCAGCATACGGTCACTCTCTTTAATTTCCAGTTGGTTGTGCGGATTGTCAGCATTAGCCACATATCCAACCTTCTCTATCTGCACATTACACCTTGCGTCACGAAGCATGTTAAGCGATACATTTCTACACACAACCGAAGCCATGTGCTGCATCTTTGTAGCATCCGCTATACGCTCACGTGCAGTCCACAGTTTCAAGAGAGTTTCCTGAACAGCATCCTCAGCGTCAGAGCCATTACCAAGATAGTGCATAGCCTGCTTGAGCAAACCATCGCGCAGACTCTCTGCACCATTCACAAACTCTTGTATTTCCACGTCATTTCTTTCTATTTGTTTTTACATTAATAATAACACAAGAGTTATTATTTCGCTACGCAAAACTAATATTTTTTATCATAAATCTCGATTATTATTAGTAAATTTGCCACATATAATATATAGTCACAGTCGTCAACCCGTAAATACTTTTCCATTATGAGATATCTTGACCCCAAAGCCGACCTTACTTTCAAGAAGATATTCGGCGAACATAAGGATTTGCTCATCAGTCTTCTTAATGCTCTGTTGCCATTGGCTGACGACGAGCAGATAGAGAGTGTGGAGTATCTCTCGCCCGAACTTGTGCCCGACACTTATGTAGGCAAGAACAGTATAGTAGATGTGAGATGCCGCGACGTGAAGAACCGTCAGTTTATTGTCGAGATGCAGATGCTGTGGACAGAAGCTTTCAAGCAGCGCGTGCTGTTTAACGCTTCCAAGGCCTTTGTGCGCCAACTTGACAAAAAGCGCAAGTATGAATTGCTTCAACCAGTCTACTCGCTCAATCTTGTAAACGAAATCTTCATAAAGGAATACCCCGATGAGTTTATACACAACTATAATGTGGTGCACGAGTTGCATAGCAACGAGATTATCGACGGACTGCATTTCACATTCGTAGAGCTTCCCAAGTTTCAGGCTCATTCCATAAAAGAAAAGAAAATGGCTGTGCTGTGGCTTAGGTTCCTTACAGAAATTGACGAACAGACAAAGGAAGTGCCGCAAGAACTCTTGGACAATCCAGAAACCTCAAAGGCATTGAAAACTGTAGAGGAATCTGCTATGTCGAAAGACGAGCTGCTTGCCTACGAGGACTTTTGGGACAAACTTGGCGCAGAACGCCTGCTGTTTGTTGATTCCAATAGGAGAAGCATGGAGGAAGGCAGAGAGGAAGGACGCAAAGAGGGAAGAGAAGAAGGACGCAAAGAGGGAGTAAAAGAGGGTCGTGCTGATGTGGCAAGAAATCTATTAAGCATAGGAATGACATTAGAAGACATTGCCAAAGTTACCGGGCTGGAGATACAAGATATTGAACAGCTGAATAATTAAGAAGACAATAACAGTTTCACAACAAAATATTAAAACCACAAGGCTATGGAGATGCAAGAGATAAGAAAGTATCCAGTTGGCATGCAGACCTTCGATAAGATACGCGAAGGAAACTACGTGTATATAGACAAGACAAAATACATTGTGAAGATGATGAAAAACGGTTCGCAATATTTGTTTCTGAGTCGCCCACGGCGATTCGGCAAGTCTCTTTTTGTCTCAACTCTTAAGGCTTATTTCGAGGGACGCAAGGAACTGTTTGACGGCCTTGCTATAGCAGACTATGAGAATGAGTGGGTGAAGCATCCTGTGCTGCACTTCGACATGAGCACAGCAAAGCACATGGATGAGAAAGGTCTTCTTAGCGAATTGAATCTTAAACTTCAGGAATATGAAAAGATATACGGACGTGAGGATGGAGCGGAAAATCCCAACCAACGTCTGCAATATCTTGTAATGCGCGCTTGCGAACAAACTGGACAGAAGGTTGTTCTTCTTATTGACGAATACGATGCTCCGTTGCTTGACGTGGTACACGAGAAAGACAACTTGCAAACATTACGCCGCATAATGCAGAATTTCTATAGTCCGATAAAGGCGCTCGATCCTTACCTTAAGTTTGTATTTATTACCGGCATCACCAAATTCTCTCAACTAAGCATCTTCAGCGAGCTTAACAACCTCGACAACATAAGCATGTACGACCATTACTCTGCTATCTGCGGCATAAGCAAGACAGAACTGCTTACGCAGATGAAGCCAGATGTAGAATTGCTTGCCAAAGCCAATGGCGTAACATTTGAAGAAATGGTGGCTGAGCTTACAGATTTTTACGATGGCTATCATTTCAGCGAACATGCAGAGGATGTCTTCAATCCGTTTAGCCTTGTCAAGGCTTTGCGAAACAAGAAGGTTGCTGCCTACTGGTTCAGTTCGGGTACACCGAGTTATCTGATAAAGACTTTACAGAAATATCATGTGGGCGTGATGGACATAGAGAAGAAAAGCGCATCTATTGACGACTTTGACGTTTCGCCAGAACAGATGACTTCTGCCTTACCACTTCTCTATCAGAGCGGTTATCTCACCATAAAGAAGTATAACCCAATACTACAGAAGTACCAGCTTGACTTTCCTAACAAGGAGGTGCGCATAGGTATGGTCAAGTCGCTTGCGCCTAACTATCTGTCGCCAATACAGCTGGACAACAACGGCTTCGTTTTTGATTTTCTGGAGAATCTGTTAGACAACAATATGGATGGGGCTTTGCAGAAGATGCAGGCGTATTTGGCAAGCATATCCAATCAATTGTCAAACAAGAACGAGCGCGACTTCCAAACCGTGTTCTATCTCATCTTTAATCTTATGGGAGCCTATATCAAGGTGGAGGAATGTAGCGCAATAGGCAGAGCAGATGCCGTGCTGCACTTGCCTGACGCCATATACGTGATGGAACTAAAGTATGACGGTTCTGCCGACGCTGCCCTGCAACAAATCAACGACAAGGGTTATCTTATTCCGTCGGCAGAAGGCAAGCGACTGATAAAGGTCGGCGTGAACTACGACAGCCTTAAACGAACGATTGGAGAATGGAGAATCGTGGAAGAGTAAAAAATCGCCACTATCTCTCTGAATACTTGTCAAAATAAGTTCTTACCCACAGTTGTCAAGGCCCTGTTCGTACAATAGAAAATCTGATACGAAAACTATGAGTAGGGCCATTATGATAGCCTTTCTCTAATTTGAGGCGATCAACATTACTTGGACAAGCCAAGCGGCTCAGGATTTTGCCATGTCAGAGGATTCACTTAATTTAGTGTTGCTGTAATAATCAAACAAAACCTCATCAGGCATGGCAAAAATACAAATAAAATCCAAGAAACTCACATCTTTTGGTGGTATATTTCCAATTATGGAGAAATTCGACAGGATGTTGTGTCATACAATAGACTCTACTTTAGGTTTGCGTAGCAAAGTGTATGGCTATCAATATAGCGAGATAATCCGTTCTCTGATGTGTGTATATTTCTGTGGAGGGTCATGTGTCGAGCGATAAAGGAACTGACGATAGAAAAAATGTCGAGTTCTATAACCTTCGTGGAGGAAAAGACGAGACATGGACTTTTATATTGAACATGAGGCTATTGCATCATTGCCATAGCCTCATGTCGCATTATACAAAAAAGTGTCACGAAGGTCATGAAGGTCATGAAGAAATTTGGAATCTAACAAGCACGGAAAAGCATGTTTATCTATTAAGTACAGATTTTATTCCATACGCAATAGCATCAACATCCTCTGTCGTGTTGTATTTTCCTAACGAAATTCTGATTGTTCCTTTTGCCAAGACTTCATCAATTCCTACCGCTTTCAAAACATGCGAAATTTGCGTCTCCTTACTATCACACGCAGAACCAGTTGACACAATAATTCCTTTTAGATCAAGACAATGCATTAGTGCTTCGCCTCCAATTTCAGTAAAAGACAAACTGATATTTCCGGCTATATGATTGTCTGAACCATTATGAACATATTTAACGCCAAATGTATTCAGAGAATCTATTAATCGTTTTTCCAAACAACTCAAATGCTCCATGTTATGATTCATTTGAGCGGTATTCTCTTCCAAGGCAGTAGCCATACCAACAATCGATGCTATGTTTTCTGTACCAGCCCGACATCCAAACTCTTGGGCACCTCCCTTTATAAGAGAAGGCCACTCTATACCCTTTCTTAGATAAAGAAAACCTATGCCCTTAGGACCATTGAATTTATGTGCAGAAGCTGACAACATATCAATTCCCATACTATGAACACTTATTGGCGTGTGACCAACAGCCTGTACGGCATCAGTATGAAACAACCATCCTTTCTCATGCGCAGTCGCAGCCAATTCAGCCACTGGTTGTATCGTTCCTATTTCATTATTAGCGAACATCACAGACAATAATCCATTTGGCAAAGACATCATCCGTTTGGCCTCAGCAACAGAAATCAAACCATCACAAGAGACAGACAAATAAACGACATCACAACCATCCTTAAAAGCCTGCTCGCAAGGACGTAGCATTGCATGATGCTCTATTGAAGAAGTGACTATTGGCATATTATTCTTTCTCGCCCCTTCAACTACCCAATTATCACTTTCCGTTCCGCAAGAAGTGAAAAAAATCTCTTCAGGCAAAGCTCCAATACATTCGGCTATAGTTTCTCTTGCTTGCTTCAAGGCTCTTTTGGGTGAACGTGCAAAAGAATAAGGTTGAGACGCATTGCCGTACTCATATGAGAGGTATGGCAACATTCTCTCATAGGCTTTTTGGCTCAAACGCGTTGTAGCAGCATTGTCGGCATAAACAATAGTTTTCATTACCTTTTATTTAATTGAAAAGTTTGCAACCTTCTTCCTTAAACTCTTCTATCTTATCAAGTATGTCCTGCACCTCACAACCAAGATAATCAGCCAAGCAATCCATACAATAGAACGTATTGACATTCTCATCTATTAGTTTCTTGTTAATGCCTATGGTATCCTTGTCGAGATTTTTTTTCCCACAAGCTATGCAATTATATTTCTTACTCATAATCACGAATTGTAAATGTCGGGACGTTTTTCCCTTTATACTGTAAATCAATCATACCCATCTGTTTGACGATAATCTGGCGCATCTTTCTGGCAGGAGTCAAACAATAAGTGTTAAACTCAGACGGTTTAATGTCAGAGGCATTGCGCACATTGGGAAACAGCAGTTTCATATAAGCTGTAGCTATGCGCTTTATCGCCTCCGTGTCTCGCGTGTCAGCATTAGAAGGATATTCCACAATTCTGTCCACGATGGCACGATAGGAAATATCATCACGCAACAGGTGCATGATAGTTGAGAAATACTCAGAATTCAAAGCCCAACCTGAAATCTTCAAGCCCTCATTCATTCGAGGAATATTCCATCCCTTCACAAAGCCATGAATACGATCCATCAACGCACTCGTTCTAAAGAGAGAAGGTAAATCTTCAAACATATTTTGGTATTCATCCATCTTCTCCTCGTCAATATTGCCAAGCATCACAAAACCAGCGTCTGCAACATCGTCCTTATCGCCTATCTTGACCGTTCCCTGTTCCATATATCCCTGTAGAGTCTGTGTCATTTCATTTATGTTGTCAAACTCAACTTTCTGTATCTCGTCAAAAGCTATATAGTCATGATAGAACACAAGACCTTCTTCACGACGTGCCAAATCATAGAAGAGTTTTGCACGCGTCATTTTTCCTGCGGACAAATAGCCATAACGGCTGACACCACCATAAAGATACGACTTGCCAGTGCCTTTCGGAGCAAGTTCTATAAGGTTCAGTCGTTTTTCCACAAAGGGTAGCAAACGTGTCAACATAGATAGTTTCTGGTGTTCGTTCTCATATCCTGAGGCATTATAGTCAATAGCACCGAGAAGAACATCTATCCATTCATGCACCGAAAACTCCTTTCTTACATCTTTATAATAGTCAACATCAATCTCGTAAGGACAGAAGTTCTGGAAACTAAGGAGTTTTATTTTGCCCTTTATCTTGCCTTCCGGATAACGATAGCCCAGTTCCACAACTCCCCATGTCTCTTTAGCTTTCACCAATTCGTCCTTGCAATCATCCCACACGTTGGAATCTATTATTGTCTCCTTGTTGCCAAGTCCAAAGTCAGGCAAAGCAAACGACACCTCATGAGTTGTGATATTTATGTCAACAGATATTCGCGTAAGTAATTTCACACGTTCATTTTCTACGACTATGCGATTCTTAATGCCTATCCACTCTGTCTTAGACGGTATGTAAGTTCTCACGAAATCTGTAACCTCTTCAACATCAAACTTACCGTCTTCGTTCTCAAACATCTTGAGAAGCCAGTCGCGAAGAAACGATGGGAGCTTTAAGTCCTTGAAGAAATTGCTTTCCTTCAAATCCTTAAACACTACCATATCATCGAAATATTCTTTAAGTTTACTTTCCATACTTCCTTTTTTTAAAAGAATTTACGTTCAGAAGCTCCCTCTTTCTTTACCTCAAATTCCAAGTCTTTAGCAATAATAGCCTCATCCTTGTAAACATCAAACCTGTATTTTCCTGCAGTCTTAACTTCTGGCATTTCCGCCATATACTGATAATCGACATCTGTCATAGTCAAAACATAATACACGCCATTCACGGAGATAACCAGGTCTTCGGACTTCACATCAACAAACAGTCGGAGTTTTGCCTTTTTCTTGAAGCTCACCATTATTGGCTTATTGTCAGTTAGTCTGCAAGTTATGACCTTGTTTGTCTTTCTTACTGTAATCACAGGCACAGCCACCTCTTCAATTGTTGCTCCACCATGCACCTCAACAGAAGCTTTTCGTCCGCCACGAAATCTGTCATAATTAGCAAGACACCAAAAGCAATTTTCTTCAGCGGCAAATTGTGGTTTCTCATCAATATCGGTCTTTGGGCAGCAGCGTCCAGAATGCACGCCCTTTTCCGACATTTCCCATTTGTTCTCAGTTTCGGATATTACTGCAAGACGCGATGTGCCATGATCGGAAATGACATAAGCAGTTTGTTCTTTCTGCAAAGTCTTCAGTTGTTCAACAAGTTCGTTCAATATGTCAAGCTCCTTAACAATATGGATTGGCAATTTTGTTGTTTCATAATTATATGATTCAACACCACCATGCTTCAATTCGTCAAGTTCCTTACGACTATAAACCTTACAACCGGCATCATCAAACTCATCAACAAACTCCTTATTGTAAGAAGTTATTGATGGTAAATCGCATCGCGAGATGTCTGCATACAAGTCAAGCTCTGCCTCATAACATTTGTTTTGAATAAATGCCATATACTCAGCTCCCATTGCATCAATAAAATACAAGACAGTTTCTTCGGCCTTCTTATTCAATTTATCAATATACAATGACCGTGGTTGCAAAAGAACATTATAATCTCTTTTGACAGACTGTTCCTGCACCATTTCTCTCATTTCGTCAGTAATGCAATTTGTCAGTTTACAATATTTATACAATGAGAAGTACCTATTAAGATAATTTTTTTTGTAATTGTATGGTTTGAGATATTTAGCCAAATCAGAGTAGACAACCAACAAAACATTATTTAATGTCTCCATGGAATATTTGTACTTGGCAATTAATTCCACAACCATTTCCTTTTCTCGTCTGGTGTTATCGGTCAGATAGTATATGCCCTTATCTTGCTTCTCATACACTTGCTTGCAATAACAATCCAATTCGTCGGTATACTCCCTCATCTTTGAGATGATGTATTTTCGCTCTTCATACAGATGAGAGAAGTCGGAATTATTAACAGAGAAATCCAGCAAAGCATCAAACGACTTGGTTATGAAATCCTTGAATGTCTGTGATTTTGACACAACATACGACAAGTAATCATTCCCCTTAGCTCCACTTATACGCAAAGCAAGAAAATAGTACCAACGTTTCATCTTATCAAAGTCTGCGAAGCCACTTATAGCATTGGCAAGGTTTTGCTCTCCGCCAAATTTCGAAATCACAAATTCGCTCCAAGTATCAAAAGTATCACCCAACTCCTTTAGCAAGCAAGCCCATTGCTCGTCTGTGCCCAATTCTTTGTCAATGTAGCAGAATTCAGCAAAACGCTCCTTCAGAACTTGATATTCCGATGAATACTCTTCTATATCATACATTGAGTTGGGAAATTCATTCTTTGCCTTGTTTGTTATAATGCTGACAACACCATCCTCGTTGTCCTCAAGAATATTCACAAGCTTAGAAAGATTGTTTATACCCTTTATAGAAACGGGTACAGAATTTGACAGTTTGGGACGCACAAAGCAAAGTGTTATGGACAATGTCTTTTCACCATCAACAATAGATATTTTTCCAGAAGACGCAAAACGCGAATCCATCCTGCAAAGCACATCCAAACAATCAAGTGTGAGAACTACAAGTTTTCCACGACACGACAAATCAAGCATAGACCTAAGACTACTCTGTAAGGTTTTCTCCCCTTGCAATCTAAGGTAAAACGACAAACCTGTGAGAAAAATCATACCATCCATAGTGGACAAACTGTATAGCAGCTTGTCCATTACTGGTAGGCTTTCTTCCTTACAAAACAAAGAAGCGTCCTTTAGAAGATTAATGCTATCACCGACATTATAATGCTTCACCAACTTATTGTAGACTTGCACATTTGGCAAGTCTACAATAATGGGCTGGTGTTTGTCTGATTCTTTGTATTTATCTATTCTCTGTATTACTTCTTCGTATTTCATAACTATGAAGGATTAGTTGTTTTTAATAATCTGAATTCCCACTTTCATGTTGTTTCTAATCAGTTCCTTCAGATATTTCTTCACTCCATCAGCATCCATCGAATCTATCTTCTGAATAGCCATCTCACAGCCTGTAGAGTTATACCTTGACTCGGCATACTTCTCGATGAGTTTTTGCACCTGAGGATTGCCTATCCAATTGTATGCTTTTTCAGTACAATGGCTGGCTATATAGCTGCGAACCTCATCCACATCCGAAAGCAGCACATCCATATCGCCAAGAAGTCTTGCTTTGAAAGCCTTGTTTCTGGCATTTATGTCGTTAAGTTCATCCCAATAGGCGAATTTAACAAGATATGTCAAGGCCTTGTCTATATCCTTGTCGGATGGATTAGGGTTGTTGACAATCCCAAATACAGTACGACACTCTGCCATATCCATATCAGATACCATCGCCAATATAGGCATCTTATAAACATCGCTCCAATTACTTGGCGATTCAGTACCTGTCTTTTCCTTCCATATGTTCTTCAAGCGGATGGAACCGAGTTCCTTTCGGTATTGAGTGACAACATTTTCCACCATATTACAATACGTGGCATTGTCTATGCAGAAACATCCACCTTGTATTTTGGCAAAAACCTTCTCCTTGTCTGCGTCATTAAGATTCTGAAGATAGAAGTCACAAGACTTGCAGAACAATTCAAACTGAGAAGTGTAGAATGTATTGAACATATCGCCAAAGTCCTCTATCTGCTCAAGGAACAACTGCTTCTTGCCTTCCTGCAATGAGCCTTGTGTCTTAACATCTTTCAAGAGTCCAAGCAACGGTTGCAAGTCGTCCACATCATTCTTGATGGTTTCATAAGAAATCTTTATGTTGTCCGTTTTCTCTTTCCAACCCCAAATTGCCTCCTTAAAACTCTTGCAAGAACCAAGCAACTTGCCAGTAGCCTCGGTTATTCTATATTCAAGAATCACGGCATCTATCTGCTGATCAACAGTCTCACGCTTCCATACCCAATTAGCCTCGCCTGCATCGAATTTCCTCTTCAAGCAATTGATATATTGTCCATTGTCGCCTATTGCCTGTGCCAACTTTGGCAATTCGCCTTCCTTGTAGCGGTCGAGGTATTTCAACATTCCCTTTTTGCAATTCTCTTCAGTAAGAAGTGAACACAAATCTTCTGCTGCATTTGGATTAGCTATATAAATACGACCAATAGTATTAGCAATATCTGTATCTGACTTTTCGGTTGTATTGTTTGCCAAATCTTGATAACCGTCGACAAGGCTTCTTACAACACTCTCAGATGTTTTCAATTCCACACCACGAAGAATCTCAACTACTGTCCATATCGGGAAATACAGACTTTGCTTCATCTTTCCACGTATACGGTCGCGGGCAGTCTCCACAGAAGAGCAACTTGCCTTAGCTATGTCGAATGCCATTGACGTACCCTCAATGAAAGCCTTTTCCTCTGGAGTCATTGTCACAATGAACTGTTCGCGATAACGTTGGTCGGTGGTGTTGCCGTTCTTTACGACTTTCTCAACCATATCTTTCATCTTTTCCAACGTCATGCTGTCGCTTGAAAGTCCATCACTCCAAGAATACTTATCGTCTACATATTCCTTCAGAAGGAAACCTATGAAAAATGCTGTCAGATTGCAAGGCAAAAAACCGTATGGAGCTACCTCCAAGAATTCGTATATTGTACGAATCGAGATTCTTCCTTCCCTCTCCATTATTCCATCCACATACTCCTTGAGTGCTATTTTAATACGCGAGATTGGGTCGGTTGGATGATCTATCCAATAAGTAGGATTGCTCCATGCATCTGCAAGCATATCGCTCAATCTACCCTTAGTAGTAATGTTTGTAAGTGTTCCTGACAACTTACGTTCTATTCCGTTTTCAGTTGCTTTTGCAAGTGAGTTAGACAGCCACCAAGGGCTTTTGGACGCATAGTTGCACTCCAAAGACAATGGGAAACGCTTTCGGTCGAATGTGCGCAATTCTTCCCCTAAGGCATCCATACTGTTGAATGTCTCTCCCATAGGATTGTCCTTTGTATAAAGAACAAACTGTCCTTTACATATATTATTGCGCCATTCCGTCAAGACACCGTTGGCGTATTGATTATATTGTACAGCCTGTGCTTTGTCCTTACCAGTATAATAAGAAGAAGTGGCCATATTTGTCACCCACTCCTCAAACTTTTCCTCTGTAAGCGGTGTCTTGCCCAGATCTATAAATATAACCTCGCTATCAGAGTTCTTCTCGCGCATATCTTTTATCTTCTTAACCATGGATATGCTCTCGTTTGTAGTCTTCGAGAAGCATGCCACAATATAGAAGTGGCGAGGATTGTCAGCTGCGTTGTTGATACTCTTCTTTGCAACTATATCAAAATCGGTGCAAGCTGCATATTCCACCTTGAAACGCAGACGCAAATCCTGCGGTATATCTATAGTATCTTCAAACAGTTCTCCCTTTATAAGGTTGCTTGTAGTGCGACCTTCAAACTCCGCCTTCTTCTTGTTAATCTGATCGGTATCCATTTCACCCATAAGAACAGAGTAAAGAAAGGAGCCATCTTTAAGGTTCTTCTTGAAGATTATCTTGTCGCGTACAAGTTTCTCTGCACATTTCACAGCCTGTCCATCCTCCAAATCAGAGCCTTCAAACGAAAGATTGAGGTTCTTCTCATTTGGCAAGAATATTTCTACCTGATCTCCTGCGCTCAATGACATGGCTTGGAACAACAATACAGCCTTCAAAACCTTCCGCTCTTCATCATCCAGATCTTTCGATATACTTGAATAACGGTCGAGTATCTGCCTTATGTTCAATGACAGGTCGTTCTTGCCATTATCATAAAAGAATCCCCACAGCATGTCAACGGTCAAGAAAGGATTCTCACTATACGGACCGTAATTGTCTATATACCATTGGAAACCCATCAACTCGTCATTGCCACCATTCTTTATAAAGTCGAACATACTGCGCTGATTGCTTGCGAACGAAGCTGAGATATGTTTCAGCAAACACGCCGCATATGGATGTATAGGCAGAATACCACGCAACTCCTTGTCGTCAATACCTGCGCTTTGCTTTATACGTTTGCGCGACTCTTTAGTACGTTCCTCAAGGTCGAACAGAACATCGCCCCAATCCTTGCTTACAACAGGATCGTCAACAACCTGCATGGCAGCACCCATCAATTGAAAAGCCATGTTCTCAGGCAATTCAATAATACAAGTCGGCTTTATGAAGCGACCAAGGATTTTTGGCTTATCCGAATCAGCATCGTCAATGCCAGCCTCACTACGATGGGTTACTGGTATGAAGCAAAATGGCTCTGTTTGGCTGAAATCAAGAATACGCTGGAAGCCGGTAAGACGGTGGGCGTTATTGCTGAAATACTCCGTAAACTCATCCCATATAAACACAAGTGCCTTCAAGTTGTTGGCATGAATAATCTCTGTTATCCAATCAACCATCTTATAGCTGTCGAGTGTGAAAACCTTGATGTTTTTTTCGTTTGCCACACGGAATATCTTGTTCATAAGCGACAACAAAGGTTGACCTGTGTATTCTTTAAGACAATTCACAATATCATCAACGCTGTCGCCTGCAAATAATTCCTTGTAACTGCCCTGCACATACACACCAAAACTCTGTTTATTCTCATTGTCTGAGAGATATTCTATAATACCTTCTTTTAGAGCATTGGGACCAGCGTTGGTTATTCCTGCTTCAGATAACGCATTCTCTATACTTTCCTGCATGGCAAGAAATAAATCGTTATCGCTATGAATCTCTGAGGAACCATAACGATGCACAGTAACAACACGTCCTTGGGACTTTACAGCAAGCAACTTGTTGCAAAGGTCCTGATCAAGACTGAATTGTTTAAAGTAAGCCTCAACTTCATCATTTGAAGCATCAAGCAGATGTTTAAGTGTAAGTACGGCATGAGATTTTCCCGTACCGTAAGCACCTTCCACCCAAATATTAAGTTTCTGCTTGCGCTCCAAAACATTAACCATCTGTTTTATCAACTTTACAAAAGTCTCATGTGGATAGTATTTCTTCCAAAGATCAGGCTCCTTCTTTATTACATCCTCGTTGACTGCGGGAAAGTAGTCGGGGTCTATATTAAAAAATTTGCGATAGATTTCCATATTATCGGCTTTTTTAAGTTTTATTGCTAAAATAAATCAAGCACATCATGTGCTGTCTTGTCCTCTCTCAAGTTTATATTGTCAAGGTCAAGAGTGAATGTGACACTTATAAAGTCAGGATGATTTATCGACAATCCCTTGAGTATCTTCTTCATCTCCTCTTCCTCAATACCAAATATTCTTACTGGGCTAACACCATCACTCTCCACGTTGCTGTCATAAAGGCGTGACATAGTGAACTGGTAATATCCGTCACAAGCTTCTGCAAACTTGTAAAGGCTATAGAGAATGACTTCGGGTGAAGGAGTGAGCCAAGGAGTGCGAGTAAATTTTGCTCCGCCATCCTCTTTACCAGACTTTTCAGTAAAGCCAAAGCCAACATGCTTCAACGGCAAAGCGGCTATGCGCTTTAAGGCTGCAGGTATTGACTTCAAAGCACTGGCACTCACACCTTCAGTTGTACTTAAAGTGTTGACAATTGAACTTTGAGCTATCATTTCATTAAACCCAAATTGGCTTATATACCATCCTACTTCTGGAGTGTACGCTAAATTTGCCAGCATTAATGCCCATATATTATTATCCTCAAGATTACTATCTCTAAGCATCACTCCCAATTTTGTTTCTGCGTCACCAATAATAACACCAGAATCTCTTAAGAAACGATTGAAAGCAGGAACCTGATTGTTTCCTAAAGAGTTCTCTATCTTAAAATTGTTTCCTAATTTCACATATTCTTGAAACCATTCAATCTTTGGTCCATGAGCTGCATAGCAGTCTATTGATTTTTTCTTATTCATATTTCCTAAGCCTTTAGATAACCATAATGATTTATAAACGTAACAGCCTGTATCTATATCCAGACATTTTCCGCACTTTATACACTTATCTGATATTGTCAATTTTCCTTCCTCGTCAAAATGCAGATTGCCATATTTGCAATTTGCCATACATACATGACACGAAACACAATAATGACTTTTTCTACATACTATTCTAAGTTTCTTTAAGAACAAAGTTCTTGAAGGAGTGTTATCATTATAAGTACTTATGCGTAAATAACCCTCTTGAAGCTTGACGACATCAACGTAATATTGCCCATCACTTGTATCTATCGTTACCTTACCCTTAGATTTGTCTATAACGTATGTTCCTACAGTTTTCAACCATTGGAACCAGTCATTATTGGCATCTTTGAAAGTAATGACCAAATTACTTCCTATTATTGATTCATAATAGTCCTTGGGGGCTATTGACAGGTCACGTCCATTCTTTCTTGCTTTCCAACCATTATTTTCGATATAGCTTCGTATTCGCTCTTCTTTGCCTTTATCAGCCACATCCAGATCATGAATGATATTTAACAATGGTTGTGTAGATTCATTATAGCATAAGTTGTTCAGATAATCGTTCCTGTTTGTGGACATTGGACACACCAAACATCCAGCTCTCGTATTGCCACGTTTGTAAGCTTCATTCAAATGTAACTTGTTTGCATAGATATAAAGATACACTTCTGCAGAACTCCACATTAATATTGGATTGCAACTGTATTGACCTTTATGTTTTGTCCCATACGATATATAATCATAAGCACTACGCCTTACACTTTCATCTGCTCTAACACCAACAAACGCCATTTCTGTAACAGCATTCTTTCCTACAATATCTTTTATAAGCAACAATTGTGGAGTTGTCTTATGCACACTACAACACCATCTAATCGTTGCAGCAGGAGGTCCAAACTTCTTCCATGAATCAATAGGTTTTAAATGGGATTTTGCAACATAAAACCTTATTCCTTTTTTCTTACATTTAGCCTTAGCTATTTCTACAGATTTATAAGTGTCTGGAAATTCCATACCAGTGTCTCCAAATATGACTACAAAAGAATCATGAGGCAAAGCTCTCTGTACAATATCTAAAGCTACTTCACTATCTTTTCCACCGCTATAAGAGACATGGAATATATCAACCTTTTTTTTATAAGACAGATATGTATTATATACCCCTTTTATTGTATCTGAGACAAAAGCCTCAAACAACTTCTCATTCTTAGATACCATTAAGTCAATATTTACTGGAGACAACTTGACTCCTTCAGGTTCAGGACTTTCTATCAGTTTTATAACTGGAGCTGTGAAGAATGTTCCACCTTTTGTTTGAGCAACAAGTCTACCCTTATAAATATAATTGTTTGCTTCTGCCCACATCAATGGCACAGAATCATCCTTATCGTAATCCCAGTATTTATCGAATCCCAATATATCAAGCTCTCTGCTATATACCGGGCGAGGTTCCTTGCTGAATTGCATTGGAGTGCTATTCAACAGAAAACCACCTGTCTCTATGTCCCAAGAATATGAATACATGGTTATTTATTTTTGTTGTTACTTTGTCTTAATTTTAAAGCTTCACTTATAGCTGTCTCTATTTCAGCATATTTCCTATTCGCAATACAGCCCTCAGATACAAGAAAATCTAAAGCTTCCGTTTTATTTGTCCAGACATCATTCCTAGACAAAATTACCGCTATCATTTCCATAAAAGAGATATCCAATCCTTTTTTTAAAGAAACAATACCACAAACCTTGCTTTGACCAAGACTCCCATTGAAATACAATTTAAATATCTTACTCTCTGTCAACAAGTAGCTCTCCAGTAATCGATGTGTCCAAGGATAGTTGCACTCCGGAAACGCTGAAAAACATGTTATATCCCTGATAGGACAAAAACACTTTGTTCTAACTATATACTCTAAGAGTATTTTATCAATAGCATCAACATCCCACTTTACTTTATGCTTTGCCACGAAGTCTGTTTCATTGATACGTATGCTATACTTTAGTAGCGACTCCAAATGATAATTTACCGTTGTGCCAAGAGATTGTGCAAGATGCTTTACTTCTTCCAACATATACTGCTCATGGCATTTTGCAAAAGCAAGCATAGCTTCACCAGCAGAGAGACTTTCACCCTTTCTGCTTATCACAGCATTATTGAAATCGAATTTATCAATAAGCAATACAGCCAAAGCTTTGCGTATTCCCAATTCTGGGATATCCTGATTGTTGTTTATTACTTCAGGAACACTTTGCTGCACATATTTGATAAGTTCATCACTACCCATGAATTGATACTCGTTGATGTATGCATCTATAGCTTTGGATATCTTTGACAATTCTTCATTAGAAATATCAAACTTGTCTTTATGAAACCTTTTACCAACACCAGCGCTAATCAATACATTCTGATTACGGTTGAAGGCATTGCGAACTGCATTTTCTGGAAGATACGACAAGGCCTCAACAACTTTATCTTCTTCCATCAATTGCCATTGGTCATGCATAAAAGAAATTACTTCCTCATCCACATTTACCTCAACATTATGGTATAAAGTCATATAACTGGAGCCAAAGTATACTTTATCATCGTAAATGAACTCTAAACAAGTGCGCAGCAAATTATTATTAGCTATCAGAGTATCAAGCAACCGGTCCTTAAAATGACGAAACAGACATTCATAAAAGACATAACCCTTGCCTGATGACAAGCAAGTGTCTATATAATCCTTTAATTCATCCTTCAATTCAGTTGGCATCATTCGGTCGACTACATATAACTTACCATCTGACTCTACACCACATTCTTTAAGGACAGAAGACAATTCTTCATTACTCATATCACACGGCCCACCTGTTACTTTTATATATAGTTCTTTAAAGCGATTTAAGTCAATTGGTGATTTTATGCGTAGACCTTTGGAAAACTTATCAGAAAGTATCTCTTTGAAAATACTCAATCTTTTCGGAGCAATTATTTGTGCTTCATGCAAATTGGTAACTTCTTCATTAGAAGGAAAATTGCCATAAATAGTATGTTCTACTGGCTCCGGATACATTTCAAATGCCTCGTCTAGAATTTTCTCATACTCATCATGACAGTTTGCGTACATATCCACAATATTTTCAAATAACTTATTAGGACTCGAAATTCCCTTTTCGCCTTCAGTTATTATATATTCAAGAGCTGACATTTGAAGCTGTATGCCATTCTCATTACGATACTTGTCGCTAATTTCTATACCATTCATAATCATACGGTTTCTTAGCCGTTTCGACAATGCCGAAACCGCATCCTTACGCACAACTTTTCCTTTGGACACTTTTTGGTAAGCATCCATAAGCAAAGCTACTTCGAATTTATTCCAAACAGTCCTTTTAAATGGTGAAGGCATAGTTATTAGTTATTCTCCAACCGAACCCTAAGATTAGAAGATTTATATTTTATTGTTCTTGGATTTTACAAAATGAAAAGCGCGGGTTCTTTCTTCCGCTATCCATTCCACTATCCGAGGTCTTCGCATTACCTATACAGTCAGAACAGACAGCATGCAGAAAGCCCACGCTTATGTATAAATAAACCCTACACGCGAATATGCCGCATATATACCCTATGGATACACCATGGGTATATATACGACAAAACACGGTAGGGTATTAATATACCTCACCGTGAGCATCTACCTTGTTGCCTCGTCCAGGACTGTATTTGTAAAGTTGCGAAGTTTACGGATAGTCACAGACAAGCGTTAGTAAACGCTCCATAAATGTAAGTCAGCACCCGCCCGCTTATTTCCCTTTCGGGCTTTCTGCATGGCAGATACCAGATACAAAATTAATGAAATTTTCTTTAATTGCAATATGGTTTATGCCTTTTTTGTTTTCGTACATACATATCCATAACTAAATAGCTGCAATATTACAAGACTTACCTTTAAAGTTTGCCGCTGTCAACGATATTGTGTAACTTTGGTTCATATAAACAAACAATTAAAACACACATGGAAGAACCAAGCATAAACTATGACCTCACGTTTATGAGCTTTAGTCGGAAGATAAAGAGCATGAGGGTGGGAAGCATCAAGCGATCTGGCATAAAGAAGATAGCGAAGCCTGTATTGCTGTTGGCAGTAATCAAGGGAATAGAGGACGGAGTGTTCACGCAGAATTGCTTTGAATATGAGCAGCTTGCAAGGATTTATGAAGAAGTGTTCAGAAAATACGCCGAGATAGCTAAGCAGACAGAATACACCCCACTCTATTATCCCTTCTACCATCTGCAAACGAGCGACTTCTGGAACCTCAGCCTTAAGAATCCGCATTCCGCAAGAAGTTGCAGCACACCCTCCCCTGGATGGCTCCGCAACAACGTGGAATACGCCTACATCAACCCCATGCTATGGGACATGCTGCAACAGAAAGACTACCGCAACCGCCTTGCCCAGTTTATCGTGGAGGAGAAAATTAACACCGCCACGGCACGAAGCCGCAGCATCATGAGAATGCTGCTCAACTGGCTTGTGGCTATATAAGGAATAGGACAGGGTGTCGTGAAGGTCATGAGTGTCACGAAGTCATTAAGAAAACATTCATTCAAAAGATACTGTTATTGCATTTTACTAATGCAAATATCGTACAAGCAGTAAAAATCTGTTACAAATAAAAAATCGATTCTAGAGATTTCAGAGGCGGGTTTTATCGGTTTTTGAGGTGCCAGAGACATCACTACTTACCATTCAGGGCTTCTTTGCAATGCAAAGGGAGTACTTTTGCAATGCAAAGAAGCCCTGAATGAAGAGCAACTGAAGCCTAAATGGAGGGTAAAAGTAGTCCTTTTGCAAGCAAAGGAAAGGTTTTCACATGTCCATTCATTGCACACTCCCTCTTACTATTACCATAACTCACTGTATACAAACATATTAAATACTACACACGCAAAACTCAAGAATTTCGAGCCAAAGATTTCTTTGTGCGTTCAGCTCGCAGTTTTGAGCCGTCATAAATGCAAATATTGTATTGGTTGCAGTGGATTTGCCTGTCATGCAGTACAACATTAAGCCTCTTTCCAGTCGTCTATAGTTCCTGTCTTCGAAGAGAAACTGACGCCTATTTTGCGTATTTGGCGACTGTCTGCCTCATACGGACGTGCGTAGCCCTTGTCTTCGATTTGCAGCAATGCTTCGTCAGCTGTGCCGTCAAGCTTGAATTCGAAGATACAGACGCAGTTTTTTGTTTCGATAATGCAGTCTGCCCTTCCCTCGCTCTGCTGCTTTTCGGTAAGCACAATATAGGTACTGAGAATACGGAAAATCAAGTAGAACGTATAGTGGAAATAGCGTTCCTTCTCCGTTTCCATATCCTTACGGCGCATGGTGTAAGGTATGCTTGCAAAGAAAGCCGTTAGGCTCTTGCGCCATGTGTCGAGGTCGTCATGCTGTAAGGCACGATAAAGCTGAATGGCAAGCGTTGTTGCCGACTCTTTTGTTCCGAGATAGTTGGAGGCGAGAAGCGTCAAGAAACCTTTCTTCACCTCGTTGTTCGGAAGGTCGAGCAAGTATGAATTAGAATACGGGTCGTAATCCTTTATGGTCAGATAGCCGCTCTGATAAATCATTGGCAACGGGCGCTCCACATCTGCTCTATAGTCAACAAACTCTGACGTGTCATAATAATTGCCGGTCAGGTCGTTCAGATTCTCGTTGGTATGATTGAGCAGACGTACAAGATAAGTAGGTGTGCCGGTTCGGAACCAATAATCCTGAATGCTACGGCTGTTTAATGCATTGAGCACACTAAACGGATTGAAGATGTCGGTCATTTTATTGCTGAAGTGATAGCCGTCATAATGACGTTGCAGCATATCGCGCACTTCTTCGGAAGTCACGCCCATTTCCTCCGCCATTGCGTCAATCTCGTCATGGAACACCGTCTCCATTTCTTCCTTCGTTATGCCACATATCGCATCATACTTTGCATTCATACTGATGTCCTCGGGCTGATTGAATCCGCTGAAGACACTCACCTGCGAGAACTTGGTGACACCCGTCAGTAGCACAAATCGCAAATCTTGGTCGGCAGCCTTAAATACAGAGTAAAAACCTTTGAGCGTCTCACGGTTATAATCTTCCATCAACAGTTCCTCATCGTCAAGTTTCACCTTACGCTCCGTATCAAGCACGTCAAGCAACGGCTTGTCATATTCGTCAATAAGCACCACACAACGCTTGCCGGTCTGCTTGTGTACGTGGGCAAGCAATCGGACAAAGCGTTCGCCAGGTGAATAGTCGGGGTTTCCTTGGAAGCCGTATTCGCGCTCCCAGTCTTCAACGCGTCCCTTGATAAGTCGTTGTAGGGTATGAGGAACGGTGAAGTCGCTTCCGTTAAAGTCGATATGAAATATAGGATATTGCTCCCATTTGGTTTCCAATGAATCGATGGCAAGCCCAGTGAAGAGATCTTTCTCTCCACTGAAATAATATTTAAGCGTTGACACAAGGAGGCTTTTTCCGAATCGTCTTGGACGACTCAGAAAGTAAGTTTGGCCTTCGTCTGCCAACTTATACAGCAGCGCAGTCTTGTCCACGTATACAAAACCGTCCTTGCGTATTGTTTTAAAATCTTGTATGCCAATAGGAAATTTCATAATCAGTTGTTTTGATTTACAAATATACTTTATTTTAATGATTCATACAAATATTCCTCTGATATCTTTCATAAAGAAAAAAATGTGTAACTTTGAGCACAAATAAACATTAAAGTATATATGATTATGACATTACTTGAAGCTATAAAGCAACGACATAGTGTGCGCAGGTACGTTCATAAGCCACTGTCGGCAGACATCATTGAGACGTTACAGAAGAAGATTGAGGAGTGTAACGCCGAGGGCGGGCTCCACATACAGCTTGTGACTAACGAGACAAGGGCATTTACGGGCATCTTCTCGTATGGCAAGTTTTCGGGTGTGGAGAATTATCTGGTTATGGTTGGCAAGAAGGCTGATGACCTTGACGAGCGTGTGGGCTATTACGGAGAACAGCTTGTACTGCTGGCTCAAACACTTGGATTAAATACTTGCTGGGCTGGACTGAGCTATCGCAAGGTGAGCGAGGCTTACATAGTGGGCGATGACGAAAAACTAACATGTATGATTGCCTTGGGATATGGAGCAACTCAAGGCTTTAAGCGCAAAAGCAAGACAATAGAGCAGGTAAGCAATGTCTGCAACGACTCGCCAGAATGGTTTCGCAATGGTGTTGAAGCTGCTCTCTTAGCACCTACTGCCATCAATCAACAGAAGTTCTCGTTCACCCTGTTGCCTAACGAACAAGGCTCCGAAGTTAAGCCTAAGGTTATAGCAAAGCGAGGTTTCTCTATGGTGGGATATACAAAAATGGATATAGGCATAGCCAGACTACATTTTGAAATTGGTGCAGGAAAGGAAAACTTCGATTGGGCGTGAATAATTATGAATATCCAACAACTGAAATATATCGTGGCAGTCAACCGCTTTCGCAGTTTTGCAAAGGCGGCTGAAGCCTGCAATGTGTCACAGCCTACGCTAAGCGCAATGCTTGTGAAACTGGAGGACGAACTTGATACTCGCATCTTTGAGCGCAATAATAAGTCGGTTGCTCCTACTACAGAAGGTGAGAAGATAATCCGTCAAGCAGAATTGGCTCTATTAGAAATAGAACGTATCAGCGAAATTGTAAAGGAAGACAAAGGTGAGGTTGGTGGCAAGTTTGTTATTTCGGTTGGCCCAACTATAGCCCCTTACATCCTACCCAAGTTTATCAAGCATTATCGTGAACACTACCCATCTGTAGATCTTACCATCTGCGAAATGAAGGCCGACTTCATGCTTGAAGCGCTGGTACGTGGAGAAATAGATGCAGGCATCGCCATTTCTGATAATACACATTCGGGTGTATTGGAGATTCCGCTATATACGGAGAACTTTTATGTCTATTTGGCTGAAAGCTGCTGGCGCAAATTACCTGTGTTCAAACCAGAAAATCTGGAGCACGAGAATATGTGGATAATGAAAGAAGCCCAATGTCTAAGGAATAGTGCATTCTCTTTTTGTAAAGCGCGAAGCAAAGGCAATCATATATATGAGGCAGGAAGTATAGAAACTCTTATCCGTATTATTGACGAAAACGGAGGCTTCACCATCATTCCTGAAATGCACATCCAGTTTCTATCTGACAATCAGCGCAACAATGTACGCAAACTTGATAGCAACTTTCTCTCTCAACGCAAAGTGTCGCTATATATTAAGGAAGGCTATATCAGAGAAAGGATGCTGAATATAGTCACGAATACCCTTAAAACGTTTATGCCACAGGGAATGCTCGGTGAGGGAATTATGAAATACGGTATTAAACTTTAGACATATCCATAATAGACGATATCTATATTAGTATAGATAAAACCATTTGTTTGTCTATGACAAATAGTATACCTTTGCAGTACATTATTTAATATTTAAAATGACAACAAATAAATATCTATACAAATATGGCAGACAATAATAAGAAATACCTCATTGTAGGTGGTGTGGCAGGTGGTGCTACTGCAGCCGCTCGTATAAGAAGACTGACAGAAGATGCTGAAATCATTATGTTTGAGAAGGGCAAATACATTTCGTATGCCAACTGCGGACTACCTTATTATATAGGAGGTGTTATTGAAGATCGTAACCGACTGTTTGTACAGACACCTGAAGAATTCGGCAAACGTTTTAATATTGATGTACGCACAGAGAACGAAGTGCTCTCCATCAATCCCGACAAAAAGCAAGTAGAAGTACGTAAGGCAGATGGCACTACATACCAGGAAAACTATGATAAGCTGCTGCTCTCTCCTGGAGCTTCTCCCGTTGTTCCTCCATTGAAAGGCATCGACAGTGAAGGCATATTCACTCTTCGCAATGTAAGCGATACTGATCGTATCAAGGAGTATATGACAACACACAGCGTAAGACATGCAGTGATTGTTGGCGGTGGCTTCATAGGTCTTGAGATGGCAGAAAACCTGAAGCACGCTGGTGTAGAGGTGGCTGTTGTGGAGATGGCACCACAGGTGATGGCTCCTATTGACTATTCAATGGCATCACTCGTACACGAACATTTGCTTCAGCAAGATGTAAAGCTGTATCTTGAACAGGCGGTTGATGCGTTCTCTCGTAAGGACGACGAACTGACTGTACATTTCAAGTCGGGCATATCACTTCAAGCTGATATGGTTTTGCTAAGTATCGGTGTAAGAGCACAAACAAGGTTGGCTCAAGATGCTGGCCTGCAACTGGGTGAGATGCGTGGAATATGGGTGAACGAATACTTGCAAACATCCGATTCAGACATCTATGCTGTGGGCGATGCCATAGAATATCCACATCCTATAACGGGCAAGCCTTGGCTGAACTTCCTTGCTGGTCCTGCCAATCGCCAAGCACGCATCGTAGCTGATAATATGGTGGAAGGCAACAAGGAGATATACGAAGGCTCTATAGGTACAGCCATTGCCAAGGTGTTTGATATGACCGTAGCCTCTACGGGTCTGCCTGCCAAGCGTCTACGACAGATGGATATTCCGTATCTCTCTGCCACTATCCATAATGGTTCGCATGCAGGCTACTATCCAGGTAGCCTACAAATGACTATCAAGGTAACCTTCTCGCCCAACGATGGACGTATATATGGTGCACAGATTGTAGGTTATGAAGGTGTGGATAGCCGCATCAACCAACTTGCACTTGCCATTAAGCAGGGAGCTACTGTAGAGCAGCTCACCCGATTGGAACATGCCTATGCTCCTCCTTTCTCTTCTGCCAAAGACCCAGTGGCAATAGCTGGATATGTGGCATGCAATATTCTTAGTGGCAAGATGGAGCCAGTATATTGGAGAGAGATGCAAGATGTCGACCCTTCGAAGGTTATGCTTATAGATGTGCGCACTGCAGACGAATATGCTTTGGGTACTATTCCTGGTGCTATTAACATTCCGCTTGATAATCTACGTTCGCATATTTCAGAGCTTCCGTCCGACCGCGAGTATTGGCTCTTCTGTGGTGTAGGTCTGCGTGGTTACCTGGCATCAAATATCCTAAAAGGAAATGGATTTAAAAATGTGAAGAATCTCATTGGTGGACTCAAAATATATAAGGCTGCTACGGCTAAAATTGATATTCCTAATGGATTCTCTACTATTGAGGCAAGCCACACTTGTTATTCGGGGTCTTGCTCAACATCTTCTAACACCGTAATAAAGGTTGATGCGTGCGGCCTCCAATGTCCAGGTCCTATTATGAAGATGAAGCAAACTATGGATAATCTCCAGTCTGGTCAGACTCTTGAGATTCGGGCTACAGATGCAGGATTTCCACGTGATGCAGAAGCTTGGTGCAGAACTACGGGCAACCATTTCCTAACCAAACGTTCAGAAGCAGGCATTCATATCGTAGAAATAGAAAAGGCTACACCTTGCGCTGCAGAAGCAGTAATACCACAAACCAATAATAAGGGTAAAACTCTGATTCTGTTCAGTGATGATTTGGACAAGACTCTTGCAACATTCGTATTAGCCAATGGTGCAGCAGCAACAGGCAAGAAGGTTAGTATCTTCTTCACCTTCTGGGGACTCAATGCTATAAAGAAAGACCATAAACCAAAGGTTAAGAAAGATTTCTTCGGACGAATGTTCTCATGGATGTTGCCTTCTAACTCTAAACATCTAAATCTCTCCAAGATGAATATGTTTGGTATAGGCAGCCGTATGATGCGCTATCTAATGAAGCAGAAAGGTGTTGACTCGCTCGAAACACTACGTCAACAAGCTATTGACAACGGTGTGGAGTTTATCGCATGCCAGATGTCGATGGACGTAATGGGAGTGAAGCGAGAAGAGTTGCTCGATAATGTAACAATAGGTGGTGTTGCCTCTTACATGGAACGTGCAGAGCAGGCTAATGTAAATCTATTTATATAAAAAAAAACTCGTTGTACATCGCAAATGGACGTACAACGAGTTTTTTTATTTATTCTAAATTATATATAGAAGAGTTTTTGCTATAAAGCTAACAAGCTCGTCAACTCATAAACAAACAACTTGTCTACTCGACAACTCAAATTAGTATTCACCCCAAGCCTTGATGTCGATATCCTCAAGCTTGGTTGTGCAGAATGCATAGATGAAAGCACTTGCAAGACGAGCGTTGGTGATAAGAGGCACGTTGAGGTCGATAGCTGCACGACGAATCTTGTAGCCGTTGCTGAGCTCTGAACTTGTAAGGTTCTTCGGTATGTTGACAACCATATCGATTGTATGGTTGTGCAACAGGTCGAGAGCCTTAGGCTCGTCACCCTCCTCTGAAGGCCAAAGTACGAGTGTGTTCTTTATGCCGTTCTCTGTAAGGAACTTGCTTGTACCGCCAGTAGCATACAAATTGTAGCCATTCTCGATAAGCATCTTGGCAGCATCGAGCATAGCAACCTTCTGCTTTGCACTACCTGTAGAAAGAAGAATGTTCTTCTTCGGGATGCGATGGCCTACAGAGAGCATACTCTTAAGCAATGCTGTGTTGGTGTCGTCGCCCAAACAACCTACCTCACCAGTAGAACTCATGTCTACGCCAAGCACTGGGTCGGCCTTCTGCAGACGGTTGAATGAGAACTGCGATGCCTTGATACCTACATAGTCGAGGTCGAAGAGGTTTTTGCTCGGCTTCTCTACCGGCAGACCAAGCATTACACGAGTTGCAAGCTCGATAAAGTTTATCTTCAGAACCTTGCTTACGAACGGGAACGAACGTGAAGCACGCAAGTTACACTCGATAACGAGGATATCGTTGTCGCGGGCCATGAACTGGATGTTGAACGGACCGTTGATGTGAAGCTCCTTGGCAATCTGACGACCTACACGCTTACAACGGCGTACTGTCTCAACATAAAGCTTCTGCGGCGGGAACTGGATAGTAGCGTCACCAGAGTGAACACCGGCAAACTCGATGTGCTCAGAGATAGCGTAAGCGATAACCTCACCATTCTTGGCAACGGCATCCATCTCAATCTCCTTGGCATGCTCGATGAACTTGCTAACTACAACTGGATGGTCCTCGCTAACGTTGGCAGCCAACTGAAGGAATCGCTTAAGCTCGTCCTCGTTAGAGCAAACGTTCATGGCAGCACCAGAAAGCACATACGACGGACGTACAAGTACCGGGAAGCCTACACGCTCAATGAAGCGATCGATGTCCTCCATACTTGTAAGTGCGCTCCATTCAGGCTGGTTGATACCATTGTTGGTAAGCATCTGCGAGAACTTTGCACGGTCCTCAGCGTTGTCGATGTCCTGAGCCTTGGTACCGAGAATTGGCACGTGCTGCTCGTCGAGAAGCATAGCAAGGTTGTTTGGAATCTGACCACCGGTAGAAACGATAACGCCATAAGGTGTCTCCAGGTCGATGATATCCATAACACGCTCGAATGTAAGTTCGTCGAAGTAGAGACGATCGCACATGTCGTAGTCGGTAGACACGGTCTCTGGGTTATAGTTAATCATAACTGAGCGGTAGCCCTCCTTACGGATTGTGTTAAGAGCCTGAACGCCACACCAGTCGAACTCTACAGACGAACCGATACGGTAAGCACCCGAACCAAGAACGATGATAGAACGCTTGTCGTTCTCGAATGTGATGTCGCTCTTTACACCAGCGTATGTAACGTACAGATAGTTGGTCTGTGCTGGATACTCGGCAGCGAGGGTGTCAATCTGCTTTACAACTGGAAGAATGCCATAGTTCTTACGACGTGAGCGAACTACGAGCGATGCCTTACGCATTGACTTAAGTTCGTCCTCCAATCCTACGGCACGTGCAATCTGGAAGTCGGTGAAACCATAAACCTTTGCAGTACGGAGGAGTTCCTTATCGAGTGTGTTGATGTTGCACTTCTTCATAGCCTCATCGATGTCGATGATATGCTGCAACTTCTCAAGGAACCACTTGTCAATCTTGGTAAGGTCGTGAATCTGGTCGACAGTATAACCCTTGTGCATAGCCTTAGATATGACAAACACACGCTTGTCGGTCGGCTCGCGCAGAGCTGAGTCAATATCTTCAATCTCAAGTTCCTTGTTCTCAACAAAGCCGTGCATGCCCTGGCCTATCATACGAAGACCCTTCTGAATAGCCTCCTCAAAGTTGCGGCCGATAGCCATAACCTCACCTACCGACTTCATTGAAGAACCCAACTCCTTGTCTACACCACGGAACTTAGAAAGGTCCCAACGTGGAATCTTGCAGACTACGTAGTCGAGAGCCGGCTCGAAGAATGCGCTGGTGGTCTTTGTTACAGAGTTCTTCAACTCGAACAAGCCGTAGCCCATACCAAGCTTGGCTGCAACGAAAGCCAATGGATAACCGGTAGCCTTAGAAGCAAGAGCAGAAGAACGGCTCAAGCGAGCATTAACCTCGATAACGCGATAGTCTTCCGACTGTGGGTCGAAAGCATACTGCACGTTACACTCACCTACAATACCAATGTGACGGATAATCTTAATGGCAAGGGCACGGAGCTTGTGATACTCTGAATTGGTGAGAGTCTGTGACGGAGCGATAACGATCGACTCACCAGTGTGAATGCCCAGAGGGTCGAAGTTCTCCATGTTACATACGGTGATACAGTTGTCGTAGCGGTCGCGCACTACCTCATACTCTATCTCCTTCCATCCCTTCAAACTCTTCTCTACCAATACCTGCGGTGAGAATGAGAATGCCTTCTCGGCAAGTTTGTCGAGTTCCTCCTCATTGTCAGCGAAACCAGAACCGAGTCCACCAAGAGCGTAAGCAGCACGGATAATAACCGGATAGCCAAGTTCGGCAGCAGCCTTACGGGTCTGCTCCATATTCTCGCAAGCCTCGCTCTTGATAGTCTTAACGTTGATTTCGTCGAGCTTCTGAACGAAGAGCTCACGGTCCTCTGTGTCCATGATGGCCTGAACCGGAGTACCAAGCACCTTCACGTTATACTTCTCGAGAATGCCCTGACGATAGAGTTCAACACCGCAGTTGAGCGCTGTCTGTCCACCGAACGAGAGCAGGATGCCGTCGGGACGCTCCTTCTTGATAACCTCCTCAACAAAGTGAGGCTGAACAGGAAGGAAATATATCTGGTCGGCAACACCCTCTGATGTCTGCACTGTTGCGATATTAGGGTTGATGAGCACTGTCTTCACACCCTCCTCACGCAGAGCCTTCAAAGCCTGAGAGCCAGAATAGTCGAACTCGCCCGCTTCGCCAATCTTCAAGGCACCCGAACCGAGCAACAATACTTTCTTTATATTTTCGTCTTTCATTTATTCTAATGCTTTATTTTTATTAATGTTTAATCAAGCTAAAGCCTTTTAATATCAAACATTTCACTCCCCTCCCTACGGGGGAGGGGTTGGGGGTGGGGCTTTTTACTTATTGAGGGTATCCACAAACTTGTCGAACATGAACTCGGTGTCTACCGGACCTGAGCATGCCTCTGGGTGGAACTGGCTTGAGAACCAAGGCTTTGACTTGTGGCGGATTCCCTCGTTAGAACCGTCGTTCATGTTTACGAACAACTCTTCCCAGTCAGCACCGAGTGTCTTTGCATCAACAGCATAACCGTGGTTCTGCGATGTCACGAAGCACTTCTCTGTGCCAACCATGCGTACAGGCTGGTTGTGAGAACGATGACCGTACTTAAGCTTATAGATGTGAGCACCTGCAGCCTTAGCAAGCAGCTGGTTGCCCATGCAGATACCACAGATAGGCTTGTCGGAAAGGCTCATCTGCTTCTGGATAATCTTAACGGCAGCCTCGCACATGTCAGGATCGCCAGGACCGTTGGCAAGGAAGAGTCCGTCAAACTCCATGTCAGTGTAGTCGTAGTTCCAAGGCACACGAATTACC
Source organism: Leyella stercorea (assembly GCF_021531355.1). Taxonomy (GTDB): domain Bacteria; phylum Bacteroidota; class Bacteroidia; order Bacteroidales; family Bacteroidaceae; genus Prevotella. Next base: position 29,111 of record NZ_JADYTS010000006.1, on the reverse strand, counting down.
TCGCAACCGCGGTTGATAAGACAACGGATGATGTTGGCCTTAACGCCACAATCAACAAGCACAACCTTCTTCTCGGCACCCTCGTTGTAGCGTACAATCTCCTTGCAGCTAACCTTGTCAACAAAGTTAACTCCAGCATACTCGGCTGTCGGGATATTCTCGGGCTCGTCGTCGAAAATGATCTTGCCCATCATCACACCATGCTCGCGCAATACCTTAGTCAGCTCACGAGTATCGATGCCGGTGATACCAGGCACGTGCTCGCGCTTGAGCCAGTCGGCAAGGCTCTCAACGGCATTCCAATGGCTGTACTCCTCACTATAGTCAGCAACGATGATAGCCGAAGCGTAGATTTTGTCACTCTCCATGAACGTGGGAAGTCCGTTCTCTTCAATTGAGAAAGGAGGCACGCCATAGTTACCTACAAGCGGATATGTCAGAGTCATGAGCTGTCCTGCATAAGAAGGGTCGGTCAGCGACTCGGGATAACCCATCATCGCCGTGTTGAAAACGACCTCTCCAGCCACAGGTGCCTCATAACCAAATGACTTACCATGGAACTTGGTTCCGTCTTCCAATACTAAAGTTACATTTCTCATAGTTATATTTTCTCGTTATTGTTCTTATAGTTTCTCTTTTCATTGTTGCAACTGACGTCTGCGACCTCAGCTACTATATCGCGCACAGACGCCCTGAAAGCGCAAAAGTGTTATGTATTTTTACTTTTGCCCTTTCAGGGCGCATGCAGTAATGCCGACATAACGATACGGTCAAGACACCGTATTTGATGTGTCTACATTAGCTTCTCCATATAGTTGACAAATGCCTGATTGCAGAGTTTTGTGCCACCCGGTGTAGGATACTTACCAGTGAAGTACCAATCGCCTTTGTGATCGGGTATAGCCTCATGCAATCCGTCGATTGACTGATATACGAGTTCAACTGGCGTCTCCAGTTCCTCAGGACGAAGCATCTCAACTATCTTGTTGTTTATCTCGTTGATAGAGAACGGCTTGTATACGTCGCGCACACAGTTGCGCATCATCTCCTTCGGTTTGAGCAATTCAAGTTTGCACGACTCGTATACTCGCTTCAGCAGATCTTGCATGCCACGTTCCTTTATCAGTTCCATCGTGGCACGGAACACGCAGAACTCCTCCAGACGCGGCATATCGATGCCGTAATAGTCGGGATAGCGTATCTGCGGAGCCGACGACACGATGACTATCTTCTTAGGATGCAGACGGTCGAGTATGCGCAGAATGCTCTCCTTGAGCGTTGTGCCGCGCACGATAGAGTCGTCAATCACGACGAGGTTGTCGACATACGGCTCAATACAACCGTAAGTGATGTCGTAGACATGCGACGCAAGGTCATTGCGCGAGTTGCCCTCGGTGATGAACGTGCGCAGCTTGATGTCCTTTAAAGCCACTTTCTCAGAACGCACGTATGTGTCGAGTATAGCGTGCAACTCCTCATCGGTTGGCTTATGGTCGAGCTGTTGGATGCGCTTCACCTTCAGCTCGTTGCTATATTTCTTAAATCCAGAAAGCAGACCGTAGTATGCCACCTCGGCAGTGTTCGGTATGAACGAGAATACCGTATGGTCTATATCGCCGTCAACAGCCTTGAGCACCGGTTCGCGCAGCAGTTCGCCAAGGCGTTTGCGCTCGCGGTAGATGTCTCTGTCGGAGCCACGGCTGAAGTATATACGCTCGAACGAGCAGGCAGAATCGCCTCGCTGCTGTAGTATCTGCTCCATACGCACCTTACCCTGACGGCTTACAAGCAACGCGTAGCCAGGCTGCAGTTCCTGAATGTCTTCACATTCCAGGTCGAACGTAGTCTGAAGCACTGGGCGCTCGGATGCCACAGCCACAAACTCGTCGTTAGCATAATAGAACGCAGGGCGAATGCCCCACGGGTCGCGCATTGAGAACATCTCACCAGAACCCGTAAGTCCGCACATCACATAGCCACCGTCGAAATCAGGCATCGAAGTGCGCAGTACGTTGGCCATATCCATGTGTTCATCTATATAATGAGTCAGTTCCATTCCCTCAAGTCCGCGGTTCTTGGCTTCCACGTAGTTGCGTTCAGCCTCACGGTCGAGTCGATGACCCATCAGTTCGAGCAATGTATATCCGTCGCTATATATGCGCGGAAACATGCCTCGCGTAAGCATTTTCTGGAATATCTCGTCGATATTCGTCATGTTAAAGTTGCCGCAGATGCACAGATTCTTGGCCTGCCAGTTGTTGCGGCGGAGGAAAGGATGAACATACGAAAGTCCCTTCTTTCCTGTCGTGGAATAGCGCAGATGCCCCATATACAGCTCACCGGCAAACGGAAGATGCTCCTTGGCAAAGTCGGCATCGGCAAGCAGTTCAGGTCTCAATCGGGCAAACTCTTTCTGCACACGACCGAATATCTCGGTTATGGCATCCTTGCCCTCTGCACGTTCACGGAACATATATTCCGTTCCTGGTTGTCCGTCAAGTTTCACACATGCCATACCAGCTCCTTCCTGGCCACGGTTGTGCTGCTTCTCCATCATCAGATAGAGCTTGTTTAATCCGAACATCCAAGTACCATACTTCTGCTGATAGTACTCAAGTGGCTTGAGCAACCTGATCATTGCCACGCCACACTCATGTTTTAGTGGTTCCACGGTTTCTTAACTTTACTTGTATAACTCTTAATTCATTATATATGCAGCTTCTGTCCATGTCGTCATTTTGGCATCAGACGAGCCACATAGTGCGTGTTTTCCTGAGATTTGAATAGCTATATGACGTTTGTGCGTACGCACAGCCGACATATGGATAAAAATTAAGCGTCAAGCAAATAGCCCAACGCTCAACCAAGATATTTAGTTTCGGATAATATTAACCAACAAAGAAGCCACCGACGTTACGATGCCCACGAATGAGAACCATAAAGTCGTTGAAGAACCGATGGCTGAGTTTTTAGACTTTACACCATTGGGCTCCACATATATATAATCATTCTGCTGTACATAATAGTACGGCGAATTGATAATATTAGCATCATTGAGATTCAGACGATGAACCTCCTTCTGACCGGTAGCGGTCTCACGAATAAGCAATACATTGTCACGACGACCATAAATAGTCAAGTCGCCTGCCTGAGCCAAAGCTTCAAGCACGCTCATCTTCTGAGTAGTAACGGGCACAACCTTAGGCGAAGCCACTTCACCAGCCACTGTAATACGATAACTTGACATATTGACAGTTACGACAGGATGCTCTTCATTAGCAAGGTACGGGGCTACCTTGTCAGCGATAAGCTTTTCGCATTCAGTCTTGGTCATACCTGCTACACGCATTCTACCAACAACGGGAAAATCTATATCTCCATTATTGTCTACAAGATAAGTAAGCAAAGCACCTGTGCCGCTGCTTAATTTTCCACCTTCACCAAGCGTGCTCTGTACAGAAAGGTTGAAAGGTCTACCCGCCTCAGGATCAGATGTAACCACTGTAATGGTCAACTCGTCTTTTGGCATGATGCGTGCATCATACAAGCCTACAGAAGGGGCAAGATTCAAAGTATCAATATTCTGAAAATAAGCGACCTTTTTTGCTGTTGAACAACCGTTCAGCAACAAAACCACCGCCATTAAAAATATAGGAAATAATACCTTTTTCATATATATATTATAATGTTTTGCTAACCGCGTTAAATTTGCATCTGCAAAAATACGACTTATTTCCGACATTGACAAAGTTTTCAACAAATAATTTTATATCTCCTAAAATAATTTCATTTTAACAATATAAAACCTTAAAACATGTACAAAAACTTTGGTTTACTTGACACAATGTCACTTTTTTATATTAATTTTGCGTGTACAAACACTACTTTTATAAAATGAACAACGACAAAGCCTACTCTCGACAGAACAAAGTGCTGCTGATATACACCGGTGGCACAATTGGTATGGGTCGCAATCCCATGACGGGAGCACTCGAACCGCTGAATTTCGAGCACCTGATAGAAAACTTGCCCGAGTTTGCCTACCTTAAGACAGACATTGACACATACCAGTTTACACCACCTATCGACTCGTCGGACATGTCGCTGAGACGTTGGGCGCAACTCGTGCGCATCATTGCCGACAACTACAACCAATATGACGGATTCGTCATTCTGCACGGCACCGACACCATGGCATACACAGCAAGCGCTCTGTCGTTCATGCTCGAGAACCTGACCAAACCCGTCATACTTACAGGCTCGCAGCTGCCTATAGGACAATTGCGCACCGACGGCAAGGAAAACCTCGTAACAAGCATCGAATTGGCAAGCATACACAATGAAGAAGGACACGCAATGGTACCTGAGGTATGCATATACTTCAACGGACGATTGCTGCGCGGCAACCGATGCACCAAACAGAACGCTGACGGATTCGACGCTTTCAACTCGTTCAACTACCCTCATCTTTGTGATGCCGGCGTGGAATTCAGCTTCAACAAACACTACATTCTAAAGCGCGACTTCACCAAACCGATGATACCACATTTCGCAATGGACCCCAACGTAGTGGTATTCTCGCTGTTCCCTGGCATACAGCAGAACATCGTACGACACGTGCTTGAAGCACCCGAACTGCGAGGCATCGTACTGCGCAGCTTCGGCAGCGGCAATGCGCCACAAAAACCATGGCTCCAACAGCTCCTAAAAGAAGCTACACGACGCGGTGTGACTGTTGTAAATATAAGCCAGTGTGTAGCAGGAAGCGTCAAGATGGGACGCTACGAGGCAAGCTATCAGCTCAAGGACGCAGGCATTGTGACCGGATACGACTCGACAGTAGAGAGCGCCGTGGCAAAACTGATGTTCCTGCAAGGACACTATACCGACAGCAATGTGATAAGAACTCTCATGAACCGCAACCTATGCGGAGAGATAACAAAATAACAAAAAAAAATCGAGATGCCAACCATAAACCCTTTTGCCCGCCCTGTGTACCTAATGGCCAAACCAGCGGGTAGTCTTTGCAACCTGCGTTGCAAGTACTGCTATTACCTTGAAAAAGGCAAATTATACGACAACAACGAAAAGCACATAATGAGCGACCAGTTGCTCGAAAAATTCATAAAGGATTACATTGAAGCACAAACCATGCCCGAAGTTATGTTCACATGGCATGGCGGCGAAACACTCATGCGCCCAATATCATTCTATAAAAAAGCATTGCGACTACAGCAACAATACGCTGGCGGACGACGCATCGACAACTGCATTCAGACCAATGCCACAATGCTGACAGAAGAATGGTGCAAGTTCTTTCATGACAATAATTTCCTTGTAGGCGTATCTATTGATGGACCACAGGAGTTTCACGATGCCTACCGCAAGACTGCTACCGGCAGACCTACATGGAACCAGGTGATGCGTGGCATACGAATGCTTAATAAATATAATGTAGAATGGAATGCTCTGGCAGTTGTCAACAACCTCAACGTAGAGCATCCGCTTGAATTCTATCATTTCTTCAAGGATATAAACTGCCACTTCATACAATTCACCCCTATCGTAGAACGTATTGTCGACAACCGCGCCGACGGACTGCAGCTTGCACCTGGTATGACCGAAGGTGGCAAAATGGCCGACTTCAGTGTTACCGCCGAACAATGGGGAACCTTCCTCTGCGCCATATTCGACGAATGGGTGCGCCATGACGTAGGCGAGTATTACATACAATTGTTTGACAGCACTCTTGCCAACTGGGTTGGCGTTGCCCCCGGACTATGCACGATGGCGGCAGAGTGCGGACACGCCGGAGTTATGGAATACAATGGCGATGTTTACTCATGCGACCACTTTGTATACCCAGAACATTTGTTAGGAAATCTGCGCGAGAGCACTGTCACTCAAATGATGTACTCGCCAAAGCAACGCGAATTTGCACGAATGAAAAAAGAATTGCTGCCAAAGCAGTGCAAAGAATGCGACGTATTGTTTGCATGCCATGGCGAATGCCCGAAAAACCGATTCATAAACGACCGCTACGGCAACCCAGGACTGAATTATCTATGCGCCGGATATCACAAGTTCTTCAAACATGTTGCCCCATATATGGAATTCATGAAGGGCGAATTGGCTGCAAAACGCCCACCTGCAAACGTCATGAACTATATCGTAAGCGAGTAACGTTCACTACATTATAAAAATCGCAACCGAATCATACATACAATAACAGCAAAAGCCCCCAAGAAGCATCACACTTCTTGGGGGCTTTCGTTATATATTAGCCTTTAAATCTTTACTTGGCATAAGCTACCGAACGTGTCTCACGTATTACGGTAATCTTAACCTGACCAGGATAGGTCATCTCAGTCTGAATCTTGTTGGCTATCTCACCAGACAGCTTTTCTGTCTCTTTATCGTCCATCTTGTCAGCACCGACAATCACGCGCAACTCACGACCAGCCTGAATAGCATAAGTCTTGGTAACACCAGGATAAGACATTGCAATAGCTTCAAGGTCATTAAGACGCTTGATGTAAGCCTCAACAATCTCACGACGAGCACCAGGACGAGCGCCAGAGATTGCATCACAAACCTGTACAATCGGAGCCAACAATGTATTCATTTCCATCTCGTCATGATGAGCACCGATAGCGTTGCAAATGTCCGGCTTCTCCTTATACTTCTCGGCTATCTTGGCGCCATAGAGTGCGTGCGGCAATTCGCTCTCCTCATCAGGCACTTTACCAATATCATGCAACAAGCCAGCTCGTTTTGCCTTCTTCGGATTCAAGCCAAGTTCGGCAGCCATAACAGCACAGAGGTTAGCTGTCTCACGAGCGTGCTGCAGAAGGTTCTGACCATACGACGAGCGATACTTCATCTTACCTACAATACGTATGAGTTCGGGGTGCAATCCGTGTATACCAAGGTCAATGGCAGTACGCTTACCCGTTTCAATAATCTCGTTGTCAAGCTGCTTTTTTACCTTAGCCACAACCTCCTCAATACGTGCCGGATGGATACGACCGTCGGCTACAAGCTGGTGCAAAGCCAAGCGACAAACCTCACGGCGAACAGGATCGAAAGCTGAAATCACGATAGCTTCAGGCGTATCGTCAACCACAATTTCCACACCAGTGGCAGCCTCAAGAGCGCGGATGTTACGGCCCTCACGACCAATGATACGACCCTTCACCTCATCATTGTCAATATGGAATACGCTGACTGAATTTTCAATTGCCGTCTCTGTAGCCACACGCTGTATTGTCTGTATCACAATCTTCTTAGCCTGTGTATTAGCATTGAGCTTAGCCTCGTCCATTATCTCATTGATATAGCTTGCAGCGTCAGTGCGAGCCTCATCCTTCAGACTCTCCACAAGACGGCTCTTAGCCTCTTCGGCGCTGAGACCCGAAAGTTCCTCAAGCTTCTCACGTTCCTTGGTCTGCATTTTGTCGAGTTCTTCTTGCTTCAACGCAATAAGCTTCTTCTCGTTGTCAATGCGCTGCTGGCACTGCTCTACTTCCTGCTTACGACGTCCGAGTTCCTCCTGACGCTGATTGAGTGAAATCTCACGCTGCTTGAGACGATTCTCGTTTTGCTGGATTTTCTGGTTGCGCTGCTGCACTTCCTTTTCAAGCTCAGACTTCTTGTTAAGGAACTTTTCCTTTACTTCCAAGAGCTTTTTCTCTTTCAATACTTCAGCCTCCTTAGTAGCGGCTGCTATCATTTCATTATATTTTCCCTTTAGATAGCGGAAAACAGCATAGCCTGCGACAACGACTACAACGAGCGCTACCAAGGCTGCGATTAATATACCTAACATGTTTTCTTGTTACTTTATTATGTTTCTGTTATTTATTTTATTATGTAGAAATAGGTTCAGTCTATCGATTTAGTCTAAGCACACAAAACCCCTGCTCTTCAAAGCCTAACCCTTCAGAGCATCCTCTATTTCCGAAGTCAACTGGGAGATTACGTCACGATAAGGTTTGGTATCGTTGCGCGAAAGCTCCATCTCATAGCGCAAGGCTATTTCAACAAGAGCCATATAAAGGATTTCTTTCATATTAACCGGTCCCTTATATCTCGCTGCATACGTATTTATAGTACTTGTGATAAGATTGGCAGCATCACGATACAACGGTTCGTCCTCTGGACGCACGTTTACTGGTATGTCCGTATCGTAGACATGCAGTCTTATCCTAAGTTTCTCTGATTTGTCCTCAGCCATTTTGCTCTGCAATGATTTGGCACAAAAAAACAGTCAAACGCACTATCGTCTATCTACCCGTTCGCCATGACTACTTATCACTCTCACCAAGTAGCGTTATACATTTGTCGACCTGACGTATCAAGCGTGCTACACGCTTTTGCGCAGTCTCCATATCGCCGTCAGTAATAGTCACCATTCGTGCCAGTTTAAGACTATCGTAGTCTGCACGTAGCTGTGCAAGCTGCTTCTCCAATGCACCAACTCGAGCAGCCTGACTGTCGACAGTGGCTTGCAAAGCAGTGTTCCTCTCCTTCAGTTCTTCATACTGAAGTATCATTTGCCTGACACGTGTAGTGAAAAGGTTGATAGAGTTGGAGTCAGCTTCCATTTTACTACGTTTTGATTACAAAATTAGTTCATTTTTGCGAATACCACAAAAATATCAGCAGTTTTCTACTCTTCTGCCTTTATTATTTTTTTGCTTCTTCACCTTCTGCTGCCTTGGGTTCTTTCTTGGCAAGCATCACCACCTGATATACAAAATCAGTAGTCCACTTCTGCGAGAAACCAAGACGATGATTGTATTGACGCACTGCCACAACAGACTTCAACACAGCAGCATCATTATAGTCGTTCTTGTTGAAGATGCCATCAACAGTCTTCTCTGTCATCTTATACAACGCGCTCTTGAATATTGAAGGAAGACGAAGCTTGAACTTCATCAAGTTGCCCATCAGCATCATCAAATCCTGAGTAAAGCCCTGGAACTGCACAAGATAGGTCTGCACTTCTTGAATCTTGCGACAGTTCTTACGTACACTTTGATCTATTTCCTTGAAGAAATTATCGTCGGTACCGTAAATTTCCTTCATCATCTTGCGACAAGCCGCCTTCTCGCCTACGCCAAGCTTGTTGTTAACGGTAGGAACATGAAGTGTGGTCTTGAAAACTCGCAAATCGGGCAGAGCTGCAAGATTGGTTATGCCAACATTCGATGCAATAGTAGCCTGAAAATAAACCCTTACAAGGTTCATGTAGTCTTCCATTCCACCCATATTTTTATCGTCGTCTTTCTTTCCGAAAACCTTTGAAAAAAGTCCCATAATTGATTCTATAATGTTTATTTATCTATATTGTTCGATGATTATTCCTTGCAAAATTACAAAAAAATCTTTAACACACAAGTTTTTTCACTTCCTATACTACAATATTTGTCCTTTTTGAGTACATCACACATTTTTACAGGGATAAACATATATATAATCAACAAAAAGTAGTATCTTTGTACGCATTTTTTACATTATTGATTATAAAAATACAACTAAAGCACTTACAAATGAAAGGAATCGTTTTAGCCGGCGGATCGGGAACACGCCTCTACCCCATCACAAAGGGTATAAGCAAGCAGCTTATTCCCATTTTCGACAAGCCGATGATATACTACCCTATATCAGTGCTCATGCTTGCAGACATTAAGGATATCCTTATCATATCAACCCCTGCAGACCTTCCTTCGTTCAAGCGTTTGCTGGGCGACGGTAGCGACTTTGGCGTACACTTCGAGTATGCCGAACAGCCTTATCCTGGAGGTTTGGCCCAAGCATTTATTATTGGCGAAGAATTCGTAGGCGACGACTCTGTTTGCCTCGTACTCGGCGATAACATTTTCTATGGTGCCGGATTCTCGCAACTACTACACGAAAGTGTTGCCAATGCCGAGAAAGAAGGTAGCGCCACTGTGTTTGGCTATTATGTCAACGACCCAGAGCGCTATGGCGTGGCTGAATTTGACAGCAAAGGCAATTGCCTTAGCATTGAAGAGAAACCAGAGCATCCCAAAAGTAACTATGCTGTAGTTGGGCTTTATTTCTACCCTAACAGCGTAGTAAACATTGCCAAAACAATAAAGCCAAGCAAGCGAGGAGAGCTGGAAATCACCACAGTGAATCAAGAATATCTGAAACATGACAACCTGAAGGTAAAGACTCTACAACGCGGATTTGCATGGCTCGACACAGGCACACATGACAGTCTGTCAGAAGCAAGCACTTTCATTGAGGTTATTGAAAAGCGACAGGGCCTTAAGGTGGCTTGTCTGGAAGAGATTGCATTTAAGAAAGGATGGATAACAGCTCAGCGCCTTAAAGAAGTAGCGGAGCCTATGAGTAAAAATGAATACGGAAAATATTTGCTTCGACTTGCCGATGAAGGCTAAGCTGTAAGCACGAGTATTTTTCGCACTGCAGTAGTGCTAAATCAAATGAAACAAGAATAATAGACCCAAAGAAATGGAAGAAAACAAAAAAGTTGGCTTGTACAACTCACAACAAGACGTGGAAGAGTCCTCGTCATTAAATCTGCAACTTATATACAAAACACTAGTACTCAACTGGCAGTGGTTTGTATTGTCTGTCATTATCTGTCTCGGTGTAGCGTTCGCTTACCTAAGATACACTACACCGATGTATCAAGCAAGCGCAAAACTGCTTATCAAAGATGACGATAACCAACCTACACGTTCAGGCAAAAGTGCATTGCTGGCATCAAACACGCTCGGTATCATGTCAAACTCAACTGGTATTGACAACGAGATGGAAATCCTCAAGTCGACAAGACTTGCCGAGCAGACCTGTCGCGACTTGAAGCTGTATGTCACATACAAGGTGGAGGGACGCGTCAAGACCAATCTTGTATATGGTAATGAGCCAATAAGTGCAGATATAGACCCGATGCATCTTGAAAAGCTCAAGAATCCCGTTTCTCTGGAAATCACCAGCCAAAACGGAAAATATCACATAACCGGCCAATACACCACCGTATCTGGAAGTGGAGAAAATTCAGTTCCAGTAAAATATAGTATTGACCGCACAGCCGACCGCATGCCTTATACCATCAATACAAGCATTGGTATAATAACACTCAAGCGTACTACGGCCAAAGCTCTACCCGACGGAAAGGCAATGAAGATTACAATCATGTCGCCAAGCATGACAGCAATAAAATATGCTAATAGTCTTTCTGTAAGCCAGACATCAAAGACAACAACCATCGCCCAGCTTGTATTGAACGACGAAATTCCTCAACGTGCCATCGACTACCTCAAGCAGTTGTCAGTTTGCTACAATCGTCAAGCCAATGAGGACAAGAACGAGATTGCACTGCGCACCGAGCAGTTTATCAACACTCGTCTTGAGAAGATCAACAGCGAACTTGGACAGACCGAGGGTAATCTTGAGTCGACAAAACGCCACTATCGTATTGTTGATCCTAAAATCAACTCTACAACAGCTGTAACCAATACTGAGACATTCAATCAGAAGCTTGCAGAGATGAATACACAGATCCAACTTCTGTACAGCATCTCCGAGTACTTGAACGAGCCATCGAACAAGTATCAGACTCTACCCTCTAACGTAGGACTCACTGATCCTACATCTGCTACGCTCATAAACAAATACAATGAAATTGTTATGCAGCGTAACCGTCTCTTGCGTACTGCAAGCGAGACGTCACCAGCTGTAATACCTCTCACAGCACAGCTCGATGAGCTGATTTCAAGTATACGTCGCGCAATGACTCAGGCTCAACGCAACAATGAGATTCAGCGTAACAGCATCCAGCAGCAGTTCAATACTTATGCTAACCAGATAGCCTCTACTCCAGAGCAGGAACGTATCCTCACACAGATTGGTCGTCAGCAGGAGGTAAAATCGGGACTGTATCTCATGCTGCTGCAGAAGCGTGAAGAGAACTCTATTTCACTTGCTGCAACAGCCGACAAGGGCAAACTGATCGACGAGCCACAATTTGGCGGTAAGATAAGCCCAAAATCGGCTATAATCATGCTTGTTGCCCTTATTCTTGGACTCGCAATACCTGTAGGCATCTTGTTTATCATCAACTTCCTGCACTATAAGATTGAGGGACACGATGATGTGGCAAATCTTACTTCTCTGCCTATTATCGGCGACATTGCCATTGCAAGCGACACAGCAAAGACAAAGGCCGACATTGTGGTACATGAGAACAAGAACAATCTCATGGAGGAGATTTTCCGCTCATTGCGTGTCAACATACAATTCCAGTTGCCAGAAGATAAGAAGACCATCATGTTCACATCTACAACATCAGGTGAGGGCAAAACATTTACAGCTGCCAACGTGGCTGTCAGCTTTGCATTGCTTGACAAGAAGGTTGTTCTCATTGGTCTTGATATCCGCAAGCCACGTCTTGCAGAACTGTTCGAGATTGACGACCACCGTCATGGCATAACCAACTTGCTTACGAAGTCGGCTCCGACAGAAGCTGACGTAAATGGACAAATAGTACAATCGGGCATTAACAAAAATCTCGACATACTAATGGCAGGACCAATCCCGCCAAACCCGACAGAGCTTGTTAGCCGCAATTCGCTCGACATGATATTCGAGATTCTCAAGTCAAAATACGACTACATTATTGTAGATACAGCTCCTGTAGGTCTTATTACAGACACACTGCAGATTGCTCGTGTTGCTGACATGACTGTATATATTTGTCGCGCTGACTATACAGCGAAGTCAAGCTTCGACCTCATCAACGGTCTTAGCTCAGAAAAGAAATTACCAAACATTGCTATTGCAATCAACGGCATAGATATGGCCAAGAAAAAGTATGGCTACTACTACGGCTACGGCAAATACGGCAAGTATGGTAAATATGCAAAATACTGCAATTATGGCAAAAACGGTAGCTACGGCAATTACGGTAAATACGGTGCATATGGCAGCTACGGCAGCTACTCTAACAGTAGCTATGGCGACAAGAATGACACCTCAATAAAGGTGTAATACATATATAATGTACGCATACATATAAAATTATATTATATGGTAATTGCATTGGACTTCGACGGAACTATTGTCGAACATAAATACCCTGAAATTGGCGAGGAGATACCTTTTGCCACCGAAACAATACGCATGCTTATTGCCGAACGCCATAAGGTGATATTGTGGAGTGTGCGTGAAGGTAAGCTTCTTGACGACGCAGTGAACTGGTGTCGCGAACGCGGCATCGAGTTCTATGCCGTCAACCGCGACTATCCTGAGGAAACTAAGGAAAACAACAACCACTTCTCGCGCAAGTTGAAAGCCGACATATTTATAGACGACCGCAACCTTGGTGGACTGCCCGACTGGGGACTGATTTACCAAATGGTACATAACAATATGACGTGGCACGACGTGATACGCAATGCACGTCCTACACTCAACTCACAGGAACCGCCCAAGCGCAAAAAGAAGTGGGGACTGTTCTAACAGAATAAAGTCTTCCTTCTGACAACAAAATAATCAATACGCAAATATTTGAGTAAAAAACAGTCATTTACAACTCAAATATTTGCGTATTTTTTATTTTTACACTAAATTTGTGACATTTCAACATCAACCAAAACAATTTATATATGAGACGATTTTATCTCTATTTTATGATGGCACTGCTGTTTGTCGGTACAACGGCTTTTGCCTCACCACGTACATTCAATCAGGCAAAGGTTATAGCCGAACGTCAGGCAGCAAAGCTCGGAATTAAGATTGACAATAAGGCAGCAGCAAAGGCGCCTTCTATAAATGGCAGTATGACAACAACATTGTCACCATACTACGTTTTCCCATTCGGCGAAGACAAAGGATTTGCTATAATTTCGGGCGATGACGATATGCCAGAAATTGTAGGCTATGCTGACCATGGCACATACGATGCCAACAATATGCCATCTGCAATGACTGCATTCCTTAACAATTATTGCGCCACTATCGAAGCGCTAAAACGAGGCAACACCTCAGCCATAAAAAACATTGCAGAAGCAAAAGCCATGCGTGCCAACCAGACACGCTCTACTACAGCTATAAGTCCATTGCTTGGCGATATAAAATGGGATCAAAGCACACCTTATAATAATATGTGTCCTAAATACGACGGCACCAATGTAGCAGCAACAGGATGCGTAGCTACTGCCATGGCACAAGTCATGATGTATTGGAAATATCCCAATGAACTCAAAACCGACATACCACAGTACACTACATATACCCAAAAGATAGTTATGTCAGCCGAGTCAAAGGGACAGAAATACGATTGGGACAATATGCTCCCTAACTATTCATATAACTATACTAAAACCCAAGCCGATGCCGTAGCCAAACTTATGCTGCACTGTGGCAAAGCAGTCAAGATGAACTACAATAAAGAATCGGGAGCCAATGTCACACCAGCCAGTCTCGCCAAATACTTCGGCTACGACTCTGACCTTATGCTCGACCTACCTCGCTCGTCGTTCACACTCGCCGAGTGGACTGCACTCATCGACCAAGAACTACAAGCCAGACGCCCAATTCTATACAGCGGACAGACAACAGCTGGTGGTCATCAGTTTATTTGTGATGGAAGCGATGGCAACGGACTCTATCATATCAATTGGGGTTGGAGCGGTGCTGGTGACGGCTATTTTGACATAACCATTCTAAATCCATCTCAAGGAGGAATAGGCGCCGGAAACATTAGTGACGGTTTCAACCGCAGTTGTTATATGATTATAGGTATACAGCCAGACAACGGCAAAGTAGATGAACCTTTAACAGAATGTCCTTTTGTTATGGTATTAGACGGTAGTTATAATGGACATAGCACAGGCATAGAATTGACCAAACCGACACGTAAAAGCGCTACGGATAAGTTCTCAATCACAATTAAAGATTGGTGGGGTAACCCGACATCAAACAATTTCAAAGGCAAATTGGGATATGGCATTAACAACGGTAAGGGCGGATATCAATTAATATCGAAAACAACAGACATGGAACTTACAGCCGTCAAAGAAGACGGAAGTGGCAATTACACTGGTACCACATTTACAATTGACTATGCTTTTCCTCCTACTGATACATATACAATATATGCCATATATAGTACTGATAACGGAAAAACATGGAAGAAATGCGGTTACGAAGGAATGCGCCCATACGTTGTCAAGTCATCGCTTACCCAACTTTCGCTTGTGAAGACTCAACTCACAGCCGACATCGCTACCGACGAGACAAATTACAGCGGTATTGAAAGTACATTCAAACTCAGTGTCACCAACAACAGTGACGATGAGTTTATGGGATTGATTAACTTGTACACATCAAACACCACAACACAACCGGATGATGCAGTTGAAGGACTATACATGACGATACCAGCCCACTCTACCGTAACACGTAACGTTGGCATTACACCAACCACTGCAGGAAATATGTATGTATGGGTAGAAGACGGCGAAGGTCAGGAACTACTGCTGAACGCCAAGAAGTTTAATGTAGAACAGACAACAGCCCCATCGCTTGTTCTAGAAAAAGTTGAAACTAACGCAACACCTTATGCATACGAACGCAAGAACGCACGTTATAGTACCAATAACGTAAAGGTTCCAAGAGTGGATGATGATAAAGCTGAATTCAAATACTACATAAGAAACGATGGCGGAACAACGAGTGTAAAATGTTGGTTAATAGCTTTCAACGCTGAAACTGGCAAGGGACCTTATACAGAAAAAACGATAAGAATTCCAGGAAACGGTAGCACAACAACCATATCATATGAATTCACTCCTGAACAAATTGGCGGCAATACGTTAATGGGTGAGTTGCGTCTGTTCAACACTGAAACCAACGTACAAATGAACATTCCAACTTCATTACCAAAAATCAAATACTATGTCTTAGTAGACGGAAAAGAAAATGGTTATTATGAAATTAATGCAATAAATCCACTTGTCTACGTTGCCGGCAAGCCCAACGCAATAAGCGGAGTTACAAATGCTGCAACCAACTACATCCATGGTGGCATCAGTGAGATAACAATCCTTACTGATAAGGCTGAGCGCATAGCAATTTACCACATCGACGGCAGCAAGGTTTGCGATGTGCGTACAGAAGCCAATACAATTAAGCACGTGACAGTAGCTCCAGGACTGTACATTGTGAAAGGAAAGAAAGTTATAGTAAGATAATACATTGATAAAGGTATTGCTACATATAACCAAACTAATTAAAAGATAAAAACTTTTGGCATTTACGCCAAAAGTTTTTATCTTTGCACTTGATAATACATTTTATACAAACCATCAAAAAGCGAGAAATTTGCCTATCGGAACACATTTACTCAATCAAAAATAGAGAAAAATGAAGAAATTACAGGATATGACCGACGAAGAGTTGGCATTATCATACATCGATGGGAACAACCGCGCTTTTGATTTGCTGTTGCTTCGCAATCAGTCGAATATATACTCATACATCCTTTTTATTGTACACGACCGTGAAACAGCCGAAGACCTGTTTCAAGACACATTCGTGAAGGCTATAGCATACATGCAGGACGGGCGCTACACCACGTCGGGCAAGTTTGCGGGATGGCTCATGCGCATTGCGCACAACACCGTGATGGACTGGTATCGCAGTCTGGCACAATTCCACTTTGTCGAAGCCAACAAAGACAATGACCTATCAAACGTCAGCGATCCGAGCTTGGTTGTAGGCAATATCGAGAACCAATACGTCAACAGTCAGACGCTCAAGGATGTGCGCCGACTGCTTGACATGCTCCCAATGATACAGCGCGAAGTAGTATATATGCGCTTCTATCAGCAGTTATCGTTCAAGGAGATAGCCGAAACGACAAACTGCAGCATCAACACCGCTCTCGGACGCATGCGTTACGCTGTGCTTAATATGCGACGCATGGCAAAGACATACGGTATGACACTGCAGTTGTCAATATAAATATGTAAGACAGAATTATCCAATATACAGTTGGGAATTTCCTAAAATCAGTGTTTTAGGAAGTTCCCAACTATCGTTTTACCCTCTGGCGTGAGTACACTCTCGGGATGAAACTGTATGCCGTGGATGTCGTACTGGCGATGGCGCATAGCCATTATCTCGCCATCATCAGACATGGCTGTCACCTCCAAGCATTCGGGCACCGAATCTTTTGCTACCACCCAGCTGTGATAACGTCCCATCATGACACGCTCGGGCAGACCGTCGAAGATGTAGTCGTTGCCCATCTGCGTACCCTCTGTTTGCACTCCGTGATACACTTCTTTAAGATTTTCAAGACTCGCACCAAACACTTCGCCTATAGCCTGATGTCCAAGACAAACGCCGAGTATAGGTTTGCGTCCGGCGTATGTGCGTATCACATCGAGCAGCAATCCCGCTTCTGACGGTATGCCGGGTCCGGGACTTAGTACAATCTTGTCGTACTGCTCCAAATCCTTCAACTCGAACTTGTCATTACGAACCACCGTAACATCCGCTCCCAGCTCTTTCAACAGATGGGAGAGATTGTATGTGAATGAGTCGTAGTTGTCTATAATCACTATTTTCATTTCTCAGCTTCTTTTATTGCTTTTCTTAATGCTCCTAATTTATTGTTCACTTCCTGCAGTTCATACTCAACGTTGCTCTTAGCCACAATGCCACCGCCAGCCTGAAACCACAGTTCGCCGCCACGACTTACAAACGTGCGTATTGTAATGGCCTGGTTCAGATTGCCGTTGAGTCCGATAAATCCTACGCATCCGCCATAAGCGCCGCGGTTGTGAGGTTCGAGTTCGGAAATAATCTGCATTGCACGCACCTTGGGCGCGCCCGACAACGTGCCCGCAGGGAACGTATCGATGAATGCCTTAACGGCATCTGCGCCCTCATCAAGCTGTCCGCTGACACGGCTCACGAGATGCACCACGTGCGAGTAATACTGCAAATCCTTGTAGAAATCAACCTTAACGTCATGGCAGTTGCGCGAGAGATCGTTGCGCGCAAGGTCTACCAGCATCACATGTTCGGCATTCTCCTTGGGGTCGTTGCGCAAAAACTCGGCAGCACGGCGGTCGGCATCGGCATCGCCCGTGCGACGTGTAGTGCCTGCAATAGGGTCGATGTAAGCCTTACGGTTCTCTATGCGGCAATGAGTTTCGGGCGAAGAGCCGAATATGCGGAACCCTCCGAAGTCGAAGTAGAACAGGTAAGGACTGGGATTGATGCTGCGCAGAGTGCGATAGAGCTTGAAGTCGTCGCCCTCAAAATGCTGTATGAAGCGGCGAGATATGACCACCTGAAACACGTCGCCACGCAGACAATGCTGTATTCCGCGTCGTATGTTGGCACGATGCTCGTCGTCGGTGAGTGGCGAAGTACACTCGCCTACGGCACGAAATCCGTAGTCCTGACCTACTGCCGAGTCGAGCGACTGCTTCATGGCATCGAGAGCCTCTGAGCCTCCGAGCGTGACGAGCGTCATACGACTGTTGAAATGGTCGATAACGACGATGTCCCTATACATTATATATAATATGTCGGGCGCATCGTTCTCCTTTTGCGTCTCGTCCTTCACGTCAATATGCTCAAAGTAGCGCACCGCATTGAACGTGGTATATCCGAACAATCCGAACACATCCGAATGTTCGCCACTGATGTCGAAGTGCTGCATAAACTCGTTGATGGCAACATCGCAGGTATAGTCATCATCGATGTTGCGACGCAATACGCTACCGCCTGGCAGCGAGAATGTAGCCACTCCATGGCCAATGGCTATACTGCCTATCGGGTGAGTGGCTACAAACGAGCGGCTGCTCGAACGGTCGTGATAGTCGCTACACTCCATCAGCGCACTCTGCACGCCACGATAGCGCATGCGCATATATACCGAAACGGGTGTGTACATGTCGGCGAGCATGTCGCACGACACTGTATTGTATTTGAATTTAGAAGTTTCCATATTCGCCAGCCATTTGCTTGTTATTGAGATAAGTCTCTACATCCTTGTCGCCACGACCGCTCACGGTGAGCACCACCACATCGTCCTTCTTGAACTTTAGGTGCTGCAACGCAGCAATGGCGTGTGCCGACTCTATGGCAGGGATGATGCCCTCCATACGGGTGAGTTCGTATCCGGCGCGAATAGCCTCGTCGTCCTTTATTGCCAATACATCAATACGTCCCTGCTGGGCAAGATTGGCATGCATAGGCCCTATGCCCGGATAGTCCAGACCAGCCGAAATGGTGAATGCCTCCTTTATCTGTCCGTCAGCGGTCTGCATCACCATGGTGCGCGCACCATGAATGATGCCCTCCTTGCCGCAATGTATCGTGGCAGCGGTGTAGTCGGTGTCGATGCCATGACCGGCTGCTTCAGCCAGCACCATCTTCACCTTCGGATTGTCAACATAGTGGTATATCGTTCCGGCGGCATTGCTTCCGCCACCAATGCAAGCCACGAGACAATCGGGATAGTCGCGTCCAATCTTCTCCTGAAGCTGCCATTTCAATTCCTCGGAGATGACACTCTGCATACGAGCCACAATGTCGGGATAGGGATGCGGGCCCATTGTCGAACCAACAATGTAGAATGTGTCCTGCGGATGACAACACCAGTCGCGTATGGCCTCCGAACATGCGTCGCTGA
The DNA here is from genome assembly GCF_021531355.1 of Leyella stercorea. Lineage (GTDB taxonomy): Bacteria > Bacteroidota > Bacteroidia > Bacteroidales > Bacteroidaceae > Prevotella. The sequence goes on along the minus strand of NZ_JADYTS010000006.1, from coordinate 9,397 downwards.
GCGTCATGTTGCCAGTAGTGACGGGATGCACTTTGGCGCCAAGCATACGCATACGCTCCACGTTAGTGTGCTGGCGCTCGACATCGGTCTTGCCCATAAACACCTCACACTCCATATCCATCAATGCGCAGACTGTAGCAGTAGCCACGCCGTGCTGTCCGGCTCCGGTCTCGGCGATGATGCGTGTCTTGCCCATCTTCTTAGCCATGAGAATCTGCCCGATGGTATTATTTATCTTGTGCGCACCCGTATGGTTGAGGTCTTCACGCTTCAGATAGAGCTGGCATCCGTACTTCTCGCTCATACGACGGGCGTAATACAGCGGCGAGGGGCGACCTACGTAGTCGCGCAAGAGTGCACGATACTCGTTCTTGAACTCCTCGCTCTCGATGATTGGGATGTAAGCCTCCTGCAAGTCGGTAACGCACTTGTGTAGAATTTCTGGTATGTAGGCGCCGCCGAAGCGACCGTAAAATCCATTTTTAGGTTTTGCTAATGTCATAATATTTTGTGTTTTGATTATTATATAATAAGGTGTACTTACTTCTTCAGTGCGTCGAACAACTGAGTCAGAGCCTCGTCGGCATTGCCAGTGTCACGAAGCAGAGTGACGAACTTGCTGCCTATGATGGCACCGGCGGCATTGTTCTGCGCACTTTCGAGCGTCTGACGGTTGCTTATGCCGAATCCTATCATGCGCGGATTGTGCAGATTCATGGCATTGATGCGCTGGAAGTACTGCTGCTTGGCTTCGTCGAAATTCTGCTGCGCACCGGTTATGCTTGCCGAACTTACCATATAGATGAATCCGTCGGTGTGACGGTCGATAAATCGGATGCGTTCCTCAGATGTCTCTGGCGTTATCATCATGATGCAACGCAGATTGTAGCGGTCGGCAAGAGGCTTTATCTCATTGAGATAGTCGTCGAACGGAAGGTCAGGGATGATGAATCCCGAGACTCCGCACTCCACACAACGCTGGCAGAAGCGCTCATATCCGTAGTGCATGATGACATTGAGATAGCCCATAAGCACCAGCGGAATATTTACCTGCGACTTGATTGCGTCAAGCTGACCGAAAAGCGTTTCGAGCGTCATACCGTTTTTCAGTGCCACCGTTCCAGCACTCTGTATCACCGGACCGTCTGCCAAAGGGTCGCTAAATGGTATTCCCACCTCAATCATGTCTATACCGTGGCGCTGCATGGCGAGTATAACGTCAGCGGTCATATCCTCCTCAGGACATCCTGCACAGAAGTACAGCGACAATAGCTTGCGGTCGCCACGCTCTGAAAACAATCTATTTATCTTATTCATATCCTACGGTTTTATTATTTAAATCATTTTTACTTATATTGTTCTATATATTCAGCCTCGCAGTTGTTTGATAAAACTGTCAATCAACTGTACATCCTTCACGGCCGGCTCCGTTTCAAACCTTGAATTAAGGTCGACACCAGCAAACAGTGGATGGCTAAAAGCCTTGATACGCTCAGCATCGTCAGGACCTATACCTCCACTCAGTAAGAAAGGTACTGTACCATGATAGCTGTCAAGCAACGACCAGTCAAACTGTTGTCCGCTTCCACCGTAACCAGTACATTTTGTATCAAAGACAAACATATCTACAATGCCCTCATATTGAGCACAATGTGCAAAATCGTCGGCAGAGGATATACTCATAGCCTTAAATACCTTTAGCGTGGGGCGGATGTCTGGCACTATAGTAGCACGCAGATTGCGAATGAACGTCGGAGTCTCAGAGCCATGCAACTGTACTGCGTCAAGTTCGAAAGCAACGACACGTGTTATAATGTCTTGTGCCATAGCATCTACAAACACCCCTACTCTACCAATACCGTTATGAATGTCTGCTTTAGTTGCTTCACTTATATTTGGATCTGCTTGGTCGGGCATAAGTCCGGTACATAAATGTTGCATGTCTACATATCGACTGCTCTTGGGATAAAATATTAATCCCATATAGTCTATTGGCAACTGTACTACAGTGCGTATATTGTCAGGATCACGCATTCCGCAAACCTTTATCAAGGGTTTATTATTGCTCATTGTTCTTCGAATTATATTGGGCTTAGAAAAACCCATGATTTAGTTATGATTTTACTTTTATTTTGTTATTATGCCTGTAAATTCATTCAATGCCTGGGCTGGGTCAGCCTCTTTCATAAAGCGTTCGCCCATAAGGAAACCATTGTATCCAGCCAGCCGCAAAGCTTCAAGAGTTGCTAAATCCTTCAGTCCGCTCTCACTTACCCAACAGACTTCTTCAGGCAGACGACTTGCCAGACGGAATGAAGTCTGCACATCAGTATGGAAAGTACCAAGGTTGCGATTGTTGATACCACACATATCAGGTAGCAAATCTGCATATTCCGTATCGGCTTCACTATGCATTTCCAGCAGTACCTCAAGATTTAGTTCGTGAGCCATATTAAGTAGCATCCTACACTCGTCCTTATTCAGACATGCTGCAATCAGAAGCACAGCCGAGGCTCCACAGAGCCGAGCCTGAAAAAGTTGGTATTCATCAACGACAAAATTCTTATAGAGTATTGGCAATGTCACACCACTATTACGCGCCTTTAGGATATCGCTGTCGTCGCCTCCGAAGTAAGGAGTGTCGGTGAGTATGCTCAGTGCCGATGCTCCAGCCTGCTGATAACTAAGAGGAACAACTGCAGCATCTGCCTTCTCCATAATCCATCCTTTCGATGGTGAGCGTCTTTTGAATTCTGCTATTATACCAGTAGAACTGCTCTTTAACGATTGACTCATAGATGGCACAGAAAAGTCTTGCGACATTAGCTGCTCTACCTCCTGGTGTATGATGCGCTCGGTATGGCGTGCCTTCATCTGTTGGAGGTCGACACGCTTGCGAGCTACGATTTCTTCAAGTATATCCATTTTTATCCGTTTATCTCCCTAAACTTCTTGAATGTAGCCAAGGCACGTCCACTCTCTATCGACTCTCGTGCTATAGCAATGCATTCCTCAATAGGTTTCTGTCCGCGTTCGAATGTCTGTATGCCAAACGCTGCATTTGCTATGACTATATTCTTCTGTGCAGGAAGAGCACGGTTCTCAAGTACTGCATCGAATATCTGTGCTGCCTCCTTCTCTGTAGCTCCGGCTACAAGTTCTTCGGGCAATGCTTTCTGCATACCCAGATCAGATGGAGAGAAGATACGCTCATAAGAGTTGGTGGATACCTTAAAATCGCCAGTCAGCGAAATCTCGTCATATCCGTCAATGCTGTTGACAATGGCATAGTCGACTCCTATGCGACGGTAAACCTCGCTATATAACTTCATCTGGTCGAGCGTGGCTACACCCAAAAGCTGACACTTAGGCTGTGAAGGATTTACCAGCGGGCCGAGCAGATTGAAGCATGTTGGAAACTGCAATGCCTTGCGTATCGGACCTACAAACTTCATGGCCTTGGCAAAGAGCTGTGCATGCAAATATACGATGCCACACTCGTTGATGGAACGGTTGAGCTTGTCAAGGTCGGCAGTGAACTTCACGCCGTGCTGTTCGATAACGTTCGACGCTCCGGAGGTAGAAGTGGCTGAATAGTTACCGTGCTTTGCCACCTTATATCCTGCTCCTGCTATGACAAAACATGAAGTGGTGGAAATATTGAATGTATTCTTGCGGTCGCCCCCTGTGCCTACTACGTCGATGTAACGGTCGCAGTCGAGCACGGCATGTACTCCCGTCTCAAGTATTCCGTCGCGAAAACCGAGTAGTTCGTCTACCGTCACGCCTCGCATCTGGAGCGCAGTGAGCAGTGCCGAAATCTGTTCGCTGGGATATTCGTCGCGTGTTATACCAAGCAGAATGTCCTTTGTCTCCTGACGGCTGAGCTTCTCACCGCCAAGCACCTTTTCCAAAATCAACTTCATTGTTGCCATATTATTATCCTTTTAAATGTTGTCAACTGTTATAACTCCCTTGAATACGGATATAAAAAAAGACCTGTCGCGTGAGCGGCAGGCCTGTCTTATTATCTCTATATACGAAAATAATGCGTAGGTGCTATCTTCTCACGACTTTTCAAATCTTGAGCTACGCCACCACCAAAATGTAAGCTGTGCATTATTCATATACTATATTCTTTTAATTAGTAATCTATTCGATTGCAAAAGTAAGAAATAAATATTAATCAACAAGTTTTTTGACTACTTTTTTATTAAATTGCTAATATTTTGTCTTGATTGGTGCCTTTTACATGTTTTATCCCAGTATTCCACCATATTATATATAGAGCAAAATAAAAAATACAGACAAACATAATAATATACAATCATCGTCGTTAATGATAATAAAGAAGTAACAACAATATAAACAATTCGCCTATGAAGATTTTTACCCCTGACGAGGCTCGACCCACTGAACTTACGTTGAATATCATCCGACAGATTGCATACGCTTATCGGGTGATGAAGAGCGACGGACATGACGAAGCTTATATGACAAACTAATTGCTTAAACTAATTTATAAAAAAGAATATCACTGATATGGAAACACTTATCTCACCTTCGTTGCTGTCGGCCAACTTCATCAACCTCAAGAAGGACATCGAAATGATCAACAACAGTGAGGCCGACTGGCTTCATCTGGACATTATGGACGGCGTATTCGTACCCAACATCTCTTTCGGTTTCCCCGTAATAGAGGCTGTAGCTAAGGAATGCAAGAAGCCGCTCGACGTGCATCTGATGATTGTACATCCCGAAAACTACATCAAGCAGGTGGCTGCTACGGGCGCCATGATGATGAACGTACACTTCGAGGCTTGCGTACATCTGCACCGCACCATTCAGGAGATTCACGCCGCTGGCATGAAAGCCGGTGTTACACTCAATCCTTCTACTCCTATCTGCATGCTTGAGGATATCATCAATGATGTAGACATGGTGCTACTCATGAGCGTTAACCCCGGTTTCGGTGGACAGAAATTTATTCCCAGTATAGTGGAAAAGACACGCCGACTGAAGCAGATGATTGAGGAGAAAGGCAGCAATGCCCTTATCCAGATTGACGGTGGCGTTAACGACAAGACCGCACCGCTGCTGGTAGAAGCAGGAGCCGACGTATTGGTGAGTGGCAGCTACATATTCAAGGCAGCCGACCCGATAAAGACAATACACGAATTGAAGAACTGCAAATAATTTTTAGTTCATCTGATATTTCGAGTAATAATATCAGATGTTCAAGTTTTCAGATGAATTGGCACTACAAATAGTAGGAGGCTATGGCGTGGACGCCATAGCCTGAGCAGACTGCCGATACATTCTTATTGTTGGTTTTTCACACCGCTGCTTGCTCAGGAGGATATATCAAAAATCAAAGCAGTACGCCCCGGAGGGGCAGAAGCACATAGCCCAGGGCAACACCCTGGGGTAACATATCATCAAAAACAATACGCCCTGTAAGGGCAAAAGCGTTAATTATCAATGCTTTTACACTTACAGGGCGTTTTACGATTATCAATCCGTATTCTAAGACTTACTCATTAGAGAAGTCAGCCACCATTTTGCGATACATACTATAGGCACGCGAGCGCGATATGTATCCCGTTATGTGACCAGCCGTATTCACTACCGGCAAATAGCGCGTGCCCTTAAGGTCGAACTTGCGCATCACTTCTTCCATCGAATCACCCTCGGCTACTTGTGCTGCAATTGGCTGCATAAGCTGACTAACGGTTAACTTATTGTACAATTCGGCACGGAACATGACGTGACGAATCTTCGTAATGTCTATCTCTCCCAATATCGATCCGGCTGCATTGAGCACCGGAATAAAACTGGTGTGGCTCTTTGATATGGCGTTGACCAATCGTCCAAGCGGCATATCGGGGTCTACGGATGTATAGTCGCGCTCTATCACACTATCCATACTCATAAGCGTGAGCACCGACTTGTCTGTATGGTGAGTGACGAGCTTGCCCTCACGAGCCAAACGCATGGCATAAATGCTGTGAGGCTCGAAGATGCTTATTGTCAGTACCGAACTTACTGCCACTATCATCAACGGCATAAAGAGGTCATAGCCGTTGGTTATCTCGGCTATAAGAAAGATACCCGTGAGTGGAGCATGCATTACACCTGCCATCACGCCAGCCATTCCAAGCAACGTGAAGTTCTTCTCGGGAATGTACGTTCCTACCTGATACATGTTCCAAAGACGTGAGAACAAGAATCCGCTGAAGGCTCCTACGAACAGTGACGGAGCAAAGGTTCCACCACAACCGCCTCCACCATTGGTGGCTGCCGTGGCAAATGTCTTTGTTACTATGACCAATGCTATGAAGAGTATGAGCAGATGACCGTTGCCATAGAACATTGAATTCTTGAGCACTTCGTTCCAGTCGGCTTCGCTCGAACCGTTGAGCAGAATGTTGATTGCGCTGTAACCCTCACCATAAAGTACCGGAAAGAGGAATATCAGCGAACTAAGCATCAGTCCACCCAATACCAGCTTGCCCCAACGATGCTGCTTCATTTTGCCGAAGATGCCCTCGCATACTGACATGGAGCGTATGAAGTAGAGGCTGACAAGTCCGCATACTACTCCAAGAATGATGCTGGCAGGAACACGTTCTACCACCCATCCGCTGTCAAGATGAAAGGTGAAGAGCGAATCGCTACCCATAAATACATAGGTGAAGCAAGTTGCCGTGACGGCTGCTGTAAGGATTGGAAGCAACGAAGCCATACTAAGGTCTACCATAAGGACTTCGAGCGTAAATACCAATCCGGCTATTGGAGCTTTAAAGATACCCGCAATGGCAGCAGCAGCACCGCAACCAACAAGCAGCATGAGCGTCTTGTTGTCCATACGGAAGAAGCGGCCAAGATTTGAACCGATGGCTGAACCCGTAAGTACAATAGGTGCCTCGGCTCCTACCGAACCACCGAAACCGATTGTTATGGCTGATGCAACTACCGAAGTCCAGCAGTTGTGCCCCTTAAGACGCGACTGCTTGGAGGATATTGCGTAAAGAATACGTGTAATACCATGCGAGATATTGTCCTTGACTACGTACCGTACAAACAACGAGGTCAAGAATATACCTACAACAGGAAACATTAGATACATCCAGTTGAACGTATTGGCATGAAAACGTGATGTGAGCAACTGCTGTATCTCATGAATGAGCGAGTGGAGAAGGAATGCGGCTACTGAGGCGAAGAAGCCTATGAAGAAAGCCAGGATTATCGTTGCCTGGCGATCACTCAGATGCTTTATACGCCATTGGTAGAGTCGCAGTCCAAGACTTCTTATGGCAGAAGTACTTGAAACCGATTGTTGCATCTCTTATTTTCTGATAATTGTTACTCTACCGTCCTTAGTAAGTTTGATTATACTGCTTGGCTTGTGCGGTTTGTGTTCCTGACGACGTGTCCAGCAAACATAATCAACAGCATCAAGTATCTCAGGTGAAATGTCGCAATAGTTCTGGGCAGCAGGCTCACCGCTTATATTGGCACTTGTGCTGACTATGGCTTTCTGGAATCTGTAGCACAACTCTTTTGAGAAAGGTTCATTGGTGACACGCAATCCAATGCTGCCATCCTCGGCAATGAGGTTAGGAGCAAGATTGACAGCTCCGTCAAGAATAACGGTTGTTGGCTTGTCGGACAATTCCATAAGATCCCAAGCAACAGACGGAACATCACGTACATAACGCTGTACACGGTCTACCGAATCGGCAAGACATATAAGCGCCTTTGAATCATCGCGTTGTTTGATTTTGTATATTTTTGCTACAGCTTCGGCATTGGTAGCATCACATCCCAATCCCCAAACAGTATCAGTAGGATAGAGTATCACTCCACCCTTCTTCATTGCGTCAATAGCATTCTTGATATCTTCTTTCTGTGTCATCGTTTTTTATATTTTAGTGTGTGTTTACTTCTTATACAACACGCAAAGTTACGTATTTTTAAGCACAAACCGTCAACGATACAACGAAAAAACACTACCTTTGCATACAAAACAAAAAAGAAACGATGGAAAAGAAAGACTTACGCATAGTATTTATGGGAACTCCTGAGTTTGCTGTGGGTTCGCTCAAGCTGCTTGTGGAGAATGGATATAATGTTGTAGCTGTGGTGACTCAGCCCGACAAACCCGTAGGACGCCATGGTTCGATACTGCGTGCCTCAGCAGTCAAAGAATATGCTTTGGAGCACGGACTGCCCGTATTGCAACCGGTAAAGATGAAGGATCCGGAATTTATCGAACAGTTACGCTCGTATAATGCCGACTTGCAGGTAGTGGTGGCGTTCCGTATGTTGCCCGAGGTGGTATGGGACATGCCTCGCTTCGGTACTTTCAACGTACATGCAGCGTTGCTGCCTCAGTACCGTGGAGCAGCACCTATCAACTGGGCAGTTATCAACGGTGAGACAAAGACAGGTGTCACAACATTCTTCCTCGACCACAACATAGACACGGGTCGCATCATCATGCAGCGCGAATTCCCGATACCTGACGATGCTGATGTAGAATATGTATACGACGGACTCATGGAATTGGGTGCAGGCATCTGTCAAGACACTGTCGACCTCGTTATTTCTACCGATGGCAATGTTCCTTCGCAGCCGCAACGCGAAGACATCGAACTCAAGGCTGCACCGAAGATATTCAAGGAGACCTGTCAGATTGACTGGCATAAGACTGCAAAGCAAATATACAACTTCGTTCGCGGATTAAGCCCCTACCCTGGCACATGGACTACACTTGCATCAAACAGCGAGACCGAGAAGGTAGAGGCAAGTGTCATGAAAATATTCAAGACAGCGAAAACTGGTACAAATTGTACAGGTGTAGCTCCAGGAACACTGAAAACAGAAAACAGCCATCTATTAGTTGCCACCAACGATGAATGGCTCGACATCGTAGAACTGCAAGCATCAGGAAAGAAACGTATGGCAGCACGTAACTTCCTCAACGGATTCAAGCACATTGCTGAAATGCACATGAAATAAACAAAAGCAGACTAAAAAAAATTGGGATGCCTTCCATATCACATGGAGGGCATCCCTTTTTTATTAACCAATACTTATAAGTAACTGTTCAAAATTAATTTTATAAATATGAATAATTCACGAATAAGTTCGTACCCACAGACGCCAAGGCCATGTTCGTACAATAGAAAAGCGAGTCCGTAGTCTCGTAATCTATCGGTCTTATCCATTTGCCCTTAAGTATACGCCAAAGAATCTCGGCAGGATTAAGTTCTGGAGAATAAGGTGGAAGATAGAAGAGGAACAATCCTCTTTTCTCCCAAATTTTCCTCAGTTCTTTAACTTTCCGATTTCTATGAACAGAAGCATTGTCCAAGACAATTACAGTCTTCTT
>NZ_JADYTS010000069.1 GCF_021531355.1 Leyella stercorea | reverse complement strand
TTTGCTCTCGCTAAACGATATACAAAAGGAGGGTGCACCATAAATGACCATAGTCAATTATGACACACCCTCAATTAATGCAAGTTTCAAAGAATCTTTCATTTGCAATGTTTTTACTACAGGAACTGTATAATCAAATAACCAACTCCAATGGATACAAATGTCGTGATGAAGCCTGCCAGCTGGAACGAGTGGTTGATAACAAATCGGCCGATGCGTGTAGAACCGGTGCGGTCGAAGTTGATGGCTGCAACAGTTGTGGGGTAGTTGGGCAGGAAGAAATAGCCGTTTACAGCCGGGAACATGGCTACCAGTGCCAGTGGCGAAATGCCAAGACCTATGCCAAGCGGATAGAGCGTGCGCACTGTAGCTGCCTGCGAGAACAGCATGATGGCCATGATGAAGAGGGCAATGGCAAAGAGGAACGGATACTGTGTGACGATGCTGGCGATGTGACCCTTGAAGAATTCCAGGTTGCCATTGAAGAAAGTGTCGCCCATCCATGCAATGCCGAATATGGCAACCAGAGCGTTTATGCCCGCAGCAAATACGTTGCCTTTCACGGCATCCTGCACGTTGGCCTTGCTCACAAGCAGGATGAGGGCGGATGTCGACATCATTATAATCTCGATTATTTCAGGCATGCTCACGTGATGCAGTTCGCCATTGAGCATGAACGACGGACGCAGCGACGGCGCACTACCGAATATCACTACCAGCAACACGCCCAAGAGGAAAGCCAGCACAGCATACTTGGCGTGCGGATCGGGATTCTTTATCATATTATCGATGAGCTTGCTGTCCTTCTCGGGATTGATTATGCCCTGACGTACACGCTCCTGGTATATCTCGTCCTCGTGCAGTTCCTTGCCCACGCGGTTCTGTACAAAGGCTGCTACGAGTATGGCTATGAGCGAAGCGGGAATGCAGACAATCAGGATGTGCTTCAGTTCGATGCCGGCTCCGCCCAGAAGGTCGGTGCTTATGACTGCGGCTGTAGCTGCAGAGACCGGACTTCCGGTTATGCCCAACGATGCCGATATGGTGGCAACGCTCAACGGGCGCTCAGGACGAATCTTTGAGTTGGTGGCAATCTCTGAAATGATAGGCAGGAGCGAATAGCTTGTGTGTGCAGTTCCTGCTACCAGACAGAAGAGCCATGTGGTGAGCGGACCGAAATAGGTGATGTGTGTGGGATGCTTGCGCAGGAATTTGGCTGCCAAACCTACAAGATAGTCAAGTCCGCCAGCTGCCTGCAATGTGGCAGCTGCCGTTATCACCGACACGATGATAAGCATCACGTCGATAGGCAGATTGCCCGGCTTAAGTCCGAAGATGAAGACAAGAATGAAGACACCCACCATGCCGTAGATGCCGAGGCCGATGCCGCCTACGCGCGCACCTTTAAAGATGAGAGCCAGTACGATGGCAAATTGTAAAAGGATAATAGCTGTAGCCATAAAGGTTTTGTCTTAAGTGTTATTTTTTTCAGTTTTAGTAAATTTTACGGTGCAAATTTACGGTTTTTTCCTAAAATATGATTTTAATATTTCTGACAAAGATTTGTAAATTACGAATGAAATTGAAAAATCCTATTTATAGTGTCGATTTTTATTCTTACCTTTGCGTTATCGTATACCGCACCAATTGGTATGCCCCACATATTTAATATATATACACTATGCATACAAGAGAAGAAAAACTCAAGGCTTTCGGACGTCTGCTGGATGTGCTCGACGAGTTGCGCGAGAAATGTCCGTGGGACCGCAAGCAGACCAACGAGTCGCTTCGACCCAACACCATAGAAGAGACATTCGAACTGTGCGACGCCCTGCTTAAGGACGATGAGCCTAATATCTGCAAGGAATTGGGCGACGTGTTGCTGCACGTATGCTTCTATGCCCGTATAGGTCAGGAGAAACAACAGTTTGACATGGCAGACGTCTGCAACAAGCTTGTCGACAAACTCATATTCCGCCATCCTCACGTATATCACCCGTCGCAAGTAGGAGCGCCCGAACCCAAGCCGTTGCCTTATGGCGAGAAGGAGGAAGAGCGCGACAATTCGGAAGAGGTGAAGACCGCACAGCAGGTGATAGAGAACTGGGAACAGATAAAACTGCGTGAGAAGGACGGCAACAAGCGTGTGCTCTCTGGTGTGCCCGACGCTCTGCCAGCGCTCATCAAGGCTTATCGCATACAGGACAAGGCACGCAACGTGGGCTTCGACTGGGAGGACAAGGGCGACGTATGGGGCAAGGTGCGAGAGGAACTCGGCGAACTTGAGACCGAACTGCGCAAGGAAGACCGCGAGCATTCTACCGAAGAATTCGGCGACTTCCTATTCTCGCTTATCAATGCCGCACGTCTGTACAAGATCAATCCCGACACCGCTCTTGAGAAAACCAACGCTAAATTCATACGCCGCTTCAACTATATCGAAGAGCACTCCATACGCATCGGTAAACCGCTGAAGGATATGACGCTCGGCGAGATGGATGCGTTGTGGAACGAAGCGAAGGCTCAGGAAAAGAAATAATAACTTTTTTTAAATCAGTCACATGAACAAGTTTAAGGTATTCTTTGCAGCAGCTATAGCAATTATTATGGTTGGTTGCAACACGAAGAAGGAAAAGCCACAAGTAGTTGTTGATGACGAAGTGGAAGTGGCCGACTCTACCGTATACGGCGTGTGCGGCAGTGGCACATCAATGCACTCGCTAGAACTCGTTACTGATGCTGGCGACACACTGACATATATCATCCTTGACTCTGAGGCAGACATGGATGGAGGTGAAACGAAAGGTGTTGTCTCGAATGTAGAGGGCGGATTTATGGCAGGCGACAAGATGGCAGTGACTGGAATGGAGACTGTTGAAGGCGAACTGGTGGCTACACGTGCCATCAATGTGACATCGCTGTTGGGCCACTGGACAAGTATCGACCGCAACTTTGTGATAGAAGAGGGAGGAACTGTGCACTCAGAAGTCAAGGCCGAGACAAATCCATGGACGTCATGGAAAATTCTGAATGGACAACTGCTTCTGAATCGCGACACCTTCGATATTACATCGCTCAGTGCCGACTCGCTATATCTTGAGAATCATAAGGGTATATACACATATAAGCGTCAGAAATAAATTTAATTCAAGCGTCAGAAATAAAAATAGCTATGGAACCATTCAAAATCCATATACTCGGATGCGGCTCGGCTCTGCCCACCTTGCGCCATAATCCATCGTCGCAAGTGGTGGAGCTGCGCGGCAAGCAGTTTATGATTGACTGTGGTGAGGGAACGCAGACGCAGATGCGCCGCTCACGCATTGGCTTCAACAAGATTGTGGCAATATTCATATCGCACATTCATGGCGACCACTGCTTTGGGCTGATAGGCATGCTTTCTTCGTTCGGTCTGCTGGGCCGTACCATGCCTCTTGCCATATATGCTCCTAAGGACTTCAAGCCGGTGTTTGATATGCTTTTGGCTACATTCTGCACTGATTTCGACTACGAGATACAATTTCATGCTATTGACACCACAAAGCAGCAGATTATATATGAAGACCGCAGCCTGACAGTTGAGACCATCCCTTTGAAGCATCGTGTGCCCACATGCGGCTTCCTGTTTTGTGAGAAGCCAACGCTACCGCACATCCGTCGCGACATGATCGATTTCTACGGTATACCTACGTCGCAAATCAACAATATCAAAAACGGAGCTTCGTGGACAGACGAAGAGGGTAGGGAAGTGCCAAACTCGCGACTGACTACGCCTGCCGACCCACCGCGCAGCTATGCTTACTGTAGCGACACATGTTATCTGCCCGATCTTGCCGCACGCATTAGCGGTGTGACGTGTCTGTATCACGAGTCGACTTATGCTTCAGCCGATATCGAAAAGGCACAAAAGTACTATCACACTACTGCGGCGCAGGCTGCCACGGTGGCACGTGATGCACAGGTGGGCAAGTTGCTGCTTGGACATTACAGTTCGAAGTATGAGAATGAGGAGGTGTTGCTCAATGAAGCCAGTCAGGTGTTTGATGCTTCTGAATTGGCTAACGAGGGTATGGTTGTCACACTCTGATTAGCGAAAAATGTACATCGCCACATATTTATATATAAAAACTATCTATTTGTAAAACTGGATAAAAGGCTTATAAAAAATAGTACGTTTAAGCTTTGTTTTTATCCACTTAATCCGTATAAAAGTACGTTTGTGCCATATGTACAAAAAGTGTGTTTGTGGGGTAGAATGATTTTGTGTATATTTGCATTGTCAAATGACAAAGGAACACAAAAACATTTATTATAATAGCGGGCATGGTGAGATTTAAAGGCGAATTTTACCATGCCCATTTTCTTTTGTTTGTTTCTTTAGTGGTTGGCTTTATTTATTCTGGTTCTTCAGCAAATCGCGTATCTCGGTAAGCAAGATCTCTTCCTTAGTAGGTTGCGGCTCTTCAGGGGTAGCTTCTGATTGCTTCTGTTCCTCTTCCTTCTTCTTCAGACTTGCTAGTTTGTTGATGCCCTTGACAAGCATGAACACGCAGAAAGCGATGATGACAAAGTCGATGATGGTCTGAATGAATGCACCGTAGTTGATGGTGGCAGCCTGCATGGTTTCACCGGCAATCTGTACCGACGGAAGCTCAAACTTCAAGTCACTGAAATTAACACCGCCGATGAGCCAGCCAATAGGTGGCATAATGATGTCGTTGACGATTGAAGAAACTATCTTGCCAAATGCGCCACCGATGATTACACCGACAGCCATGTCTACCGCATTGCCCTTTACGGCAAACGCCTTGAATTCGTTAAGAATACTACTCATGGTTTTATTTTATTTATGTTTATATTAGTGTCGGTGCAAATATAGTGAAAAAATCGTCAAAACCAATAGTACATTGAATGTTTTTTTAAGATAGAATGCCGCTTTTGTACAAACACGCTACCTATAATATATATTGTAGAGTCGGCAGTTATACAATGATGTATTATGTACGGATAAAATAATAGAATGCAATCAGCAGTTTGCCGAGTGTGTACTATTGGTTTTTGTGTGCGTTTTGCAAACTACATATTGCAATCGCTATAGTCAGAAAGGAAATAGTGATTATGTAATGAGATTTTTATATAAATTAATACTTTAATTGTCTTTCTTTTCAGAAAATAATTATTATCTTTGCAGCGAAATAAAAGGAGTAATCCTAACAAGTGTGGCGACATTCTTACGCTTCTATGTCTCATTAACAAGAAAAACGGACTTTGTTAATACATTTGTATGGTATAAGATACAAAATTAACCCTTTAAATAAAATAAAGTAAAATGATTAAAGTAGGTATTAACGGATTTGGTCGTATCGGCCGCTTCGTATTCCGCGCAGCTCAGACTCGCAACGACATTCAGATTGTAGGTATCAACGACCTTTGCCCGGTAGATTACTTGGCTTACATGCTCAAGTATGACACAATGCACGGTGCTTTCCAGGGTACAATCGAGGCTGACGTTGAGAAGAGCGAGCTCATCGTTAACGGCAACCACATTCGTGTAACTGCTGAGCGCAACCCTGCTGATTTGAAGTGGAACGAGGTTGAGGCTGAGTACGTAGTTGAGTCTACTGGTCTCTTCCTGACACAGGAGAAGGCTCAGGCTCATATCCAGGCTGGTGCTAAGTACGTAGTTATGTCTGCTCCTTCAAAGGATACAACTCCTATGTTCGTTTGCGGCGTAAACTTCGACAAGTACGAGAAGGGTACACAGTTCGTTTCTAACGCATCTTGCACAACAAACTGCTTGGCTCCTATCGCTAAGGTTCTGAACGACAAGTTCGGTATCGAGAACGGTTTGATGACAACAGTTCACTCTACAACTGCTACACAGAAGACAGTTGACGGTCCTTCTTTGAAGGATTGGCGTGGTGGCCGTGCTGCTGCTGGCAACATTATCCCTTCTTCTACAGGTGCTGCTAAGGCTGTAGGTAAGGTAATTCCTGAGCTCAACGGCAAGCTGACAGGTATCTCTATGCGTGTTCCGACTCTCGACGTTTCTGTAGTTGACCTTACAGTTAACCTCAAGAACGCTGCTACTAAGGAGCAGATCTGCGCTGCTATGAAGGAGGCTTCTGAGGGCGAGCTCAAGGGTGTACTCGGCTACACAGAGGACGCTGTAGTTTCTTCTGATTTCCTCGGCTGCACTTTGACTTCTATCTTCGACGCAAACGCTGGTGTATATCTCACAGACAAGTTCGTAAAGGTAGTTTCTTGGTACGACAACGAGATCGGTTACTCTAATAAGGTTCTCGAGCTCATCGCACACATGAAGAAGGTAAACGGTTAATTTATTGACCCATAAACCATAGAATAAAGACCGCAAGGCATTTTGCCCTGCGGTCTTTTTTTTGATTAATTATTTGATGTGTAAGATTTTTTTTGTAAGTTTGTACCTTGAAGCTAAAGCAAATATAGATCTGTAATGTCCAGCAAAGCTATTGACAATATGCAAAACCAGAAAATGATAACCATACTCGGACCAACGGCAAGCGGCAAGACTTCGGTTGCGGCTGCTCTTGCGCTGCGTACTGGTGGGGAGATAATCAGTGCCGACTCGCGCCAGGTGTATCGTCGTATGGATATCGGTACGGGCAAGGACTTGGCCGACTATACTATCGGCGACGTCCATATTCCTTATCATCTTATAGACATTGCCGATCCCGGAACAAAGTACAATCTGTTTCAGTATCAGCAGGATTTTCACACGGCATACAACGACATCCGCAGTCGTGGCAAACTGCCAATATTGTGTGGCGGAACCGGACTGTATATAGAGGCTGTGCTTGGCGGATACAGTCTGTCGCCAGTACCGCAAAATCAGAAGCTAAGGGAGAGTCTTGAGGGCAAGTCGCTCGACCAACTCACGCAGATGCTTGTTCAGCTGAAGCAAAAGAACGGTTCGAAAATGCACAACCGTACCGATGTGGATACTGCCCAGCGTGCGATACGTGCCATTGAGATTGAGACTTATAATCTTGAACATCCTACACCCGAACGGCAGATGCCTCCGGTGGATTCGCTTGTCATAGGCATAAATATAGACCGTGAACTGCGTCGCGAGAAGATTACACGACGGCTTAAGGCACGTCTTGAAGAGGGTATGTGCGACGAAATACGCAGTCTGATTGACGGAGGAGTGAATCCTGACGACCTTATATATTACGGACTTGAGTATAAGTTTGTGACAGAATATGTGGTAGGAAAGACAAGCTACGAAGAAATGTTCCGTCAGCTTGAGATAGCCATTCATCAGTTTGCCAAGCGTCAGATGACGTGGTTCCGCGGAATGGAAAGGCGTGGCTACACAATCCACTGGATAGACGCAGCCCAGTCGATGGATGAAAAGGTTGAGGCAATAATGTCACTCATGAATGAATAAAAGGTAAATAGGGAGGGTTGGTCTCTCCGGATTATAAACAAAACAAACCGATTATGATAAACGATAACCGTTGGGGCATACTCTATTGCCCAAAGCATGAAATGTTTGGAAGCCCGAAACGTCGTTGGGAGAAGATTGAGGCATGTCTCAAATCTAACGGCGTAGAGTATGATTTTGTGCAGAGCGAGAGTTCGGCAGGCGTAGATCGTCTCATAAAGATGATGATAAACAACGGCTATCGTACGATAGTGGTTGTAGGCGGTGACTCAGCTCTCAATGACGCAGTAAATTGTATGATGCAAGCCGATCGCAATGATCGTGAAAGGGTGGCACTTGGTGTGATACCCAACGGTCTGATGAACGACTTCGCTCACTTCTGGGGATTGCGTGAGGACGACTACGACCAGATAATAAAGTGGTTGAAGGAGCGCCGTGTACGTAAGATTGACCTTGGATGTATTCGCTATGCCAATAAGCATGGCGAGGCTTGCCGCCGATATTTCCTCAACTGTATAAACATCGGACTCGTTGCCACTATAATGAATCTTCGTCGTCAGACCCGTCATTATTCAGGTTCACGTACACTGTCGTTCATCATGTCGTTCATACTTATGATATTCCAGCGACTTGAATACCGCATGCATGTCAAGATCAACAACGACGACCTTAACCGTAGCATCATGACAATGTGCGTGGGCAATGCTACTGGTTATGGACAGACACCCAATGCCGTTCCGTATAACGGACTGCTTGATGTCAGCGTGGTCTATCATCCCGGAATGACACAATTGCTTGAGGGAATATATCTGTTTGTGCGTGGCAAGTTCCTTAATCATAAGAGTGTGCATCCTTATCGCACTCGCAAGGTGGAAGTGCTTGAGGCACGCAAGGCTCTTGTCGGTATTGACGGCAGATTGATGCGCACACCATCAGGTCCGTTTACCATTACAGTAGAGCAGGAGGTGATAAACTTCCTTATTCCGGAATAAAAAAACGTTGAGGAAGTGGCATAAAGTCAATTGTTATTCTTACTTCTGTCTTTTTGACTTATGCCACTTCCTCATCATTTTTTTTATCTCTTGTTATATATAGTGTGTGCCTTATATATAATAAGGTGTATTTTATATTAATATAAAGTATTGATTTAATATTAATATAAAGTGCAATTTAATATTAATATAAAATGTATCCTATTATATAATAGGTATAACTGCCTTGTATATGAGTCTATCCAAGTCTTGAAATCTTTGCCAATTCTTCTTCACTGAGAATCCTTATTTTTCTTCCGGAAATCTCTATCAGGCCTTCAGATGCAAATGATGATAAAGTGCGTATTGCGTTGCTTGTGCTCATATTCGAAAGCGATGCAAGGTCGTAGCGGTTCATTATCACGTTGAGAGTCTTGTCGTCGTTCTCAATTCCATAGTTTGCCTTAAGCGCAAGAATCGTTTCGGCCAATCTGCCGCGTATGTGCTTTTGGGTGATAGTAACAAAGCGGTTGTCGGTTTCGCCGAGAGTAGTGGCAAGGATGGTAATGAAGTAATCGGTAATGCTGTGATGCATTTCAATCAGTTCTGCCATTATGTCGAGCGGCAGTGCTGCCACGGTAGAGTCTTCAAGTGTTAAGGCAGATGTCGTATTGCGTTCGTGTGCAAAGAAAGCGCGAAATCCCATGAATGACTGTTCTTTGATAATGCGCACAACTTGTGAGCGTCCCATACCGCATTCCTTTATGATTTTTGCCATACCATTGACGAGGAAAAGGATGTGTGTAGGAGTCTCGTTTTCTTGATAAATCAGTTCGTTTCGTTTGAATGACCTTACTGTAAGGTTCTTTTGTATTGTATTGACACAATAGACATCTGTGCAATGCCATATTTGTGCAATGCTGTTGGCAATGTCTTTTTTCAGAAGTGTTTCTATTGGCATGGGCGTACTGTGTTTTTTTTGTTGTTTTCAAGCTATCCTAATCACAATACAAAGTTACGCTTTTTTGCGCTAAATTTGTATTTGCAAACCTGTTTTTGTTGTGTTTGAGGTACGAAAAAGTGCTAAATAACATGTTTTTCAAAAATATAGACCTATTTGTTTTGCGCGTAATTATATTTTTATTACCTTTGATTTCGTAAAGCAGCTAACGCCTTTATCTTAAGACTACTGCCGAGCGCAAGCTCATTGGCTTAAACCTGAAAGTCCTACTACTTATTTGTTGTTTCCGACCTTGATGGTTGATGAGCCATATGGCTATTATAATTACGAACTAATAATGAACCTTAAATTAAATCTATGAGTTATCTTCGATTCGAAAAAGCTCTGATGACCAACCTCGAGGAGTCCCTGCCTCGTGAGTTGCTCCGTACAAACCGTTCGGGAGCGTATTCGTGTTCCACAATTGTCGACTGTAATACACGTAAGTATCACGGTCTGCTTGTGGTGCCGGTACCAGACCTTGACGACGAGAATCATGTATTGCTTTCGTCGCTTGACGCTACTGTGATACAGCATGGAGCAGAGTTCAACCTCGGTCTTCACAAGTATCAGGGCAATAACTTCAGTCCTAAAGGTCACAAGTATATCAGGGAATTTGATTGTGACAAAGTGCCCACTACATTGTATCGTGTAGGTGGCGTAGTGCTCAAGAAAGAAGTCGTGTTCCAGCATTATGAGGACCGTATCCTCATTCGCTACACTCTTGTTGATGCCCATTCGGCAACGACATTGCGTTTCCGTCCGTTCCTTGCTTTCCGCAGTGTGCGTCAGTTTACACACGAGAATACAGTAGCTTCGCGCGATTACAGCGAGGTGGAGAATGGTATACGTACATGTATGTATGCAGGTTATCCCGACCTGTACATGCAGTTCAGCAAGGACAATAAATTTGTATTCCAGCCCGACTGGTATCGTGGCGTAGAGTATCCTAAGGAGCAGGAGCGTGGCTACGCTTCGAACGAGGACCTCTATGTACCTGGATATTTTGAAATGGATATCAAGAAGGGTGAGAGCATCGTGTTCTCTGCATCTACTAAACAATGCAAGACAGGAGGTTTGAAGGCTCTGTTTACAAAAGAGGTTGACGAGCGTTCGCCGCGCGACAATTTCCTTCACTGTCTTATCAATGCTGCACACCAGTTCCATAACCGTACAAGCAAGGACGAGCGTTATCTGCTTGCCGGCTATCCATGGTTCAAGTGTCGTGCACGTGATACATTCATTGCTCTCCCAGGTCTTACACTCTCTATTGAGGAAGAGGACTACTTCGAACTCGTTATGGAGACAGCAGCACGCGGTCTTTATGAGTTTATGGAAGGCAAGCCTCTCACAGTGAAGATTTATGAGATGGAGCAGCCTGATGTGTTGCTTTGGGCTGTATGGGCTATCCAGCAGTATGCCAAGCATGTAGGTCGTGAAAAGTGCAACCGCAAATATGGCAAGTTGCTCCACGATATCCTGCAATATATTATAGCCGATAAGCATCCTAACTTGCAGTTGCGCCATAACGGACTCTTGTATTCTGAGGGCAAGGATCATGCCGTAACATGGATGAACTCTACAGCTAATGGTCGTCCGGTTGTGCCGCGTACAGGATATATTGTTGAGTTCAACGCTTTGTGGTACAACGCACTTAAGTTCTGCGCTTCGATGGCTGCCGAGTTTGGCGACCAGGCTGTGGCTGCTGAATTTGAGAAACGTGCAGAGTTGTGTGGCAGCTCATTCCTCGATACTTTCGTTAATGAGTATGGCTATCTCTTCGACTATGTAGAGCCTCTTGACTCGCCCGACTGGAGCGTACGTCCTAACATGATATTTGCCGTTGCGTTAGACTATTCTCCGCTCAGTCAGGCACAGCAGAAGTCTGTACTTGATGTATGTACACGTGAACTTCTAACACCGAAGGGCTTGCGTTCGCTTTCGCCAAAGAGTGGTGGCTACAACCCGATGTATGTAGGTCCGCAGACACAGCGCGACTATGCTTACCATCAGGGCACCGCATGGCCTTGGCTCGGTGGCTTCTATATGGAGGCTTGCCTGAAGATTTACAAGCGCACACGTCTATCGTTCATTGAGCGCCAGATGGTAGGTTACGAGGACGAAATGGTGCAGCACTGCATTGGAACAATTCCTGAACTGTTTGACGGCAACCCACCGTTCAGCGGTCGTGGAGCTATATCGTTTGCTATGAACGTTGCTGAGGTGCTTCGTACGCTTGAGCTATTGGAAAAGTATAAATATTAAAAATAGGAGGATTCAAAAATATGAAAGTATTAATGTTCGGATGGGAGTATCCTCCTCACGTATATGGTGGACTTGCTACCGCTAACTTTGGTATCTCACAGGGACTTCATGCCCAGGGCGATGTAGAGACAGTATTGTGCTTGCCGCACCCGTTTGGCGATGAGGATCGCAGCGCTTGCCGCATTGTGGCAATGAATTGTGTGCCTATCGCATGGCGTGATGTCGACTACGAATATGTAAAGAGCCGCGTATCTAATGTGATGGATCCCGACTACTACTATCGTCTGCGCGACCATATCTATGCCGACTTCAACAACATGCACGTCAACGATCTTGGCTGTATGGAATTTGCCGGTGGTTATCCGTCTAACCTGCATGAGGAAATTAACAATTATTCCATTATTGCCGGTGTTGTGGCTCGCACCGAGGAGTTCGACATAATCCATGCTCACGACTGGCTGACATATCCAGCTGGTATACATGCCAAGCATGTAAGTGGCAAACCTTTGTGTATTCATGTACACGCTACCGACTTCGACCGTTCGCGTGGTAAGGTTAACCCAACAGTATATGCCATCGAAAAGGACGGTATGGACAATGCCGACTGCATCATGTGCGTATCAGAATTGACACGTCAGACCGTTATCAACCAGTATCATCAGGATCCGCGCAAGTGCTTTACAATGCACAATGCCGTTTATCCACTGCGTCAGGAATTGCAGGACATCCCACGTCCTGACCACACTGGCAAGGACAAGGTTGTTACGTTCCTTGGCCGTATCACAATGCAGAAGGGTCCTGAGTATTTTGTAGAGGCTGCCAATATGGTGCTTCAGCGTACACGCAATGTGCGCTTCTGTATGGCAGGTAGTGGCGATATGATGGACGCTATGATTTACTTGGCTGCCGAGCGTGGCATTGCAGACCGTTTCCACTTCCCGGGCTTCATGCGTGGCAAGCAGGTGTACGAGTGCTTGAAAGACTCTGATGTATACGTTATGCCTTCGGTTTCGGAGCCGTTTGGTATTTCGCCTCTCGAAGCGATGCAGTGCGGAACGCCTACCATTATATCTAAGCAGTCTGGTTGTGCCGAGATTCTCGACAACTGTATCAAGGTTGACTATTGGGATATCCACGCACTCGCCGATGCCATCTATGCAATCTGCCATAACGACTCATTGTTCCACTATCTGCAGGATGAGGGTAAGAACGAGGTCGACCAGATTACATGGGAGAAGGTTGGCGCACGCATCAAGAATCTGTACGAGCGTGTTCTTTCAGGCAATCTGTAGCCAATGACATCGTAACACAACGTATGGTATATGCATCAAAGCAATAAATACACAACAATCCATTAAATGACAAGCAACAATGAAAACTATTTGTTTATACTTCGAGATACATCAGAATATCCAGTTGAAGCGTTACCGTTTCTTCGACATCGGTACCGATCACTATTATTACGACGACTATGAGAACGAGCGTCTCATTTCTGACATAGCAGAACGTTCGTATATGCCCGCACTCAATACGCTGCTCGACATGATTAAGGAGAATGGCAACTATTTTAAGGTAGCTTTCTCTTTGTCGGGTGTGGGTATCGAACAGCTTGAAATCCATGCTCCTCAGGTGCTTGAGAAGCTTCAGGAGCTCAACCAGACTGGTTGCGTAGAATTCCTCGCTGAGCCTTATTCACACGGTCTTGCTTCGCTCGCCAATGAGGAGAGCTTCGCAGCTGAGGTAAAGCGCCAGTGTACAAAGATGGAGGAATACTTCGGACAGTCTCCGAAGGTATTGCGCAACTCTTCGCTTATTTACAGCGATGACATCGGTCTGCAGGTTTCACAGATGGGCTTCAAGGGAATGCTCTCGGAAGGGGCTCGCCACGTCCTCGGATGGAAGTCGCCTAATTATGTATACAACTGCGCTCTTGCTCCTAACCTCAAGCTCCTTCTGCGTAACGTTAACTTCAGTGACGATATCTCATTGCGTTTCAGTAATACTGATTGGGAAGGTTATCCACTCTTCGCCGATAACTATATCGACCGCATTGCTAATCTGCCAGAAGGCGAGCAGGTCATAAATATCTTCATGGAGCTCTCGGCTCTTGGTATTGCACAGCCTCTGTCAAGCAACATTCTTGACTTCTTCAAGGCTCTGCCCGAGTGTGCAAAGAAGCGTGGCGTAACATTCTCTACACCGTCAGAGATATGTGACTCATTCAATAGCGTTAGTGCTGTAGACGTTCCAGATACATTGTCATGGAACGACGAGGAGCGCGACTGCAGTTGCTGGCTCGGTAACCCGATGCAGCGTGAGGCTTTCAACAAGCTCTATAGCGTAGCCGACCGCGTTCGCATTGCAAACGACCCACGTATCAATCAGGATTGGGACTATCTGCAGGCTTCTAACAACTTCCGTCAGATGACTACAAAGCCGTCGCAGGTTGGTATCAACCGTGGCATCTATGCAAGTCCGTTCGATGCATTTACAAACTATATGAACATCCTTGGCGACTTCATTTCACGCGTTAACTCTCTCTATCCTGAGGATGTTGACAACGAGGAGCTCAGCTCACTGCTCACAACCATCAAGAATCAGGATGAGGAGATTGAGATGAAGAATAAGGAGATTGTTCGCCTCCAGGCTAAGATTGAGAAGATTGAGGCTGCTGAGGAGAAACTCCGTGCTAAGATTGAGAAGACAAAGAAAGCTCCTGCCAAGAAGCCAGCTGCCAAGAAGGCAAAGGCAGGCGAGCAGCCTACTGAAGAATAAGAAGATAACCTATAAATGGTTCTTGTAAGTAAGTGATCTAAATTATTTTTATATATAAGTACTAACATGGCTCATTTTTCGTTTTATAGAAAAAGTAG
>NZ_JADYTS010000068.1 GCF_021531355.1 Leyella stercorea | reverse complement strand
TGTCAGCAACTTAACGAGCTGAATTCTTGCACTTTTTATGTCAGATTTATATCTAAATTTTGAACACCCTACCTTACAGGGCGCATTGTTATTTGCGATACTTTTACCCAGGGCGCTGCTCTGGGCTATGTGCTTCTACCCCTTCGGGGCGTACTGCTAGTGAGTCTTGCACACATTCTTATATTGAGTTATTGGGTTTTCTGCCTGCTTTTATTGTCTTCTCAAACCTTCACCTGTCTATACCGTAATCTCTCCCGAGCCGTAGCAGCGGTGGTGATGTTCGTCATACACCACGCAGAACTGTCCCGGTGCCACTCCATGAATGGCATCGTCAGAGTGAATCATCAGTCGGCCGTCGTCCAATCGTTCGATGGTGGCAGGATGATAATCGGGCGTATGGCGTATCTTGAACGTCACACTGTGCATCGGAACTTCGCATGTCAGGAAGTGGAAGTCGTGTACGGGGAAATCTTTTTTGTATGCAGTCTGCGGGTCGTAGCCGTGACTCACGTAGAGAATGTTGTGCTCTACGTCCTTCTTGATTACAAACCACGGTCCGCCACCGAATCCCAAGCCCTTGCGTTGGCCTATAGTGTGAAACCACAATCCGCGATGTTCGCCTATGCGTTTGCCCGTTTCCATCTCGATAACGTCGCCTGGACACTCGCCCAAGTATCGGCGTATGTATTCATTATAGTTTATCTGACCGAGGAAGCAGATGCCCTGCGAGTCCTTGCGCTTGGCATTAATAAGATGTTCGCGCTCGGCTACGGCACGCACCTCGTTCTTTTCGTAATGGCCTATGGGGAATATCGCCTTCTGAAGCTGCCATGACTCTATCTGTGCAAGGAAATCAGTCTGGTCCTTGACGGGGTCGGGACTCGTTACGAGCCACTTCCTTCCCTCGCTGTCCACTTCGGTCTGGGCGTAATGACCGGTAGCAATGAGGTCGTATTCGTGTCCGCGCTTCTCATGGAAAGCTCCGAACTTGATGAGCCGGTTGCACATCACGTCAGGGTTGGGTGTCAATCCGGCACGCACCTTATCCATCGTGTAGCGTGTCACTTGGTCCCAATACTCGCGATGACAGTCGACCACTTCCAGCCGGCATCCGTAACGGCGTGCTACGGCAGTAGCCATTTCGAGGTCTTCCTCCGACGTGCAGTCCCATTCCTCCTTCTCCTCCGGACCTATTTTAATATAGAAACAGTCGGGGTGTAAGCCTCTGCGCGCCAGCTCGTAAACCACTACCGAGCTGTCGACACCGCCCGAAAGCAGCACCGCAATGCGCTTTTGGCTTAAATCTGTATTTAGATAAGTTTCGTTCATACGTGCAAATGTACAGTAAAATATTGAAAAAAAACTCTTTTTATTTCGTTTTTTGTAAAGTTTGGTGTACCTTTGCATTGCTTTTTATAACTTGCAACTTACTAAAACTATATTACTAATAACATCAATTTTATGAGAAAGTTTAAACTTATTGGTTTGGCTTTTGCTGCAGTGCTCTCGTTTGGAAGCCTGACAGCAAATGCTCAGTCGCTCTCACCCAATACCAAGTGGCATTGGAACAAGGGTAAAATCGTTATTGAAACTCCCGAACGTCCTGCCGGACAGAAAGACGTGCTGGGTCTGGCTTTGCCTAAGATGAAGACCGTACGCATCGGTCTCGTAGGTCTTGGCATGCGTGGTCCTGGTGCTGTTGAGAACTTCAGCCTTATCCCTGGTGTTGAAGTAGTTGCTCTTTGCGACTTCGTTAAGGAGCGTGCAGAGAAGCAGAACGAGCGTCTGCGCAAGAACGGATTGGCTCCGGCTGCCGTTTACTATGGCGAGAAGGGATATGAGGAGCTGTGCAAGCGCCCCGACATCGACCTCGTTTATATCGCTACCGACTGGGAGCATCATGCTATCGTGGCTAAGTGTGCACTCGAGAACGGCAAAAACGTAGCCGATGAGGTTCCTTCAGCTATGAACCTCAAGGAGTGCTGGGAGCTTGTTGACCTGGCAGAGAAGAATCAGCTCAACTGTATGATTCTTGAGAACTGCTGCTACGACTGGTTTGAGATGCGTACTCTGAATATGGCTCAGGCTGGCGTATTCGGTGAGATTCTGCGCGCTCAGGGTGCTTACATCCACAACCTCGACGATTTCTGGGATTACTACTGGAAGAATCCAAATGGATCTGACCCCGAACAGCTCGGCTGGCGTTTGAAGTACAACCGCGAGAACCGTGGCGATATCTACGCTACTCACGGCCTTGGCCCGGTTGCTCAGGCTCTCGACATTCACCGTGGCGACCGCATGACTACTCTCGTAGCTATGGATACAAAGAGCGTTCACGGTAAGGAGCTCGTTGAGAAGAAAACTGGCAAGCCTTGCAACGATTTCCGCAACGGCGACCACACTACTACTCTTATCCGCACCGAAAACCATAAGGTTATCGAGTTGCAGCACGACGTTATGAACCCGCAGCCGTACAGCCGTCTGTATCAGCTCACAGGTACACGTGGTTTCGCTAATAAGTATCCGGTTGAGGGATATGCTGTCGACGCTAAGCAGCTTGCCGCTACCGGCAACGCTCCTAAGGTTGACGACCTCACATCACACGGCTTCATGCCCGATGCACAGCGCAAGGCTCTTGAGGAGAAGTACGAAAGCCCAATCTTGAAGAAGTTCGGCAAGCTCGCCAAGGAAGTTGGCGGTCACGGCGGTATGGACTTCATCATGTGCGCTCGCCTCATCTACTGTCTGCAGAATGGTTTGCCGCTCGATATGGACGTATATGACTTGGCTGAGTGGTGTGCCATCGCTGAGCTCGGTGCTATCTCTATGGACAACGACTGCGCTCCTGTTACATTCCCTGACTTCACACGTGGTTTGTGGAACAAGCAGAAGGGTTACAAGCACGCTTATGCTACTCCTGAGCAGGAGGCACAGACAGAGGCTGATGCTGATGCTTTCACAAAGGCTTTGAAGAGCGCTACTGCTAAGTTTAAGCTCTGGAACCTTTACGACAATGTACAGAAGGCTAAGACTCCTGCTGCACAGAAGAAGGCTCAGGCTGCGCTTGATAAAGCTAAGGCAAAGGCTATGGCACAGGTAGCTAAGGCTACAAAGTAATCGACAACTTTATATACGCAAAAGGGGTTCGGCAAATTACTGCCGAACCCCTTTTGCGTATATATAAAAATGTATGTTAGTCGGTGAGGCACATGTCGAGCGCATCGCAAATGGCTTTCTTGTCCATCTTCTGTCCTATGAACACCAGTTTCTGCATACGGTCGCCATACTTCTCGTCCCAGTCGCGTCGTAATCCCTCTTCGCGCTCAAGCAGCGGGAGCAGTTCGTCCTCAGGCATTGTGGCATACCATTGTCCTGCATTCTTCAGTCCCATCTGTCGACCAGCCTGCTCAAAGATGTAGCACATGTCAGGCTCGTTCTTAAACCAGCACAATCCCTTGCAGCGTATCACGTTCTTGGGCCACAGCTTGCAAACGAAGTTGTCGAAGAAGTTCATGTCCATCGGTCGGCGGGCATAATAAACGAATGTCCCGATGCCGTATTCCTCAACCTCACCGCCCTCATGGTCGTGGCCGTGATGACAATGACAGTGGTCGTGATGATGCTCATGCTCGTGGTCATGATGTCCGTGCTCGTGGTCATGATGATGATGTTCGTGGTCGTCATCGTCGTCATCATCGTCGTCGTCGATGTGTTCGTCGCCGTGATGGTGCTCTATCTCGTCAATCCATGCAGCCGATGTAGCCACTTCGTCGAAGTCGAAGCGATGGGTGTTGAGCAGCAAGTCGAGGTCTACATTGCCGTAATCGCACGGTATAATCTCCGCCTTGGGCTGCAATGCACGCACTATGTCTACAAGATGGGCGTACTCTTCGGGCGAAATCTCCGATGCCTTGTTGAGCAATATGGTGTTGCAGAACTCAATCTGCTGTATTACGAGGTTCTCAAGATCGTCTTCGTCGAGGTTCTGCTTCTGCAGATTGTCGCCGCCACCGAACTCATCCTTCATACGCAAAGCGTCCACTACGGTCACTATACTGTCAAGGCGTGGCACACCGTTTTTGATGTATTTCGGCCCTAATGTAGGTATTGAGCAGATGGTCTGGGCTATAGGAGCAGGCTCGCATATACCGCTTGCCTCGATGACGATGTAGTCGAAACGCTGTTCGGCAACAATGTCGTTGAGCTGTTCTACCAAGTCCATCTTCAGCGTGCAGCAGATGCAGCCGTTCTGCAGAGCCACAAGGCTGTCATCGTTCTGATTGACAACGCCGCCTTGCTGTATCAGGTCGGCATCAATATTCACCTCGCCAATGTCGTTGACGATAACTGCAAACTTGATTCCTTTCTCGTTTGCGAGGATACGGTTTACCAATGTTGTCTTTCCGCTGCCCAGATAACCGGTGAGCAGCAATACAGGTACATCCTTCATTATTTGTCGTTTATTATTGGTTATTTATATTTGTGGGGGCTTACAGAGGGCAAAATTACTAAAAACTTTAATACAATGACCATCTGAATGCTCTAAATCTGCTGCCATGATACGTATATTATGTTGCTATAATACATCTTTATTGTCTGCCTGTCATGGTTTTTGGAGCCTGTTTTCTGCCAAATTTGGCAAAACAATTGCTATTTTATTGCAAATTTACGACAACCGTTGACGCACATCAATAAATATAAGACAAGCGCGCAATTAATTGCTAAAACGCTTGTGCGCGAACACAAAAGGCATTAACTTTGCACATGTAAAAACGAAAGGGCTACAAAAAGGCTTCACTTCAATAGGCATTATGCCTATAATAGGTAAAAGGATTAGGATAACAAAATTAAAGAAAGGATTAGTATTATGATGATTTTCGGATTTATCTTTGCAATTTGCTGCGCAGCCGTAGTTGAGGCAGTAGTTGTAAACAACAAGATGAACGCCATGAAGTAACTCTCTCGCAGAGTTGCACATGAAGAACGTCTAGACACACATTTAAGAAAAACACGGGAGAAGGATAACACAGTGATAAACAACAAAAAATAGAGAAAGGATAACAGAATTATGATGATTATAAGTTTGATAGTATTGGCATGCGTTGTTTCAGTTGCTCAGGCATTTGTAGTTAACAACAACATGTACCTCACAAAGTAATTTTGCTACTTCAATAAGTACAAATTTTCAATTCATATATATTTACGCTAAAGCGGTTGCACGAAGTCTCTGTAAGGAGGCTGCATGCAACCGCTTTTCTTTTTCTCTCAATTAGTCTTGATAGTACACACGCTTAACACGGTTGCTGATACCGGTCAGTACCTCGTATGGGATAGTGTCTATAGTGTCTGACAATACTGTTACGGGCAGTTCTTCGCCGAAGATTATCACCTGGTCGCCCTCCTTGCAGTCGATGTCGGTCACGTCAATCATTGCCACGTCCATACAGATGTTGCCTACATATTCGGCCTTCTTGCCGTTAACGAGGCAGTAGCAGTGACGATTGCCTAAGTGGCGGTTCAGTCCGTCGGCATAACCAATAGGTATTGCGGCGATGCGCGAGTCGCGTGTCAGTGTTCCTCGGCGGCTGTATCCTATGGTTTCGTTGGCAGGAATGTCGTGTATCTGCAGTATTGTAGTCTTCAGCGTAGTCACGTTGTTTATCATAGAGTTGTCGCGTGAGTCGTAGCCGTAGAGTCCAAGTCCGAGTCGGCACATGTCAAGCTGGCGTTCGGGGAAGTGTTCAATACCAGCCGAATTGTCTATGTGGCGCAGTATCTTGTGTGGGAATGCGGCACAAAGCTGCTTGCTGCCTTTCTCGAACAGTTCAAACTGATGGGCTGAGAATTCGTCGAACGAGTCGCTGTCGCTGCCTACGAAGTGTGAGAATACAGAGCGTGGAATTATAGCCGACTGATGTTGCAGGCGGTCGATAAGCTCAGGCATATCCTTCAATGGGTCGAAACCGAGACGGTGCATACCAGTATCGAGCTTGATGTGTACGGGGAAGTTGCTTATACCGTTCTTCTGAGCCTCGCGCACAAGAGCATCGAGCAGTCGGAACGAGTACACCTCTGGTTCAAGGTCGTAGTCGAACATAGTCTTGAACGCCGACATCTCCGGGTTCATAATCATTATGTTCGATGTGATGCCGTTCTTGCGCAGTGTCACACCCTCATCTGCCACTGCCACAGCCAGATAGTCTACGCGATGGTCTTGCAGTGTCTTGGCTATTTCCACGGCACCGGCTCCGTAGGCATCGGCCTTTATCATGCACACGAGTTTGGTCTCGGGCTTCATGAACGAGCGATAGAAGTTGAGATTCTTGACGACGTTCGAGAGGTTCACCTCGAGTATTGTCTCGTGCACTTTCTGTACAAGCAGTTCGGTGATATTGTCGAATCCGAAGCGTCGTGCGCCCTTGATTAGTATCACTTCATCGCGCAATGTCTCAAACACAGTGCTGTGAATGAACGACGTAACGTCGTGGAAGAAGAATTTCTCGGGCACCTTTATCATGTCTGCATGGTCCATAATCTGCGGTCCGATACCTATAATCTTGTTCACGCCACGCTGCACGCTGAGTTTTGACACCTCCTTATAGAGCTGTTCAAGCGGTTCGCCCGTTTGGTAGATGTCGCTCAGGATGAGTGTGCGCTTGCGTCCCTTGTGGTCAGGACGGCGGTTCATGAAGTCGAGAGCAATGTCGAGCGAGTTGATGTCTGAGTTGTACGAGTCGTTGATGAGCGTGCATCCGTGCTGTCCCTCTTTCACCTCCAGGCGCATAGCTACCGGTTCCAGATTCTTCATGCGCTCAGCCAGAAGCTCGCGTGAGAGTCCGAGGTGCAGTGCCACGACGGCGGTTGTGACAGAGTTGCGCACCGATGCCTCGTCGATGAACGGCAGGTCGTATTCGCTTTCTTCACCATTATATATATAATGTATAGTCGATGTGAAGTCCTTCTTCTCCACATTCTTTACGAACAGGGCAGCCTTGGGGTCCTTCATCGACCATGCGAGGTTGTCGCCACGATAGTCGAAGCTCTTCACCACGTTGTCTACAAGAGTGTCGTCCTTGCAGTATACAATGGTCTTGGCATCGTGGAAGAGCAGAATTTTCTCACGGCACTTCTCTTCAAGCGACGAGAAGTTCTTCTGATGTGCGTCGCCAATGAATGTCAGTACGGCTATCTCGGGCTGTATGATGTCGCGCAGAGCGAGCATCTCGCCTGGTTCGCTGATGCCGGCTTCGAACACTCCCACCTGGCTCTGTTCGTTCAGAAGCCATACCGACAGAGGTACACCTATCTGCGAGTTGTAGCTGCGTGGCGAGCGAGTCACGTTGAGTTCGGGCGAGAGGAGTTGGTATAGCCACTCCTTTACAATGGTCTTGCCGTTAGAACCGGTGATGCCTACGATTGGAATGTTGTATTCGTCGCGGTGGCGTTCAGCAAGGCGTTGCAATGCTACGAGCGAGTTCTCCACACGCAGGAAGTTGGCGTCGGCATAGGTTGTGGCATAGTCCAATGGCACATGTTCCACAACGAAGTTGCGCACTCCGCGTCTGTAGAGGTCGGAAATATAATTATGACCGTCACCACGTCCCGACTTCAAGGCGAAGAACAATGTCTCCTCGGCGAAGCACAACGAGCGGCTGTCTGTTAGCAGAAACCCTATGTTGGCATCGGCATTGCCGAAGCGGTGGGCTCCTATGAGCGTTGTAACTTTTTCAATAGTATAAGTCATTTTCCGATAAATTGATATTATGTTGCAAACTTACAGATTTTCTCGCACATAAAGGCAGATTACAGGAGATTTTTTAGCAAAGAAAAGGAAAAGCTTTGCTTATTCAAACACATCTTCTACTACATTCTTTGGAAGAAATACGTTATGTTTAATACCGTCTTTAGGTGGATATTTTAGGAAAAGACAGTACACCACTTCCTTACCTTTAATGAGCGGAAGTCCTTCGCTACGTACTTTCAGGTCGGCAAACAGACGTTCTGCATAATCTGGTTCTGTCCATTTGCATTCACCAATGAGTATTTTCTTACGGTCCATTGATTCTGCCACGACATCAAGTTCCACTGATTTTTCGCGTGAAATGCTACCCCACCAACGTCCTGCTACGTTCCACAGTGTTCCGTCAACGACATTTCCGCTCACTGCATTACGGCAGAGTATTTCCCATCGGTTGGCTACAAATTCGTTCATTGTTTTCGAAATCATTTCTTCTACTACCTTGTCGCGTCCGAGTGCTATTAACGAACGGTTGGGCACCACATATCGATAAAAGAAACACATAAATGGATCGGCAACATGATATACACCCCGCTTGCTGCTGCGTGGACTCTCGCCGTATGGAATTTCGCGCTCTACAAAACCGAGATTTGTAAGTTTTTGAAGCGGACGACTTAGTTCTGTTGCAGGTTTGCCGAGCTTTGCTGCTATCTCTGATATCTTGTTTACGCCATTGCCGATGAGCGAGAGAAGCGTTGACGACAGTGTCGTTTGTTGAAAGTCGTCCATAAAGAGCCGTGCAGGTTCTTCGTATAGTGTCCCGTTAACATTCACAATGTTGTATTTTATAGCTTCTGCCATACTTGTTTCCTTTTCGCGCAGTTCCCAATAGCGTGGCACACCGCCCCATACTGCATACTCTTCTACTGTATTCAAGGCATTGGTCTGCAATATTTCTTGTAGGAATCGTACATGAATAGGTTCGAGTTTAATTATGTTATCGGCACGTCCATACAGTGGTTCGGCAGCATCGAGTACAAGTCCCTGCATCATTTGTTGCGACGATCCACATAGTACGATGTTATAGCGTAAGGATTTTGAATCGATTAGTTTTTGAAGAATCGACGGCAGGGTACGGTCGCTCTTGACAAGCAGCGGAAACTCATCCATACATAGGCAGAACTTCTCGTTGGTGCGATAGTTGGCTTGAGTTAGGAGCGATTCCCAGTCTGGATATTCCACTTTGTCAAAACCTTCGAACTTTGTGGCTAGAAGACGTGCAAGCAAACGTCTCTGCTGGCTGCTCTCTGAATTGTCAGCCATAAAATATACGTCGTCATTATTGAACACACGCTTTATGAGTGTCGACTTGCCTAATCGTCTACGCCCATATATAACGCTTAAGCCAGTGTCTGCTGATTCATGCAGACACTTGTGCAGTCGCTTTTGTTCTTCTATTCTGTCTACAAACTTCATTTATTCAAATATTATGTTTTGCAAAAATAATGTTTTTCAAACATAATAACAAGAGAAAGCGACATTTTTTTATATTTCATCAATTGTCGTGGAATTTGCCTCGATAAACATTGAGTCGTCCATTTCGGCAAGCGACTTCTTCTTCTTGTTTTCCTTTGCTCCTGCCTTAAGCAGATTGCGGGCGGCAGTGATGATGCTTGCGCCACTGTCGGCGGTTGTTATTTTCAGTTTAGCGATTTTCTTTATGGTGTCGTTCATGCTTGTCTCCACGTCGCCGAATCGCATGCCGAAGTCCTGCACACGGTCGATTACGGTGTTGGCGGCATCCATCATGGCTTGCTGGTTTTTGAGCTGTCGCACTTGGGTCCACATCATTTCTAGCACGCGCAGGTTCATGTACATGGTTTGCGGACCAAGTATCATCACTCCTTCGTCGTAAGCCTCGCGCCACAGAGTGTTGTCGTTGAGCAATGCGAGATTGAGCGCACCCTCAATGGGCACGTACATTATGGCGAAGTTGAGTTTGTTGTATCCGCTTGGCAGATACTTGGTATATTCCTTCTTTGCCAGTCGCTTCACCTGGGCTCTTACGCTTGCGATGTGCGATTTCAGATATTCAGTCTTCTCGGGAGTTCCGTCTTCGGCGTTCATGTAGCGTTCGTAGTCGGTCAGCGACATTTTTGAGTCAACTACAACGTGGCGGTTGTTGGGGAAGTGTAGTATGAAGTCGGGTATCAGTCCCTTTCCGTCGTCGCCCTTAGCTGTTTTTCCTGCCTTGTCTTTCAGAGTCTCCTGTGTGTCAAACTGTTCGCCCTCCTTCAGTTCGAGGTCTTCGAGCAGCTGCTTCAGTTTCAATTCGCCGAAGTTGCCCTGCACCTTCACCTCGCCGGTTAGTGCACGGGTCAGTCGGTCGGCTGTCTCACCCAAAGCCACGCTCTTCTGCATGTTTATTTTTATAGTTTCGTCAAGACGTGTGAGTGCTTCGCTCTGCTGTTCCTTTGATTTGTCGAAGGCCTCCTGCATATCTTTCAGACTCTGTTGCAGAGGGTCAATTATCTTCGATACCTGTTCCTTGTTTCGCTCGCCAAGTTCTTCTTGACGGCGCTTCAGTATTTCCTCCGACGTAGTCTGCATCTGCTCGCGAATGAGCTGGAGCTGGCTGTCCACTTGCTCCTTGTTCATCTGCTTCAACGTTTCAATCTGCTTGTCGGCATTGTCCTTGGTTTGTGCAAGCTGCTTGTCGTGCGAATCCTTCAGCTCTGCAAGTTGCTTGTCGTACGCCTCCTTGATGTCTGCCAGTTGTCGGTCGAACGATTCTTTCAGTTCGGCTTCTTTCTGCCTGTTGCGTTCGGTTTCGGTTTCGAGCGATGCTTTATAGTTGTCGGCATAAGCTTTTTGTACGTCGCGTTCGGATGTCAGCGTCTTGATTTGTTCGGTCTGGCTCTTGCTTCCCAACAGATATCCTACCGCTGCCATGACTACAGCAGCAATGCCTAAAATTATGTATACTATCATATATTATTGTATTGTGATTAGTTGTTTCAATGGTTATTTCTTCGTATTCTCTTTTCGTCTTGAAGCCATAAGATTCTGCAATACCACGCTCAGTATCACCATTGTGATGCCTACATAGAATGAAACGTTCAGCTCACGACCCTCACCAAATGCAGCGAAAGCTATGAGAATGGTGTAGCACGGCTCAAGGTTGTAGGTGAGGTTGACGGTGAATGCCGAGAGTTTCTTTAGCACAATGATTTGCAATAGATATAGACCTGCCGTGCAGAACAATGCCAGACACAGAAGCCACCATAGGTTGTCGCCTTCGGGTATAACCATTACGGGTTGTGACGAAGGATAAATCATCAGATAGAACGGTATGATGATGCTCACGCCAATCAGTCCGCCCACCATCAGATATAATAATGCGGTGCGCGACTTGATGTCCTGGCAGGCTGTCTTGTTGGTTATGGCATATAGCGAGCACACGGCTGCCGATAGCACACCAATGATGATACCGGTTCTATAGCGGGTGTCGAACGAGAAGATGCAAGCCAGTCCTACAATGGTGATAAGCGCCAACAGCATATCCACAATCGAAAATCGCTTGTGCAGAATCATCGGTTCGAATATGGAAGTGAAGAAGCAGATGCTGGCAAAACTCACCACACCGATTGATACATTACTCGCTTTGATGGAGGCATAGAACAATATCCAATGCAAACCGAGCAACGTTCCGCAACCTGCTATTTTCAGAAATTTCTTGAATTCAATATGTGGCAGACCCGTAAATACGAGCAGAATCATCGTTGTGAATACAAGTTGATACCATGTCAGGGTCGTCTCGTTGAGTGTAACGAGTTTGCCGAATAAGCCTGTAAAGCCTGCAAGCATTACACTCAAGTGTAGTTGTATGAATGCTTTCTTCAATCCTGTTTGTTCCATGTTTTTTAGTCGATAAATAACATGGCAAAAGTACAAATAAAAAACGAGACGCTCAACCCTTTCCTCGTAATTATTATTATGGCAGGTCTTTCCACATCTCGCCCAACATGGCAGCGCCTCCGAATCCGTATTTCTCCAATTGTGGAATACGCTGGCGTGTGACGCCTCCCAATGCCACTACTTTGTGGTCGATAATGCCTTGTGCCGATGCTTGGCGCAGGACTTCGTCGCTGAATGCCGAATGGTAGCCTTGTTTGGATATGCTGTCGTATATAGGACTAAGGAATACGTAGTCCATCTTTGGTTTGCGCTCAATAACTTCTTCTAATGAGTGGCATGAGCACGACAGACTGCCGTGATGGTCGGCTGGAACGGTATTGTTGCGGCGGTTGAGGTGGATGCCGTGCAACTGAAACTCCTTGCACAATTCAAAATGATCGTGTACGACGATACGTTGCAGCCATCGCTTGTCCACAGCCTCAAGCAATAGTCGGCACTCGTCTGTTTGTGAGTCGGGCTTGCGAAGATGCAGCAAGTCAATACCGTTCTCAAACAGGCGGTTGATGGCTGAGGCTTCGTCTGTGAAAAAATGGGGTAGGGTGATGGCGATGGTTTTCATTAGTTGAGAGTTGAAAGTTTAGAGTTGAGAGTTTAGAGTTGAGAGTTTTGATTACCTATATCAAACATTATTTATAATGCATAAATAG
Organism: Leyella stercorea; assembly: GCF_021531355.1. Classification (GTDB taxonomy): domain Bacteria; phylum Bacteroidota; class Bacteroidia; order Bacteroidales; family Bacteroidaceae; genus Prevotella. Next base: position 2,496 of record NZ_JADYTS010000068.1, on the reverse strand, counting down.
AAAAGCATATCATAACTCTCAATTCTCAACTGAGAAAACTCTCAATTCTCAACTATAAAAGAATTATTTCTTAAGTTTCTCGATAATTAGTTCGGCAACCTTCTTGCCTGACATGAGCATACCGCCGAAGATAGGTCCCATACGTGGAGTGCCGGCTACGGCTGAAGAAGCCATACCGCAAACGTACAGACCCGGATAGATCTCGCGTGTGCCCTCTACTACCTGACGCTCGCCTTCCTCTACGTCGAGTGAACGCTCGCCGATAACGCCGCCAGTTGAGGTCTCAAGACGGATGCCGTTCTTGCGTGCTACAACCTTGCACATCTCTGAGTCGTGACCGGTACCGTCGATAACGCACTTGGCCATGATGTTAAGCGGATCGACGTGCAGACCCTCGCGCAATACCGGAGTCCAGTTTACTACAACACCGCTCACCTTATTCTCCTTGAACACTACGTCCTCTACCGAGTAGCAGTTGAAGATGGTGGCACCAGCGTGTACTGCGTGATACAGCAGCGATGATGTGCTCTCTACAGAGTCGATGGTGTAGAGTCCGTCCTCAAACGGATGGTAGTTGATTTCGAAGTCGTTAACGATGTCCATTGCCTCTTCCTGAATAACAATCTGGTTGAACATCATTGCACCACCCCACATACCGCCACCAGGCGACAGCTTACGGTCGAACTGTGCTACTTTCAGTCCTGCCTTGGCAAGATAGTAGGCTGCTACGATACCTGACGGACCGCCGCCAACGATAGCGACGTCGAGGTCGAGGTTGTTCTGGAGTTTGTCAAAATAGGTAGTTATAATACCTTTTGATACTTGTGTTTCAATCATTGCTTTATATTGTTAATTGTTGATTTTATTACTTGGTTTCGTCGCAAAGTGTGTGGCTGATACGTGCTGCGCAGAAGTTAGGTCCGCACATGGTGCAGTAGTTGGCGTCCACCTTGTTGGTTGTGCGATAGTACTCCTCGGCGCGCTCGGGGTCGAGCGAGAGGTTGAACTGGTCTTTCCAACGGAAATCGTAGCGTGCCTTTGACAGAGCGTTGTCGCGTATTGTGGCACCGGGGTGTCCCTTGGCAAGGTCGGCTGCATGGGCGGCAATCTTGTATGTCACTACGCCTGTGCGCACGTCGTCCTTGTTGGGCAGCGCCAGATGCTCCTTCGGAGTTACGTAGCAGAGCATGGCTGTGCCGTACCATCCTATCATGGCTGCACCGATGGCTGATGTGATGTGGTCGTAGGCAGGAGCAATGTCGGTTACGAGCGGACCGAGTGTGTAGAAGGGTGCACCGTGGCACTTCTCTATCTGGCGCTCCATGTTCTCCTTTATCTTGTGCATTGGCACGTGGCCCGGACCCTCGATGAATGCCTGCACGCCCTTAGCCCAAGCACGCTCTACAAGCTCGCCCATTGTGTCGAGCTCGGCAAACTGTGCTGCGTCGTTGGCGTCGTAGGTAGAACCGGGGCGCAGTCCGTCGCCCAACGAAATGGCAACGTCATACTTTGCGCAGATGTCGCATATGTCGTCGAAGTGGGCATAGAGGAAACTCTCCTCCTGATGTACCTTGCACCACTTTGAGATGATGCTGCCGCCACGGCTCACGATGCCCGTCAGACGTGTGTCGGCGAGGTTGATGTTCTTCAGACGGATGCCGCAGTGGATGGTGAAGTAGTCAACTCCCTGCTCGCATTGCTCGATGAGTGTGTCGCGGAATATCTCCCATGTCAGGTCCTCTGCCTTTCCGTTCACCTTCTCAAAAGCCTGATACATAGGCACAGTGCCTACTGGTACGGGGCAGTTGCGCAGAATCCACTCGCGTGTCTCGTGAATGTTGTCGCCCGTAGAGAGGTCCATCAGAGTGTCGCCACCCCACTTGCAGCTCCACACTGCTTTCTCCACCTCTTCGTCAATGCCCGAAGTGATGGCTGAGTTGCCGATGTTGGTATTGATTTTCACGAGGAAGTTGGTGCCGATAATCATCGGTTCTGACTCCGGGTGCTTCTTGTTGGCAGGTATAACGGCGCGTCCTGCTGCCACTTCGTCGCGCACAAACTCCGGTGTGATACGCGTCTCGATGCCAAGTTCGCGGCAGTTCATGTTCTCACGAATCGCCACGTACTCCATCTCCTGCGTTATCACGCCTTGGCGTGCAAGCGACATCTGTGTGTCGCCTTCCTTGCGTGAGTCGATCCAAGCCTGACGCAAGTGGGGCAGTCCGCGTTTCAGGTCAATCTCGATGTTTGGGTCGCTGTACGGACCACTTGTGTCGTAGATGTAGACGGGAGCGTTGGGTGTCTCAATGCGCTCGCCTCCTACAATCTTCACTGTAGGTTTCTGATGAACCACGCGCATGCCAACACGCAGGTCCTTGTAGATTTCTCCCTTCATGTAAACCTTCTCTGAAGAAGGATAGGAGAATTTGATGTTGTTGTTCATAATGATGTAGTAAGAAGCCCCACCCCCAGCCCCTCCCCCGCAGGGAGGGGAGC
>NZ_JADYTS010000067.1 GCF_021531355.1 Leyella stercorea | reverse complement strand
TTCCTGACAAATGCTTTTCATCTAACAGCTCCTGAAATCGCCAACCTTTACAAGAACAGATGGCAGATAGAGCTGTTCTTCAAATGGCTAAAGCAGCACCTCAAGATCAAGAAGTTTTAGGGTACTACAGAGAATGCTGTGAGAATCCAAATCTCATCGGCTATCATAGCCTATTGCCTTGTTGCTATCGTACAACATGATTTGCAACTTAAGCGATCTACTTATGAGGTCCTTCTGATTCTAAGCATTTCTCTTATGGATAAGACACCACTCGTTGATCTCTTCGAAAGGACTGATTTCAATAATGTCAAAGAACTCGATTGTCCCCTCTTTCCGGGGCTATTTGATTAATATTTAACTGGTCCCGATTTTAACGGGACACTAATGATACATATTGTTTTATTCTTTGTCTGTTGAAGTATTTGGATTTTCTTCGGCCACCTTTATCAGGTCATAATCCTTTGTGGCCATGAGTCGCATTATCTCGTCATAAAGATTTATACATGCCCAAGCATCAATGGCTGCATATTCTTTCTGCTTGTCGGTGAGTACATCGGCTTCCCAGTTGGTGAGTCGCTGTCGCTTGCTAATTTTTTCACCGAAGAGATTGGCGTAGAGTTTCTGCAGACTCTTGTCCTCAATACCGAGATTACCGATTATGTCCTGAATATCAATAAACCATCCAGGCGTAAACTCTGCGCGTCGATGAAGCGAGATTATGTCGTCGTGCCATGATAGTCCCACCATTGGCACCATCCGATTGGAAAGCAACTTTATTAACGACTGAGGCATTCCCAAATGATTGAGACGAAACAAGAAACATTGGTCGCGCGTGGCAACCTGCAACAATGCCACCTTATGGTTCTGACCACGGCGGAAAGCAGGTTTCGTCTCGGTGTCAACGCCAAGAATGTCACATGTCAGCAGATATTCAACAGCACGTTCTGCTTCATATTCATTCAATATGACGTTGATTTTATGGGGATACTCTACCAATGGAAGAGCATTAATAGTTGCTTTATCAAACTTGTTGTATATAGTCTTTTTCATTCCGAACATTTAAAGATACTGCAAAATTAGAAAAAAGTTATGAATTTATGGTGCTTTACGAGTTTTTTCCACTAATTTTGTGATGAATATTCTGTTGAGAAAGTTATTTTTATAGAGAATGCAGTAAAGTAGAATAATATCTAAACTAAATAAAATGGCAAAGAAAAAAGCGGAACGTAAACCCGCTAAGTTAAAAGAAGCACTTGGACTTTCAAGTTTTCTAAGAAGTGAGAGAACTGATTTTCTTGTGGGACTAATCGTAATATTGTTCGCTATATACCTGTTTGTGGCGATGTCCTCATATCTGAGCACCGGAGCAGCCGATCAAAGTATTTTAGAAAGTATGCGACCCGGCGAATGGCTTAATACAGAACGCATATTCCAGAATACATGCAGATCATTAGGAGCTATCCTCTCCTACTTCTTCATCACCCAAAATTTTGGATTTGCAGCTTTTCTGATACCTTCTTTTTTGGTGCTTGCTGGTATACGTTTAATGCGTATATGTATGGTGAATCTTTGGAAATGGTTCTTCGGGATGGCTATTGCCATGTATTGGCTGTCAGTATTCCTTGCTAAGGTTGTAGCTCCATTTGCAGGTGAATTGGTATTTAATCCTGGTGGCAGACACGGAGCTATGTGTGTGGAGTATTCTGAAAACGTCATAGGTACTCCGGGCCTTGCAGCAATATTGTTCTTTATAGCTATTGCATTGCTCACATTCATCAGCAGCCAGACTATTATATGGTTTCGTAGGGTGCTGAATCCATTGGCCAAGGGTGCTGCCAATACAGGAAGAACAGTGACTTCGGCAATTTCAAGTTTTGTTGAGAAAACAGACGACAACCAGAAAGCAGATGATGAAGAAGCTGACAACAAAGTCACTGATTACAAAAAATCAGACAGTACAACAAACGACAATAAAAACAAAAATAAATACAAGAATGAAGCAGATGCGAATATAGCCTCGGTGATTGACTTGACCGACTTGACTGCTGCTTCTACAAAGCCAGACACCAACGCCACATCGAGCAAGCCAGCCAAGAGTACCGAACGCAATGCTGCTAACACTGCTCAAGCCGCAGATAATCTGACTGTTGAAGTAGGCAAAGAAGATAAGGCCAACGGCAATATCAACACCCCAAGCCACGACATTGACACTCCAATAAATCCGCTCGAGCCATTCACACGGTATCGCTATCCAGGTCTTGACCTTCTGAACAAGGATGCCAACGACGGCAAACCTTACGTAGATATGGAGGAAGTAAAGGCGCACAACGAGGAAATCGTCAAGGTGCTCAAGAGCTTCGGCATAGACATCCGTGAGATAAAGGCCACCGTAGGACCTACCATCACCCTCTACGAGATAACTCCTGCCGAAGGAATACGCATCACCAAGATACGCAACCTTGAGGACGACATAGCCCTGCGACTCTCGGCACTCGGAGTGCGTATCATAGCCCCGATACCAGGTAAGGGAACCATCGGGATTGAGGTACCTAATAAGAAGCGCCACAACGTGTCGATGGAGAGCATACTGAACTCACGCAAATTTCAGGAAACCAAGTTCGACCTGCCAATTGCATTGGGTAAGACCATCACCAATGAGGTATTTATGGCCGACCTCACGAAGATTCCTCACCTGCTTGTAGCTGGAGCCACAGGTCAAGGTAAGTCTGTAGGTCTGAATGTTATCATTACGTCATTGCTCTACAAGAAGCACCCCAACGAGCTGAAGCTTGTGCTCATCGACCCGAAGAAGGTGGAGTTCAGCGTCTACGCCCCAATAGCCGACCACTTCATGGCACAGGTTGACGACGACGACGAGCCCATCATTACCGACGTGACCAAGGTGGTGCGCACGCTCAAGAGCCTCTGCACCCTTATGGACCACCGCTACGACCTGCTGAAACTGGCAGGAGCACGCAATCTGAAGGAATACAACGACAAGTATCTGCGCCATAAGCTCAACCCCGAACTGGGACACGAGTTCATGCCTTACATCGTAGTAATCATCGACGAGTTCGGCGACCTTATCATGACAGCAGGCAAGGAGGTGGAAATGCCTATAGCACGTATCGCACAGCTGGCACGTGCCGTGGGAATACACATGATCATCGCCACACAGCGCCCTACCACATCTATCATCACGGGCAACATCAAGGCCAACTTCCCCGGACGCATAGCATTCAAGGTAAGTTCGATGATGGACTCGCGCATCATTCTTGACCGACCCGGAGCCAACCAGCTCATCGGTATGGGCGACATGCTCTATCTCAACGGCAACGAGCCCACTCGTGTGCAATGCGCCTTCATCAACACTCCCGAGATTGTACAGATCAACGAGTACATCGCCAAGCAGTCAGGACCTACCTGCCCGATGCAGCTGCCCGAACCAAAGAACGACGAGGGAGGCGACGGAGGCTCAGGTTCCTCGGGCGACATTGGCGCTATCGACCCGCTGTTTGAAGAGGCGGCTCGCTCGGTTATCGTCAGCCAGCAGGGCAGCACAAGTATGATACAACGCAGGTTCTCAATAGGCTACAACCGTGCCGGACGACTCATGGACCAGCTCGAAAAGGCTGGCATAGTAGGAGCGGCACACGGAGGCAAGCCACGCGACGTACTCTTAGCCGACGAGAGCCAACTGGACAACATTTTAGGACAACTCAAACGAATGTAAATGATTATGAAACACACATTGTTAAGCATTCTGCTTGTTGCCGCCATGGCGGTAGTAGCAAGCGTACAGTCAATGGCACAGTCGAACCCAGCGCAGGCTCGTGCCATACTCGACAAGACATCAAAGGTAATAGGACATAAGAGCGGCGTAAGCGCGGCGTTCACCCTCAACAATCCCACCACAGGCAACGTGTCGGGCACAATAGCCGTAAAGGGCGGCAAGTTCAACGCACGCACTCCGCAGGCAATAGTATGGTTCAACGGCAAGACACAATGGACCTACATGAAGAAGAACAACGAGGTGAACATCAGCACACCTACACAGGCACAGCAGCAGATGATGAACCCCTATACATTTATTAATGTGTACAAGACGGGCTACAAGATGTCGTCCGCCAAGGCTGGAAGCAGCTACGAGGTTCACCTTGTGGCGCAAAACCAGAAACGCAGCATCCAGGAGATGTACGTCACGGTAAACAGCAAGACTTACGTGCCGTCGCGCGTCAAGATGAAGCACAACGGACGCTGGTATACGGTCACGATAAGCAACTTCTCGGCAAAGAAACTGTCCGACAGTCTCTTTGCCTTCAACTCAAAGGACTATCCGTCGGCTGAGGTCATCGACCTCAGATAAGCACGATTCTACTTCTCCACCCCTTATCCACCACCATAACCACTAAGCACTATGCAGACACGACTTACCCTATGGCAGACCATCAGCTGCCTGCTCAAGCATCGCCGGCTTGCCGACCGAAGGGCAATCGACTACGAGACCAACCGCTTTGCTAAAGTAATGGTTGGCATAGCATTCCTGTTCACGGCTGGCTATCTGATGATGCTGGCTGTGCTGTTTGCCATGATAGCCAACGACACGCGCTCTATGACAAGCGTGGAGCTGATGTGCATATTGCTGCCAGCCGTCATGTGCATCGACTTTCTGATGAGGTTTACAATGCAGCAGACTCCTGCGCAGATAGCACGCCCGTACATGCTGCTGCCATTGCCCAAATATGCCTGCGTCGACGCTTTCATATTCTCGTCGCTCACGTCGTGGGGCAATCTTACGTGGCTACTGCTCATAGTCCCCTACTCTATCATGTCGGTAGTGTTCAGCTACGGACTGCTCACTATGGTCTACCTCGTGGTGGTGACGCTACTTGCCGCTGTGGCCAACAGCCAGTGGTACAGCATGACACGCACTCTCATCAACCGCTCCTATCTGTGGTGGCTCCTGCCCATCGGATTCTACGCCATTGTAGCAGCCCCGCTCTATCTCGGCACAGATGCCGGACTGCAACAATACGCACGCATCTATTCATTGCCTGGCGAGGCTATTGGCGAGCACAGCATATGGCCGTTGATTGCTATGGTGGTGCTATTGTCGGGGCTAATCATCCTAAACCGCCGTGTGCAATATGCGGCAGTACGCAAGGAAACGGTTGGCACCAAGAAGACGCAGACCGTGGCACACGTCGTGAAGTTCAACTTCCTTGAACGCTACGGCGAGTTCGGCACGTTCCTCCAGCTGGAGATAAAGCAACTCATGCGCAACCGCAACCCACGCAAGGCAATTATCACAAGCATAATATTCACCATAATATTATGTCTGCTCATCATTACAACCGACATTTACGATTCGCCGAGAATGACCAACTTCTGGGCACTCTACATCTTCATCCTTCCGGGAGCCACAATTCTCGTCAAGATGATGGGCTACGAAGGCAACTATGTAGACGGACTGTTTGTGAGACGCGAAAACATCCTCGCCCTGCTCCACGCCAAATACATATTCTATTCAGCCATGCTCCTGCTGCCGTTCGTGCTGATGCTGCCAATGGTGTTTGCCGGCAAGATGTCGATTGTGATGCTCTTGAGCTACGCCGTCTACACCATGGGATTCCAATACTTCGTCATATTCCAATCGGCAGTCTACACGCGCCAGACAATTCCTATGAACGAAAAGATTACGTCGAAGGGCGGACTCGAAGGCAATTACGTGCAGATGATAATAATAGGCGTAATATTCCTTGTGCCCAACGTCATCGTCACGACTCTGCAGACTATGTTCAGCGACAACACTACATACGGCATAATACTCGCCATTGGACTGATGTTCGTGCTGACCAACCGCCTGTGGCTGCGCAATATCTACAATCGGATGATGAGCCGCAAATACAGCAATCTCGAGGGTTTCACCTCCACACGATAAGAAACTACAAGAACAGCAATAAGGTGTTTATAATTTGCATACGGCAATTATAAACGCCTTTTTTAGTTAATATTCCGCAATCAAGGGTTAATTGTTAAACAAAAAGTTCTGTCGTTTCACTTTTTAATCTATCTTTGCAAACAAGAAAAAATACACACATCAGGCATGAAGAAAAGAACTATATGGACAATCGCCTCTATCATGGGCTTCTCGTTCCTCGCCCTGCTTTATCTGCAACTAAGATACATTCAGGAGATGGTGGACATGAAGAAGGAGCAGTTTGACGAGTCGGTCAACCGCGCACTATATCAAGCCTCGCGCAATCTGGAGCTCAACGAGACCCTGCGCTATCTTGAGAAAGACGTGAACGAGACCGAACGACGCTCGTTCAAGAAGGATTCCATCGGCACTATCTCGGGCAAGCTCGACGGCAGCATACAGCAGTCGCACCAGTACTCGGTAATAGGCAAGGACGGCACAATATACTCGTCGTTCGAGCTAAAGACCATCACCACCCGACCCTCGCAGATGCCCAAGGCAATGATACTGCACACGGACAAGAACTCCTTCAGCGAAGCAGCCAAGTCGATGCAGCAGATTGTCAAGAACCGCTATGTCTACCAGAAAGCCCTGCTCGACGAGGTGGTCTACTCCATACTCTATTCAGCCTCAGAAAAGCCTCTCAAGGAGCGCATCAACTTCAAGCTGCTCGATCAGGACCTGAAGGCAGAACTGATGAATAACGGCATAAACATCACCTATCACTTCACAGTCAGCACACAAGACGGACGTGAGGTCTACCGCTGTCCTGACTATACCGACGAGGGCGAAGAGTTCACCTACTCGCAGGTGCTTTTCCGCAACGACCCGCAGTCGAAGATGGGTGTGGTGCGCATCCACTTCCCCGACATGGGTTCATACATCTACTCGTCGGTACGATTCATGATTCCGTCGGTAGCGTTCACCATGGTACTGCTCATAACGTTCATATTCACCATCGTGGTGATATTCCGCCAGAAGCGCTATACGGAAATAAAGAACGACTTCATCAACAACATGACGCACGAGCTGAAGACCCCTATAGCCAGCATCTCGCTTGCGGCACAAATGATGAACGACGAGAGCGTCACCAAAAGTCCGGCCATGACAAAGCATCTCGGAAAGGTAATCAACGACGAGTCGAAACGTCTGCGATTCCTCGTGGAGAAAGTGCTGCAGATGTCGATGTTCGACCGCAAGAAGGCCGTATTCAAGAAGAAACGTCTCGACCTCAACGAAATGGTAGAGAACATAGCCAACTCGTTCACCTTGCGTGTAGAGCATACAGGAGGCAAGATCTATACAGAGATAGAAGCCGTCGACTCGGCTCTCTACGTCGACGAGGTTCACTTCCAGAACGTGATAAACAATCTGCTCGACAACGCCGTGAAGTATCGCAAGCCCGACCAGCCCATCAACATCTACCTGCGCACGTGGAACGACGACAACCACCTCTACCTCTCGGTACGCGACACCGGACTGGGCATCAAGAAGGAAAACCTCAAGAAGGTGTTCGACAAGTTCTACCGCGTACACACGGGCAACGTGCACGACGTGAAGGGATTCGGACTCGGACTGGCCTACGTCAAGAAAATCATAATGCTCCATAACGGCGACATTACGATAGACAGCGAACTGGGCAAGGGAACAAAGTTCACCATAAAATTACCAATCATTAAGGATTAAACTTTCTGACGCCTCAAAACGTCTAACAAACAAAAATAGAGACAAACAATTAACAAGAAATTAATAACAATTTAAATACTACAACTATGGACGACAATTTGAAAATTCTGCTTTGCGAGGACGATGAGAACCTCGGTATGCTTCTGCGTGAATACTTGCAGGCCAAGGGCTACTCTGCCGAGCTCTGCCCCGACGGCGAGGCTGGCTACCGTGCCTTCATGAAGACAAAGTTTGACATTTGCGTTCTCGACGTGATGATGCCCAAGAAGGACGGATTCACCTTGGCACAGGAGATCCGCCAGGCCAACGCCGAGATACCTATCATATTCCTCACAGCCAAGACTCTGAAAGAGGACATCCTCGAAGGATTCAAGATTGGTGCCGACGACTACATCACCAAGCCGTTCTCAATGGAAGAACTCGTGTTCCGTATTGAGGCCATCCTGCGTCGTGTACGTGGCAAGAAGAGCAAGGAAAGCACCATCTACCACATCGGACGATTCACATTCGACACACAGAAGCAGCTGCTCACAATCGGTGACAAGCAGACCAAGCTCACCACAAAGGAGAACGAGCTGCTCGCACTCCTCTGCAGCCACGCCAACGAGATTCTGCAACGCGACTTTGCCCTCAAGACCATATGGATTGACGACAACTACTTCAACGCACGCTCTATGGACGTGTACATCACAAAACTGCGCAAGCACCTCAAGGACGACGACCAGATTGAGATTATTAACATACATGGTAAGGGTTACAAGCTCATCACACCTGAAGAAGAATAACATTTATCTCTATTCGATACAGAATTTATTGGACAGACAAAATTGTTTCAATTAAGATGGCTCTCACCGCGGGCTTGTAGCTTTTGCTGTCAACATTGGAAACGTAGTTGCTCAGACGTATATTGCAGCGTTGCAGCACGGAATCAAGTTTGGACTGCTTTCTTAGTATCTCCTCGTTGAAGTCGAAGACGGCTGGACGGAACGTGACAACTACAAATGGCGGCAGCAATACGCACTGCCCATCATGCGGATCATAAAGAAAAAACTTGACCGCATGGCAGCCGACAGCCGGCTCCTGCCAAAGACAGAGAAGTATGAAGCCGTGCATTATATGCTCAATGAGTGGGATGCCTTGATGAACATCTTTACCAGAGGAGATTACCATCTGGACAACAACCTTGTGGAAAGACTCAACAGCTACATATCTTTGAATATATATCCGATGTCATCAACAAAGCAGCAACACTGCCGCCAAGAACACCGCTAAGCAAGTACCGGAAATTGCTGCCGGACAAATGGAAACAAAAAAATATCGCTCAAGAATAAAAGCTTGAGCGATATTTTTTTGACGTGTATCTACGAGCATCGCGGATACGCTTACGACCAGATAAAATTCAAACAGAGGGCACTCGGATATATCCATTCCTGTTTTTTATCACAACTGACTTATAATTCGGAAATTTTATCTAAATTTGTAAGCAGAACAAACTTCAAAAATACTACGAAGACATATTGAAGACATTATGAAAGCATACACATACATTGAGAAGGGCAAGTTTGCCTTAATAGAGAAACCTAAGCCAGAACTTCAGATGTCGACCGATGCCATCGTGCGCGTCACATTGGGCAGCATCTGCACAAGCGACCTCCACATCAAGCACGGCAGCGTGCCACGTGCCGTGCCAGGTATCACCGTAGGACACGAAATGGTAGGCGTGGTAGAGGCTGTGGGAAGCGACGTGAATGGCATGGAGCCGGGCGACCGCGTTACAGTGAACGTGGAGACCTTCTGCGGCGAATGCTTTTACTGCAAGCATGGCTACGTTAACAACTGCACTTCACCTCATGGTGGATGGGCACTCGGTTGCCGTATTGACGGAGGTCAGACGGAATATGTGCGTGTGCCGTTGGCTACGCAAGGACTCAACCGCATTCCTGACAACGTGACCGACGAGCAGGCCCTGTTTGTGGGCGACGTACTTGCCACAGGCTTTTGGGCGGCACGCATAAGCGAAATCAGCAATGAGGACACGGTGCTCATTATCGGTGCCGGACCTACGGGCATATGCACCCTAATCTGCGCAATGCTCAAACAGCCCAAGCGCATAATCGTGTGCGAACCCTCCGAGGAGCGCCGCAACTTCGTCAAGCAGCACTATCCCGACGTGCTGCTCACCACCCCCGACGAGTGTTTTGACTTTGTACATGAAAACAGCGACCATGGCGGTGCCGACCGTGTGCTGGAGGTGGCAGGAGCAAAGACCACATTCCGCTTGGCTTGGCAATGTGCTCGTCCTAATGCTATAGTTACGGTTGTGGCGCTATACGACGAGGCGCAGATCCTGCCATTGCCCGACATGTATGGCAAGAACCTTACGTTCAAGATAGGAGGCGTAGACGGATGCGACTGCGAGCAGGTGCTGCAGCTCATAGAGCAAGGCAAGATTGACACTACTCCACTCATCACACATCGCTTCCCTCTGAGCCGTATAGACGAGGCGTATAGAATATTCGAGAACAAAGAAGACGGAGTAATTAAAATCGCCATTTACAATGAATAAGATAACGATGCTCGGTACGGGCAACGCCACTGTCACCCATATCTACAACACATGTTTCATATTGTCCACTGCCACCACCAGGATCCTCGTTGACGCTGGTGGTGGCAACGGCATTCTCACCCAGTTGCGCAAGGCCAATGTAGCCATTCGTGACATTCACCATCTGTACGTCACCCATGCCCATACCGACCATGTGTTGGGCGTAATATGGGTAATACGCATGGTGGCGCAATGCAAGGACTACGAGAACCGTCTGCACATCTACGGCAACGACAAGGTAATGAAGGTAGTGCACACTATAATAGACATGATACTGGCTAAGAAGCAATTGAACAAAGTAGCTGAACGTGTTGTATTCCATCAACTTACCGACGGAGAGAGTTTCGAAGCAGGAGACATACACCTCACTTGTTTCGACATTCATTCTACCAAGGAGAAGCAATATGGATTCCGTGCACAGCTGCCAGACGCTACTGTTGTGGCGTGTCTTGGTGACGAGCCATACAATCAGCTCAACCGCCCCTACGTAGAGCATGCCGACTGGATGATGTGCGAGGCGTTCTGCCTGTATGCCCAGCGCGACACATTCAAGCCTTACGAGAAATGTCACAGCACAGCTCTTGATGCAGGCCGACTTGCAGCCGAACTCGACGTAAAGAATCTCATACTGTATCATACCGAGGAGAAGACACTCTCTACACGCCGAGAGAGCTACACCAAGGAGGCTTCCGAGAACTTCAAGCGAAAGATTGTTGTACCTGACGATTTGGAGGAGATAAGCCTCGCTTAGAGTATGAAACAGGAAATAATCAACAACATAAACCTTCTGGCCAAGGAGGGTTCGCCCTTCCTCTTTGTAATCAACTACGACGGCGACGACGCCTACATCCGACGGCTGAAGGATATTGAACCAGAGGAATGTCTGTACGACTTTGAAGGGATGAGCAATGCTGGCAATACAGCCATCGACAGACACGCCCTACCTTCCGCCATTCGTTGGGACATAAATGCGCCTACTTACGAGAGTTATGAACGGAGCTTCAACATCGTCAAGGGCAACATGCTGGCTGGCAACAGCTATCTTGCCAATCTCACCTGCAAGGTACACGTAAGCTGCAATCTCACGCTTGAGGACATCTTTCATCATTCCAAAGGCAAATACAAGCTTCTGCTAAGGGGCGACGAGAATAGGGGCAGACGCTTCGTATGCTTCTCGCCCGAGAGTTTTCTCAGAATCAAGGACGGACGCATCTACTCCTACCCCATGAAGGGCACCATCGACGCCTCGCTGCCCAATGCCAGACAAGAACTGATGGACGACAAGAAGGAGGCTGCCGAGCACGCAACAATCGTAGACCTCATACGCAACGACCTGAGCCGTGTGGCCTCCGGAGTAAGGGTAGACCGCTACCGCTATATCGAAACACTGCACACCAATAAGGGCGACATTCTGCAGACCAGCTCTGAAATAAGCGGACTGTTGCCACACGACTATCACCTGCATCTGGGCGACATAATAGCCGCACAGCTTCCGGCAGGTTCAATCACGGGCGCACCAAAGAAGAAGACCGTGGAGATAATCCATGAAGCTGAGAACTACCACCGTGAATACTACACCGGTGTTATGGGCATCTACAGCGACGGCTGTCTGAACTCTGCCGTAATGATAAGGTTTGTTGAGCAAGACTCTCTGGGCATGGCGTTCAAAGCGGGTGGAGGCATCACAGCCCAGAGCTGCTGCCGTAAGGAGTATGAAGAGGTATTGCAGAAGATCTACCTGCCAATAACAGCCGAAAAACAAAAGCAATAATAGATTGTAAAACAACAGATTGCGAAATTTCATTATAATAAAACTATAACTATGAAAAATTCAGCCTCTATTATGAAGTCAGCCCTATGGCTGATGCTATTGCTCGTATTGCCATTGCAGATTATAGCTGCCAGCCTGGGCGAGGTAGGCAAGCGGCTGGCATCGCCGCCCGGAGTGAGCAATGTGGAGACCTTGAAGAGCAAGCACTTCCAGGAGAAGTACGTATTCTTCATCAACCAACTGCTCGACGCCAAGGATGCCTCCAAAGGCAATTTCGAGCAGCGAGTAATATTGTGCCACCGCGGATTCGACCGTCCAACGGTACTCGTCACAGAAGGCTATAACGCCAACTACGGATTGCGCGAAGGCTATATCGAGGAATTGTCCGAAATATTCAATACCAACATCGTATTGGTAGAATACCGCTACTTCGATAAGTCGATGCCTACAACATGCCTCTGGCAGTATCTGACCGTGGAGAACTCGCTCTACGACCTTCATCACGTCAACCAGACTCTGCGCACTATGTACAAGGGCAAATGGATAGCTACGGGCATCAGCAAGGGCGGACAGACCACCATGTTCTATCGCTCCTACTTCCCCGACGACGTAGACATATCTGTGCCCTACGTGGCTCCATTGAACAGAAGCGTGGAAGACGGCCGACACGAGAAATTTCTGCAGCACAAGGTCTCTACCAAAGAAAACCGCCAAAAGGTGCTCGACTTCCAGCTGCTCCTATTCAAGCGTAAAGCTACGCTACTGCCAATGCTCGACGAATATTGCCGCAAGCAGCACTACACATTCAATGCGCCCATAGACGAGATTTTCGACTTCTCGGTGCTTGAGTATGCGTTTGCCTTTTGGCAGTGGGGCTACGACATCAACAAGATTCCTACAGCCACCGCTACCGACCGACAGGTGTTTGACTATTGGATAAACATGTGCGAACCCAACTATTTCGCCAATCAGAACACCTTAATATCGTTTAATGTGCAGGCTGCCCGAGAGCTGGGCTATTACGGCTACAACACTAAGCCCTTCAAGAAATATCTCAGCATCAAGACAGCCAAGGGCTATCTACGACGCCTCATGCTGCCTAAGGGCACCGAAGACACCCGTTTCGAACCGGCACTCTACCGTCACACCGTAGACTTTCTCACACACAACGACCCCAAAATGGTGTACATCTATGGCGACATCGACCCATGGAGCGCATCGGGCGTCTACGGTCTACCCTTCACCAAGAACAAGCAAAACCTCCATGTCTACATGCTCAAGGGAGGCTCGCACAGTACACGCATACAGTCCTTCCCCAAGCCTACACGCCAGGAAATAATCAATCTGATAGGCGGATGGCTTGAGCCTACTGCCGACAATTAATACTTACATAAAACGCACAAAGCAACCACAGTTAATAATATGTTTGTGTTTACTTTGTGCGCTTTGGGCTTGATGATTGTTGCACTTTATAGATTATATAATAAGTAAGTGATCTAAATTATTTATCCCAAATTAGTACTGATGCGATAAAATCGCATGGTTATTAAAATTCATCAAATAAAGTGAGTTCTTTGAAATCTTGTTTTTGAATGATTGAGTCCTTTGGCTTAGTTATGAGGTCTCTCAAATCCACCCTTTCGAGTGCGGAGATTCTTATTAACGTAGCCACCTCGGTGATTGAATACGGACTTTTGTAGTCAGCCTTGATTTTGGCGATTATCAGATATGCAATTATAGCAACCCATAAATGAGTACGTACTGCATTCTCTGAATATCCCCACAAGTTCTTCACTACGATATTCTGCTTTATCCACTTGAAGAAAACCTCAATATTCCATCTATGACGGTATAGATTGGCGACCTCAAGGGCACTGATCTCAAAGTTGTTGGTAATAAATTCCACATCATTGCCTGTTACCGAGTCATGATAAGTAACCATCCTGATAGGTTCTGGATAGAGTTTCTTCGACTTATGGGTAGTCAGTTTTATGATGAAATCGCCACAGATTCCTGTACTTGGACCAAAGTCTAGACTATGGTTAACGACCTCGTATCTCATATTGTCTTTGGGACGACTTATCCAATATGCACCGGCTTTGTGAAAGCGAAACAAAGCGATGAAATCAACGTATGCTTTGTCCATCATATAGAACGCAAATGGTTCAGGCACAATCTCATCCAGTTCATTGCTGTCATGCCATTTTCCATCTGTAATATGGATATTTGCCGGAATGCTTCCACGAAGATTCAGCAGTGTGTGCATTTTGACTGCGCCTTTGCTATACTTGCCCAATGCCCAAGCAGCCAGAACAATGCTTGTTGAGATAGTTGTGGAGTCAAGCGCATAGAGGACATTGTCTATCGTTATCTCAGCAACCTTTGTGTTTGAATACATTGGTCGGACGATACCGATTAGATACATGCCAAGTCCTTCGTAGATGCGATAGCCTCTTTTCTCATTAGCACGACATAAATTGGATTGATTAACGGACTTGCGAATTCCCAAGTGGTATATGCTACTTCCATGAGCCTCTAGGCACAGACAAATATCACGGATGTATACACAACCAGTAATCTGACCAAATAGCAGATGGAGCAACGGGTTATAGCAGGATAAATCTTTTGCATGCCAGTCACCTTTATACTTCTTCACCAACTTGTCAAATTGGTAGCGAGGTATGAAGTCGATGACTTGAGCAAAGATATATTTGCCGATGTTCATAATCTTGCAGTTTTGGCTGCAAAATTACTCAATCAATTTCAAATCAAAAAAACAAAGAACGCTTGTAAATGATTAAATATCAAATATATAACTATAGTTAAGCGATTAATATCGCATCACTAGTAATCCCAAATCAGTCATTAGGATATCTCTGTGTCTTACGGCAAAGAGAAATCTTTTAATTTTCCCATATAGACAAGAATGATTGTCGTGTTTTTAGTGATCTGGCCAAATATAGGATGTGCTTGTCTTTTGTTCTCCCCAGATAGGCTGGTGTCGATATCAACTCGTACCGGATAGTCTTCAGAAATTTCTTCTTGTTGGAATTAATCAGCGCATGTCTTAACAGCGACATGAAGTTATATGCCGTGACAATGAAATTCCCACATGCCTCTGTTGCCCAGAAGTTATTTGTGACAAAATCATCTATGGAGAAATCATGGCTCACCCGTAAAACCCTGTGTCTACCCAAAGATCATAGACAATCTATAGAGAAAGAAGTCAAGATCTACAAC
>NZ_JADYTS010000066.1 GCF_021531355.1 Leyella stercorea | reverse complement strand
CCTTCATCTTGCCACCGATTTTCTCAACAACAATAACTCCGATATTGCCGGATGGATATTTCTTTTTGCGGACGAACATAGTTAAAATACCTTTCGTGTCACCCGATATTAGGTGATACAAAGATACAAAATATTGTTTATCAACAAGTTATAAAATGCATGTTTTTTGAGTGACGAAGTCAGGAAAGAGTAAACTCATCTGAATGTTTTTCTGATTCCATGAGTGAAATCCGCTCAGATGGTTCTTGTAGTAGTCATTTAGGACATTTGCCTTCAAATGCGTAAACTCTGCAACACTCTTGATACTCATAGCATGAGTATCAAGGTAATTCTTTTAAAAAAGCTCCGAACTCAGCGGTAATTCTGGTTCCGGATGCTTCAAGATTCCAATCGCGGCTGTAGCTCTTGCCTGTAGACATGTAAAACCATCTGCGTCGCTTTATTCTGAAATACATGGTGTGGTCACGGACGGGAAAATCAGTGACTGTTATTGGCTTTTGAAAACCATTGGAAATCAACAGAAGGTCTTGTAAGTTTTCAAGCACAATATCATTCTCAACTAAAACTAACATAAAACAATCTCCCATGTTGGAGGCTTCTGTTGTGTCGAAATAGTCAAGGAGTCCTGCTGGAAGAAACAATGACAATACGGACTTAGACAGCACTCGTGCCGAGCATACCAAAAAGGAGACTAAGCCTGTATTAGACTTAGTCTCCTACCCTATATTGTTGTTATAGGAAATTCGTTTTGGTATGGCTTACTTCACCTTCTCAACGATGGCCTTGAAAGCCTCAGGGTTGTTGACAGCGAGGTCAGCGAGCACCTTGCGATTAATCTCGATGCCTGCCTTGTGCAGAGCGCCCATGAGAGTTGAGTAGCTCATGTTCTCAAGACGAGCTGCAGCGTTGATACGCTGGATCCACAGAGCGCGGAAGTTGCGCTTCTTGTTGCGGCGGTCACGATATGCGTATGTGAGACCCTTCTCCCAAGTATTCTTGGCTACTGTCCAAACATTCTTGCGTGCACCATAGTAACCCTTGGTGAGTTTCAGGATTCTTGTTCTCTTTGCTTTAGAAGCAACATGATTGACTGATCTTGGCATAGTTTCTTTTTTCCTTTAAATGTTTGACTAATTAAATTAACGGAGGCAGAGCAAGTCGCGAACCTGCTTCAGGTTTGAACGGTCTACGATAGTCTCACCAAGGAGGTTTCTCTTCTGCTTCTTTGTCTTCTTAGTCAGAATGTGACTGTGAAAAGCGTGATGACGCTTGATTTTTCCAGTTCCGGTAAAGCGGAATCTCTTCTTTGCACCGGAGTTAGTCTTAACTTTTGGCATTTTTTTGTTTGTTTAAATTGTTATTTATTATGTGTGGCAACGCATATACCAAGGCGTTACGCACAACTTATCATGTTGTCTTTCTGCTGACGGGGCTTGCATTTCTCGCCCTCTTTGCTGCTTTGACTGGGCTTATTCCTCGCCCTGAAGAGCCTTGAGTGCCTCGGCGCTCACCTTGGCGTTGGCAAGGAGTCCGCCGTTAGCGGGCATTGCATTCTCCTCGGTGTCCTTGGTGGTCTTGGCTTCTGCCTCACGCTTCTCGCGGTCGAGCTTCTGCTGGCTCTTCTTCACTACGCCTGCCTTCTTGGGGGCGAGATAGAGGAACATCTTCTTGCCGTCGAGCTTGGGCAGCTGCTCTACCTTGGCATACTCCTCGAGGTCGTTGGCGAAACGCAGCAACAGCACCTCGCCCTGCTCCTTGAAGAGGATTGAGCGGCCACGGAAGAACACGTAGGCACGTACCTTGTTGCCCTCGCTGAGGAACTCCTGGGCGTGCTTGAGCTTGAAGTTGTAGTCGTGCTCGTCGGTCTGAGGTCCGAATCGGATTTCCTTCACCTCAACCTTCACCTGCTTGGCCTTCATCTCCTTGGCGTGCTTCTTCTGCTGATAGAGGAATTTGCTGTAGTCAATGAGACGACAAACCGGGGGCTGGGCATTGGGGGAAATCTCGACAAGGTCGACGCCTTGCTCTCTCGCCATGTCCAAAGCATGACGTGTAGGCATAACAGTAGAGTTACCGTCACTTACTATACGTACTTCCCGAACGCGAATCTGCTCGTTCACGCGGTACTGGTTTTTCATTTTGTCATTCTTCATTAAACTATTTTTGATAAAGCTGTATTTAAAAGCGGGTGCAAAGTTACCCTTTTTCGGCCAATCGGCAAAATATTTATTGTGTTTTTTTGCCTTTCAGCCCCAAAGTTCGGAGTTTTTAATTAATTTTGCATCATCTTCTAGCAATATTTCATACATATTATTAAAAAAGATGATGCAATCTATATTTATGGACATTATGCCGTCGCTGCATTTCACAGGACTTGTACTGGCTGTCGGCACGTTTCTCATCATTGGGCTGTTCCACCCTATCGTCATCAAGGTGGAGTACTATTTCGGCACTCGCCTGTGGTGGGTGTTTCTGGTTGCGGGCATTGGCTTCATAGCCGCTGCCATGCTTGTGGCTAATGTCATGGTGTCGGCCCTGCTGGGCGTGGTGGGTGCCTCGTGCCTGTGGAGCATCGGCGAGATTCTGGAGCAGCGCCAGCGTGTCAAGAAGGGATGGTTTCCGATGAACCCCAAGCGAAAGGAGGAGTATGAAGACTGAACTCATCATGGTGGGCAAGACGGTGGACAAGCTCTACACCAAGGGCATAAGCGACTATCAGGAGCGCATCGGCCACTACATGCCGTTCAACATCACCGTGATTCCTGCGCTAAAGAACACCAAGAGCCTGTCGGAAGACCAGCAGAAGCAGGCTGAGGGCGAACTGATTTTGCGCCTTATCCAGCCGTCGGACACGGTGGTTCTGCTCGACGAGCATGGTGCCGAGCGCACGAGTATGGAAATGGCTACGTGGCTGACGCGCAAGCAGCAGACGGCACGCCGACTGGTGTTCATCATAGGCGGACCGTACGGATTCTCAGCCGACGTGTACAGCCGTGCCGACGAGAAGATCTCGCTCTCGCGTATGACCTTCTCTCACCAGATGGTACGACTGATATTCACCGAACAGCTCTACCGTGCCTGCACTATCATTCGCGGAGAGAGCTACCACCATGAGTAATCTATATAATGTTGAATGTTAAATGTTAAGTGTTAAATTGTTGGGATGCTTTAATTCGACATTGAACAATTCACAATCGCATGCGTCAGCCGAGAATAATTCAAAATTCAAAATTCCACATTCATCAAACCCCTAAGAGCGGCAATATCGACGGGGTGAGGAGCGACGTGAAGATGCCGTTGAGCGTGAGTCCGAGGCTGGCGTAGGCACCGTGCACCTGACTGCGGTCCATCGACGTGGCTGTGCCAAGGGCGTGAGCCGCCGTGCCCATAGACAGGCCCTGTGCCACGGGATTCTTGACGCGTGCGAAACCCATTGTGCGATAGCCACATACGGCACACAGCAGTCCTACAGCCACCACTACGGCAGCCGTGAGCGACGGAATGCCGCCCACAGCCTTGGTCACCTCCATGGCAATGGGCGTTGTGACCGACTTGGATGCAAGCGACAGGATCACCTCGCGCGAGGCACCCATCTCCTTGGCAATCCACACCACTGACACTACGCCTACAACGCAGCCTGCCAGTTCGGAGAGAAGTATAGGTGTGAGCTGCTTCTTGATGGTGGACAGCTGCATGTAAAGGGGCACGCCCAACGCAACAACAGCCGGACGCAGCCAGAACTCAATCATGTGGCCGCCCTTGTTGTAGGTCTCGTAGCTCACGCCCGTAATCTTCAGAAAGGCTATGATGCACACTATCGACACCAGTATGGGGTTCATTATCACCCAACCCGTCAGTCGGCGCAGCAGCTTGCCTACGAAGTAAGAACCGAACGTGAGGGCTATCAGAAAAAATTCGTTTGAAAAGTATTCCATTGTTTTCGTTATCCTTTTTTATATTTGTCCCATGAGACTTCCATCTCTCATTATCTTCCATGGCGACTTCTGTTTCCTTGTCATCGACCATGGCCAATTATACATCTTATCATTATCTCGCCTAGGGACTTCTATCTTAGTTTATTCCTTTGTCTCGCCCTTTATCTTGTCCTTTGCCTTGCCATAGCATTGGTGAACCCATCCTGTCACGGCGAGCACGAGCACGGTAGAGATGACCGAAGCTGCAACGATGGGCACAAACTCGGCCTTGATTACGTCGAAGTAGAGCATTACAGCCACTCCAGGCGGCACAAAGAAGAATCCAATGTTGCTGACTAGGAATTCGCTGATGCTGCGCACCCACTCAAGGCGTATTATCTTGAGTTTGAGCAAGAGCGTGAGCAACAGCATGCCGATTATGCTCGACGGCAGGGGGATGTGGGTGAGATAAATGAGGAGTTCACCTACGGCAAGGCAACCGAAAAGGATTGCCAACTGACGAATCATCATAGTGTTCTAGGATTACAAGTGTTGATTATTCACGTTAAAACTTATGTTTATAGACGGCAAAGGTAAGGATTTACTGCCAATGAAACCAAAGGATTGCAAATATAATACAACAGAGCACAAATATAGTGACATAAATCAAATTTACAGCCCATATAGGCTGACGAATAAAGGCACATAAAAAACCCGTTGCGTAGTCAGAATGAACTATACAACGGGTTCTCTATATATTGGATTGAGGGCTTGATTCTACCCCATCCTATTTCTACATAACGTCTTAGTTGTTGACGCTACCGCCCACAATATCGAGCAGTTCGTTGGTAATAGCCTGCTGACGGCTCTTGTTGTACTGAAGGTTGAGCTCGCGCAGAATCTCGTCGGCATTGTCGGTGGCGGTCTGCATTGCCACCATACGGGCGGCATGCTCGCTTGCTATGCTGTCGAGCAAGGCTGTGTAGAGCATCAGGTGAAGATACTTGGGGATGAGCTGCGAGAGCACGGTATTCATGTCGGGCTCTACGATGAAGTTGTCGTTGAGCGGACGAACGTTCTCCTCTGCCTTGCGCTCCTCTGTCAAGGCGTTCTTCTTGATATACTCCTGCGCCTCCTTCGAGGTCACGGTAGAGTTGAGGTCGCGAGTGCGATCGCGCTTCAGCTCCTCGGTGATGTCGATAGGCAGGAAGGTCTTGCGGGTCAGGATCTGCGAACCGGCGCTCTTGAAGTGGTGGTAGACCATCTCCACGCGGTCGATCTCGCCGCTGACGAACTTCTGTCCTATCTCGCGGGCTATTTCAATACATTGCTTCACGTTGGGCTTTTCGGCAAGACCTGTGAAGTCGCCAGCCACATGAAGCCCCATTTTAGCCGTCTTCTCTGCAACCTTGCGTCCTATCGGATAGACAACGATGTTGTCATTACCGCCCAGACTCTCCGAATACTCGTCAACGATGTGCTGAAGCAGACGGATGACATTGGCATTGAATCCACCACACAGACTGCTGTTCGAGGCGTAGACCACCAAGGCAACGCGCTTCACGGGGCGCTCCACGTTGAACACGGTAGAAGCGTCGGCCTCTGAGGCGAGGAATGTCTTGAGGATGTGCTCGAGCATCGTCTCGTAGGGAAGCATGTTCTCAATCATCTGCTGGGCATGGTGGAGCTTTGACGAAGCCACCATCTTCATGGCACTCGTAATCTTGCGGGTGCTGTTGACGGATGTGAGTCGGTTCTTGATTTCTTTGAGTGACGGCATAAGCTATTACTTTTTATACTGACCTGCTACGTCGGCCATTGTCTGTTCGATAACGGCTGTGAGCGAGTCGTCAATCTTACCACTTGCCAGAGCGTCGATGACGTCGGCGTGCTGTGAGCGAATCTTGTCGAGGAATGTCTCCTGACACTCGCGCACCTTCTCCACGGGCACGTCGTGCATCAAGCCGTGGGTGCCACAATAGATTATGGCTACCTGCTCGCCTACGGGCATCGGGCTGTACTGAGGCTGGATGAGCAGCTGGTTGTTCTTGCGGCCGCGGTCGATGGTCATGGCTGTCACGGCATCCATGTCGCTTGAGAACTTGGAGAAAGCCTCGAGCTCACGATACTGGGCCATATCAATCTTCAGCGTACCAGCCACCTTCTTCATACTCTTGATCTGTGCCGAACCACCTACACGCGAAACGGAAATACCTACGTTGACGGCAGGACGGAAGCCCTGGTTGAAGAGGTCGCTCTCAAGATAGATCTGTCCGTCGGTGATTGAAATCACGTTGGTAGGAATGTAGGCAGAAACGTCGCCAGCCTGTGTCTCGATGATAGGCAGGGCTGTGAGCGAACCGCCTCCCTTGACGTGACCCTTCATACACTCAGGCAGGTCGTTCATCTGCTCGGCTACCTCCTGCTGGTCGTTGATACGTGCTGCACGCTCCAACAGACGTGAGTGGAGATAGAACACGTCGCCAGGATAAGCCTCACGTCCTGAAGGACGACGCAGAATCAATGACACCTCACGGTAGGCAACAGCCTGCTTTGAGAGGTCGTCGTAGACAACGAGTGCCGAGTAGCCACGGTCGCGGAAGTACTCGCCGATGGCGGCACCTGCGAACGGAGCGTAATACTGCATGGCAGCAGGGTCGGCAGCTGTAGCCGCTACAATGATTGTGTAGGGCATTGCGCCGTG
This sequence comes from Leyella stercorea, assembly GCF_021531355.1. GTDB lineage: Bacteria > Bacteroidota > Bacteroidia > Bacteroidales > Bacteroidaceae > Prevotella. The sequence continues at coordinate 8,737 of NZ_JADYTS010000066.1, read as the reverse complement.
CTGCTTGAGGTTCTCGACAAGGGCGGCAACGGTAGAAGCCTTCTGGCCGATGGCTACATAGATACAGTAAACGGGCTTGCCAGCCTCGTAGAAACTCTTCTGATTGATGATTGTGTCGACGGCGATGGCAGTCTTGCCAGTCTGACGGTCGCCGATGATAAGCTCACGCTGTCCGCGGCCGATAGGAATCATTGAGTCGACCGACTTAAGTCCGGTCTGCAACGGTTCCTTAACGGGCTGGCGGTAGATAACGCCCGGAGCCTTGCGGTCGAGCGGCATCTCGAAAGCACCTGTCATATCAATCTCGCCCTTGCCATCGATGGCCTGTCCGAGCGGATTGATGACACGTCCGAGCATATTGTCGTTGACACGGATAGAAGCGATGCGCTTGGTACGCTTAACGACCATGCCCTCCTTGATGCCCTCGGTAGAACCCAGAAGCACACAACCCACGTTGTCCTCCTCAAGGTTCATCACGATAGCCATAGTGCCGTTCTCGAACTCGAGAAGCTCGTTGGCCTCGGCGTTGCGGAGTCCGTAGATACGGGCCACACCGTCGCTCACCTCAAGCACAGTACCCACCTCGTCAAACTGCTGGCTGTTGTTGATGCCCTGCAGCTGTTCGAGAAGCACCTGTGACACTTCGCTTGGTTTTATTTTATCTGACATATACTTCTAAAAAAGTTAGTTAATTAAGCTGCGACAGAATGGCGTTGAGCTGCTTCTTCACGCTGGCATCCATACGATAGGTGTCGTACTCGAGCACGAATCCACCTATAATATTAGGATTTACCTCGGTCTGGAACTCAACCGTACCATTTGTCCTTCCCTCAACCAACTGTCGCATCTTCTTCTCCGTAGCGGAGTCGATGGTGCAGGCAGTCGTTAGTTTAGCACTGATTAGATTGTTATGCTTTCTGTACAGAGTAACAAACGAGTTGGCGATGAATTGCATGATACTCTCACGGTCTTCTTTGAGCACAAGGGCGACGAAACGCTTGGTCAAGTCGCACGATCCTCCGGCTGCTGCCGTGAGGAGCAGACTCTCCTTCTGCTTCTTCGAGAGCATGGGATTATCTATCGTAACCCTCAGCGCAGGCGTCGTGGAGTAGCAATGGGCAAGGCTCTGCATGTCGGCATAAACCTTGTCGGCCTCCTTAGCCTCAATGCCCGCCTTGAGCAAGGCGCGTGCATATCTGACCGATATTAATCCTAAATCCATAGCTTACACTTATTTATTATTGGCTGTAACTTCATCAAGCATCTGGTTAATATAATCCATCTGTGCCTTATCAGTGCCGAGCTTCTGGCGCAAGACCTTCTCCGAAATCTCAACACTCAACGCAGCCACCTGCTGGCGAATCTCGCTGATTGCAGCCTGTTTCTGGCTTTCAATCTCGGCCTTGGCATCGTTGATGATGCGGGCGCTCTCTTCGCGAGCCTTCTCCTGAGCCTGTGCCACGATAGCCTCACGGGTTGAGGCGGCCTCCTTGAGTATTACGGCCTGCTTCTCCCGTGCTTCCTGAAGCATCGACTCGCTCTCCTGCTTGATGTTCTCAAGCTGGGCAGCGGCCTTCTGCGCCTTGGATAGACTCTCGTCGATGTACTTTTTGCGATTGTCTACCATTCCGACGATAGCCGGGAAGGCAAATCTTGCAAGCACGAAGAACACCGTTAGGAATGCCAGAAGCATCCAGAAGAGGAGTCCAAGGTCAGGAGTCAATATTGATGGCAATGTACTAAAATCCATTTGCAATATTTTACGAACTCTTTGTTGCTATTTACGTAAGAGCGCAACACCTTACTTGATAAGGAAGGCGCAGGCTACGATAGCGAACAATGCACAACCCTCAACGAATGCTGAGGTAAGAATCATGTTGGTCTGAATCTTGCCAGAAGCCTCAGGCTGACGTGCGATGGCGTCCATGGCGCTGCCGCCAATCTTGCCAATACCCAAACCTGCGCCAATTACTGCAATACCTGCTCCGAGACCGCAGCCCAGCTGTGCCAGACCTTCAGCAGCCAAAAGTGATGAAATAATCATAGTTGTTTAATTTTTTTAAGTTGTTATTTTTTTTATTGTTAATTCTGTTGTTAAGCCTCTGCCTCCTCGTCCTTCTGGGCAAGACCGATGAACACGGCGCTCAGCAAGGTGAAGACATAAGCCTGGATGAATGCCACAAGCACTTCAAGACAGTTCATGAAGAGCATCATTATGGCACTTACGAGGTTCAGACCGATACCGTAGCCCACGCCCATCGACCATCCGAGGAAGATGACGCAGGTGAAGCTCAGGATGATTGCGTGTCCTGCCATCATGTTGGCAAAGAGACGGACCATGAGAGCGAACGGCTTGGTGAAAACGCCGAAGAACTCGATAACTGGCATCAATGGCACCGGATAAGCCTTGAGGAATACCGGCACATGGGGCCAGAAGATGTCTTTCCAATACTCCTTGTTGCCGAAGAGGTTGATGGCAATCATGGTGCAGATGGCAAGGAAGAACGTCACGTTGATGTTGCCCGTAACGTTGGCGCCACCCGGGAATATAGGAAGCAAACCGAGAATGTTTGTCGTGAAGATGAAGAAGAACACCGTGAGCAGATAAGGAGCGAACGGCTTGAAGTGCTTCTCGCCTATCGACGCCTTGATCACGTCGTCGTAGATGGTCATGACGAACATCTCCATCATTCCGACAAATCCGCCAGGAGCCTCACTTCTCTCGTCCTTGCCCTTGTACCAGCGAGCGCAAGAAAGGAACACAGCAATCAGAACGAACACTACTATCCATATCTGTGCCACGGTCTTCGTGATGCTCAGGTCGAGCGGACGCACCTTCGAACCATCAGGCATTTTCTCGTAGATCTTGCCGTGATGCTCTGCGTCGAAGTAATAGTTCTGCGGCAGACTGCTCTCTGTACAGAACGTCCACTCTCCGGTATTGGAGCTTCTGACGATTATCGGCAACGGAATGCTCAGGCTCTTGCCCTCGTAGGAAGCTATGTGCCACTCGTATGAGTCGGACAGGTGCTCAAGTACCGTTGTAGGAATGTCGAGCGACTTGCCGTCGTGGCCTGCTTCTCCCGCCGAGGCGAAGGCTGGCATGAGTGCCAATACCAAGAGAAGTAATAATGACTTTATCTGTTTCATTATCGTTTATTTATTTTCTTTGTCACACTCAGTATGCGAATTGGTGACGTGCGAGAAGAATACGGAATGGTGGGCAATCATCCATAAATAGAATGCCATGAACACCAGGCAGTATTCGAGCATCGCATCGCGACCTACGGCAATGTAGCACCCTACAAGAGTGAAGAGGGCCAGCAACATACGGAAGCCTGACACGGCTGAGAAGAATGTAGGAAGCATCGCTTGGTTTGCCTCGGCTATTCTTTTCCATAGGAATATGTCGGCCAGCTCCACCACAAGGGCGAACACAGCACTCACTACAAGAGGCGGGACAAGTCCGTCAACATGAGCGAACGTCTGCAGGGAAAGAACTGCCAACGACAATACCGCTACAGCCACAACGGTCTGCACGGCATAGCGTCGGCTTATTTTTGCTATCTCTGTATTTTTCAACATGTCAACCGGGTTTCATTAAAGTTCAACACAAACGTTGACGTTGTTCTTCTGCACTTCAACGAAACCGCCCGTTGTCTTCACCTCATGCTCGCCTTCAGAGTCAAAAAAAGCAATGCGTCCGCTGTTGAGTGTTGAGATGATAGGAGCATGGCCGGTGAGTATTTCAAACTCGCCGCTCGTGCCCGGCACAACCACACGGTCGACCGTTCCTACGAACTCCACTTTCTCAGGAGAGACGATTCTTAAATTCAAACTCATAGTCTACAAGTATTTAGTGTGTAAGCGGATTATCCCTTAGCTGCCTCAAGAAGTTTCTTACCCTTGGCAATGGCGTCTTCGATGGTACCGACGTTAAGGAATGCCTGCTCTGGCAGGTCGTCTACCTCGCCGTCGAGAATCATGTTGAAGCCCTTGATGGTGTCCTCGATAGAAACCATCACACCCTTTACACCGGTGAACTGCTCGGCAACGGCGAACGGCTGAGAGAGGAAGCGCTGCACACGACGTGCACGGTTCACAGTCAGCTTGTCCTCGTCAGAAAGCTCGTCCATACCAAGGATGGCGATGATGTCCTGAAGTTCCTTGTAGCGCTGGAGAATCTGCTTAACGCGCTGTGCACACTCGTAGTGCTCCTTGCCCACAATCAGCGGGTCGAGAATACGTGAGGTAGAACCCAGCGGGTCAACGGCAGGATAAATACCAAGCTCGGTAATCTTACGCGAAAGCTCGGTAGTAGCGTCAAGGTGGGTGAAGGTTGTAGCCGGAGCAGGGTCGGTCAAGTCGTCGGCAGGCACGTAAACGGCCTGTACTGATGTGATAGAACCCTTCTTGGTAGATGTAATACGCTCCTGCATCTGTCCCATCTCACTTGCAAGTGTAGGCTGATAACCTACGGCTGAAGGCATACGGCCGAGAAGAGCCGAAACCTCAGAACCTGCCTGGGTGAAACGGAAGATGTTGTCGATGAAGAACATTATGTCGGCAGCCTCGCCGTCCTTGCCTCCGTGGTCGCGGAACTCCTCGGCTACGGTCAGACCTGACAATGCTACTGAAGCACGTGCTCCAGGCGGCTCGTTCATCTGTCCGTAAACAAGTGTTGCCTGACTCTTCTTGAGCTCCTCGGGGTCAACAAGCGAGAGGTCCCACTTGCCTTCCTCCATTGCCTTCTTGAACTTCTCACCGTAGCGTATAACGCCCGACTCGAGCATGTCGCGGATAAGGTCGTTACCCTCACGGGTACGCTCGCCTACTCCGGCAAACACCGAGTAGCCGTTGTGTCCCTTGGCAATGTTGTTGATAAGCTCCATGATGAGCACAGTCTTGCCTACACCGGCACCACCGAACAGACCAATCTTACCACCCTTCATGTAAGGCTCCAAGAGGTCAATCACCTTGATACCAGTTGCGAGCATTTCCTTGTGAGTGGAAAGGTCCTCAAACTTAGGAGCCTCGCGATGGATAGGATAAGCGCCCTCCATATTGAGCGTGCTCATACCATCGATAGGCTGACCGATGACGTTCATCATACGGCCCTTGATCTGTTCACCTGCTGGCATCATGATAGCGTTGCCTGTAGGAACAACCTCCAGGCCACGCTGCAATCCGTCAGTATTGTCCATTGCGACGCAGCGAACGGTGTCTTCACCGATATGCTGCTGCACCTCAATGATAAGCTCCTGTCCGTTAGGACGCTTCAGCTTCAGAGCTTCGTGGATTTTAGGCAACACCTCTTCAGGATTCTTGCCGGCTGTATCGAAGTAAACGTCGATAACCGGACCGATAATCTGCGAGATGCGCCCGTTGATTTGTGACATAGTATATTTGATTTTGATTTTAAATTCTGATGCAAATATAACAACTATATTCTTATACGAAAAAATATTTAATCTTTATTGTACTTTTTCGTTCCAAATATGCCATATTTGTAGTGCAATCCGACCACTTTTAGATGCTCAGCTCGTCGAGAACCTTGATAAGCTTACGGTCGAACGGCTTGTCGCTACGGATAGCTTCGCTCAACGGTACATAGATAATCTCGTTGTTGCGTACGCCAATCATCACGTTGCGCTGGCCCTGCAGAATGGCCTCAATCGCACCTACACCAGTACGTGAAGCGAGGATACGGTCGTGAGCGCTCGGGCGTCCGCCACGCTGCAAGTGACCGAGGATTGACACGCGTACATCGTACTGCGGGAACTCGTTCTTCACACGCTCGGCATAATACATGGCACCACACTTCGGACTTTCAGACACGATGACGATGCAGCTCTTCTTCGACTTACGGATGCCACGCTCCATGAAGCGTGCCAACTGGTCGACATCGGTAGAATCTTCAGGAATAATGGCTGCCTCGGCACCACTGGCAATGGCTGAGTTCTGTGCGAGGAAACCTGCGTCGCGTCCCATTACCTCAATAAAGAAAATGCGCTCATGACTCTGGGCTGTGTCGCGGATGCGGTCGACACACTCCACGATGGTGTTCATTGTTGTGTCGTAACCGATTGTTGAGTCTGTGCCATAAAGGTCGTTGTCGATAGTGCCCGGCAAGCCGATACAGCAGATGTCGTACTTTTTGGCGAATTCCATAGCACCGGTCAACGAACCGTTACCGCCAATTACTACCAAAGCGTCAATGCCATGGGCCTTGATCTGCTCATAAGCCTTCTCCTTGCCCTCATCGGTCATAAACTCCTTAGAGCGTGCTGTCTTAAGTATTGTACCGCCCGACATGATAATGCCGCTGACATTCTCGGTTGTGAAGTCCTCAATCTCGCCATTAATAAGTCCATCGTAACCACGATAGATACCTTTTATATTAAATCCGTTGCAAATACCTGCACGAGTCACGGCACGAATTGCAGCATTCATTCCCGGGGCGTCGCCACCAGAAGTCAAAATTCCAATTGTCTGAATTTTAGCCATACGATTTTTGTATTATTGATTATTAATTCTTCCGTTTAATTATTAGTAATTATTAGGGTGTTTTTATGGAGTATTATACAGTAGCATTCATAAGGGTATTAAACCAGCAGCCACAAGCACACCAAGCCAGCCAAGGATGCAACGAGCGAAACCCACCCCACATTGACAAAGTACCAGTTGAGCTTTATGCGCTCCATTTTCATCAAGGCGAGTCCACTCATAGAGCCTATGCACAGAATGTTGCCTCCCATAGCCGTAGCGTAAGCCACTATTTTCCAATAGGCTCCGTTAAGGCAATAAAGTGCAAGATTGCTACCAGATTCGGCTACATCGTGAAGCGAGACCATCGACATAAGCGTGGCGAAATTGTCAAGCACGCTACCAACCAGCTGGGTGGCAAGTCCCACGACAAGCATATTGTCGGCTATGCTGCCCATAAAGTCATCCACTTTAGTCAACACACCCGTTTCGCGCACCACTCCCAGCGCAAGCATAATGCCCAGCACAAACAGAATCATCTGTATCACGCCATATTGCAGCACTCTTGGCACACGACGTTGTATCATCTGGTCGGCATTCATCAGTTTGCGGTTCATCAGCTCGTTGACAATCCACAATACCGACAACACGCACATTGCGCCAAGGAACGGGCTAAGCTTCGTAATGTTATGGAATGTAGGGATAAACCACAGTCCGCCAATTCCTACGAACAGCATCAAGGCTCGCTGCCACAGGTTAAGATTGGTGTCGTCGCCACGATAAGGCATCGTAATCCACTCTGTCTCAATACGTCGTGGCAAGCTACGTTGCAACCAAAGTATCGGGAAGAACCATGCAATAAGGCAAGGCAGAGCCATAGTCAAAGAATAGTTGGTAGCGGTTACTGCGCCAATATTCCAAAGCACGAGTCCGGTAGGGTCGCCGATTACCGTAAGCGCTCCTCCACAATTTGCCGACAGCACAATGGCGCATCCGAAGATGACACGCTGGCGTTGTCTGCTCACAATGGCGTGCATTATGGTAAGCATCATGACGGTTGTCGTGATGTTGTCGAGATTTGCCGAAATCAAGAAAGTAATGACTGACAAGGTCCAAAGCATTCTCTTGCCGCTACGTGTACGGAGCATCTGCGAGATGAAGTCGAAGCATCCGTTGTTCTGCAATATCTCCACGATTGTCATCGTAGAGAGCAGGAAGAGGACTATCTCAGAAGCTCTACTGACGTATTTCAAGAAAAGGTTCTGGAAAATATACTGCTTTACCGCAGCCGAAGAGGCTGGCGTTCCGTCAAGGAACGAAGCGTATTCCTTGGCGTGCTGAGCCATGACAAAGTCCGAACCATAACAAATGTAAAGTATCCAGCCAAGCGTTCCTACAAAGATGGCAACCGCAGCTTTGTTTACATTGGTGAATTTCTCTGTCGCTATCAAGAAATAGCCAATTAATATTATTGTTATGATGACAAGCGTCATAGGCTGTTTTTTAGATTTATCGATTGCAAAGGTACAAAAATATCTGAACTGCACAAGTTTTACATCTAAAAAATAAAAATAGTTAACAGAGATTTAATTCAAATGCAATAGGTCTCCATCTTTTAATAAAATATAGGTCATGTTTTTATTTTGTATCACTACTGTCCAATAAAAAATGGACAATTCTATCTTTGAAATAGTTGAATTATATTCTTTTATGCAGTATTTGACAATGAAACGGACTGGATTTTTAACTTTGTAGCCAAAAAGAATTGGCTATAAAGTTTCAAGACAAATACGTTTTCGCTCAACTTACTGCATTTCTAAATAGAACTCAGTTCAACAACATATAGTTACTACATTTTCGATAGGGCTTATCGATACTTTCAAGGAACTTTATAAGATTCATCTTACAGGTTCCTACTATGTAGTCAGAGCCCAAACGAATTTGAAGTACAAAACGGTAAAATGGAAGCGACGAATGCCAAAAGGTGAGATGGATGCTCACCTTAATAGTGCTGACCGTAGTTCTGGCAATCGTCGTAACGGCAAGATGAGCAAGACCGTACAGATAAAGTATGGAGAGGTGACAGTCGAACCCCCTCATGACCGTGACGGCTCCTTCAAACCGGAGACGGTCAAGAAGCGTGAGACCATTCTTGCTGAAGGTATGGCAGATCAAATCATCAACATGTATGCCCTTGGTACAAGCACTCGTGATATAAGCAAGTACTTTGAGCGTGAGTTTAACACAACCC
>NZ_JADYTS010000065.1 GCF_021531355.1 Leyella stercorea | reverse complement strand
GATTGCACGGAGCATCAAATACCAAGATGACCTCTATGCGTCCACGACTGAAAGAATTAAACGACAATCCCTATTTAGTTGATAAAGAAATATAGCCAGAGGATTTTTTGCGTGTGGAGTACAAGAATAACAAAATCGCATTTAAAATAGTAATGCAAATATCGTACACGTAGTAAAAAAGTATTACAAATAAAAATTTGATTCTAGAGATTTTGAAAGTCGTTTATGATGGTTCTTGCATCGAAAAATACCGGCTACTCTTCAATTAAGGGTTTCTTTGCATTGCAAATGGACTACATTTGGAAGGCAAATGGAGTACAGTTGCAATGCAAATGGAGTACAGTTGGAGTGTAAAAGTAGTCGTTTTACAATAAAATGTAGAGTTTTTACATTTCTGTTTATTGCCACTCTTCGCCATGAGCGATGTAACATGTTGTATATAAGGAACTTATATTGCATTGCTCAAAACTCGTGAATTTCGAGCTAAAGATCTCCTCGTGCGTTCAACTCATAGTTTTGAGCGATAAAAATGCAAATATAATACAAGTGTAACGTATTAATACGTAAGTGTAGATGATAACTAAATTCATAAAAAAGTTTAAATGTAAATAAATAATACTGTAAATACATTTACGGTTAGTTCTTTATTATTATATTTGTCAACGAAATCAAGTTACTATGCTTAATGGTTTATTTTCCGATGAATACTACGACTTGTAGTTCGACTAGAACATAACGAAGGTATAGGGTGGAAAAGTGTTGGCGTTTATATGCTTTCTTTGAAACCGTTGGGAATGGTGAGGAGATTGAAAGATACTAATAAAAACATTAACAAACAATGAGAATTCATATTTCTACAACAAAGAATACCAGCTTGGTTCCTTTTGACTATCAGCAAAAACTGGTTGGAACTATTCATAAGTGGATAGGAAACAATTCTATTCATGACAGTATTTCACTGTATTCATTTTCATGGTTGAAGGGAGGAGAAAAAGTATCAAACGCTTTGAATTTCCATAACGGTGCAACAATGTTTCTCAGCTTTTACGACGTTGTTATCATGAGAAGAGTCATTAAGAGAATTCTTGACGATTCAGAGATGTTCTGTGGCATGTCTGTTACAAACATTACTATTGACGACACTCCTTCATTGGAAAACCAAGAACTATTCTATTGCGCAAGCCCTATTTTCATTAAAAGAAAGATGGAAGACGGTAGTATTAAGCAATTCACCTACGATGACGAACAGACAAGCGCACTTCTCAAAGAAACTCTAACAGCTAAGATGAGAGAAGCAGGATTGGAAGAAGACGAGACTTTAGATATAAAGTTCGACACTTCATATAATAGAAAGAGACTTAAATTAATACACTATCGTGGTATTGGCAACAAAGCAAACCTTTGCCCAGTAATAATAAAAGCAAAACCTGAAACAAAACTATTTGCATGGAATGTTGGCATTGGCAACTGCACGGGTATCGGATTTGGAGCAATTTACTAATTATTAAAGAATTTGATTATGTATGTCGTAACATATAAAGGGCAGTTTGGTTTCATTAAACCATGGACCGCTGTTCGTGATGGAGAAACATTCAGTCAGCAGTTTCTTACACCTTCAATAATAGAAGGCATAGAGAAAAAACTGTTTCCTGAACTTTTGGACGTTCCAGGAATCCATAAAATTTTGAGGCATAAATTGAAGTATGATTCCCTGGATTCTCAACAGGAAGTGATACAGCCAAGAGGTTGGGAGTATAAAAACAGAACTTTCATCAGAAATCGTTCAGTATTAAAGCGTTCTGTTCTTTTGCATCCGGTTTTATGTATTGCTTTTGAAAGCGAGGAAGATGCTATTATTGCATCGAAGCAACATGTATGTGTATGCAGAAATGAAGATATACTCTTGCCAGAATCAGAAATCAGAGTGATGGAAGAAGAACAATTCAATCAATTACCTGGTTTTGAATTGCGCTTTGGAAATTCAGAGCAGTCTTTCCTGGTTGGCTATAATCGTTTTAACGATAATCAGCCAATGGTTGGCTGGATAGAGTATAATGGTCAATCTTTACTTTAAACGATGTAACTATATGAATATTCATCAAGAAATATTAGCTAAAAGCGAGCAGAATGGACATGTTTGTTTGTATCAGCATCTTAAGAATGTTGCTGATACCGCCCGTGTAATGGCTAAACATTTAGGATTTGATGAACAGATTGCGGTAGAAGGAGCTTTATTGCATGACATCGGAAAGGTAAGTCCAGTGTTCCAGCAATCGCTGATTTCCCCAAATAAGAAGAAGCCAGGCTCTGTTTTTCGCCATGAAATAGCTTCCTTGTTCTTTCTGTCGTTGGTATGTCAGGAACATAGAGATGCTGTGATAGATATGATAGTAGCTCATCATAAATCTATGTATAGGGATGTTCGTGATTTGGGTATTTTAGATTTGGATGATACATCAGATTGCTTCAAGGAACATTCAAACTTATTCCCGGAATGGAGTCATATAGCCATTGATATTCTTGAAAGCCTTGGCATGGAAACCCATGAGATATCTTTGGAAGAGGCAAAAGAAAATTACGAATATGTCATAGACTATTGTGATGGTAGGAAAAAGGGATGTTCTGAATGGAGAGGGTTGTTGATGGCGGCAGATCACATGGCTTCTGCTATGGAGACTGCATTTGAAATGCCGCTTGATAAACTCTTCATCAAACCTGATTTGTCTTTTTACAATAGGCAAAGTGAACTCTATCCTTTATCATTGATTTCTTCGGATAGTAAGAAGATGCATACGTTGGTAACGGCTCCAACTGGAGCTGGAAAAACTGATTTTTTGTTGAGGCGTTGTCGTGGAAGAGTTTTCTATACACTGCCTTTTCAAGCATCAATTAATGCTATGTATGATAGAATAAAGAATGATTTGAGTAATACTAATGCTCAAGTTCATCTTCTTCATGCATCCTCTAATCTGAAAGTGAAAGACGGTAAGATAGAGGAAAGTATCATGCAGCGTCATGTTGGTGCATCAGTGAAGGTCCTTACTCCACACCAGATGGCCTCTGTAGTTTTTGGTATCAAAGGATATGAGGCTATGGCTATGGATTTAAAAGGTTGTGATGTGATTCTCGATGAGATACACACCTATTCTGATGTTATGCAGTCTATAGTTCTACGCATTATAGAAATTCTTGTTGCGCTGGAGTGTAGGGTACATGTTGGTACGGCAACAATGCCGACAGTATTGTATCAGAAGATACTTCAACTATTGGGTGGAGCTGATGCAGTTTATGAGGTAAAGTTGGATTCTCTGACGCTTCAATCATTTAACAGGCATCAAATCTACAAGCTCGATGATAAAAAAGAATCTTATGATGTGATAGCCTCAGCAATCGAAAGCAATTTTAAAGTTCTCATAGTATGTAATCAAGTAAAAAGAGCACAGAAACTATATGAGTCTATTGAAGAGTTATATCCAGAAGTGAAGAAGATGCTTGTGCATAGCAGGTACAAACGAAGCGACAGGGCTAAATTGGAAACAAAGTTGCGTGAAGACTTCAATCAATTAGAAAACGTTCCATGCATCGTAGTTTCCACTCAAGTAGTAGAGGTCAGTCTTGATATCAGCTTTGATATAATGATTACAGAGTGTGCTCCAATTGATGCTCTTACACAGCGTTTTGGACGAATTAATCGCAAGCGTACAAGAGATACCATTGGACACTACAAGCCGATATATGTCATAGCACCATCTGAAGATGATAAAGAAGCTCTTCCTTATAGTCTGGATGTTCTGAAAGATACTTTCAGGGTCCTGCCAGACAGTGGTGACATCATGGAGGAATGTCATGTTCAGGAAATGATAGATAAGGTATATCCAAAGATTGACTTTCAGAATATAGACTTTACTGGAGTGGCGTTCTTGGAAGGAAAATGGGTGTTAAAGGCACTTTGTCATCATCCGAAATCAGCGTTACTGGAAACGCTTGACATCAATTCTGCTGTTTGTATTACAGAAGAAGATAAAGACAGATACTTATGTGCCAATGGATTGGAAAGAATAGAAATGGAAATACCTGTAAGCTATCATTCCATTGCACATAGAAATCTTGATCAGCTCAATAAGGGGTCGCATCCTTTTGTCATTCCGAACAAAGGATATGATGAAGAAAAGGGACTGTTACCCGATTTGTGTAAAATAGAATATTATCAATCGTTTGAAATACTATAAAATATGATAACATCAAATATTGGAAAGATATTCCTGGATGCTTACAATGAAGAATACGGCACCAGCTATGATGCCAGAACTTTCTTCTTGGAGCAATTCTATCCCTTGTTTTTTGATCAAAACAAGTATATGATGACTGCAGGCAATTCGCCTTTGGAAAACCCAAAGTTAAGTTGGGATGATATGATAAAGGGGAAAAAGCCTTTTGAAACTCCTGAACAGAGAAAGATCCGCTTCGAAAAATTGATTAAGAAAATCGAAGAAAGTGAAGCTGATGCTAGCATTGCACGAGGTTATGCTTCTTTAGATGTTGCCGCGACAACATCTGGTCAAGTAACAGATTTGAAGTTGCCTAATTCTCAGGAAGAAATCTATGCATCGTGGATTGGAGATGCTCTTGGTATTGGTGTTCAGGGAGGTTTTTCGATTCTTTTTAGCAACAAAGAGATATTACTTGATATTTTTGAAGGTTGGAAGCTCTATCGTACGAGTCTTAATGAGACAACCATGCTGAAAGGAAATCAGATTAATACTTGGAATGGTCAATGGCTGTCCCATTATTATGATCCAAGAGAATATGATGCAGATATGCCTTTGGCGGGATATAGTCCTTACAATACGAATAAGGATGGAATCATCAATATTGATACCCAAACATGGACAAAGATTCTCATTGGTATTTCTAAAAAATATAGAAATGCTCAAATTTTGGGCTACATCTATAGCATAGGACAGACAAATACTACCATTGGTTTTATACCATTTAATTTGAACCAAATACGCCGTCCAATTCATCTTTATGAAAAGATATTTGGGATGAGCAATGGTAAAAATGCAGAGTCTTTATGGGGAACTGCAATTGGATTTAAAACGGCTTGTACTTATGGAGCTGTAGGTATTAAAGCCATGGAGCCTAAAGGGCTTAGAGATTATGTATATTCAAAAGGAGATAAAGTGCCGAAACAGCCGAAAACTCCTAAAAATGAAGACGAACAAATTAATTTTAACGTATATAAAATTTGGATATTAGCTATGTTGAATAATGATGAATTATGGGAGAAATCCCAAGAGTTGGCTGAGTTGTTGAACGAAGCCTCTAGTGATAAAGATAATTCTATCAGTACCAAACGTAAAAATTTGGTTGAGACAATGCTCAATGCAACTAATAAGAAACAGTTCATAGCAGCTGCTGCAGAGGTTGTTTCATTCATTGGTAAGATAGATGAGTTTAAAGGAATCGTGAAGGAGATTCATGGTATGCCAACAGATAATGTACCATACTTCTTAACACTTTTGCGTTTCCAGTATAAGACATTATAATAACAATTAAAAATACAAGATTATGAAAGAGAATTCTTTTATTTATTTGCGAGGTTTCAAGCATGCTGCGTTCACAGTATTCTGTGTAGAAGATGGTCAGAAATCTTATTATGACCCACAGTTCAACGTAAGAGTTCCATTTGCTAGTGGTCAACAGGTTAAGCGTTCTATCCTGGAGCAACTTAACGATGTTTTAGGTGTTCAACCTTCTCCTACCGAGTTCTTTTTTGATGTAGATAAGAAAGGTGCGCTTAAAGAAGGTGAGGTCCTTTCGTCTTGTGATCCACATTATGTTGACCAGCTTTTAGGTGGCTGGATGAGAACTCCAAAGGGTGGAAAAGAGAAAGCTGTAAAGCGTAGAAGTCCATTTAGTATTTCTGCGATGACCCCTTTGCATCCACTTTTGGCTGCAGTTTCTAAGGAGAATATTTCATTCGATCGTTCAGATAAGCCTAACGTGCATAAAGTTGTTGTGCGCGATGCAAACGGAAATCGTTTGACAGATGAACAGGTTAGTGACTTTCTAGAGGGTAACGATAGAAGTTTGTATCGCAAATGGATTCCAGACAATAGTCGTGCTACTGGTCTATTTGTATATGATGTAGCTATTGATTTGCGACGTTTGTTCTGTGTTTCAACTAATCAGTTGGAACCAGAGATTACATCAGATATGGTAGAGAAGTTGAAAGAAGATGGATGGAAGGTAATCACTACTTCTTTTGGTGAATGCTCGTTGATGCCGAAAGAGCAGCGTGAGCAGATTATTCCAGCTATAGCCGATGCTCTGATTGATTGGCATATCACATCCAATCAGGCAAGAACATTCAGTTTGATGGAGACTTTAGCCATTGCTATTAGTGATAATGCTAATACTTTAGCTGCAGCTATTCGTGCCAAACTTGTTGAGGATGGAGAATCTAAACCAAAGGCAAAGCCTATCGTTGACGAAAATGCTGGTGCCAAGACATTTGTAACTCTTCCATGTGCAAGTTATGTCGTGACAGAGACCGAAAGCGCAGATGCTTTGGCTAAGGCTAAGCAGGAGTTGGTTGATAGAATGATGGCGTTTGATTACGAGAATCAGATTTAGTGTAAATGATGAGGCTCCTGGTTTTTACCTGGAGCCTCCTATTGGTTTTTCTCTATGGTCATAACAGGTACTCATTTCAACTATTACCAGCTTTGTCATCGCAAACTATGGCTGTTTGCCAATAGCATCAACATGGAACAAGAATCAGACTTGGTCTATGAAGGAAAGCTGGTGCATGAATCAAGTTATCCGCAACGTACATCAAAGTATGAGGAAGTGGAGATTGATGGTATCAAGGTTGACTACTATGATACCAAGAACAAGGTCATCCATGAGATAAAGAAATCTAATAAGGTGGATAAAGCTCATGAATGGCAACTGAAATATTACATGTATGTTTTCGAACAGCATGGTATTGATGGTGTGAAGGGCATCTTGGAATATCCTCTTTTGAGAAAGACAAAAGAAGTAATACTGACGGAAATTGACAGAGAAGAAATTCAGACTATTGCGGAAGACATCACAAAGATAATCTCTCAAGAGACATGTCCACCAATTGCTAAGAAAGGCATCTGCAAGAATTGCAGCTACTTTGATTTTTGTTATATTAACGAGATGGAGGAAGAAGAATGAAAAGAAGTTTCTATCTGTTCAACCCAGGCATTATGGAACGCAGGGACAACACCTTGAAGTTTACGCCCGTGGTAGTGAACGAAGACAATACGGAGATCAAGCAACAGCCTCGATACATTCCTATTGAGGATGTGGCAGAACTGTATGCGTTTGGCAGTCTTAGAGCCAATAGCGCTTTGTTTAACTTCCTGGGACAGAAAGGCGTACCCGTCCATTTCTTTGATTATTACGAGAACTATACGGGAAGCTTTATGCCACGCGAAAGTCTATTGTCAGGCAAGGCTTTGCTGGCACAAACTTCAGCATACCAGAATAAGAAAAAGAGAGTGGAACTGGCCCGAAAGTTCATCCAAGGAGCTGCATGGAACATGGTCATGAACCTCAACTACTATAATCGTAGAGGAAAAGACTTACAAGGCGTTATCGATACCATCAAGAGATTGAGTGGTGCTTTAGCTGATGCAAAGGCCGTGGATGAAATTATGGGAATAGAAGGAAATATCCGCCAGGCATACTATGCCGCTTTCGATATTATACTCGATGATTTCAATATGGGAGCAAGAACCAAGCAACCGCCAGAAAACGAAGTGAACGCCCTAATTTCTTTCGGCAATATGATGTGTTATACTGAAACTCTCCGAGCTGTTCATCAGACGCAACTCAATCCTACGATTAGTTTTCTTCACACTCCCGGTGAACGACGCTATTCGTTGTGCCTTGACATATCAGAGATATTCAAGCCCATTATCGTAGACAGAGTTGTCTTCAAGGTGCTAAACAAACATGCCTTAAATGGTAGCCACTTTGACAAGAAACTCAACAAATGTCTTTTAAACGAGAAAGGCAAAAAGATATTCGTAAAAGCTATGGAGGAACGGTATGACGAAACATTCCGTCACCGTTCATTGGGACGCAATGTCAGCTATAAGCATCTAATAAAGTTGGAATGCTACAAGCTACTGAAAGATATCTTAGGAATAGAAGAATACAAACCTTTTAAAATGTATTGGTGATATGTACGTTATCGTTGTTTATGATGTAGGCGAAAAACGTGTCGGTAAAATGCTGAAACTATGCCGTCAATATCTATGTTGGATACAAAACTCCGTATTTGAAGGCGAACTGTCTGAAGCAAAACTCAGGGAACTGAAACTGAAAATAAAAGGAATTATCGACCAGTCTGAGGACAGCATAATCATTTTTACAAACAAAATTGGTTATAATATGGACAAACAAATACTTGGAAAAGTGAGGATGTCAACAGACAATTTCTTGTAACAAAAAGTTGTCGATGTGGTTGTTTCAAACGACAAACCACTCTTTTCGAAGCATCATTTAGATCTTTGACTTGTTGTAATACCAATAAATATAATGGTTGTCGCAGAACGCATAAAAATATATAATCACCCATCGACATTTTTCCAATAAGATTTATTAACTTTGCATTCGCAAATGCTATTGATAATAAGGATATTACATATCCCCAAACAATGGGTTTTAATCGTACCTTTATGGAATTGAAATACGGGACATAACAAAACACCGCCTACCCTTTGGAGTTTTAATCGTACCTTTATGGAATTGAAATAGCATTGCGATATGTTCAACGACGCACGATGGAAGTTTTAATCGTACCTTTATGGAATTGAAATCCATGTCCCGATGGAGTAGCGGATTTGCATTATCTGTTTTAATCGTACCTTTATGGAATTGAAATAAACGAGGTGGATGCCCTAAATGCAAGCCTGGCATGTTTTAATCGTACCTTTATGGAATTGAAATTGCGGAAGTGTCGGATAGTGCAGTTGGCTAAGTTAGTTTTAATCGTACCTTTATGGAATTGAAATATGCTCAAGAATGTTGCTTATTGTCATAGTCATTGTGTTTTAATCGTACCTTTATGGAATTGAAATGAAGAATTGCGCAAACCTTGGCGCATTGGTGAAGGTTTTAATCGTACCTTTATGGAATTGAAATTATTTTGCCTTGTACAGTTCGTCTCGATTCTCGAAAGTTTTAATCGTACCTTTATGGAATTGAAATCCATTCTGCGGTCTTGCTGTCGAAAGTGAAGTTGTGTTTTAATCGTACCTTTATGGAATTGAAATGTGAAAGAGTAGGTGGGAGTTGGCGGCTACTTTGTGTTTTAATCGTACCTTTATGGAATTGAAATAACCAACGGAAACCGACAGCACAACCGCCCAACGGGTTTTAATCGTACCTTTATGGAATTGAAATGTGTTGTCGGTATGGTCGATAAGGAACGGATGCCAGTTTTAATCGTACCTTTATGGAATTGAAATTAAGCAAATGCGACATATACTGACCGAACTGCTTATTGTTTTAATCGTACCTTTATGGAATTGAAATTTCGGTTGTCGTCAACGCCCACGCCCGAATACAGGTTTTAATCGTACCTTTATGGAATTGAAATTTGTGCCGTTCCACCTGTGCGGCTGTTCAACTGCGTTTTAATCGTACCTTTATGGAATTGAAATTAATGAGTTTATCCATGTCGTTATACCACGTCCAGTTTTAATCGTACCTTTATGGAATTGAAATCCGACGATGGCAACTCGCCTCTTCAGTCATACGACTGTTTTAATCGTACCTTTATGGAATTGAAATATGCAAACCGCGGATTTTGTCCGGCTTCGCTTTGTTAGTTTTAATCGTACCTTTATGGAATTGAAATAGCCGTTTGTTTGATAACGACGAAACTTATCAGCGTTTTAATCGTACCTTTATGGAATTGAAATTAGTCGAGTGTGAGGTCAGGTTCGGCGAAGTCCGGTGTTTTAATCGTACCTTTATGGAATTGAAATTACAGTAATTAATTTCTTTATCTTGCCGCCAATACAAGTTTTAATCGTACCTTTATGGAATTGAAATTAACGCGAGGCATCTACGGAAATGCTTGCCAGTTCGTTTTAATCGTACCTTTATGGAATTGAAATGCAATAGGGTGCGTAGGAAAAAATGTCCTTGCGCGTTTTAATCGTACCTTTATGGAATTGAAATCAAAGATTGACGCAAGCGTGAAAGCCTACGCAGTGAAGTTTTAATCGTACCTTTATGGAATTGAAATTCTTTGTGCTCATACACCAGTATAGCAGCCGTTTTGTTTTAATCGTACCTTTATGGAATTGAAATAGAGCAGCCTAAGCAGCAGAACGCCGAAGAGGTGGAGTTTTAATCGTACCTTTATGGAATTGAAATTGCCTTGCGCTGCTCTTCCACGCTCTCGGCATCCGTTTTAATCGTACCTTTATGGAATTGAAATCAACTCATAAGTATTGGTATTGGGGCGAGGAGACTGTTTTAATCGTACCTTTATGGAATTGAAATGAGAGCTGCACGCCGTGCCACCATCGCCGCCCGTGGTTTTAATCGTACCTTTATGGAATTGAAATAACGACACAGCCAACGACGAGGCACCCGCCGAGGGGTTTTAATCGTACCTTTATGGAATTGAAATTCGTTGTCCATGACAGGGTGCGATATTCCTGGAAGTTTTAATCGTACCTTTATGGAATTGAAATTCAATATTGTTTTAACTGTTGCAAATTTCATAATTGTTTTAATCGTACCTTTATGGAATTGAAATAACGACGAAGAGGTGGAGCGCGTGACCCGTTTTGCGTTTTAATCGTACCTTTATGGAATTGAAATACGGATAACACGAATATCACGAATTTAATTTTCTGTTTTAATCGTACCTTTATGGAATTGAAATACGAACACACCGCCGCACTACTCGCCCGGCTGTATGGTTTTAATCGTACCTTTATGGAATTGAAATATCCGTGCCGTCATAGATAAACAGAGATATTTGTCGTTTTAATCGTACCTTTATGGAATTGAAATTAATCTTGTAGGCGACACCTTACAGGTAGGCGGCTGTTTTAATCGTACCTTTATGGAATTGAAATAAGAGCATAGTGTGAGGAAGGTGAGCAAGTGGCTCAGTTTTAATCGTACCTTTATGGAATTGAAATTTCCTAACGCGTCGGCAGGATTAAAGTCTACAGGAGTTTTAATCGTACCTTTATGGAATTGAAATAAAGTATTTATAAGGTTTGGTTTTAGTCTTGTAATGTTTTAATCGTACCTTTATGGAATTGAAATGGCGGTCGGCTGCCAGCACGGCGGCGAAGTCCTCGTTTTAATCGTACCTTTATGGAATTGAAATAGTTTCAGCAGCAGTCGCTCTACATGGGAGCCAAGGTTTTAATCGTACCTTTATGGAATTGAAATGATTGTAAGCAGGGTGCGCCCGGTTTATCAAGGTAGTTTTAATCGTACCTTTATGGAATTGAAATTGTCGTCATCCGTCATCTGCGGAATATTACGGAAGTTTTAATCGTACCTTTATGGAATTGAAATAACACTTCGGGAAAGTAACTACGCACCTCGTCGGTGTTTTAATCGTACCTTTATGGAATTGAAATACCAGAATGGAGCCTTAAACATCATGCGAAAAGTAGGTTTTAATCGTACCTTTATGGAATTGAAATTGAATATTGACGTACTCAACAAGATTGCAGGAGCATGTTTTAATCGTACCTTTATGGAATTGAAATAGTTAAATCGAAGTCAGCACCCCAGCCACGGCGCAGTTTTAATCGTACCTTTATGGAATTGAAATACGGCAATGCTCAGGTGGCGTTTAAGGAAGACAATGGTTTTAATCGTACCTTTATGGAATTGAAATTCATGGTAACATTACTTGTATTCCATCCAGATGCGTTTTAATCGTACCTTTATGGAATTGAAATATTGGAAACACGAACATCAAAAACAGTCTGCACGAGTTTTAATCGTACCTTTATGGAATTGAAATGAATCTTCAAGTACTTCGGTTCCTACCCTTTCTGGTTTTAATCGTACCTTTATGGAATTGAAATAATATGCTTGTAAATATATCTGCAAGGATTTGGCTGTTTTAATCGTACCTTTATGGAATTGAAATTCAAGCTAAATGGCGATTAATGCGGATACTCACCCGTGTTTTAATCGTACCTTTATGGAATTGAAATGAGGTTGAAAAGCCTGTACCGGTACCAGCATAAGCAGTTTTAATCGTACCTTTATGGAATTGAAATTCAACTTACCCAAGATTCTGCCATGCTCGAAAAGCTGTTTTAATCGTACCTTTATGGAATTGAAATATCGCTTAGACGTTTACCAATAGCACTGTCTTTGTTGTTTTAATCGTACCTTTATGGAATTGAAATAATTGATGTACCAGCAAAAAGAATATGGATTTGAGTTTTAATCGTACCTTTATGGAATTGAAATGACGGAGACACAACGAGAGCGCCGACGGTGTAGAGTTTTAATCGTACCTTTATGGAATTGAAATCTTCAGGGCGGGACGATGGGCGCACCCTCGCCCGTGTTTTAATCGTACCTTTATGGAATTGAAATCTCAATAGGGACGTATATATAACGGGCATAACTGGTTTTAATCGTACCTTTATGGAATTGAAATCACATACATATATATTGCTCGTTATCGCTGTAATGTTTTAATCGTACCTTTATGGAATTGAAATTCCGCTGCACCGGCTGGCAGTTCATCGGCTACAACAGTTTTAATCGTACCTTTATGGAATTGAAATAGAAGAACGGCGCGGGCTGCATGGCTCACGAATGGGTTTTAATCGTACCTTTATGGAATTGAAATTCACGGAAAAATGGTATTTCTTACCCTTTTCGACGTTTTAATCGTACCTTTATGGAATTGAAATACGAAAAGATCCGAGGAATACAGTAGCGTTCGCCGTTTTAATCGTACCTTTATGGAATTGAAATCCCAGCAGTGGCAAGCAAGCGAGCCGGAGACCGTGGGTTTTAATCGTACCTTTATGGAATTGAAATTATGGTGGTTCGACTCCATCGGCGGGAACACATAGTTTTAATCGTACCTTTATGGAATTGAAATTCGCAAGTATGGCAGGATGTTCGACTTGTCGTATTGTTTTAATCGTACCTTTATGGAATTGAAATATGTCAAATCAAATCTTTCTTTTGCCATAATCTTTGTTTTAATCGTACCTTTATGGAATTGAAATACAAATCATCCCTCGTCAACGTGATGTTTTTATCCGTTTTAATCGTACCTTTATGGAATTGAAATAATCATCGTCACAATCAGTTGTAACATCTATTACAGTTTTAATCGTACCTTTATGGAATTGAAATATGGCAGCAGGAACAACAAGAGGATTTGGCATAAGTTTTAATCGTACCTTTATGGAATTGAAATGTACTTCTGAACGAAATATCTAATATTGGTGCTAGTTTTAATCGTACCTTTATGGAATTGAAATCTGGAAGAATCAGAAAGAGGAACGTAGCCTAAACGTTTTAATCGTACCTTTATGGAATTGAAATTTGTTATCAATAAGACAACGCTTATCAGTGATTTCATGTTTTAATCGTACCTTTATGGAATTGAAATAAAGAAAATGTCGTATTATTATCAAACGACATATGTTTTAATCGTACCTTTATGGAATTGAAATGAGGCAAGAAGAGCACTAAGGCGAAAATCATCTGGAGGTTTTAATCGTACCTTTATGGAATTGAAATAGCCTTAATACGACCGCTTTGGATAGTTGCAACCTGTTTTAATCGTACCTTTATGGAATTGAAATAGTTTATCTAACATAGCAGAGTCTTGTGTAAGTTGAGTTTTAATCGTACCTTTATGGAATTGAAATAAGAATTGGAGTGATTTGGCAGCTTTATATTAAGTTTTAATCGTACCTTTATGGAATTGAAATACGTTTATCGTTGCTCCACAGGCTTCTGCCTTCAAGTTTTAATCGTACCTTTATGGAATTGAAATCTGCGTCTTCACACTCAAAAGAATGCTGCTACCTGGTTTTAATCGTACCTTTATGGAATTGAAATGATAACGACAGAGTTCAGTGTAAAAGGCATCGAAAGTTTTAATCGTACCTTTATGGAATTGAAATATGGTACTCTTATGTCGTTCTCTACTGACAATGTGTTTTAATCGTACCTTTATGGAATTGAAATTACGTATGGCAGGATGTGACGTGTATTCTGTCGCCGTTTTAATCGTACCTTTATGGAATTGAAATAGGTTGCCAATAATCATTGCTTGTAACATAGTTGGTTTTAATCGTACCTTTATGGAATTGAAATTCATCAAGTTTGCAATAGCCTTTAATATCTGTCTTGGTTTTAATCGTACCTTTATGGAATTGAAATGCGACAACGTAATAATCACCATCTTCAGCCTTCTTGTTTTAATCGTACCTTTATGGAATTGAAATAAATAATCGGATGCTCAAATAAAGATGCTTTGCGGTTTTAATCGTACCTTTATGGAATTGAAATAAGGACGATGGCACAAAAGAATAGGAGGATAGGGGTTTTAATCGTACCTTTATGGAATTGAAATTCATTCTATAATTGTTTGCCATAATTTTCTAATATTTGTTTTAATCGTACCTTTATGGAATTGAAATTGGGAAATGAAAGGGCGCTTACTGCGCTTGGCGGGGTTTTAATCGTACCTTTATGGAATTGAAATAAGGATTGAAAAATGTAAAAAACCAGTCTGACCAAGTTTTAATCGTACCTTTATGGAATTGAAATAAGGCTCTAAGGTTGTATCCGTTTTTGTGCGGCAAGTTTTAATCGTACCTTTATGGAATTGAAATAGTGGGAGATAAGGGAATTTTGAGTTTTGAGTTTGTTTTAATCGTACCTTTATGGAATTGAAATATTTGCACAACAACAAAGATTGATTCTGTTGTTATGTTTTAATCGTACCTTTATGGAATTGAAATCGCCCTCGGCGGTCTCTACGAGCTGCAAACCCTCGTTTTAATCGTACCTTTATGGAATTGAAATGGAAGTCCCCGGCTACCATCCTGTCCTGGAGGAAGTTTTAATCGTACCTTTATGGAATTGAAATGTCCTCGACTTCTTGAAGGCGGAAGAAGTTGCAAGTTTTAATCGTACCTTTATGGAATTGAAATATTTCATATTCGGTGCAAATCGCAAGGTAGTCACGTTTTAATCGTACCTTTATGGAATTGAAATGAACAAGCGTGGATGGGCTGGCAAAACTCTCGTAGTTTTAATCGTACCTTTATGGAATTGAAATCAATGACCGAGAACGCAGCCGAAGGACGCAAGGCAGTTTTAATCGTACCTTTATGGAATTGAAATCTCGATGAAGCATGGCTCGCATGGTATCTGCATGAGTTTTAATCGTACCTTTATGGAATTGAAATATGGCAGCCACCAGGGAGGATCACGAGGACACCAGTTTTAATCGTACCTTTATGGAATTGAAATTCCGATGCTCGCCACAGCCGATATTATAGCACCCGTCGTTTTAACCCAAATCGGTCATTAGAAAATGACAAGAAGCTTTTTCTAATGACCGCCATTAGAAAAACAGCTTTGTATA
>NZ_JADYTS010000064.1 GCF_021531355.1 Leyella stercorea | reverse complement strand
AAAGATAACTAATTCTAACGAGAATAAAGCAAATCCTGTTAACTATTCAACACAGGGTTTTACTGGTGACCCGAAATATGTCCGAGGTTTGCCAGCCCTGCGATAAATTGCCGTACAGTGGCACGCTGCCATTTCCATTGGCGTGAAAGTTCTGAGATGGTGGCAACGAACTGGCCAGGCAGCAACTGCAACGCACCTTCGGCTTCAGGTGTGGCGTATGCACCTGCGGATGCTCTGGACAACAGGTCGCAATAGGCTTCGAGCTTGCTGTAACGTTCCTCCGATTTGGGTTTGAGAAACTCCAGCAATGAACGATCCACACTTTGTGGAGTCTCTCCCTCAGAAGAGACATGTTTTGATGATTGGTTCATTTGAGTCATTCTTTAATTTGATATGTTATTTACCAGAGCAAGTGTTGTCTAATCTCTGCCACAAACAAGTGGCATTTAATAGTAGTTTTTGAATATCTGTTCCAACCGTTCTTCATGCTTTTTGAGCGGTTTGGAATCATCGCAAAGTGCAAGCACTTTTTCAGATGGGTAAAAGACCGCTGCCATACTGAGTGTGAAGAACAGATGAAAGACACTGTTCATATACGGAATGGCATAGCAGACCATTGCCACAAATACAGTGAAGAACCAAAGCCGCTTCCTCTCATGCAACAGTCTCAGTACGCTAACCATAATCTTTCTGGATATAAGAATGAGAGTAATAAGACAGGAGAGAGCCACAGCTATGTTCGGGTCTGTCATACAGCAGCACCAGTTGATGAAGATGAGAAGGAACGTAACCATGCTGACATAGAAAAGCTTGCTGTTACGGAGTGAGACCATCTTCCACATGAATGTTTTCATGAACTTGTATTCCTTCTTGTATAGACAGAAGAATGCCACCAAGAGCAGGAAAGGGAAGATGAAACGAATGATGGTAAGAGTCAGTGTCATATTTAATCGTTATTTTATTTGAGGATTATTTTGAGGCAGATTCCAATGACTCCAGTCGTGCAGCAATGTATCTGTTCAACTGGATGTTATAACTGGGAGACATCTGGTCAATCTCGGGGTCTTTTGAAAGCTTTTCATCTGCCTCAATCAGGAGACGAAGATACAGATCGACATTAGAGCCATGGTCAGTCTGAGCGTGGATGTCCTCCTTCTCAGTTTTTAGTAGAGAGCTGACAGGCTGCATTGTATCGGGGTCAATATCATCGGGCAACTGATAAGCATTCCGAATACTACGCATGACCAACAGACAGAAGAACACAATCAGGCACAGTATGGATTTGGCCATCAGGTTCAAGTCAAACACCATCATTGCCAGCACAGCCAGTGCTATGATGGTAATGTAGAAGGCATATACCTTTTTCTTAGTATTCATAATCGTCGAGTTCAAGTTTTATTATTCCAAAAGATGCTTTTTCGATAATGTATTCAACATCACGCAATGTGAGGGCATTCCTCTTGACACGTACAGATGCGGACGGGTCTTTCCTGCACAGGGCTGCCACTCCTTGGTTCAAGTCATATTCACTTATATTCCATGTGCGTGATTTGATGAAAGAGTAATGCTCTCTGTAACTTTGAAGAGTGATAGCCTTGTAGAACAGGGTTTTCAACACACCATCCTGAGGTATTCTCATCTCTATAAGCCTTTCCGTGTCTATGACCTTTATCCATGTCCTGTTTTTATGTATGATGTCAGCAATGAGATAAAATGTTCTTTTCTCCATCAAAGACCGCAGTTGAAGTCGTTCATGATTTGAACATGTTCACGTTTCACCTTGAAGGTTCCACGCTTCTCGTGAAGACGTAGGTCTTCAAAGAGGTCAGCTGACATCACCTCAATGGAGTTGTATATCGTGACATTGAGCTGGTGGACAAGTCCGTCAACATGTGTCTTGCAGTTAATCTTGAACATGCGTTCCGTGACGGGGAAGCAGTAGGCGCAGCTTTCATGGCCGAAGACCGTATCAACTGGTGGTTCCAGATGATAGAGGATGGCAAGATCAGCATTCATTTCCAACATTTCCAGGACATTCTCCATAGACTGAGGCTTGGGAACGTCATACAGAAGAATGGCGTAATCCTCATAGGAAGTGACCTTGCTGAGGAAAACATTATCTATGAGATCTGGCAGGATTACTGGTCCTGACGTTTTAAATTTGTAGATGGCTTCCTGTAACATTTTCGAGGTTGATTAGAGAGTTGATATGTATAAACGCATGAGCTGTGTTGGCAATTTATCGGACAGCTCCTTGTCTAAAAGATGTTTGCTGTCAAGCCTTGAAACAATTGTCTGGAAGTCCTTTGCAATATCTGTCATGGCTTGCGACTGCTCGGGAGTAAGCATTGCCACGCCAAAGGAATCCATCGAAAGGTATGGCTGGAGCATCATCCATAAATAGGCATTGGCTTGCGGAGCATCTTTTATCTTACCTCTTTTTAATACCTCGTTGCAGATCTTCGCATTGAGAATCAATCGGCGGTTGGTTCTCATGGACATATAAACCAGTGCTTCCTCTGCGGAAATTATTTTCTTGGAGGCATTTGAATATATACTTGTACAGATGTCGGTTGTCAGGTTCGTAATGCCAGTCATATTCATTGAGGAGCATTTGTCAAGATGCGCAAGAAAAGAGCGGAAGTGTCTGTCCTCATTGGCTATGTAATTGAGGAAGTCCTTCTTTGAATGGATTCCCATCCTGTTCACCTCGGAAAGGTACTGGGAGTAGTCTGCAAGTATCTCACGTACATCTTTATTATAGATTGGACTCTTATCCAAGCTGGAATAGAAATTACCAGCAGCCTGTTTTAAGGAATCAAGTCCACTCTCTTCAGCATATTTAGATGTGTGTAATTTCACGTATGCCACATCACTCAAGGTGCATTTATCAGCCAATCTTAGCAGTGCCGTGCGAATGGAGTCCGTGTTTTCCGCAAACACCATTGATAAGCCGGCATGAGCTGTGAACGCTGGGTCTTTCTCGATGTAATGAAGAACTGTATCTGACAACTCTTGCCACTGGTTGATGTAAGCAGCCATTTGTTCAGAATTGACTACTTGTTGTTCCTGTATGGAATGAAAGAAGCTATTATATTTCCTCAAAGCGTCCTCAGAAGACTCAAAATCATATTGAGTTCCAGTAGAACACGAAGAGGAAATGAATAAGGTGCATAAAAAAAGCAAGTGAAAGATTAAACTCTTATGAGTCTTTTTTCTTTCACTTGCTTTACTTTCTTTCATTTCGCTTTTGAGACCTGAAGCAGAAGGGTTGCAAAGGCAACGCTGATAATGGAAACAGTGTGGTATTATCCTATATTTCATTGGCATTTATATGTTAAATTCGAGTGCAAAGATACGGTTATTTTTCCATACCACAATGAAAATAATGCCACTTTAAATTATTTTGTTATTCATACTCTATAAAGTATGATAAATTACCAACCATGGAAAGCATTAAACAAGGTTAAATAATCAAGAAAGGTTAATTATATTGCCTCAGTATGATTATTATTATGAATATAATTTGTAACTTTGCACGCAATATAGAATGATGCGTATGACCAAACCTCACTACCACAAACGGATGGCTGTAAGGTTAGGTTGTATCTAACCATCATAATATCAGATAAATACCTTTTTACAATGGCAAAAATTGGCTACATCATGGCTATCTCCCAGTACGACAGATTGGAGGAAGACCGAAAGTGGATGAACGACTATGGTTGCATCCGTATCGTTGAAGAAAGTGACGAGAACGAACGCAACAGACCGCTCTGGAAACAACTGATGGTTGCCCTGCAAAGGGGCGACGAACTTGTTATATCCAAGTTTTCCAATGCCTTGCGTGGCAGTCGGGAACTGGCAACATTTCTGGAATTTTGCCGAGTCAAGGTCATCCGTATTATAAGCATCCATGACCAGATTGATTCAAGGAACGAGCTGTTTCCCGAAACAAGGCCGTCCGATGTATTGGAAATGATGGGGGCTTTGCCGGAAGAGGTTCTTGCCCTGCGTAAGTCTGCGGAGCATGTCGTCAATTTACAGGAGAAGATGATAGTGTCACTACCTCCCGTCTCGTCAGCAAAGATGCAGAAGCTCGACAGAGAAAAGACAGTCATCAACCTGTATGTTGCAGGTCATCCCATTGATGAAGTATGGAGAGCCAGCGGTTTCAGAAGCCGAAGCTCTGTGTTCCGCATACTGAACAAGCATGGCATCAAGCTGAACCGTGGCAATCATTCTGGGCCAATCAAGAGAAAGGGCATATCTGACAATCCACAAGACAAAGAATAAATAGCATGAAAAAGATACTGTTCCTACATGGTTTCTTTGCTACTGGCAGCTGTCCGATGGCGAGAGCACTGAGGGAGGCCTTTGATGGGCAAGCCATCGTGCTGACTCCCGATCTGCCTCTCCATCCCAAGGAAGCACTGAAATACATACGCATGCTTATCGACAAGGAGAAGCCAGACCTGCTCATAGGCAACAGTTGCGGGGCTTTCCTTGCACAGATGCTTTCTCCTGTCGTGGGCATCCCTGCCTTGCTCGGTAATCCTCATTTCAAGATGACGGACTTCCTGAGAGAACGCATTGGCGAACATGAGTACAAGGCTCCGCGCATGGACGGTAATCAGACAATAGTCATCAACGAATCACTCATCAATGAGTTTGAGCAGCTCGAAGCCTTACAGTTTGACTATTGTAATCCGTATTACAAGGATCGTGTGTGGGGACTATTTGGTGAACAAGACACACTGGCTCATTTTGAGCCGTTGTTCTTGCAGCACTATAACAAGAGCTATCACTTCCCTGGCGGACACACGCCCACAGAGCAGGAAGTCAAGACTTGGTATGCCCCATTGGCACAGAAGATGCTCATGGAGTATTCAGTTAAAGAAGAAAGGTTTTTCCGTCATTTTAAGGGAGGAATGTACAAGTATATCCATTCCGCATATGACAGCGAGACTCAGGAGCGCATGGTGGTATATCAAGCACTATATGGTGAGGAAGCATACTGGGTTCGTCCCGAGAAGATGTTTTTCGAGCAAATAACAAGAGACGGAAGGACATTTAACCGATTCACAGAAATAGACAGATAAAGATGGAAACATTCAAAGACGTTATATCAAGCGACCAACTTGTCTTGGTCGATTTCTTCGCCACATGGTGTCAGCCATGCAAGATGATGCACCCCATCTTGGAGCAGGTGAAGACAGTGCTGGGTGACAGAATCCGCATCATCAAGGTGGATGTAGATAAGTACGGCGTAACAGCAAGCCAATACCGCATTCAATCCGTGCCTACGCTGATGCTCTTCCGAAACGGAGAAGTATTGTGGCGCACAAGCGGTGTGGTAGATAAAGCCGAACTGCTGGCTACGCTTGATCCATTCTTAAAATAAAAAGATGAAAAGAATAAAGGAAGAGCAGCGAGTTGTGGAGCAGATGATACGTTCTGTACTGCAGGAAGAAGGAGGGCAATAATGAATTATGTCCTGAGTGCCAAGAGTTGCTACAGTACGCTACTGCAAGACTGGAACGCTGTAAGTTTGGCGAGAACAAACCAACTTGCAAAAAGTGTCCCATCCACTGCTATCGTCCTCAGATGAAAGAACGAATGTGCAAAGTGATGCGCTGGGGTGGGCCAAGAATGATTTTGTATCACCCGTTAGCTGCCATCAAGCATGTCATAAGAGAATTGTAACAATAAGAAAATGAGCGTAAAACAGATAGAAACACTCGTCTTTGATTATGGAGGTGTCATCGTGAACATTGATGATGCTTCTGTTGTGAAAGCCATGGAGAGCCTGGGCGTAACGGCGTTCAAGCGACTAATCCATGTCCGCAAGATCAAGAGACTAATGCACCAATATATTAATGGTCTTGTAGCGGAATCAGAAACATTGAAAGAGATGCAGAGTCTTTGCCGTAAAGGAACCACAACCGAGGATATTGAAAAAGTGCTCGAAGAGCTGTGTGGTAATCTGCCCGTAGAAAGACTGGAAGCATTAGTCAAACTTCGGAATCAGTACAAGGTCTATCTGCTCAGCAACATCAACGACACGCTTTGGCAGAAGTCGGTCTGTCTGATGAAGCAGCTTGGATATTCCACGGACGAGTTGTTTGATGAAGTATTCCTCTCATACGCCATGCGGAAGGAGAAGCCATCCGTCGAAATATATGAAGAGATGACGAAACAGACTGGATTGAATCCTGCCACCACCCTCTATTTCGATGACCGTGCCGAGAATGCCGAAGCTGGCAGAAACTTCGGCTTCCAGAGTGTACTGGTAAAGACCAATCATCTGGAGGAGCATCAGGAATGGCAAGAAATTAACAAGAATACAAAAGAATAATCTTATGCGCATAATAGGAAACTTACTTTGGTGGCTCTTCGGAGGTCTCGAAGCTGCCATCGGTTACTTCACCGGGAGTCTGGCTCTTGCATGTACCATCATCGGCATTCCCTTTGCAATACAGACATTCAAGATTGGTCTGCTCTGCCTATGGCCTTTTGGTTCTACGGTAAGAGAAACGAATAGTCCAACTGGTTGCATTCGCATCCCGCTGAATTTACTCTGGCTGATTTTCGGAGGTTTGTGGGCTTGCATCATGCATCTGTTCTTCGGCTTTCTCTTATGTATAACCATTATCGGCATTCCTTGGGGAAAACAGCATTTCAAGATGGCCGGGCTTTCGCTCGCACCATTCGGCAAGGATGTGGAGTTGGGAATTTAAAGTGATACAGATTGCGCTGATGGCGTATTTACACATGAATAGATAACAAAATAAAGAACGAAGCATATGAAAAGTTTTGCACCAAAGCCGTGGGTAGTACCACAGCCGGTTTTGATTATCGGCACATACGACAAGAACGGCAAGCCCAATGCTATGAATGCAGCTTGGGGCGGTCAATGGGACGCTAAAGAGATTATGATTTCCATGGGTGCGCATGCCACCACCGACAACCTTAACGACTGCCCAGATTTTACCGTGGCGTTTGCTACAAAGCAGACCATGGTGGCAGCAGATTTCGTAGGCATCGTATCTGCCAAGAACGATGCGGATAAGATGGCGAAGACTGGTTGGAACGTTGAGAAGGCAGAGAATGTCAATGCTCCCGTCTTCACCGACTTCCCCATGACCTTGGAGTGTCGCATCAAGGAAAAGATTGACGAGTCGGAAGAGGGCTATTACATCGTGGCAGAGATAGTCAACATCCTTGTGGATGAGAACTATCTGGCAGAGGACGGCAAGCCCGACATGGAGAAGATGGAACTCATCGTGTTCGACCCGATACATCATGGTTACATCGAACTTGGCAAGACCATTGGAAAGGCATTCTCAGACGGCAAGGCTTTGAAATGATGACACTCAGATACATCTTCCATAGTGGATTCCTGCTTGAAACGGCTCGGTGCATCCTGGTCTTTGACTACTGGATGGATCCTGCCGATGTCATGAGTGGGTACATGAATACATGTAAACATGTGTACGTGTTTTCAAGCCACTTCCATGAGGACCACTTCACGAAATCAATCCTCAGATGGAAGAATAGCATCCCCAATATTACATACATCCTGTCAAAGGATATACTCAAACGAAGAAGAGCGCAGAAAGAGGATGCCGATGTATGGATGGCTAAAGGAGCGGTATGGGAAGATGAGAACCTGAAAGTGTCAGCCACGGGCAGCAATGACAGTGGCGTGAGCTGGATTGTTGAGACAGAAGGTAAAACCATCTTTCACGCTGGTGACCTGTGCAACTGGTACGCACGCTTTCTTGTTGACGGCACGCCTGAAGGAGAGGTCTTCAGTGAAGAGTGCGGTCAATACATCAATCCTGTGGCAGAGGAAAAGCGGTTCCTTGGTGAACTTAAAGACATCCGAAAGATTACCGACTCGTTTGACCTTGTGATGTTCCCCGTGGACGGACGCATCGGCAACGGCTATACGCTTGGAGGGCGTCAATTTATCGACCGCTTCAAGGTTGGGATGTTTGTTCCAATGCACTTTGTCATGAGTGGGTTTGAGAGTGCGTGGCGCATGGAGCCTTTCTGCAAAGAAAAGGATGTCCCCTTTTGGTGCATCGGGCACGAAGGAGACAGCATAACAATATAATATTAACACATTAAATCGTTAAAACAATGGACGCAAAAGAAAAAGTATTAGCAACAATGAAAGAGGCAGGTCAGCCTCTTAACGCAGGTAAAATCGCAGAACTCAGCGGTCTCGACCGCAAAGAGGTAGATGCAGCCATGAAGCAGCTGAAGGCAGAGGGCGCAATCGTCTCTCCTGTTCGTTGCAAATGGGCACCTGCAGAGTAAAAACTTTAATGGCTTGGTACTGCGGTCTTGAATAACAGGCTGCAGTACCTTCCTTTCCTATCTGAACTTCTGTACCACCAATAGGATGATTACCCGACTGCAAAGGTTTACCTTTGCTACGTTTTTTTTATAAAGTAACAAAACATTCGCCACATGGTAGCCATGCAAGATATTTGTTTGTCTTGTTATATGCGATTTTTTATGGAAATCGCATCGTTTTTCAAAAAAAAAACGTACCTTTGCACCGAAATGTCAGATACGCATGAATACTGAACAAGTATGAGGTGACACAGAACAGGAAGAAATATATGGCATTACCAATAAACATCGACGAACTGCAGAAGGGGAAGACTATGGAATGGTCACTTCCTTGCGACGGTGCCCATACATCAGGCTTTTGTTGACGAGAAGGCTTATCTTGTCTCTATTGGCAAGGAACTGGATGAGAGTGGCAAGAAAGAAGGAAAGAAAGACAATGATTTCCTAAAAGACTTCCCAAAATACTTCCCAAAAGAATCTATGGAAGAAATAACTGATAGACAGCGGATTATACTATCATTGGTGCAGAGTGATTGCACTTTAACTTCCCAAAAGATTTCCCAAAAGATTTCGGAAAAAGAACCTGTAACACAGAGAACGATAAAAAAAGATATTGCAGACCTGCAATCCAAAGGCATACTCTCTCGTGAAGGCGGTCGCAAGGATGGCCGATGGGTGATAACAAACAAAAATGACAACAAAAATCGTGAGTAGTGCAGAAATCAGAGTTATTGGCAACGCTTGACCCATTCTTAAGATAATGAAAGCATATACATATATAGATAAAGGCAGGTTTGAAGATTGACACCACACCGCTCATCACCCACCGTTTTCCGTTGGAGAGGATAGCTGAAGCCTATGAACTCTTTGAGCAGAAGCGAGATGGAGTTATCAAAGTGGCCATAACTCAATAAACAGATAAAGGAAAGATGAAGATACATCAAATCATGTTCACCCCCACGGGAGGAACTCAACGAGTGAGCGAAATCCTACTTTTTCTGCTTCTTACCTTTTTCCTGGCTTATATCCAGACGACAGAGGCGAAAGGTCAATCCTCATGTTTTTCATATGGGGCAAGCATTGTGAATGGGGATTTGTATTGCGGTCATCAGGAGGATAGTGCTTTTGCCATGCACAGCGTCATGAAATTTCCACAGGCTTTATACGTAGCAGACTACTTGCACAAGAAAGGACTGACACTGAGCGACTCTGTTCTTGTACACAAGGATAGTCTGGACGCTGAGACATGGTCGCCTATGCTTTCAATATTTGAAGGTATGCGTTATTTCACATTTGCAGAGTTAATAGAATGGTCATTGAAACAGAGCGACAATAATGCGTGCGACCTTTTGTTTGCATCATGCGGACAGCCGGATGCAGTAGAGAAATATATCCATACGCTTGGATTCAAAGACATCCATGTGCAACTGACGGAGAAGGAGATGAAAAAGAATCCTCATAGAACCATAGAAAACTCAGCCACTCCAAAAGAAATGGCAAGGCTCTTGGAGTGGTTTTATCTTCATAGGGATGATAACAAGAATCTCTCCTTTATCTGGGATACAATGGCTGATTGTAATACGGGTCAGCAACGCATAGCAGCAGTCTTGCCCAAAGACGGCAAACTGATTCACAAGACAGGTTCTGGTTTTCCTTCTTCTGACGGAAGACAAGATAGAAACGATGTTGGAATCGTTCTTTTGCCCGACGGTTCTCACTTATCAATTGCCATCTTCTTGCAAAAGTCAAAAGAGGAGAAAGAGGTGGCAGAGATTGCAGAACAATGTTTGATGCGCATCCAGGCGGATGAATTCCTACGTAACATGCCGTCAGACCTACAACACAAACAGACATTGGCTATACTCAGGGCTATTGATGGAGATAACAAAGGGTTGACAGCTGTCCGCAATGCCCGGAATGCTCCACCCAAGTATTCTGACCATGTGGAAACAAAAATGATTACCCCAAACATGCGCCTTTATGAGCCCAAGGGAAGTCAAGACCAACGCCTTCCAGTCTTGTTGTATCTGCATGGAGGTGGCTGGACTTTTGGCAGCATCAACAGTTGTGGAAGATTCTGTGATGCCCAGGCTGCATCGGGCAAGATGAGAGTTATAGCTCTTGACTATCGTTTGGCTCCAGAACACCCTTATCCTGAAGGGCTGGACGATTGTATCTCTACTGTCAATTACATCATCGACCATGCTGCAGAGCTGCATATTGATGTCAACCACATCACCATTGGCGGTGACAGTTCGGGAGGCAACCTTGCCCTGGCCACAGCTTTGTCAGAAACATGCCGCGGCAAAATAGAATCCTTGCTTCTGTTCTACCCTGTGACAAAGGCTTTTGACGATGGTTCGGAATCATGGAAGCAATATGGTAAAGGATTTGGTTTGGATGCCGAAATCATGGAAGCTTTCAATCGGGCGTACACCATCAATGCAGACAATCGCTGTTCCGCCATCAGCGTAGGCCTGTGTAGTGATGAAGAGTTGAATATGCTTCCGAGAACTTTACTCATAGCTGCAGAAAGGGACATTCTGCGCGATCAAGGATTGAATCTTGCAGAAAGAATGTGCGGAAAGATACAACGGATAGAATATAAAGGAGCCGTACATCTTTTCATCACAGTTCCCGGGCAGGATACGGCATTTGACAGAGCAGTCAAAGATGCCATTGGATTTATATGTAACAAATAATTGAACGTCTACTACAATAAGATAACCGCTATGGAATATAAAGATAAGGTGGCAATCGTGACAGGCGGTGCGCATGGCATCGGCAAATGTATCGCAGAGGAGTTCCGAAAGAGAGGGGCTTCTGTTGCGGTCATTGATGTGCGAGAGGGAGACCACTTCGTTGGGGACATTTCCAAGAAGGAGGTGCTGGAAGCCTTTGCAGATGAAGTAATCGGGAAGTATGGCAAGGTGGATTTCATCGTCAATAATGCCCTGCCTCTGATGAAGGGACTGGATGAATGTACTTGGGAGGAGTTTCAGTATGCCTTGGCAGTCGGGATTACTGCACCTTTCTATCTTGTCAAGCTGCTTGCTCCGTATCTTGCTGAGGGAGCATCGATAGTAAACATATCATCCTCGCGCGACCGCATGAGTCAGCCACAGACAGAGAGCTACACTGCTGCTAAAGGAGGTATTGCTGCCCTCACCCACGCCCTTGCCGTCACACTTCGTGGCAAGGCAAGGGTCAACTCCATTTCGCCAGGATGGATAGACACTGATTATAAGGAGTACGATGGCGCAGATGCGGTGCAGCAGCCTGCAGGACGTGTTGGCAACCCGATGGACATCGCCAATATGGTGCTGTTCCTCTGCTCCGACAAGGCAGGATTCATCACAGGCGAGAACATCTGTATCGACGGTGGCATGACCCGGCAGATGATTTACCATGGCGATCATGGTTGGACATTAACCGAGATGCAATAATGAAAATCAAAATATACGAAGACAATGAAGAAGATACTTTTTATCATCGGTTCCTTACGCAAGGAATCGTTCAACAAGAAGCTCGCAGAAGAGGTGGAAGAGATGCTTGCCGGGCGTGCGACGGTGGAATATCTCGACTATTCGGATGTGCCGCTGATGAATCAAGACATCGAGTTTCCTGCGCCCGAAGCGGTCAAGAGAGTGAGGGAAAAAGTAGCAGAGGCGGATGCACTCTGGATATTCTCTCCTGAATACAATTACAGTTACCCAGGTCATTTGAAGAATCTCATCGACTGGCTGTCACGTCCGCTCATAGCAGGTGACCGTCAGACTCCGCTTGCCATCAACGGCAAGAAGGTGGCTCTTAGCGGTGCTGGTGGCGCATCGGCAACATCCAAGTGCCGTGAGAAACTTACCGAACTGCTCACGCTGCCGTTTATCCGTGCAGAAGTAATGACAGAACCTCAGACTGGCATCCAACTGAATATGGAGGCTTGGACGGAAGGGCGCATGATACTGACCGAAGCACAAAAGAAGAATCTGAGATTGCAGGTAGACGCTTTCCTTGAATACATCGGATAAATGGAAGAAATCATCTGTTATCTCCTTGCAATCAACATTGCCACATTCCTCTTGTACGGCATTGACAAGTACAAGGCAAAGAAAGGCAAATGGCGCATATCAGAAGCTACACTACTGACGATGGCTGCCATAGGTGGCAGTATCGGAGCATGGGCAGGTATGCGACTTTGGCATCACAAGACTATGCACAAGAAATTCAAGTATGGCATACCTTTAATAATCATTATGCAGATTGCCTTAGTGGCCTATCTGCATACAATCATATTATGACCGCACCGAGTATTGAATCATCTACACGAGAAGAGCGTTTGGATTATGTTCTGAATGAATGGAAATGCTTACACAACTGTGAGTTGTGCGGCAAATGCCATGTTCTTAAAGGCCGATGCGAAGAATTGCTCTATGCCGACTATATAGACGGCAAGCGGTCGTATATGGATATAACATTGGAAATAAGAAGCAACAGATGAGTCTATGACACTAGATACAACCTATAATATTATGTATGGATAGGCGGGTCATGTGACTACGGTCATAAAGAACCGACGCACGAAGCAAGATCAGAATCCCAAGCTCGCTTGGGTTATGCCTTGCAAGAAGGAGGAAGACGAAGTCAACGTGCTGGTGGTACATGACATGGCAACATAAGCATCAAGGAAATAGCAAGGATATGCGAGACATATCATCTTAACAATCAATAGTATTATGACCGAGGACAACCGTACATATATAGCCATCGACCTGAAATCGTTCTTCGCTTCCGTGGAATGCGTAGAGCGAGGTCTCGATCCGCTCACCACCAATCTTGTTGTGGCAGACGTGAGCAGGACAGAGAAGACCATCTGTCTGGCCGTTTCCCCTTCCCTCAAAGCCTACGGCATTGGAGGAAGGGCACGACTGTTTGAGGTTATGCAGCGGTTGCGTGAAGTCAACCGACGAAGGAGCGAGCGGAGAGCCGAGCTTGCTCGGGCTATCCCGAGCGAGGAGGAGGAAGACGCAGTCAACAATGAGCGAAGGTACAAGAGCCCTTTCTGTCGCCTGACTGGAAAGTCGTGGAAGGACGAGGAACTCAAAGTTCACGAAGATTGGGAAGTTGACTACATTGCTGCCCCTCCTCGCATGGCCAAATACATTGAATACAGCACACGTATCTATCAGATATACCTGAAATACGTCGCTCCAGAGGATATTCACGTTTATTCCATCGACGAGGTCTTTATGGACGTGACGGCTTACCTTGACACATACAGGATGACGGCACATGAACTTGCCATGACCATGATACGTGATGTCCTGAAGAATACCGGGATAACGGCTACTGCCGGCATCGGCACAAACCTTTACCTCTGCAAGATAGCCATGGACATCATGGCAAAGAAGGCTCCTGCTGACAAGGACGGTGTGCGCATTGCGGAACTCAATGAGATGAGTTACCGGGAACAGCTGTGGGACTATACCCCAATCACCAAGTTCTGGCGTGTGGGCAAAGGCATAGCAGAGAAACTTGCTCAATATGGCATGTACACCATGGGCGATGTGGCTCTCTGTTCCTTAGAGCGTGAGGGACTGCTCTACAAACTCTTTGGTGTGAATGCAGAACTACTTATCGACCATGCCTGGGGATGGGAACCTGTCACGATGGACTATGTGAAAGCCTATCGACCTGAGACCAATTCGCTGAGCAGCGGGCAGGTGCTTACAGAACCCTACACATTCCAGAAAGCAAGGGTCGTTGCCCAGGAGATGGCGGATGCCGTTGCTCTCGACCTTGTGAGCAAACGTCTCGTTACAGACCAACTGGTGCTGACAGTAGGCTATGACATCGAGTCTTTGACGAACCCTGACATTCGTGACAACTACCATGGCGATGTCACAACAGACCACTATGGCCGCCAAGTGCCGAAGCACGCTCATGGGACAGCCAACTTAGACAAGTTCACTTCATCTACCAGACAGATTATGAAGGCTGTGGCATCCCTCTACGACCGGATTGTCAACCCCAACCTGCTGATACGTCGCCTGACACTAACCACCAACCATGTCATCAGTGAAGAGAGTGCCAGAACAACGAGCTCCACTCCCATACAGTTAGACCTGTTCACCGACTATGAAGCATTGGAGGCACAACATAAAGCCGAGGAAGCAGCACAGGCTAAGGAGCGAAGGATGCAGGAGACATTATTGAGTATCAAGAGCAAGTTCGGCAAGAACTCCATACTCCGGGGACTAAACCTTGAAGAAGGGGCTACAGCCATAGAACGCAATAAACAGATAGGAGGACACAAAGCATGACGGATAAATACGCCCATATCATTGACTTGCCCCACCACGTATCAAAGGTCAGACCACAAATGACCATGTACCAGCGTGCAGCTCAGTTTGCCCCGTTTGCGGCTCTAACAGGGCATAGTGCAGCTATCAGTGAAACGGCAAGACTGACAGACAAGGTGATAGAACTCTCTGAGAGTGAGTGTAAAGTGCTCAACCAGAAAATCACATTACTTTTAGCGCACCTCGACGAACATCCGTATGTCTGCATTACATACTTTGTTCCTGACTTGCAGAAGGAAGGTGGCAAATATGAGACACATTCGGGTTCCATCAAGTCCTGGGATGAGTACGAACAAAGGATTACCTTCGACGACAACACGCAAGTCAAGGCAAATGAAATCATTGACATAAAAGGGGAATTGTTCGACAACAGAGCATTTTGAATGTCCATCACCGATTGAAGTGTAGCCACATAATGCACCTGTAGAAGCATCCAATAAGGCTGCCACTACAATTCTTAGTCATTACATGTAGAACTATGACTATCTATCCCGTCTGAAATCATTGCGCTCGTCCCCATGCCACCATGCTCCTAAGAAAGCGAACAGCACGCGGAAGACAACGACAATGACAACAATATCAAATATCTCATTCATAAGCGTTCTAATATAAGTTTGTAACAGAAATACCCATCTCTCTTGCCTTTCTTATGGTGTAATAAGTTCCTCCTCTTTCCCTACCATCATAATAGGCAATAATCTGTGCTGCATTGCATACCATAAACTCATCCCTGTCAAGGAAACACCTCGGATAATAATGTTCCGACAATACAATCACCTCGTCTGCTTTTTCTATAAGTTCATCGTAACACCTCCTGTCATGTGGTTTGAACCTGCCAGCCTGTCCTCTGAAAGGTATTGCGGCGGTGAGCACCATTCCTGGGTGAGAGAGCTTCAGAGACTGTACGGTCTGAGCTGCCATAAGGTCTATGCCTGTGGCAAATCCCGAAATGAAGTTTCGGATGAGGGTGTGTCATAATTGACTATGGTCATTTATGGTGCACCCTCCTTTTGTATATCGTTTAGCGAGAGCAA
>NZ_JADYTS010000063.1 GCF_021531355.1 Leyella stercorea | reverse complement strand
TGATGGCAAGGCATCAGAAAATAGCTAAACTCTTTGATGAAGATTTTTGGGGTACGCAATGACGAAGTCAGGAAAAAGATGGAGGACTCGAAAAATGAGAAAAATTGACACTATCATAATACATTGCACAGCAACGCAAGAGGGCAAAAACTACAAAGTGGCTGATATCGAAAGATGGCATCGCGAGCGAGGCTTCGACAGCATAGGATATCACTATATAATATATCTCGACGGTAGCATACATTTTGGAAGGCCAGTCGAACAAGCAGGTGCACATTGCAAAGGGCATAATGCAAACAGTATCGGCGTCTGCTATGTAGGAGGTCTTTCGAAAGACGGTAAAACATCAAAAGACACACGTACGCCCTTGCAAAAACTAGCTATTAAGTGTCTGTTAATGCGACTTAAAGCAAAATATCCCGATGCTGTAATAAAAGGTCACAGGGATTTTGCAGCGAAAGACTGTCCCTGTTTCGATGCAGCGAAAGAATACGCTAATATATAAATATGTGTATGATGAAGCAAATGCTAATAATAATCCTTGCGCTCTTATGCTTTTCGTGTAAGAGCGCAAAGTCTTCTTCCGAGGAGATAGATGTGCAGCGCATAGACATCAACAGTCGTTTTTTCGGCAATATTTCATCTTTATTGTATAATACTAACGATTCTGTATACTTCACTTTCGACAGCTGTTTGATATCTTTTTTAAACAATAACAAGCCTTACATTACGCCAGCCGAAAAACCCTCTATAAAGATATTCGGCGCGAAATATTCAAGCGAAAAACATAACACATTGATGCATAATTCAAACACCATCGACAGCTTGTCTACGTTTAGCCAAAACAATTCGACATCTAAATGCGCCAATCACTCGTCCTTCAACAAATCCTTGCTTAATGGAAATCTCTGTATTGTTGTTTGCTGTCTTGTTGTTGTTCTGTGTGTATGCAGAATACTCAAACGGTGGGCAAGATAAAATCTAACAATATCCGTCGGCACGCAATGTGACATCTCTTGCCATGCTTTAGTTGATTTGTTCTTTTATACAAATGTATATATAAATTTCGGATTAAAAGCTACTTTAGATAAAAAACGAGGAAAGATGATGCAAAGGTAAAAGTTATTCTTTTTGTCAACATCCCTCTGTCATAAAAAAACAATGGATAATTATGATTGACAATACAATCGTAATTATCCATTGCTATTTGTAAGGATATTTTGTCTTAGTCGTTGTTGAACCGTTGTCGCGCCCTTCTGAGTATTTCAGCCACGCTGGTGGCGTGCTTTTGATTGTTTTGCTGCAATTGCTGCTTACGCTGCTCGTAGTCGCGTCGCTGCCGTTCAAGAAAGTTGTCTGCCATGGCTGCGTGTTTATTTGAACTTGCTGTAGATGACGCTTATGGTTATCTTGCTGTCCTTGGTGTCGTTGTAGCCACGTACCAGACGAGTGCTTGTCATCGACATGTCGTTGCTTACGCTTATCAGTTCCGTCGCACCGCTCGAGGTGTCGTAGCTAACGCTGACCGGTATCAGTACCACCTTGTTCCAATCGGTGTCTGTGCGGTCGGCCTTGTCGTAGAGGTTCTTTATCAGACTTCCGATATTGTTGAATGTGTACGTATTGGTAGAACTGCTGTACGATGCGAGATACGATGTCTTGTAGTCGGCAGTGCGGTTGTTCTCGAAGAAAGCCTTCACATCGCTCTTGGGCAGCATGAGCAGCGTTTTAGGAGCACTGAGGGTGTACTTGCTGTCCTGAGTGTTGTTGATTCGCCGCAGCACTACCTTTGCCGAATTGATGGTGTCGTTCTTATGACTGTACACTTTTCCGCCTACGGTATATTCCTTCTCTACAATCTGCATTACGGGCAGGGTCAGTTCTGTGTAGATGCCTGCTGGCGACTTGATGTAGGTACATGAGGGGTCGGCCACGAGCTGGCTGATGACGTTCTGGTCGTTCTGTATTCTTGTAGTCTGCAGCACCTCTTCAGTTCCAGGGAACGAAGCCATGGCAGCATAGATGGTGTCCTTCTTGGTTCCGTCAGTCTTTGTATAAGTGGTCTTGTGGCGGAAGTAGACGTTGAGCTGGCTCAGACGGATGTATGCCATTGAGCCTATGCCGCTTGTGGTCTTGAAGTAGAATCCAGGTACGAGATGGTGTATGAAGGCATAGGCATTCTTGAAGTATTCAGGGTGCTCATAGTATGCGTTCATGATCTTTGTGCCGTATTCGGAGCTTAGCGGTATGCGTATGCTGGGCATGTAGTCGCTGCCGTAGCGTGTGCTCTCGTCGACGTTGAGGTCGGTGAGCGTGTACATCTTGTCGACTTTCATCGACTGCGGCGTGATGTATTCGGCTTCGGGGTTGAAGTCGGTGTAGAATTTGCCTGTTTCCGGCACGGGCTTGGCGAGTTCTACGGCCGAGAGCTTCATCGTGGCGAGCGAGTCGCCGAAGTAGTTAGTGTAGTAGAGGCGTATGTCGCACGAGTCGGCCATGATGCGGTGGTTGCTGTCGAGGCTCTTTATGCTGTCCTTCTCGGGGAACGTGAAGTCCTCGGGGGTGTAGAACTGTGTCATGAAGCAGCTTGTGAGGTAGGCCCCGGTCTCGGGGTCGCGCACCTTGCCGAGGTATCCTGTCGAGCTGTTGGAGAGTACGGCTCCCATAGCAGCCGAATTGGATATTATCCCGAAAGTGTCGGTTGTGATTTCGAGCTTGTCGGCATTGTCGATGAGCGACGAGCCAATCTCGCTTGTATTGTCGTCGCACGATGCCAACGCTATAGAGGCAAGCGCTATGCCTGCCAGTAGTTTTATTTTCATCTTACAGTAAAAAATCTAATGTTAGATAAAAAGCCCCTGTATGTGTGTTAGAGGCTTTCGTAGAAGGCTTTATAGGCGTCGTCGGCATTGTCACCGGGGTAGGGTAGCACCTTTATGCCCTTACTTTTTGCATACTCTATGAGTTCGGGGTAGGCGTT
The DNA here is from genome assembly GCF_021531355.1 of Leyella stercorea. GTDB lineage: Bacteria > Bacteroidota > Bacteroidia > Bacteroidales > Bacteroidaceae > Prevotella. The sequence goes on along the minus strand of NZ_JADYTS010000063.1, from coordinate 13,034 downwards.
GGCTTCGGCTTCTACCACTGCGTCGCTATGGTCGATGGCAAGCTTGCACATTTCGGTGAAGTCGAAATCGTCGTTGTAGTCAGCGAGGCTTTCTACTGTCACGTCCTTGAATTCGAGGCATCGCTTGAAGTTGTCGCCTATCTTTTTTGTGAGTCCTTGGCTGAATATAGAGGTGATAACCTTTGTACCTGCAAATGTAGGCTCGTCCTTGTATGCTGTCTTGATAAAGAGGGGCACGATGTATCCCATCCATCCCTGGCAGTGTATAGCCTCGGGCGACCATCGTAATTTCTTCACGGTTTCGAGTACTCCTCTTGCGAAGAATATGGCTCGCTCGCCGTTGTCGTCGTATTCCTCACCGTTCTCGTCGACGGCCATCTTGCGCTTCATGAAGTAGTCGTCGTTGTCGATGAAGTACACCTGTAGTCGTGTCTGCGGTATTGAGGCAACCTTGATGATGAGCGGATGGTCGGTGTCGTCGATTACGAGGTTCATTCCCGAAAGGCGTATCACCTCATGTAGCTGTCCTCTACGCTCGTTGATATTGCCCCACTTCGGCATGAATGTACGTATTTCGAAACCGTCTTCCTGCATTTTGCTTGGAAGGTCTCTGCCCATTACAGAAAGTGTAGATTCTGGAACGTACGGGGATATCTCCTGATTGATGAATAAGATTTTCTTTGCCATGCTTGATTCTTTTATTGTCGCGCCGATTTGGTTGAATTTTGTTTGTGTGCGCGTAAAAACAGGTGCAAAGGTATAAAAAAAAGTTCAGAAAAATCGTCGTTTTTTATTAATAACGAAATTTGGATGCCGTATTTGTCATATTTTTAGATTTATTCTTTCGCATTTAAGAAAAATGTTGTTATTTTGCATTGAAATTTCAAAAGGATAAACGCTTTAAGCTGTTGCCAGGATTTTTTCGTGTGATAAAATCGGCAACTGGCTTATGGCAATAAAATTAAAATGATGATGAAACTGTTCAGAAGTATTGTTGAACTTCAGAATGAGTTGTTCGAAGTTCGGAAGGAAGGAAAGTCAGTAGGTCTGGTTCCCACTATGGGCGCTCTTCATGAGGGCCATGCGTCGCTTGTAAGCCGCAGTGTGGTTGAGAACGATGTGACTGTAGTGTCAGTATTCCTCAATCCGACCCAGTTCAACGACCAGGGCGATTTGGAGCGTTATCCGCGCACGCTTGATGCCGATTGCGCTTTGCTAGAGCAATGTGGTGCCGACTATGTGTTTGCACCGTCTGTAGAAGAGATGTATCCCACTAAGGATAACAGGCATTTTGAATTTCCTCCTGTCACTACGGTGATGGAGGGCGCCCATCGTCCCGGTCACTTCAATGGCGTGTGTCAAGTGGTGTCACGCCTTTTCTATATAGTACGTCCCGACAGAGCTTATTTTGGTGAGAAAGATTGGCAGCAGATAGCTGTTGTCAAGGCTTTGGTGCGCTATCTCGGACTGAAGCTGCAGATTGTAGAGTGCGACACAGTGCGCGAGGCCGATGGCTTGGCAAAGAGTTCGCGCAATACTCTGCTTGCTGCCGACGAGCGTGCTATAGCCCCTAAGATTTACAGCGCGCTCAAGGCTGGCAAAGAATATGGGGCCACCCATACGCTCAAGGAGACACACGACAAGGTGGTGGCCGACATCAATGCCGTTGAGGGTCTTGAGGTGGAATATTTCTCTATTGTCGACGGCAATACCTTGCAGGAGGTGGAGTCGTGGGATGACAGCCAGTACATTGCAGGTTGCATAACTGTGTATTGCGGCAAGACCCCGATACGACTTATCGACCATATCACATTCAAGGAATAGTCAACAACAACAAACATTTAGAAAGTATTCTTTTTACCGTTATGATGATAGAAGTATTGAAATCGAAACTGCACTGTGTGCAGGTGACACAGGCCAATCTCAACTATATTGGCAGCATCACTATCGACCAGGATCTTATGGATGCCGCCAATATGATTGAGGGCGAGAAGGTGCAGATTGTCAACAACAACAATGGTGAGCGTTTCGAGACATATATTATAAAGGGTGAGCGTGGCAGCGGATGCATCTGCCTTAACGGTGCCGCTGCACGTAAGGTGGCAATCGGCGACACCGTGATAATTATATCTTATGCTTTGATGGATTTTGAGGAGGCCAAGAAGTTCCGCCCCACAGTGGTGTTCCCCGAAAACAACAAGGTTGTCAAGTAGAAACGCAATCGCTTTATTTCTTTTATGCCAAATACAAGTACAGAAAGAAAGCCTGGCAAACAGTCGCAGGGCAAGGCGTTTGACAAGAACTACGGCCATCTGCAGCCACAGGCTGTGGATATAGAGAAGGTGGTGCTAGGTGCGCTGATGATTGACAAGGATGCCTTCTCTATGGTGTCGGAGACGCTGCGCCCCGAAACCTTCTACGAGCCTCGCCATCAGAAGATATACAATGCCATACAGACATTGTCGATGAACGAGAATCCGGTGGACATCATGACTGTTGTCGACGAGCTGAAGCGTGAGGGTACTATTGATGATGTGGGCGGTGCGCCGTACATTGTGGAGCTTAGCTCGCATGTGGCATCGTCGGCTCATATCGAGTATCATGCTAAGATTCTTGCTCAGAAGTATCTGGCACGTCAGCTTATCTCTTACGCCAGCATTGTGGAGACCAAGGCTTTCGACGAGACGCAGGATGTAGACGAACTGATGCAGGAAGCTGAGGGTTCGCTCTTCGAGTTGTCGCAGCGCAACATGAAGAAGGACTATACGCAGGTGGACCCTGTCATAACCAAGGCTATCGACATTCTGCAGAAGGCGCAGGCTAATGCAGGCGGATTGACCGGTGTGCCTACAGGATATGAGGAATTGGACAAGAAGACGAGTGGATGGCAGAGTTCGGACCTTGTAATCATTGCCGGACGTCCGGCGATGGGTAAGACTTCGTTTGCTCTGTCGCTTGCCAAGAACATAGCTGTCGACTACAACACTCCTATTGCCTTTTTCTCACTTGAGATGAACAATGTGCAGCTTGTCAACCGTCTCATTTCAAATGTGTGTGAGATACCAGGCAACAAGATGCTCAACGGACAGTTGGCTCCCGATGAATGGGAGCGATTGGACAAGAATATTCGTCTGTTGCAAGGCTCGCCATTGTATATTGATGATACTCCGGGACTCTCCATATTCGAGTTGCGTACTAAGGCACGTCGTCTGGTGCGCGAGAAGGGTGTAAAGATTATCATGATAGACTACCTTCAGCTTATGAATGCAAATGGTATGCGTTTCGGCAGCCGTCAGGAGGAGGTGTCGAAGATTTCGCAGTCGCTCAAGGGGCTTGCCAAGGAACTTGACATCCCCATACTCGCTTTGTCGCAGTTGAATCGTACTGTGGAGAATCGTGAGGGTCTTGAAGGCAAGCGTCCGCAGCTGAGCGACCTTCGTGAGTCGGGAGCCATCGAGCAGGATGCCGATATGGTGCTGTTTGTGCATCGTCCGGAGTATTATCATATTCTGCACGATGAGAAGGGCAACGACCTTCGTGGCATGGCGCAGATTATCATTGCCAAGCACCGTAAGGGTGCTACGGGCGACGTGCTGCTTACGTTCCGTGGCGAGTTCACTCGATTCCAGGATCCCGAGAAGCAGTCGGCACCTATTGGCGATGCCCCTTTTGGTTCGGAGATTATCGGCAGCAAGATGAATGGCGGACCAGGCATGTCGCTGCCTCCTGATTTGGCAGGTATGCCCGACGATGCACCATTTGGTGAACCATCTTCACCAGCACCATTTTAGTGGTTAATTAAGAGTTTAGAGTTGAGAATTGAAAGTTATATTACCATGGTTGATAGTTGAGAGTTAAGAGTTGAGAGTTATGATTACCATATTATAATTATATTTACCAAACAAAGCATATCATAACTCTCAATTCTCAACTCTCAATTCTCAACTCTCAATACTCAACTGAATTAACTCTGCAGATTCTCCTATACGAGCATTTTTCGCAACGCATTTTGTCCTGTGTAGGTGTGAAAGGTAGGGTGGTGTTGAATATTTCTTGCAGCACTTCCTTCAGATGTTTCTCAAACTCCTCTTTATATATTCTTACGTTTGAAATTTTTTGTGAGTCAATCTCAAGTACAGGGTCGTAATTATCCTTAGATGCCTGCTTTATAAATAGCAATGCCGGACTTACACAATCCCTCTGCTGATTGTATTTTGTAGAGTCGTCTACAATCAGCGAGTAGAGTAAGGCTTGCAGATAATAGTCGGAGTGCTTTTGGCTGATGTTGGTGTCCGAGAATATTTCCTCAATTTCCTTAATCTTCTTTGTAGCCTGCAGTCCCGTCTTATAGTCTACTACACGTATTGTTGGTATGCCCGTTCGTGCATCGGTCACCCTGTCCAGACGGTCGATAATTCCGCCAATTCTTATATTCCGCTCGTTGTTGTCTTCAGCTTCAAATGTCATTTGGGTGTAGACGGCTTCCTCCAGTGCGAGTATCTCAAAAGGAGCGATTTTTTGGTCGCCATGAAGCAATTGGCGCAGATATTCCAACAGCACTTTGCGGTTGATCAGATGCAGTCCGTTGTAGTAAGGGCTGCGCTTTGTGTCCTTCACCTTAAACAGTTCTTCATTGAATGCACGGTCAACAACATTCTCCAACAGACCCTTTGTGTTAAGATATTTCTGTATTGCAGCTTTTTCAATCTTGCCATTGTTGTGCTGTGCAATGTCGTCGTATATCAGTTGTGCCGATTTGTGGAATATATTGCCGAACATACGGTTGTCTACTACATCGTCATCGCAGTCGGGTTCCTTTATGTGTGCCACATATTGATAGAAGAACTGTAGCGGACACCTTATATATGTGTTTATTGCCGATGGCGACAGACTGTACATGCTGTCGAGTGTGTCCTTGATGCTGTCCTCTTTTTTTATGCTTTGGGCTACGTGAGTTACAGGTGAGTTGTCGGCAAGCAGATTGTAGTGGCTTATTTGCTGCTTGCCGTCTACCATCAATTGCAGCATAAAGCGGCTCATTTCGCCCGTATGTCCATTATCTGTAGTGTTGTTGTATATTATCGTTATGTCGTCGGCACGTTGCAGCAGACGGTGGAAATAGTATGAGTATATAGCTACCTTGTTGTCGATGGTAGTCAGTCCGTGTGCCTTGCGTATGGCGTAAGGTATGAACGACGAGTCGTTGACACCCTTAGGCATATTGCCTTCATTGCACGACAGCAACAGCAGATGCTTGAAGTCAAGATTACGTGTTTCGAGCACTCCCATTATCTGTATTCCCACTACCGGTTCGCCATGAAAAGGTATAGTGGTTGATGATATTAATTGTTTGATGAGTCGACGCAATGTGGTTGTGTCTACATTTAGGTCGCCATTGGCAGCGAGTTGTTCTAGACGGTTTATGATGGTGTACATTCTGAATACCGACTCTTGCAGGAAGGCATCCTCGGTGTCCTTGGCATTGACGCCAATCTGCTTGATTATAGTAGCTACATGCTTTAGCAGAGCGATGTTGCCGGTAGGGAAGAGCAGGCACAAGCCTTTGTCTACACCTTCAAGAGTAAGTGTGTTGTGGTCGGGATACATCAGATGTCGCTCTTTTATTGTGGCGTATACGTCCTTTGCTTTTTCTGATATATAGTGTGTGTAGGCATGTGTCAATACTTTGCTTGCATATTGTGTACGATAGTATGCACCCTTGCTCGTAATGCCCGATGTGTACATGTCGAATAGTAGTGATACTAACGATGCTATCGGTGTCATGCCAAGCGGAAAACCACTTGTAATGTTCACTTTGTCAGCCTCTGGAGGCAGACTTTGTATTACTGGAGGCAGAATGGCTTCGTCGCACATTACAATGGCAGTTTGTCTGCCGTCTGAATATCTGTTGCCGTCGCGCAACCATTGAGCGGCATATCTTGCCTGAATGTTCTCGGTTGATGCCATTACGAACGATACGTTCTTGGGTTGTCGCATATTCGAGTAGATTTCTGCTGAGCGGACGTCGAGTTCGTTGGGGAAATCCTTCAGATACATGGCAATGTATTTACCTGCCTCGTTGTTGAATGCGCTGTTGTTGCGAGGCATGTAGTAGGTGTCAAAGTCCCAGTAGAAATGGGCCTTGCCAGCCTTCTTCAGATTGGCAAACAGTTCTTGTTCTACCTTCTGAAGCAAGTTGAAACCAATGAATATGTATGTGTCGTATTCAAATTCAATGTCTTGCTTTGTTACTACATCTCTGTAGATTGCTCCCTCGTATCCTATGCCTTGGCTTCTTAGACGTTTGTTGTAGTCGTGATATATGTCGCCAAAGTGGCTCCATAGACTAAGGAAGCGTTTCTTCAACTCTGTCTCATGGTCGTCACTGAAGTTGGCAAAGAAGCGTTTGAGCATCTCGCGCTGCTCTTCGGTAAGATACGACAGGTCGTCAAGTTCGTGTATGTCTTTCAGATTGCAGAATATCTTGTCGGCATCGGCCATATTCTTGTCAATATCGTCGAAATCTGTCAATAGCAGCTGTCCCCAACCATAGAAGTGGTCGAGTGTCTCATCTATGCCCGTACATTTTACAAATGATTTATGCAGGTCGCACACCAGTTTTATGGAGTCGCCTACTGCAAATTCCGAGTGCTTGCCAAACAGCTCGCTAATGGTTGTGTATGCCGGACTCCACATGGGCTTGCCTGCTATGCGTGCAAGATATTCGTTTAGAAACAATGCTGCACGTTTGTTGGGGAATACTACCACTATGCGTGACATGTCTGTGCCCCATTTACTTATCATGTCTTCGGCTACATGTTCCAAAAATGTTCTTGTCGTTCTCATGATGCTATTATTTCACTTCTTCAATATTATTTGTATATACAAACCACAGATATCCCCTTACATCATTGTAGCCCATAGCTTTGGTGAGCGCAATGTAACGCCTTACTTGTTCGGTGTATTCTGGACGGTAGGCTCCGAATTTGAAGTCGACTATCACTACTTTGTTGCCGTCTTTCATCACACGGTCGGGGCGATGCTCTCTCACCGTGTCGGTAGCTATATCGTAGTCAAGAATGGTACACTCGTTGAACAGCGTCCATCGTCCGGAGAACCAGTCTGCCACCTGCTTGTTTTCAAGTCGCTTGTACAGCATCTTGCGCAGACTTTCGCTATTTACGTCGCTGTCTTCTATCAGTCCGTCAATCTCCAGCTGTTGCAGACTCGGTTCTATATCCTTGGTAGTATTGATTGTGGCAAACAGGTGATGCAGCACTCTACCCGTTTTTATATACGCCAGTCGTTGTTTCTCTTCGCTGTTGCTGTCGTCTTCGTCACATACAAACTCACGGCTTCTATTACTCTGTCTGAAGTCCGTATGGTTATCATACGTCTCCATCTTTACTTGTTTGTTGCTTATTTGTGGCATGAAGATGTTGTCAGAGTGTTTTGCTTTCTTTTTATCGGCAGTCTCCAATGTGCCGTAAGTGTATCTCAAAAAGCTCTTCTTGTCGTTAATGTCGCCTTCAAGAATTCCGTCTTCCAATTCCATATTCGACAAGGCTTGCTCTATAGTGTACGAGCGTTGGTTGGCATTGCCTCTGCGTGCTATTACATGTAGGCTTGACGAAGCGCGTGTGAATGCTACATATAGCAGGTTCAGGTTGTCTACACAGTTCTGCAGATGCTCGTCGTTATAGTCATCTTCGAATATGGTGCCCTTCATCTGCTTGGCATTGAAGTCTATAGGTATTAGGGGCAGTTCGTTGAAAGGTGCCACCTTAGGCGAGCACCATATGGTGTTAGTCTTCTCTATGCTCCAGTCGCAGAATGGTATGATGACATTTTCAAACTCCAATCCCTTACTCTTGTGTATGGTTATGAGTCTGATGCCTTGTGTAGCATTCACCTGTATAGTTTTGGAGCTGATGCTGTCGTCCCATTCCTCTATGAATTTGTCAATGTCGGCAGTGTTGTTTTTCAGATAGTCTGTCAGGCAATCGTAGAAGGCATATATGTAAGCGTCTTCACCGTTGATATTCTTAAGCCCGAATATGTTATACAGCCTTTCTGCCAATTCATACAGAGGCATGGCCATAAGGTCAGGAGCATTGTCGACAAATTGTTTTGGCAGTGCCTCAGTGGTGCCTTCTTCTGTTGTAAGCATCTTGTCTACATCTACATAATCCTTGCCCAACACTCTCGTTTGGTAAGCTTTGGCTATGTATGTTTTCGCTATTAGGTCGTCGGGATGGGTCAGGCAGTGCATGGCATTGACTATGATGTTCACCGAGTCGGCATTGTCGAGTCTGAAAGCCTCGTCCGACACGATTCTCATCTCAGGCATTTCTTCAGCAAAATATTCAGCCAATTGTTGTATGGTGCTGTTTGAACGTACTATAATAGCAATGTCCGAACATTCAGCCCCGGCATTGAGTAATTCTCTTACCGCATCGGCTGTCTTCTGCAAAGTCTGCGCCAGATAGTCCTCCTGGGGTAGCAATTCTACACTTACATGTCCCGTGTCTTTTCTGAATTCTGGTACATTCTGTTGAACGTCTGTATAAGCCTTCTTCAACTGTTCGGCCGAAATGTCTGATTTTTCGTCTTGCGACTCGTTGCCGATCTTCAAGTCTTTGTATTCTATCTCTGCTGCCTGTGTGAAGAAGGCATTGTTGAAGTTGATTACACGTCTTGACGAGCGGTAGTTAGTGTCAAGGCTCTGTACATTGAGCATACTTCTCATTGTAGGGAATTCACGCTCTATATTGTTTAACATGCGCCAGTCGCCCGAGCGCCATCTGTATATGCTCTGCTTCACGTCGCCTACAATAAGGTTGCCTTGTTCGGTGCCATGGCTCATGCATTCCTCAAGTAGTACCTTGAAGTTCTGCCATTGTACAGTACTCGTGTCCTGAAACTCGTCAATCATGATGTTGTTGAGTCGAGTGCCGATTTTCTCGAATATGAATGGCGAGTCGCTGTCTTTTATCAGTGAGTGTAGTAGGGTGTGGGTGTCACTCAACAGGAATCGGTTGGCTTCTTGATTCATGTCTCTCACTTTGCTTTCTATGCTGTTGAGCAAGCGCAACTGGTTTAGGTGGCGCAAGGTGAGTACTGCCGATTGATAGATTGGCCAGTTGCGGCTTCTTACGTCTTCGGCATTTATCAATATTGGAGCAAGTTTCGATTCGGCAATGGCTTTGAGTTCTGGAGTGGCTGATTTCTTCACCCATCCCTCTCCGTTACCATTGTCCATAGCAGTCTTTACACGACCGGTTATCAAACTCTCGTCGTATATTCCCGATCGTATCTTTATGAAATATCCGGCAGGACCACTTTTGCCATAGCTTAGGTCCTGTATGTCTATGCCATGGTTGTTTAGAATATCAAAGAACAATTCTGCTTCATTAACTATTTCTGCTTCTGCCTCATTGCGCAATTTGCGCAATTTCGCTGTGTATTGTTTGAAGAATCCCTCTTCAAGCAATTTTGCATTCAGTTGCTTGCTATTGGTCTTATAGAATTCACGGAAAATGTTCTCGCCGAATTTCTTTATCTGTCCTATTACGTTCCAGTTCTTGTCGTCTTGTATGTTCTCTTGGATGTATTCCATAATCCATGCCAATAGCTGGTCGTTCTCCGAGAGATTGTCTATCAGAGTGTCTACTGCATTACGCTCTATTTGAAAGTCGTTCAGTTCTACGCGCAGATTGGCTGTGAGGTCAAGCTCGCGTGCCAAATTGCGCAGAACACTTTGGAAGAAAGAGTCGATTGTTTCTATTCGGAAATAGCTGTAGTTGTTCACTATGTTGTGTAGGGCCATACCTGCACGTTCAGCCATGAATTCTTCTGTTACGTCCATGTCTGCCTTTATCTTCTCAATATAGCTTTTTGAGTCAGGCAGTAGTTTCCATATACCGTACAACTGACTTAGTATACGAATCTTCATCTCCTCAGTTGCTTTGTTTGTGAAGGTTACGGCAAGTGTAGAGCGATAGCTCGTAGGGTCGTTTATTAGCAGTTTAATATATTCTATGGATAGTGTGAAAGTTTTACCACTTCCTGCACTGGCTTTGTATATGGTAAGTGCCTTATGTACGGTATTCATGAGCTGATTATTATTTCCGTTATTGTTTGTCTGTTTCGGCGGCCATAATGTCAAGTCTACTTATGGCTGCTTGCATATCTATCGAAAAAGATGTGTGGTCAGTTAGAAAGTCTGATTTGCCGTCAGCTATAGTTTCGTATAGCTGACGGTTCATCGACTCAACATAAGAGGCTATGGAGTACTCAATGTCGTCTTTTTGACGCAAGTTGTTGCTATAAGAGTACACACGCCATTTCTGATGAAAGAAACAATACGCCGATTCAATACTGTCTTTAGAAACCATCTCTTATGTTGTCAGTTTATTATTGCTCAACAACTTCAATATTGTTGATTGTGATGTCTTCTTTAGGACGGTCGGCAGAATCGGTATCTACATTTATTATTTGCTCTACGATATCCAGCCCGTTTTCTACCTCGCCGAAAACAGTGTACTCTCTGTCGAGGAAAGGTGTTCCGCCTATTGTTGTATAAGCGTTGAATTGCTCCTCGGTAAAGCCTACAGGTTGCTGCCGGCAAATCTCTTTGGCCTCTTTCTGCAGACTGTCTTGCAGTTCCTGCAGTCCGGCACGGTCGCGGTTGCGTCGCATTTCCATAATCTTGTCTTTGTGATATGTCACAAGATCGTTGAATGTGGTAATTTCCTGATTCTGCTTCATTTGCTTCTCCATCTGCTTCAGTTGGGCAGTATTGTATACATCGCCCCATACAATGTAGAACTGGCTGCCACTCGATTCCTTGTTAGGATTCACCTCGTCGCCAAGACGTGCTGCACACAATGCTCCTCGTTTGTGAAAGAGATTTGACTTTATTTCGGCTTCGATTGTATAGTCCGGACCGCCTGCTCCGAGATGTTTGCCTGCTGGCGCACCTTTCGAGTCGGGATCTCCGGCTTGTATCATGAAGTCCTTTATTACACGATGAAAAAGGGTTCCGTTGTAGAATCCTTCGTCAATCAGTTTCAGCATGTTGTCACGATGTTTTGGGGTGTCGTCGTAAAGGCGTACTACGATGTTGCCTTTCGGTGTTTCAATTTCTATTTTTGCCATTGTTGTATAGTTCTTTTACTGCAAAGATAGCAATTTTTGTTTAAGTAATTACCAAAAAGCAATAGCATTTTGTATTGACGTATTCTTAATATTTATTTATCTGAAAATGCACACCAAATGAAATAAACATGTGTGTCATTTGGTGTATAAGTTTATACAAATTGTTATGAACTAAAATTTCATATGAAAAGAGCTATATAAGAAAGTCTACTTTTATTACAATGAATTAAAAGTTGTAAAAATTACAAATTTTCTTTGGTTGTTTAAGATATTGTTGTATCTTTGCAAATGTAGAAAACAAGAATATGAATTCAAAAGAAGCAATGGCCCGTTTGACAGAGTGCGGTGTAAAGCCCTCTGTACAGCGTATAGCGATAATGCATTATTTGCTAACGCACTATACCCATCCTACGGTTGACGATGTCTATCGTGGCTTGAGTGGCAAGATGCCTACTCTTAGTCGTACTACAGTGTACAATACTCTACGTTTATTGTCAGAGAACAATGCGGCTCAGATGATCACGATAGATGAACATAGGGTGTGCTATGACGGAAATATTAATGCGCATGCTCACTTCTATTGCAAACAATGTAGGAAGGTGTACGATATCTTTGATGAAGTTTCGCCTTTGCTGTCGTGTAAGACGGTGGGGGGACATTCGGTTGATGACGTGCAGCTGTATTACAAGGGAATTTGTAGCGAATGCATGAAGGAAAAGAAAGAGAACTAATTTATAAACTTTTAAACAATAATATTATGAAAAAGAAATTTATTTGCACAGTATGTGGTTATATTCATGAAGGTACAGAGGCTCCTGAGAAGTGCCCGGTTTGCAAGGCTCCGGCTAGCAAGTTCAAGGAAATGGAAGACCCAATGGACGGTCCTGCTTTTGCTACTGTTCACACTCTTGGTGCTGCACGCAAGGAAGATGCAACTGCTGAGATGATTAAGGACCTTGAGACTCACTTCAATGGTGAGTGTGGTGAGGTTGGTATGTATCTGGCAATGAGCCGTCAGGCTGACCGCGAGGGCTATCCTGAAATTGCTGAGGCTTTCAAGCGTTACGCTTTTGAGGAGGCTGAGCACGCAAGCAAGTTTGCTGAACTGCTGGGCGATGTATTGAAGGATACAAAGAGCAATCTTGAGGCACGTATTGCTGCTGAGCGTGGTGCATGCGAGGATAAGTTCCGTATTGCCAAGAATGCTAAGGCTGCGGGTATGGATGCTACACACGACACAGTTCATGAGATGGCAAAGGACGAGGCTCGTCATTGCGCTGGCTTCATGGGATTGTACAAGCGTTATTTCGAGAAATAATCAAGAAATAATAATACATAAAGAAGGAGGAGAGCATTGCTGCTTTCCTCCTTTTTTGGTATGCTCGGCATGAGCATTGTCTAACGGGTGGAAGTCCCGAGTAAGCCCTAATAGCGGGAATTACATAGCCAAAGGCAAGGGTGTCCATCGTGAGTTGGAATCTGAAAGAAGCCGGCGGCAAACATCTGACCTAACGGACAGAAACTTCATATAAGGCATGTGACCGTGGGTAAGGTTGCAAAAAGAACCAAAGCCCTATAGCTATTCGGAACGGTCGGTGTAAATGAAGTGGGTATAAGATGGAAAGACAATGCCCTTATCCGAGGAGGTCTCACGGACGCTTCAAATAGTTGCTTTTACGAAAGAAGCGGAGTAAAGCTTGCCGTGAGAAGTCAGCAGACGCCATAGTAGTGCAATACTCGATAACGCTGCACGAAGGGCTGAACCTAACAATTAAACGATAGTAATTGAAACATACCTCATGATTCCTAAGACATCACCAAATTTTTGAGAGCTTTTTTGTGTTAAAATAAGCAAAATTGCCCCCAGAAAGCAT
>NZ_JADYTS010000062.1 GCF_021531355.1 Leyella stercorea | reverse complement strand
CCCCCGGCCCCTCCCCCGTAGGGAGGGGAGTGATATGCACTATTTGCTATATATTTCTTGCTATTGATTATTAGAATAAACTCGCAAGTGGCAAAGCATACCGCTCCCCTCCCTACGGGGGAGGGGCCGGGGGTGGGGCTTTTATTCTAAAGTGTATACTTCTTTGTCGCACCAGCATAAATACCGGTACCAGTGAAGTCGCAGTTTACGGTTGCGGCTTTTTTCATGCCCTTCAGTTTCACGCTGATGTTGATGGGCTGCTGCTTCTGGGCAGGGTCAGCCACATGCATTACGGTAGAGCCGTTAGGCATGCGGCGCACCATTACAGCGCACGGACGGTCGGCAGTGATGGTGATGTTCTTGTCCTTATACTGACCAGCCTCGTAGAATATAGCCTGCCATACGCTGAGGTCAGTCTGCTGAACGGCCTGAATCTGCGGCGTGTTGCTCAGAATGGCGATGTGCTTGTGCTTGGCATATTCAGCCATACGGTCGGCTGTGTTAGCCTCAGGCACTACGATGTAGGCGTATGTGGCGTTGTTGGGCTTTGCACCGTGGTTGAGCGTTACAGAGAATACGTCGTTGGTCTGCTCGGTCTTAATCTGAGTCTGGTTGATGGCATGCCATGTGCCCGACTGCTTCTTAATCTCAGCCTTTACGTTTCCGCCGTTAGGCATAGCGTAGCCAACGCCGTCGTACATCACCCATGCTACGTTGTTGCCCTCAGCCGATGTGCCTTCTGTGGCAGCACCCTTAACGTTGGCATAAGTCAGCTTGTCGCCTCTGTTGGCAAGACGCTGGTTGAGCGAAGTCATTATCGGAGCCTCGTTGTCTGAGGTGATGCCAGCGCCGAGACAAACAATCTCGTTGTCGAAGAAGAACCACGACTTCTTAGCCTCGGTATTGATGCCGTCCCAACGGTCGTTGTAGGCGTATGTAGTAGCTCCATAGATAGAGTCGCTCACGCCACCTGCAAACTTCGATGTGCCAGGCTGCATCCAGTCTTTCTTGGCGAGAGGAATCTCGTCGAGATGCGGAGCCGTTGTGCCCGGAATGCGTGCCCAGTCCCATGTGGGGAATATGTTGAAGTATTCGTCGCCGTGCTTCACGAGCGAGTTGCATCCGTCGCTTGCGAAGTAGGTTTTGAGGTTCTCGCGGTTGCCATACTCAAGACGTGCCGTGCGATTGGACACCATACGTACGTCGAAGATATATCCAGGGCGAACGTGCAGAGTATAGTCGGCACGGAAATAGTGTGTATGGCGAGGCTGAATGGCATACGAAGGCTGCTGCTTGCCGTTCATGCGGTCGATAATCTGACGGAATTCGTTGGCATGTTCGGGGTCAAGCTCAATCATACGCTGTGCAAACTTAGCCTTATCCTTCTTGTTGAGCATGTTGCGACGGCTCACGCTGCGTCCCATAACGTCCCAAAGCATGTATTGTCCGCGTATAGTCTGATAGTAAGTCTCGCGCATGAACTTGCTCAGTATCTGCACCTTCTCGGCAGGGAGAGCATACTTGGTGCCCAATGCGTACATTGCCACCTGTGTTATGCCCTTCAACACCTCGTCGCCATAGCCACCGATGTACAGCTGAACGCTGTGCTGGAAGTATGAATTGTCGTGCTGGAAACCTTCCTCTGTGGTGTAGCGCACGGGGTCGAATACGAGCTGCATGGCTGTGACAAGGTCTTTCTCGTTGCGCTCAAGGCATGAGCGATAGATCCAGTGCAGGCAGATGTCGGTACGGTTGGCACCGGTCCACTTGGCAGGGTCGCCGCCTTCCTCGCGCATACGGTTGAGTATGGCTGTCTCAAGTTCGTGCGGCACCTGCTTCTTTCCAGAGCGCAGCAGTATGAGAGTGATGCCGAGCGACTGCGGTTCGGCTATCTGGTTATACCACCAGTTGCGGCAGTTGGGGTTGACGTTCTGCCAATGCTGCAGAGCTTTTACTATGTTTTCGTAGAGAGCGTCCTCGCCATAGTGCTTGTTCTTGCTGTTGGTGTAGGCTGCAGCCCACTGCTGCAGACGCTCAAGGTGCTTGAGCGGTGGCCAGTTGGTAAGGTCGTCGCGTGAGTAGTCGATGTCGGTGAAGGCGCCCTTTTGGGCGTCATACTGCTTGAATGTAGCCTCGATGTTGGGATTGCGGCTGAAGTCTTTGCGTATGCGTTGCATAAGCACGTCGAAATCGTCGGTTGCCGCCTGAGCAATTGCTGTCATCGCCATAAACAGAAAAAAAACGGCGAGACGCAACAGATTTGTTGATTTGATTCTCATAAATATTATAGTTTTTAGTAAATTATCTTATGCTTTGTAGCTTAAGGTGGTTGCAAAGTTACAAATAAAATCTCAAATCATAACTCTCAACTCTCAATTTTCAACTCTCAACTATTCCAACAGGAACGGTCTGTTATTGAGGTTCTCGATGGAATAGCTGAATGTGGCACCGAATCGGTTGATGAATATCACCTTGATGCGGCGGTACTTCTTGGATGTAGGGCGTGCGCGGAACAGGTGCTGCGTCAGTGCCAGCTGGTGCTTGCGTGGCTTGGTCTTGAGGAAGGCATCGTCGTACGATGTGAACTGTTGCATCTGTCCCTTGTACTTGCCGTCTTCATACCACACCACGCGGCAATGCGGATCCCAGTCCCATACATTAGCCACCACGTAGTCGCGCTGCGAGGCGAATTCGCCCGGCTTGTACACACGCATCTGTATGTTCTGCTTGTGGCCAACGGCACGGTACGACCATTTCAGGTCGGTGCTGTCAACGTTCACCACCATATATCCGTTGGGAGCGCCATCGCGGTTGAGCGTACTTGTCCACCAAGCTCCGCAAGCTGCTGCAATGTTGTGCTGATAGAGTCGGGGTGTCACCTCCACATTCTCGAAGAAGTGGGTGTGTCCGGCAAAGACGTGTGCCTCGTATGGGGCGAGTATCTCAGCCAGACGGTCGGCATTGAGAATGTTGTCGATGGTCTCCATCTTGTTCCATGCCGGTGCGTGCATGTTAAGTATCACCACCATGTCCTTCGGTACATAGCTGAGGTCGCGCTCCAGCCATTGCAGTTCGGCGTCGGTAAACTGCTCCTCATACTTGCATCCGCCACGATAGTCGATGTTCTTCATCGTGATGATGTGGCATCGGCCTATGTTGAACGAGTAGTTGACAGGTCCGAAATACTTGCCGAATATCTTTTCGGCATACTCCTCCACACCAGGTTCGGAATTGTGCAGGTCGGCATGCCGTTTGTCGAAGTCGTGGTTGCCTATACACTGGAAGAAAGTCATACGGCGGCTTTTGATAGAGTTGACATACTGTGGATACAGCGCCATGTTGTCGAACACCACGTCGCCAAGCGACATTCCTATCACGTCGCCCGTCTTGCGCAGCCGGCTTGCCGTATGCATTATGTCGTCAACCGTCTCGTTGCGCCATCGCTTCATGTCGTGAGCATTGAGTATCTGCGGGTCGCTCACTACGATGTAGTGGAAGCGGTTGGATATGGAGTCGCGTCGCTCCAGGGTGAATTTGTTGGCAGTGCGGTGGGTCATTGCTTCGCCCACGGGTATGTAGTAGCCGGCAGCCAGTCCGTTGTGCTGCGGCAGTACATATTCGCGTGGAGTGGATATGGCTATAAACTTGCTCACCGTTGTGTCGGTAGGCAATTTCCATGTGCCGCGTTTGTCTGTGCTGCAGAACTCGCGTCCGTTGTTGACCACTACGCCCTCAATACCGACTCCGTCTTGATTGACGACGGTGCCGCGCAGCATCACAGCCTTGTCATTGGGGCGTCCGCTGACAAGTGCGGTAAACAAAAACAGTCCGATGAAGACTCTTAGGCTCATAATAGCTATCCATTTGGTCTTCACAAATTTATTAGTTAATTGTTTCATATGCATTGCATGTGTCTTAAAAATATGTCACTATTATACTGCAAAGTTAGCTCAAATAAATATAAAACAGTAATTTTGCACGCGATTAATGATTTAATTAAGTTTCGCAAGCGAAAGTAGTTATAGGAAGTTATAGGAAGATAACTCGCTTCGCTCGTGAAGTTCTTGCTCAGGCAAGCGGCAAAGCCGAGCGAATGGACAAATGTCCTGTTGTTTAAGCAATAAAGCTATTGTCCGTTAACTTCTTGAACGACCAAAGGGAGTGATAACTTCTTTAATTCCATTAACTTCTGAACTTGCGAAAGTTCAATGATTTAAATAATGCTTATACTCTTAACAGTAATTCTGTATTTTGCTGCTCTTATGGGGTTCAGCAGACTCACGGCACATCGTAATGCCAACAACGAAACTTTCTTTCGTGCCAACCGTCGTTCGCCGTGGTATATGGTGGCGTTCGGCATGGTGGGCGCGTCAATCTCGGGCATAACGTTTGTCAGTGTGCCTGGCATGACCATGCGCATCGACATGACCTACATCCAGACGTGTATAGGATTCATCCTGGGATATTTCGTCATAGCCTTTGTGCTGCTGCCGGTTTATTACCGACTCAATCTCACCACCATCTACACCTATCTGCAGGGGCGTCTTGGCGAGCGTTCGTACAAGACGGGAGCGTGGTTTTTCCTCGTGTCGAAGATGACGGGAGCCGCCGTACGTTTCTATGTGGTGTGCATCATTCTGCAACGTTTTGTGCTCGATGCCATAGGCGTGCCCTTCGTGGTGACGGTGGTTGGCATGACGTTGCTTATATGGCTGTACACGCGTCGTGGTGGAATAAAGACGCTCGTATGGACCGACTCGTTCCAGACCACGTGCATGTTTGCCGCCCTTATACTTATTATATATAATGTGGTGGGGCAGTTGGGAATGAGTGTGCCCGAGGCGGTGCGTGCCATAGCAGCCGACACGCATAGCCGTATGTTTGTGATGGACGACTTCTTCTCTACGCAGAACTTCTGGAAGCAGTTGTTCAGCGGTGCCTTCATAGCCATCGTTATGACAGGACTCGACCAGGACATGATGCAGAAGAACCTCACGTGTCGCACGCTACGCGAGGCGCAGAAGGATGTGTGTACGTATGGATTCGCCTTTGTGCCTGCCAACCTGCTGTTTATGTCGCTCGGCGTACTGCTCATGATGCTGGCACAACGCGACGGCATAGCTCTGCCGACAAGTGGCGACGAACTGTTGCCTATGTTTGCGGCTACAGGCAGGTTGGGCAGTATGGTGACGGTGCTCTTCACCATAGGTGTAGTAGCTGCATCATTCTCAAGTGCCGACTCCGCTCTTACGGCACTCACCACAAGCTATTGTGTCGATATACGCCAGCGTCCTGCCGACGAGCGTTTGCGCCGACGTGCACATATAGGCGTTGCCGTAGTGTTTGTAGCGTTCATCCTGCTGTTCCGAATGCTCAATTCCACCAGCGTTATAGATGCCATCTACGTAATGTGCTCGTACACCTACGGTCCGCTGCTCGGCCTCTTCGCCTTCGGCTTGACGACACGTCGCCCCGTAGCCGACCACCTCGTGCCCTACATAGCCATAGCCTCGCCATTGCTGTGCTTCGCCATCGACACTGCCGCCCAAAGCCTATGGGGCTACAAGTTCGGCTACGAACTGCTTATGCTCAACGGCATGCTGACGTTTGCCGGATTGTGGATGAGCGGTTGGGCCTCTGACGGTAAAGATTACAATGTAGCACAAAATATGATTGACAATGTAAAATAGATTGTTTATGGATTCCGTTATTACAAAAGAGAAATTGTTAATATGTTAGCCTTGACTTTTGGATGGATTTAACGGTTTTATGCCTTGACTTTTGGATGAATTTAACAGTTTTATGCCTTGACTTTTGGATAAAAGTGGTATCTTTGCGCTGAAAACCAATGAATTATAAAATAATGGCATACTACAAGAGAAATATCGATGCAAAACTATTGGAATGGAAGGATTCTGTAAGAAGAAAACCGCTCCTTATACGAGGCGCAAGACAGGTTGGTAAGTCGACAGCAGTCAGACAGTTGGGCAAGGAGTTTAAGTACTTTGTAGAGGTAAACCTGGAGAGCCAACCATCAATAAAGCAACTTTTCACAAAAGATATAGATGTGCATAGGACATGTGAGGCAATAAGTGCGACAATGGGAATCCCTTTTGTTGCAGGTGAAACCTTGCTCTTTATTGATGAAATACAAGTTAGCCAAGAGGCAATAATGTCTCTTCGCTATTTTAAAGAGGATTATCCTGAATTGCATGTAATAGCTGCTGGCTCGTTGTTAGAGTTCGCACTTGAGGAGTTGCCATCGTTTGGAGTTGGACGAATACGTTCTTTATATATGTATCCGTTTTCGTTTGATGAATTTCTTTTGGCGCAAGGACTTGATACTACGGTCGTTTTTAAACGTAAAGCAACATCAACATCACCGCTTCCAGAAGCCGTGCATAATATGTTGGTGGAGCAGTTGAAGTCGTTCTATCTTGTAGGTGGTATGCCAGCTGCTGTTACAGAATGGATAGAGTCGAAGAGTTATATAGAATGTACACATATACATAATGATATTCTTGATACTTATCAAGACGACTTTTCTAAATATAAATCGCGTGTATCTCCTGCTTTATTAAGAAAAGTATTAAGGTCTGTTGCTTTGCAGGCTGGTAGTAAGTTTGTGTTCCGTCAGGTGGCTGATGATATTCATTCGTCTGTGATAAAGGATGCCTTGCATCTGTTGGCATTGGCTGGGTTGATAAAGCCGGTCACCCATAGTGATGGAAATGGGGTGCCGCTCGGTGCAGAAGAAAATAGTAGTTATACTAAATATCTGTTTTTGGATCTTGGACTTATGCAGACAATGCTTGGAACCCCAGCAGCGAATATTCTTCTTTCCTCAGATGTGGATTTTGTTAATAAAGGTGCTGCTTCAGAAATGTTCGCAGGATTGGAATTGGTCAAGAATCACGATTGTTTTCAAAAGGCAGAAATGTATTATTGGCAGAATATGTCAAGAGGAACAAATGCAGAAATAGATTATCTTGTGACAAGGAACGGCGTAGTTCTGCCGATAGAAGTTAAAGCAAGTACGCGAGGTAGCATGCAAAGTCTATGGCTGTTTATGAGGAAAAAGGGACTTCATAACGCTATACGTACATCTTTGGAAAATTTTGGAGAGTTTGAATATGCTGACAATGAAGTCCACGACGCAGTTCGTCATGTAGATATTGTACCGTTATATGCCTTAAGCAATCTGTAGTCCGACGTTCTGGTTGCTTGTTTGCTCCGTAATTTGTTAAAATACAGTCCAGCTAAAAAAAAACTAAAAATATTAGCTTTAGTTATGTAAATTATGTTTATCTTTGCAGCACAATCTTAAGACAACCCAATTATATAACGACTTTAGAAATAATTAACCAGAAGGCTGACAAAGGTTCCTATGTCTGCCTATACAAACAATAATTGTTAGGAACCCAAAAACAAAGCATGTTTATGCAAAACTCCTATTTTAACAACGCACGGATTCTCATGCTGTCCGTTTTGCTGGCGGGGGGGGTAAAACCGCTGTTTGCCTCTCAAATCACAAACGTACATGAAAACGCTGCTCTACTAACAAACAATCAACAGAAACAAACCGTCAAGGGTACTGTAAAGGACGCTAACGGCGAGCCGATAATCGGCGCGTCAGTAAAGGTGAAAGGCTCTACTGGCGGAACAGTTACCGACATTGACGGTAATTTCACACTCGATGTACCTGCCGGTGCAGAACTTGAGATTAGTTCAATTGGCTATCTTAAGCAGGTGGTCAAGGCAAAGGCCAATGTTGCCATAGTTCTTAAGGACGACTCACAGACTCTCGACGAACTTGTGGTAGTAGGTTACGGTGTACAGAAGAAGGAGAACCTTACTGGTGCCGTAGCTTCTATGAATGCCGAGAAGCTTGCCACACGTCCGGTATCAAGCCTTTCGTCAGCTCTTGCTGGTGAGATGGCTGGTGTTACTGCTGTGCAGACTTCGGGTGCTCCTGGTAGCCAGAACGCTTCTATCACAGTACGCGGTAAGAACTCAGTGAACGCTGCCTCTCCACTCGTTATCGTTGACGGTGTGCCGGGTTCGATGAACGTTATCAACCCTGCCGAAATCGAGTCGGTAACAGTATTGAAGGATGCTGCTTCAGCTGCCATCTATGGTGTGCAGGCTGCCAACGGCGTTATCCTTATCACTACAAAGAAGGGTAAGACCGGCAAGACCACAGTTTCTTACAACGCCACATTCTCATGGTCGTCACTTCTTGCCAAGCTTGACCTCGTTGATGCTTACGGCTATGCTTACCTCTACAACGAGGCTTACCTCAACGACCACCCGGGCGCAAAGAAGCCTTTCTCTGACGAGACTGTAGAGAAGTATCGCACAGGCGAACTTGCAAGCACCGATTGGTATAAGGAGGCTCTTACTGGTAGCGGTTTCGAGCATCAGCACAACCTCTCGCTCAGCGGTGGTAACGACAAGACTACATACAACATGTATCTTGGCTACCTCGGCCAGGAAGGTGTGACAAAGGACATTGACTACAACCGTATCAACGCCCGCATGAACATCACATCAGAGATTAACAAATACATCACTCTCGGACTCAATGCTTCGGGCTATCGTGGCACAAAGCAGGATTCTTGGAACGGATATAATCAGGTAATTCAGGGTGTGTCTCGTTCGCATCCTACAGATCCTGTTTATGACGAGGATGGCAACTTCAAATACGTTGGTGTTGACAACCCTGTAGCTGTACAGGGTAGAGATAAGACAGGCTGGAGAAAGACCATCGACCAGGAGGTATTCCTCATTGGTTCGGCAGAAATCAAGCCTATCAAGGATCTCAGCATCAAGGGTGTATACTCATGGCGCAACTGGACCCAGGATCAGATTGGATTCAAGAAGACATGGGGCTATGGCACATACAACTCAGGCCAGCGTGAGGGTTATGTAAATAATTACAACTATGATTATCTCACAGGTCAGATTCTTGTAAACTATAATAAGTCGTTTGGCGACCATAATCTTGGCGTACTTGCAGGTATGGAGTCGTACGACGTTAAGAGTCGCTATGTAACAGCCTCACGTAAGGGTGGTGGTAACAATAACCTCGGTGAGTCGCTCAACACTCTCGATGCTTCTTCACAGAAGAACTCAAATGGTGGTACAGAGATGACTCGTCTCTCTTACTTCGGACGTTTGCAGTACAACTATGCCGGCAAGTATCTCTTTGAGGCTAACGTACGTCGCGACGCTTCTTCACGCTTCCCTAAGGACTCTCGTTGGGGTACATTCCCTGCATTCTCAGCAGGTTGGCGTATCTCTGAGGAGGCTTTCATGAAGAATGTTGACTGGTTGAGCAACCTTAAGCTTCGTCTGGGTTGGGGTAAGACCGGTAACGAGGAGTTGTCTTCTAGTGACCTCTATCCTGCTGTTCCTACCTATGCTTACAGTTCATACATGTTCGGCAACTCACTGTATTCTACAGCTTATGAGAGCCGCCTTGTCAACGACCAGCTGAAGTGGGCTACCGTTACCAACTACGAGCTTGGTATTGACGCCGGCTTCCTCAACAACAAGTTGACAATGGAGCTTTCGGTATACAAGAAGAAGACCAACGACATGCTTCTCTACTTGCCGCTTCAGGGCGTTATCGGTTTGTCGGCACCTGCACAGAACGTAGGTAGCGTAGAGAACCGTGGTTTTGAGCTTGTGCTTGGCCATAACAACCGTATCGGTAAGGATTGGAGCTACAACCTCTCACTCAATATGGGCTACAACAAGAACGAGATTATCGATATGGCTGGTACCGAAGGTCCTACATCAGATAGCAACATCTGGAACCTTGAGGGCTATGCTATCAGCTCATACTATGGCTACGTAGCCGACGGATTGTTCCGTACAGAGGAAGAACTCAAGAATGGTCCGCTGCGCACAGGCAATGAGAAGCTTGGTGATATCCGCTATAAGGACCTTGATGGCGACGGCAAGATTACAGCAGCTGGCGACCGTCAGATTATCGGCAACCAGATGCCTAAGTGGACTGGTGGTTTCAACTTCAGCGTAGGTTACAAGAACTTCGAGTTGAGCGGTCTTCTGCAGGGTGCATTCGATGCTAAGCGCTACTACAATGGTGAGGCTTCTTACGCATTCTTCAATAGTGCATCATGTTTGAACAAGCACTGGGATCGCTGGAGCGAGGAGAATCCTAACGGCAACTTCCCACGTCTGTCACTTTCATCGCAGACCAACAATGCGTTCTCTACATTCTGGCTGCAGGATGCTTCATATCTTCGTATGAAGAACCTTACATTGGCTTACACTCTGCCTTCAGATCTTATCAGCCGCATAGGTCTGTCGTTTGCTCAGGTATACCTCACAGGCGAGAACCTCTTCACTATCTCAGGTCTTGACAAGGGTCTTGACCCAGAGTCGGGCAACAGCCGTGGCTGGTCGTACAGCAACGTCAGAAAGATTTCTTGCGGTCTTAAACTTACATTCTAAAACAACTCAGAACAAATGAAAAATAATATATTAAATATAGCATTAGCGTTCGCTGGAGTTGCTGCACTCACATCTTGTAGTGATTTTCTTGATAAGGCTCCGAAGGAGGAACTTTCTGACGCCAGCTTCTGGAAATCAAGCACTGATGCTGAGATGTACATCAGCGATATGTACAACAGTCTTGGCTGGTCGGCTGACGAAGCAATCAACACCGACGACGCTACAATGGGTATCAAGTGGGCTGCCGGCAACGAGGCAAAGGGTGTTTACGACCCCTCTGACTATGGTTGGAAGAGTAGCTACACATACATCCGTGAGGCAAACCTCGCACTTGAGAAGCTGCCTTCCGTATCAATGGACGATGCTACCCGTCAGAAGTTGGAAGGTCAGGCTTACTTCTTCCGTGGCTATCTGTATTGGGACCTTATCCGTAGTTTCGGCTCGGTACCTTATATTGACAAGCCTCTGACATTGGCTGACCTGAACAATACAGAACAGTCTTCACGCGAGGATGTTTACGCCAAGGCAATGGCGGACCTTGATAAGGCTATCGCTTCTCTTCCTGAGGAGTGGGATGCAGCCAACTACGGCCGTATCACCAAGGGTGCTGCCCGTGCCATCAAGATGCGTGCTGCCATGTATTATGGCGACAACCAGACTGCTGCCAACGAGGCTAAGGCAATCATGGATGCAGGCGTATACGACCTCTGGGACAAGGACAACACAGGCAAGTATGCCAATCTGTTCTGGGAGGAGACCGACGGTTGCTGCGAGAATATACTTGTCATCCAGTATAATGCACCTGACCGTACCAACTACCTTATTGGTTGGGAAGCATTCCCGACACTCGGATGGGGTGGTATGGACCCGACTCAGGATCTTGTCGATGCTTTCGAGGATAAGGACGGTAGCCCGATATATGAGTCAAGTGCTGCTGGCGTAGTGGCACGTGATAGTAACGGCAACCCGACAGCAAGACAGCTCTCTCAGATTTTCGACCCAGCCAATCCGTTTGCCAATCGCGACCCGCGTCTTGAGGTTAACGTTCTGCACGACGGCGAGGTTATGTATGGTGTTACAATCAAGGTTGCTCCTCTTGCAAGCAGTGGCACCACTGGTATAGGTCGTCATGGTGATGCTACTGAGACTGGCTACTATCAGCAGAAGTGGCTTGACCCTGCTATCAATCCTCAATCGCAGGGTTGGGACATGGGCAAGGACTATGTGCTTATCCGTTATGCTGAGGTTCTGCTCACCTATGCTGAGGCTATGAACAATCTCAATCCGCTCTGTCAGGAGGCATTCGATGCAGTCAATAAGGTACGTGCACGTGTGGGTATGCCAGCGTTGCAGAAGACCGATGCCAGCAAGCCTACATATTGCGGAACACAGGCCGACCTCTTGAAGCGTATCAAGAACGAGTGGCGTGTAGAGTTTGCGCTTGAGGGCGACATACGTAAGTGGAACCTCCGTCGTTGGGGAGACGCTAAGGAAGTGCTCAACCGCAAGTATCACAGTATGGTTTGGACTCTCAATGGCGAGAACTTCACTCCGTACGTAGGTACAGAGCATGTAGAGCTTCCGGGCAGCAAGTATTCTGACCACAACTACATCTATCCGATTCCGCAGACAGAGATGGACCTCAACCCGAAACTCAAGCAGAACCCGGGTTATGGCAAGAACTAAGAAAACATAAAACGTAAATAATAAATTGGAGTGTGTCAATAAGGATGAGTATGAGTCCTTTTATGGCACACTCCTTTTTGTATTAACCTTAGCTAACTTACGAATTCAGTAAATGAGAAAGTCTCTCCACTATCTGTTAGCCCTTGTGCTGTTTGGCGTATTCTTTGCGTCATACACCGATTTGCTGTCGCATGTATTGTACTACAACGAGCAGCATCAGCTGTTTCTCTATACAGCCGACTATTACCATAGCCAGACACTTACCGGCTGGCTCACGGCTTTTGTCGTGCAGTTTTTCTATTATCCACTACTTGGCGCGGCAGTAATGTCAGGCTTGCTCACGGCAATATATCTTATGTCGTGGCGCATACTTACTGCGCTCACACGTCGTGAGGACATATTGCGCCTTTCGCTCATTCCCTCGCTTGCCTTTTGGGTGTGGACAGCAGGCTTGTCGCATACTCTGTCGGTTGTGGTGTGGGCATTTATAGTCTTAGCCGTTCTTTCAGTGCCGGCATGTTTCTTGGCAAAGGGCAAGACAATCAGACAATTTCAACTCAAAGGTTGGAAGTATGCAGCAGTTTCAATCGTTTCGTTAGTAGTCATATCTTTAGCATCGGGCTATAGCTTCTTGCGCACTTTCTCGATGAGCGAGTTTCGCATGATTAAGGCGCAGCAAGCCATAGACCGTCATAACTGGGACGAAGCCTTGCATCATACCGAACGCTATCTTGACAATCAGAGACAGCCCAATCCGCTTATTTTCTATTTCCACAATATTGCCCTCTACAACAATGGTGTGCTGCTCGACCGTCTGTTCGACTATCAGCCCGTTGTAGGCATCAATGCCCTTTACTTCCCGTGGCAGAGCCGCACACGCGAGACTGAGTATGGTCACTATCTGCTTGAACAGCTCGGTTGCATCAACGATGCTCAGCACTGGGAATTTGAGTCTATGGTGGTGTGGGGCGAGACGGCTCCACGACTCATCAACCTTGCACGCTACAACATCATCAACCGTCGCAAGACGATAGCCCGTAAATACATAGCACGTTTGCGCCAGAGTCTGTTCTATAAGGATGAGGCTGACCGACTGGAGGCTTGTGTAGAGAGCGGACAGATAGAAGGATTGCGAGCTTTCAGCATAAAGGAACCAGAGAAAGCCAACTTCGTAAACATTCTCAACATAGGTCCTAATCTGCAATATGTGCTCACGCAAGACCCGCACAACCGCATGGCATACGAGTATCTGATGTGCGACCTTCTGCTCTCCAACAATCTGCCACGCTTTGTTGAGAACCTTCCGCTTGCCAGCAGCTTCTACAAGCAGATGCCACGCATATTCGATGAGGCTCTGCTTGTCTATCAGCTTGGTGGCAATGACACCAAGGGATTGCAGCCAAGTAGCGATACGCAGAACCGTTTCCAACAGTATGCTCAGCTTGCACAAACTGGAAATATAGCTGCGTTGCAGGCAGAATTCGGTAATACTTACTGGTTCTACCTCAATTATGTCAGCCCGTATGGCAACCGATTAAAGAAATAAGGACACGATAAGTTCAAAAACAATACGAAGATGCAAATCAATATTAAATCAACAATATTCTCCTTCGCCGCTCTTTTGCTGCTTGCTTCATGTGAGGGTGGCTATAAGAAGGCTGATGTCTACGCCAACACCCAGGCGCAGATATATCCTGATTATACGGGTGTGACTCTGCCCGTTAATATTGCTCCTGCCAATTTCCGCATCAATCAGGAGGGCGAAGCTTATCAGGTAGTGATGACAGCCGGAGGAAAGGAATACTATCGTGAAGCTTCTACCGATAACGAAGTGATTATTCCCGAAGACTCTTGGCACAAGATGCTCGCCGACAACAAAAATGGCAAGATACAGATAGCCGTTGGAGTGAAGCGCGACGGCAAATGGACCGAATACAAGCCTATAACAAATTATGTGAGTGGCGACACTATCGACCAGTACTTGGTCTACCGACTCTTGTATCCTGGCTATGAGTTGTGGAACGAGATGGGAATATACCAGCGCAATCTTACCAACTACGACGAGACACCAATACTCGAAAACCGTGACTTCGGCAAGCAATGTATCAATTGCCACACGTTCCGTCAGAACTCCACGCGCGACTTTATGCTGCATGTGCGTGGCAAGAATGGCGGCACGCTTATCAGTCACGACGGCAAGGTGAAGAAGGTAGCTCCAAAGTGTCCTACTGTAAAAATGGGTGCTACCTATGCCGGATGGCATCCAAGCGGACAGTTCATAGCTTTCTCGATGAACGAGATACAGCAGTTCTTCCATTCAAGCGGACAGAAGCCTATTGAGGTGAGCGACCTTGCAGCCGATCTTGGTGTCTATGACATTGCCAACGACGTTATAATCACCTCGCCCGAGCTTAGTGGCGACAATGCCATGGAGACATTCCCCGCTTGGACTCCCGACGGCAAGACTTTGTACTTCTGCCGTGGCAATGCCTATACCAAGAACACTCCCCTCGACAGTCTGCGCTACGACCTTTGGCGTGTCAGCTTCGATGCCAAGGCAAAGGCTTTTGGCAAGCCTGAGTGTGTGTATGAGGCGAGTGCCACAAAGCATACTGTCAGTTTGCCTCGTGTGTCGCCCGATGGCAGATATGTGGTGTTTGTGGAGTTCGACTATGGCAACTTCTCTATATGGCACAAAGAAGCCGACCTCGCCATTCTTGATACCAAGACAGGCAAGGTGCGCCGTATAGAAGAGATAAACAGCAAGGATGTAGACAGTTTCCACACATGGTCGTCTACTGGCAGATGGATGGTGTTCAGCAGCAAGCGTATGGACGGAGGATGGGCACGACCTTATTTCGCCCATTTCAATACAACGACCGGACGCTTCGACAAGCCTTTCGTGTTGCCACAGAAGTCGCCCTCGTTCTACGAGACATTCATGAAGACGTACAATCTGCCCGAACTCATAACGTCGCCCATAAAAAATGAGGGTTTGTTAAAACTTATACAAAGTGGGCTGAAAGCCCAATAAGCACATAGCCCAAGGCAGCGCCTTGGGTCTACGGATTGAAAAAAGCAAAACGCCCTGTAAGGGCAAAAGCATTGATAATTAACGCTTTTGCCCTTACAGGGCGCATTGTTTTTGGTGGCTTTTTACCTCAGGGCGTTGCCCTGGGCTATGTGCTTATTGGGCTTTCAGCCCGTATAATTGGGTATTGATGTACCCTCTCTATGATAACTAATTTTTTTCCTGACTTCGTCACTCAAAAATGTCCATTTTGTAATTGGTTGATAAACAATATTTTGTATCTTTGCATACCCTTATTTTGGGGTACGCAAAAGGTTTTTTAACAATGTTTGTCAAAAGAAAGAAGAATCGGTCTGGAACAACAAGTGTTGTTGTTGCAGAGAAAACAAAGGGCATTTACAAAGAGTTGATTACTATTGGTGTGGCCAAAGATTCAAACGAAATAGACAGTCTCGTAAATGCAGGTCATGAATGGATTTCAAAAGAAGAATCTCGGCGCCATCCACAACTCGATTTATATGGTGAGGAGCGTGAGGCGTGTGACCGTGAGCGAGAAGAAGTCCGCCGTGTTCTGTCCAATGTCAGCAACATCCTTCTCAACGGGTGCGAATTGATATTGGACCGCACGTTTGACCGGATTGGTTTCAATCGTATTGACGATGATGTGTTCCGCAAGCTTGTAAAGGCCCGTTTGGCATATCCGACGAGCAAGGCTGCTACGGTGGAATATCTGAAAAACCACTTTGACGAGGATGTGGACCTTTCCAAAATCTATCGCTATCTTGACAAGCTTAGCGACCATCAGCACGAAATCGTACAGGACATCAGCGTGCGCCATACTGCGAAACTGTTCGGTGGAAATATCGGTGTGCTATTCTATGATGTCACCACACTTTACT
>NZ_JADYTS010000061.1 GCF_021531355.1 Leyella stercorea | reverse complement strand
TACTTTTTCTATAAAACGAAAAATGAGCCATGTTAGTACTTATATATAAAAATAATTTAGATCACTTACTTATAATAAAAATTATACTCAAATCAACTGATGGTTAACAAGAATTTGACACAATTTTTGGCTTTAATGGTGAAACAACTTGCATCTCCCGACTCTTGTAAGGGAATGTTTCATTCGCATAAAGACAATTGCCCGTTGCCCTCTGGAGCGGTTCTTGAGGAAATCGTATCCTTGTCGAGAGCGATACTCTTTCCGGGATATTATGGAAATTCCAGTGTCAATGCCGACACGCTTCCATTTCATATCGGAGTTTCCATAGAGCGCCTTTACAGGCTTCTGAAAGAACAGGTACTTGCCGGATTGTGTTTCTTGGATACAGATTCGGGCATTCCTACCGATAGCCTTAAAAAGCACGCCAAGGAAGTGGCTACAGAGCTGATAAGACGTCTGCCTGCCATACGCGAGATTCTCAGCACCGATGTCATTGCAGCCTACAACGGCGACCCCGCAGCCTGCAATACTGGCGAGGTAATAGCTTGCTATCCAATCATCAAGGCTCTTGCAAACTATCGTATAGCGCACGAACTTTTTCTGTTGGGAGTACCTCTGATTCCGCGAATGCTGACCGAAATGGCGCATTCAGAAACCGGTATCGACATACATCCGCAAGCCTCTATAGGCAAATACTTCACAATCGACCATGGTACAGGTGTGGTGATTGGCGCTACATGTATCATAGGCGACAATGTGAAGATTTACCAGGGTGTCACGCTTGGTGCCAAGAGTTTCCCGCTCGACGGCAACGGCAACCCTATAAAGGGCATTCCTCGCCATCCTATCATCGGCAACGATGTCATAATATACGCAAACGCCACAATCCTGGGGCGCGTAAAGATTGGCGACGGCTGCATAATAGGAGCTAATATGTGGGTGACAGAGGATGTTGAGCCCAATAATGTCGTTGCCAATGGCAGACAGCCCTACGACAACCAAGCTAAATAGCACGTAAACAGCAAACAGACAAATGGTTTTATCGCAAGAAATCGCTAAAAACAGTAAGAAACAATAAAAATATTATCGAAATAAAAATGAATGAATTTGAACTTATTGCCAAGACCTTCATGGGACTTGAGCCCGTCCTGGCAAAAGAACTCACCCAGTTGGGTGCCAACAATGTGGAAATAGGCCGTAGAATGGTTTCGTTTACCGGCGACAAGGAGATGATGTATCGTGCCAATTTCCAGCTTCACACAGCCATACGCATTCTTAAGCCTATCGCCAAGTTCAAGGCTGCTTCGGCCGATGATGTGTATGAAGAAATCAAGAAGATTGACTGGAGCCAGTACATCGAGAAAGGAAAGACCTTCTCGGTTGACTCTGTGGTCTATTCTGAGGAGTTCCGCAACTCGCGTTTCGTAACCTATAAGGTGAAGGATGCCATTGTCGACCAGTTCCGTGAGAAGACAGGCACCCGTCCTAATATCTCGGTGAGCAATCCTGACATCCGTCTCAATATACACATTGCCGAGACTACTGCCACATTGTCGCTCGATTCAAGTGGCGAGTCGCTCCATCGTCGTGGCTACCGTCAGGAGTCAGTAGAGGCTCCGCTCAACGAGGTGCTTGCTGCTGGTATGATTCTTATGACCGGATGGCATGGCGAGACCGACTTCATAGACCCTATGTGTGGTTCGGGCACACTCGCCATCGAGGCTGCTCTTATTGCCCATAACATGAGTCCGGGCGTGTTCCGCAAGGAGTTCGCTTTCGAGAAGTGGCCTGATTTCGATGCTGAGCTTTTCGATACTATCTATAATGACGACTCGCAGGAACGTGAGTTCACACACCATATCTATGGTTATGACATCGACATGAAGGCAGTCAACACAGCCCGTCTTAACGTGCGTGCTGCCGGTCTTACCAACGACATTACTATCGATTGTGCCGACTTCAAGGACTTCACTAAGCCTGCCGAGAAGAGCATTCTCGTAGTAAACCCGCCTTATGGCGAGCGTATCTCTACCCCCAACCTTCTCAATACATATAAGATGATAGGCGAGCGCCTGAAGCACGCCTTCATTGGTAACGAGGCTTGGGTATTGAGCTATCGTCAGGAGTGCTTCGAGGCTATCGGCTTGAAGCCTTCAATCAAGATTCCGGTTTACAACGGATCGTTAGAGTGCGAGTTCCGCAAGTACAGCATCTTCGATGGCACTATGAAGGATTTCCGCCAGGAAGGTGGCATCGTAAAGACCGAAGAAGAAAAGCGACAGATGGCCGAAAAGCATCGCTTCAAGAAGAACCGCGAGTTTAAGAAACGTCTTGATGAGGACGAAGAGAATGCTGAGGCCGACATACGTTCGTTCAAGTTCCGTTCTATGGAGCGTCGCAAGGACAATGACGACCGTCGTGGTGGAGGCAAGCGTTTCGACCGTGATGATGACAAGTCGTTTGGCAAGCGTGATGATAAGTCATTTGGCAAGCGTGGAGGCAAGTCTTTCGGACGTGGACGCGACGATGACAGATCCTTCGGACGTGGACGCGATGGTGAGAAGTCGTTTGGCAAGGGATTTAAGAGCGACCGTAAGGGTGGCAAAGGTTTCAATAAAAAAAGATTTGATAATGAAGATTAAGTATCTGTCAACATTGTTATTCGGGCTGTTTGCCTCCTTGACTGTGAGTGCTCAGCAGCAGAAGGAGTTCACACTTGAAGACCTTAACTTCGGTGGCAAGAACTTCCACAACATGGTGCCCAAGAACCGTTATTGCACATGGTGGGGCGACCAGCTTGTGCGTCAGGACGCATCCGAGTGTTATATGGTAGACAAGTCGACCGGCAAGGAGACAAAGCTGTTCTCGGTAAACGAAATCAACCAATGGATTTCAAACACCAAGGACATAAAGGTACGCTCGCTCTATAATGCCCAGTTCCCCAATGCCGACCGTTCGGAGGTGGTATTGGGCAATGGCAGCAAGATTTATGTTGTCGACTTCAAGAAGCACAGCCTTGTAAGCAGCCACGAGATAGGCGAGGGCGACAATGTTCTTGAAATGAACTATAAGAGTGGTGCTATGGCTATCCTGCGTGACAACAACCTCTTCTTGCGCCTTGGCGTAAAGGAGTGGCAGCTCTCTAAGGACGGTTCGCATGAGATTGTTTACGGACAGAGCGTTCATCGCGACGAGTTCGGCATTCATAAAGGTACCTACTTCAGCAACAGCGGTACAAAACTCGCTTTCTATCGTATGGATCAGTCGATGGTGACCGACTATCCGCAGGTAGATATTCCCGAGATTGATTATTTCAAGCATCCAGAGACACAGACTTGCTGTGCCATAGCCGCTCCCGACAAGTATCCTATGGCAGGTGAGACTTCGCACAAGGTGACTGTAGGCGTGTTCGATACAAAGACCGGCAATACTGTGTATCTTAAGGCTGGCGACCCTACCGACCGTTATTTCACGAACATCGCATGGAGTCCCGACGACAAGACTATCTATATGTTCGAACTCAACCGCGACCAGAACGACTGCCGTCTTGTAAGCTATGATGCTATTACTGGCGAGAAGACAGGCGAACTCTATCGCGAGACCGACGAGAAGTATGTTGAGCCGCAGCATCCTATCATGTTCTTGCCATGGGACAACACCAAGTTCCTCATGCAGAGTCAGAAGGACGGCTACAACCATCTCTACCTCTGCACACTCGGCAAGCATGGCAGTCGTATGGCACACAATACAGAGTCGCTCGAGATAAAGCAGCTCACTTCTGGCAAGTGGGTTGTGCTTGAGGTGTTGGGCTTCAACGCCAAGCGCAAGAGTGTTGTGATTGCTTCAAACGAGCTTAGTCCGATACAGCGCAACATCTTCGTAGTAGACACTCGCAACGGCAAGCGTACTCTTATGGACGAGGGTGGCAAGGGATGGCACACAGCCACACTTAGCGCAAGTGGACAGTATGTATTTGACCGTTACACCACTCCTACTGTTCCTCGCAACATAGCCATCGTAAATACAGAGAACTGCAAGCGTCTGAGCTATTTCAAGGCTGAAGACCCATGGAAGGGCTATAATGTGCCTGAATACAGCTGTGGTACGGTTAAGGCAGCCGACGGTCAGACCGACCTCTACTGGCGAATGGTTAAGCCTACCAACTTCGACCCCAACAAGAAGTATCCTACTATTATATATGTATATGGTGGCCCTCATGCTCATAATGTTGACGCAAGCTATCATTACGGATCACGTGGTTGGGAGACTTATATGGCAAGCAAAGGCTATCTGCTCTTTATCCTTGACAACCGTGGTTCGGAGAACCGTGGCAAGGAGTTTGAGCAGGCTACATTCCGCCAGCTTGGTCAGGAAGAGATGAAGGACCAGATGAAGGGTGTGGAATATCTCAAGAGTCTTCCTTATGTAGATGCTGACCGCATTGGTGTACATGGTTGGAGCTTCGGCGGATTCATGACAATCTCGCTTATGACCAACTATCCAGACGTATTCAAGGTTGGCGTATCAGGCGGTCCGGTAATCGACTGGCATTGGTATGAGGTGATGTATGGCGAGCGCTATATGGATACTCCGCAGACCAATCCCGAGGGTTACAAGAAGACCTCGCTGCTCTATAAGGCAAAGGATCTTAAGGGCAGACTTCAGATTATTACCGGCTACAACGATGCTACTGTAGTGCCTCAGCATTGCCTCACATTCCTCAAGGCTTGTATCGCAGCTGGCACACAGCCCGACTTCTTTGTTTATCCGGGCGAACCGCACAATATGCGCGGACATCAGAGTACACATCTGCATGAGCGTATAAGCCAGTATTTCTTTGACTTCTTGAAGTAAAAGATAAAGCCAGCCACTACGAAGCCCTACCCCCAGCCCCTCCCCCGTAGGGAGGGGAGTGGTATGCGACTATTGGTTGTAAGGTTTTATAAAAATAAAGGCTTTTATAATTAGTTTCAATAAAAACTCAAGTGGCAACACATTCCACTCCCCTCTCTGCTGGGGGGTAAGGTGTGGGGCTACTGCTTAACATAAAAATAATATAAGAGATGAAAGTTCTTTTGTTGGGAAGCGGCGGCCGTGAGCACGCCTTGGCATGGAAGATCGCCCAGAGCGACAAGTGTGAAAAACTTTTCATAGCTCCCGGTAATGCCGGAACAGCAGCAGTAGGTGAGAATGTAGCTATTAAGGCAGATGATTTTGAGGCTCTGAAGCTGTTCTGTGTTGAGAATGAAGTCGACACGGTTGTTGTAGGTCCTGAGGATCCGTTGGTAAAGGGTGTATATGATGATTTCCGCGACGACGAGCGCACCAAGAATATCCCGGTAATCGGTCCTTCAAAGGCTGGTGCCGTGCTTGAAGGCAGTAAGGATTTCGCCAAGCGTTTCATGATGCGCCACAACATTCCTACTGCCAAGTACGAGACATTCGATGGCACTACACTCGAAGAGGGGCTCAAGTTCCTGGAGACACTCAAGGCTCCTTATGTGCTCAAGGCCGATGGCCTGTGTGCTGGTAAGGGTGTGCTTATCGTACCGACGCTTGAGGAGGCAAAGAAGGAACTTAAGGATATGCTTGGCGGAATGTTCGGAAATGCTTCTGCACGTGTGGTAATTGAGGAATTCCTTAGCGGTATTGAGTGCTCGGTATTCGTTCTTACCGACGGCAAGCACTACAAGACTCTTCCCGAGGCAAAGGACTACAAGCGTATTGGCGAGCACGATACTGGCTTGAACACAGGCGGTATGGGTAGTGTTACTCCGGTTCCTTTTGCCGATGAGACTTGGATGAAGAAGGTAGACGAGCGCATCATCCGTCCTACAGTTGAGGGATTGGCTGAAGAGGGTATCGACTACAAGGGCTTCATCTTCTTCGGACTTATCAACGTAGAGGGTGAGCCAATGGTTATTGAATATAATTGCCGAATGGGTGACCCTGAGACCGAGAGCGTAATGCTCCGTCTTAAGAGTGACATCGTTGACCTTTTTGAGGGTGTTGCAGCTGGCGACCTTGACAAGCGTTCTATTGAGTTCGATCCGCGTGCCGCTGTATGTGTTATGCTTGTTAGTGGTGGTTATCCTGAAGCTTACAAGAAAGGCTATGTCATCAATGGTCTTGACAAGGTAGAAGGTTCTGTAGTGTTCCATTCGGGCACAGCCATGAAGGATGGCGACGTTGTTACTAATGGTGGACGTGTTATTGCCGTTAGCTCATACGGTAAGGACAAGGACGAGGCTCTTGCCAAGTCGTTTGCCGAGGCTCAGAAGATAGAGTTCGAAGGCAAGTACTTCCGTCGTGACATCGGTCAGGACCTGTAAATTATTATTCAGCCTCGCCCCATGCCCTTCATCCTCGTATGATGAAGCGAGCAAATGCCAATATCACAGGCATGGGGTGGGGCTTTTTAGATAAATATAAAAAGGAATGAGAAGAAAGAGATTTCAGAATCGAGTTGCCGAGAGTCGCATTTCGTTGCCAGCAACGGGTGTGTATGCTTTTATTGTGTGTCTGTTGGGTGGTATGTTTGGCAATCATATGTGGATACAGTTTGCTCTACTCGCTGTTTCTGCATTTTTAATGATGGAGCTCAACAACTCCAATGCCTTGATACGAATCTACAGTCGTATGGTGTCGTGCTCATTCATCGCATTGGCTGTGATGGCATACTTTCTTTTTGTCGACATCAAGTGTGGCATTGTGCAGACGTGCTTCATAGCTTTCTATCTGTTTCTTTTCAGCACTTACCAAAGCCGTGCTTCTGTAGGTAGGGTGTTTTATGCTTTTGCCATGCTTGGTCTGGCCAGCATCTACTATGTGCAGATATTGTATTTTGTGCCTGTAATATGGGTGTTGATGGCAACAAACATTATGAACGGTTGCGCTCGTATTTACGTAGCGTCTCTGTTGGGTCTGTTGGTTCCTTATTGGTTTGCAGCAGGCTATTATGCCTTTACTGGTCAGTTGTCGTTGTTTGACGACCATTTTTCTGTTCTATTGAGTTTTGAGCCACAATCGGCATGGCTTGACGTTCCTTTGGTGCAAATTGTCACCATAGGATTTGTCGCTCTGTTGGCAATAGTTGGAATGGTCAATTTCCGTATCAACAACTATCGTGACAAGATACGTACACGAATGCTGTTCGATTTCTTCTCGGTGATGATAGTCTTTACTCTTATTTTTATGGTATTTCAGCCCACAAACATGCACTTCCTTCTTGCAATTCTTATTGTGAGCGCTTCACCTCTGATAGGCCATTTCATATCGCTCACCAACTCATTGGTTACAAATCTCGTTTTCTGTTTAATGCTTGTGGCTACGCTTGCTTTGACAGTTTGTAATGTATGGATACAATTCTGAGTTTTGTATGGATACGATTCTGAGTTTTCTGATTGATTGGGGATATTGGGGAATGCTTGCTGCCGCATTTCTTGCTGGCAGTTTCTTTCCCTTCAGTAGCGAGGCAGTTATGCTGGCCTTGCAAGCCGCAGGCTTGGACCCGGTATGGCTGGTTGTCTATGGTACTATAGGCAACATCTTGGGTTCGGTATTTAACTATTGTGTAGGCAGAATGGGCAATCTTGCTTGGATTGAACGTTATCTGCACGTAAGCCGTGAGAGTATTGAAAAGGCCCAGAAGTTTATGGCTGGACGAGGTGCCTGGATGGGATTCTTTGCGTTTCTGCCATTGCTTGGTAGTGCAATAACTATAGCCCTTGGCTTGATGCGAGCCAATGTTGTAATTTCGCTTATTAGCATAAGTATCGGCAAATTGTTGCGTTATGCCGTTCTGGTATTTGGCGCGTCGCTTTTTATTTAGTAGTCTTTTATTCTTATGAGTTTATAGCTCCGCAGTTGTCACACACTCCCTTATGTCGAAGTCTGGCCCCACAGTTGCCACAGACATAAGGGTAGTAATTGTTCTTGGCATATCGTCTTATGGCAATTGTCATATAAGCTATAAGCAATATATATCCTATATAATAAAGTGTGCTCACGCTGAAGATGATGTAGTTGGCTGCGCATACAGCTCCAAGACCGCACATGTAGAGAGTGGCGTGAGCGAAAGACAGCTTGTGGTAGACATCATCTACTGTTGCTATTGCCATCACTATCATTGCCCATACCGAAGCTATGAAAATGGCGAGTATCGGAGGCAATGAGAAAGGATTGAGCGATGGATGAAAATAGAAATGACGCCACATATCTGGTGCAAACAGTTGAATACTCGAATAGAACGTGGCTGCCATAGCCACGGTCAATGCAAGCAGAGTGGGGTAGAACGAGTGTATGTCGTTGAAGTGTACTGCCTTAACGTGTTTCTGCTTAATGCTGTAAGCCAGATAACTCATGGCTATTATACTAATAATGATAAGAAACACGAGCAAGTGTGTGTCGGAGAATGTAGATATGAATTGCGATATAGGATCATCGGGCACTACCGACTGCATAAGCCGGCTCTCGTGTATCCATCCGAATGTATATTGGTCGCGAGCCAACTGTATCCATACAGAATCGGTCGGGTCATTCTTTAGCAATCTGATGTCTACAACTACCAGATGGTCGCCCTTTTTAACGAGGAAAGAGTCGGTATGCAGCCCGTTGAGTTTCTCCTCAGGTTGCTGGCGTAGCAACGACAGAGTGTCGCTCTTCACCACGAAATTATAGTTTTGTGCGTAATGATGAGTACTGTAGAACGAACTGTCGGCAAAGTTCATAGTGTTGGTTGTTGTGTATGCGTCGTGTTGTCTTGTCTTGGTGTGGTAGCACCCCGACAAGGTAATCAGTCCGACAATCATTACTATAATCAATCTGGCTCTCATCATTATTATTTGCTTTTTCGTTCCGTCTCTTTCTTCTGCAAGAAGTTAGTCAGTTGCGTAAACTTCCATCTGACATTTCGCACAATTGAATGTTAGTCGTACCTGTCTTCCGTCTGTCGACTCAAGGAATAGAGGTCCTTTCCATGTAGGTTGCTTGCCACCTCGTTTTACGCAGAATCCCATGGCGTAGCGCAGACAATATCGGCAGGTCATAAGTGGAGTGTTGGCATGTGGCGTGCCGTAAGTCTTTGCGCCAGAGCGTGCTCCGTCAGTCAGTTCAAAGGCAGCAGCTGCGTGCTTTACTCCGTGCTCCTCGTAGAAGGCTTCAGCTCGGTGGTTGGCTACATTGGCGGCGTCAATCTTTTCTGCTTCAATAAAGCGTTTGTTACCTGTATTATTCTCTTTGCTTGCGTACGCCTTCTTCTGCACTTCTGCATTTCCGCCCATGTCTATCGGCTGTTCCTCAATCTGTGCTATCACTTCACGTCGCATTGCTGCGAGCTTGCTTGATGGAATGAACAGACTTGCTACACCACCATCCAGTCTTGTATTGCCTGGACGGAACATAGTATTACCAAGTTTTTCGAGTTGGCATATTATGTTCTCACTTTGTGGCTTCTGCGCCTCCTGTAGCGGTTCGTCGAGTGTGGCAAAAGCCTTGCGTCCAGTCTCGTCTATGGCTTCGAGTACAATCTTGCCACAATCAACACCTATTGTCATATCTAACGATAGCTTTCGCTCGGCAGTCTTGCTCTCCATAGCACGTTCAAACACCATATCGTTGTTGCGGTAGAGTGCCATACCAGCCTTTAATTCTTCTGGCATAGACAACGTGAATAGGCGGTTGTTCTCTACTCGGTTCACACGGAAACCGTGCAGCTTGCGGTCGGGAGTAAAGAAGCACAGGCCGTCACCATTGGCAAACATAGCCGTTCCTGCAACGTTGAATGAGCCACGTCTTATTTCCTTGACGTAGCCCACGTATTCGCCCATTGCCTTAGGAGTGTCGAACGAAGAAATGTCGTCGCGTCGACCATCAAGGAAGTAGTGTGTGAAGCCTCGGTTGAAGGTCTTTGCAAGGTTTGGAATAAAAGTGTATTCTGCCTTGCCCCATGAGCTACGGCAATACTTACCGGGATTGTCTTCAATTATCTCGTCGAGTTGTTGGCTGTATGCCGCAACTACATTCTTCACGTAAGCCGCATCTTTCAGTCGTCCCTCTATCTTCAACGATGTCGCTCCTGCTTCTATAATATCTTCGAGTCGGTCGAGTTGCTTCATGTCCTTGAGCGAAAGCAGATGGCTCGCACGGCGTATTGTATCGCCACGACTGTCCTTAAGGTCGAATGCCAGACGACAGAACTGTGCGCATTCGCCACGATTGGCACTACGTCCGAAGCAATGGTGTGAGGCATAGCATGCTCCCGAATAGCTTACGCACAAGGCTCCATGCACAAACACTTCAAGTTCTGTATGCGGTACAGCCTTATGCACCTTGCGTATCTCGTCAAGCGACAATTCGCGGGCCAATACTACACGACTGAAGCCCACGCTTGTAAGCCATGCAGCTTTCTCGGCCGAACGATTGTCTGTCTGTGTGCTGGCATGAAGCTCAGGCATACGCAGCCCCTGCATTTCCGGTTCTGAGGCTATCTCTCTCATCATCTCCACCACAGCCATGTCCTGCACCAGTATGGCATCAACGCCAGCCCTGACAATGTGTCGTAGCAGTTGCTTTGCATTTGCCAGTTCGTGTTCATAAACGATGGTGTTGACTGTTACGTAGACACGCGCTCCGAACTTATGGGCGTATTTGGCAAGTTCTGCAATATCCTCGATACTGTTGCCGGCAGCCTGACGCGCTCCAAATTCATTGGCACCAATGTACACAGCATCGGCACCATGGTCAATGGCGATAATGCCTTGCTCAAGATTCTTGGCTGGAGCGAGGAGTTCTATGTGGCGTGGTTGTATTTTGTTTTGATTCATAATGCTTGAATAAAAGTAGTGGGGTGGAACTTTCCTTCTACCCAATCTCCTCAATATTATACGGAGTCTCCTGGTAGATATAATAGTTTATCCAATTGCTGAACAGCAGATTAGCATGAGCCCTCCATGTTACATGTGGCTTTTGGCTTGGATCGTCGCCTATATAG
The DNA here is from genome assembly GCF_021531355.1 of Leyella stercorea. Lineage (GTDB taxonomy): Bacteria > Bacteroidota > Bacteroidia > Bacteroidales > Bacteroidaceae > Prevotella. The sequence continues at coordinate 5,749 of NZ_JADYTS010000061.1, read as the reverse complement.
TAGTTCTTGGGCATTTCGACATCGTCACGTTTGCCCATGTCTCTACGGTATTCGCTGTCGAGCGTATATGGTGAGTATTCCATGTGTCCCGTGACAAATATCTGTCTTCCTCCACGTGCCATCACTATGCTCACACCGCTCTCTGGCGATTCGGCTATGATGCTCAGTTCCAGGTGCTTCTCTATATCCTCACGTCTTACTTCTGTATGTCGGCTGTGCGGCATGTTGAACGAGTCGTCGAAGCCACGGAATAAGGGAATGTGCGGAGTGAGCGGATATTGGCGGAACACACCGAACTTCTTCTTTGGCAATTGGTGTTTGGGCACACCATAGTGATAGTAGAGTCCGGCTTGCGCAGCCCAGCAGATGTACATAGTGCTTGTAACGTGAGTGTCGGCCCATTCAAATACCTGCGTTATCTCGTCCCAGTAGCCCACGTCTTCAAATTCCAGATGCTCTATTGGCGCACCGGTTATAATCATTCCGTCAAACTTCTCGTTCTTCAACACATCAAAATCCTTGTAGAACATCATCATGTGCTCTATCGGAGTGTTTTTGGAAGTGTGGCTCTTCAGCTTCATGAAGTATATCTCCATCTGCAGCGGAGTGTTGGAGAGCAGGCGCACGAGATCGGTCTCGGTCGTTATCTTCAGCGGCATGAGATTGAGAATCACAATACGAAGCGGTCGTATATCCTGACTCGTAGCTCGTGAATTGTCCATCACGAAGATGTTCTCCTGCTTGAGGAGTTCGATGGCGGGGAGTTTATCGGGTAATCTTAAAGGCATATATTATTGTGTTTTTATATTATCGTGCAAAGTTACTCAATTATTTGCACAACGTTTTTATTTAGAATGGAAAAATCAGCGGCAACACTACGATCATCACCAGTCCCATGATGATTTGCAACGGCAGTCCCACCTTGATGTAGTCCATGAACGAGTAGCCTCCGGCCTGCATTACGAGTGCGTTGGGTGGAGTGGAGAATGGCGAGGCGAAGCACATGCTTGCTCCCAATGTCACGGCAAAGAGCATGGGGTAGGGGCTTACGCCTATTGCTGCTGCTGACGTAAGTGCTATGGGCGACATGAGTACAGCTGTTGCGGTATTGCTGATGAACATTGTCAGAAGCGATGTGGTGAAGTAGACACCAGCGAGCAGAGCATAAGGACTTGCCTGTCCGAGGTTGTCGGCCAGAAGATTTGCTACCATTGCCGATGCTCCGGTCTTTTCCAATGCCACCGACATAGGCAACATGGCTGCTATGAGTACTATACTCTCCCAGTTTATCGTCTTGTAGGCGGCTTCTACCGAGCGTATGCATCCGGTGATGACCATAAGCAGTCCTGCCACCATAACGGCCGTGACGGGGGCTACGGGTATGAAGTCGAACACCATAGTCTGAATCATTAACAGCATTATGGCTGCTGCGAGCGGTACCTTGTAGTCGAGTGTCACGCGAGAAGCCTCTTCCAATGGTTGTCCCATCACAACGATGCCGTCGGCTACGTCGGCTATGCGCGAGATGTTCTTCCATTTGCCTTGTATCAGAATGATGTCACCTTGGCGGAAAGTCATGTCTGCAAGCCCCTCGGTTATGTAGTTCTCGCCACGACGCACACCAAGTGCATTGACGTTATACAGACGTCGCAATCCTGTCTCTTTAAGAGTCTTGCCGCACAAACGTGAGTTGTGCATCAGCACCACCTCGGCAATGCCGATGTCGTAAAAAGCCAGTTCCTCACTTGTATTGCCGAGTTTCATGTCGGCAGCGAACTTTGTTGCTTGTATCGGGTCACCACTTACGTATACTATATCGCCTTCGGTGAGCTTGGTGTCAGGACCTGCAAGACGCTGTTCCACTTCTTTCATCAGTGGTGAACGGGGCTGTTTTATTCTGCGCACTTCAAGCACGGTCAGCCCGTAACGGTGATGAATGTCAAGTTCGGCAAGGGTCTTGTTGTTGGCTATTGACAGTTTGCCTACGGTGAATACCGAGAGATTGTCCTTCAGATTGTATTCTTCCATAAGGTCGTCGAGCGATTTAGCGCGTTTTTTGCCAGTCTCGCCGTCCTGGCGCTGCTTGCTTCCGTTGAGGAAGCGCTTGCTCAGCGGCAGCAGTACCACTATGCCTACGATTATGCAGACAATACCTACGGGCAGGAAACTGAAGAACTTCAATGGCTCAAAACCGTTCTCGGCCAGCGCTTCCTGAATGACAAGGTTGGGAGGGGTACCGATGAGTGTAAGCATACCGCCCATACTGCTGGCAAAGGCAAGGGGCATGAGCAGCCGGCTGGCACGCATCTTTGCCTTCTGAGCAAGACTTACCACTATAGGCATCATTAGGGCTACGGTTCCGGTATTGCTCACGAAGGCACCTATCACCGCCGTTACTACCATCAGCAACAGAAACAGACCGAGTTCGCTGTCGCCTGCCAAGGTCATCAGCTTGCCGGATGCTTTCTTTGCCAATCCGGTTTGCACGATGGCGCCTCCCACGACAAACAGTCCAACCATCATTATTACTACCGAGTTGGAGAATCCTGACAGGGCTTCTTGGGGAGTGAGTATTCCGGTGAGCAGCAGGGCGACGAGGGCGCACAATGCGACGAGGTCGGAGCGAACTTTGCCCATGGCGAAGAACACAGCCGAAAGAACTAAGATAATGATGGTTGTTGTCATGTGTTTTTTGTTTTTATCAATTCTGACTACAAAGATAATGCAAATCGAAGATTAATGCAAATCGAAAACAACACAAAGATTACTATTTTGTATTTTTATTGCAAAAACATCTATGTTATATGACGTAATTGTTAGAAAAGACAAAGGATTTTACAGACAAAAAACTATCATGTATCAATACATTGGAGATTAGAGCATGAAGAAAATACTTTTCCTACATGGATTCTTTGCTACAGGCAGTTGTCCTATGGCGAAGGCTCTGAAAGAGGCTTTCGAGGGGATTGCATTGGAGCTAACTTACAACCTGCTCTAGCATTCCAAGAAGGCATTGAATGAAATACGTTCATATACAAAGAACAGCCGAACTTGCTTCTAGGCAACAGTTGTGGTGCGTTTGTAGCACAAATATTGGCTCCTGTAGTTGGCATTCCGCCTTATTTGGTAATCCGTATTTTAAGATGACAGATTTTTTGAATGAGTGCATCGGCATGAATACAAGGTACCTCGTAAGGATGGCAATCAGCGATTGGTTATAGATAAAGCGTTGATTGATGAGTTTGCTGAACCAGAAGGGCGTGCATTCTATGTTTCTACGCAAGAAAAACTTGAAGTTTTTTGCTGTTCTTTTGAAAAGAATGTTCTTCTAAGAATGTGCATTCAACAACAGATGAGGATATTTTCAATGTCGCATTAATTATAGGAGCTGCTTCGGTGGTTCCTATTCCATTCTTTCCCGGAATGGCTTTGCTCTCTTTCATGTGTTTTTGTTGGTATTCCTGTTCCCATAAGGTTTGTGTCTGTATCATCTTGAAAATAATGTGCATAACCTTATTCTTTACATTATTCATGACAAATCCCTCATGTTTGCCTTTTGCGTACAGCCTCTGTGCGTATACTTTGATTACCGCATTGTGCTGCATAGCAGACTTGCAAGCCTGTACCATAGCTGCTTTGATGCCGATATGTGCAAAACGACTCACATTAGGCTTTGTATTAATGGATGTTCCGGATTGTTTGCCAAAGGGAGCTATGCCGCAGTAACATGCAAACTTTCGCGGGTTATCAAACTTCTTAAAATTGGAGGTATATATAATCAGAGCCGCTGCCGTTATAGGTCCTATGCTCTTAAATTAAATAAGTATTTGATAATTTGAGGCTAATTCCTCTGATGTTTCCATCAGTTTCACCATTTCCTTTTCAATGTCTTTCTCGTCCTTCTGTGCTTCTTTATGATGCTTGACCATCCTATTTCTCACCAGTGTTGAGCAATCAAAAGCACCGCTTGATATACGATTCCCTATGGCTACACGGTCGCAAACCACACGATTGCGGAACTGATAAAGAGTGCGTTATGTCTTAAGATCGGCGGAGTCTGGTTCAAATAATGCACATGAGCCTGGCTCATAGAAACGTTTGGCATAATAAGCTATCATTTCCGCATCAGCCTTATCGTCTTTAATACGCTTCAATCCTGACCCGTACTTGATTTTCAATGCGCTTTCGAGCCAGATTTTCATTCCCTTGGCATAAATATATTCGCAGAGTCCAATACTGCACGTGCCTGTGTGCTCACCACAGAACAACACCAAGGAAGAGTCAAATGAACGTCCCAGTTCCGAAGTATTCTTTACCCATTTGGTAAGTTTGAGGTAGCCCGTTTTTGAATTGGAAAACTCACTTTCACCCATAACACCTTGCTCCATTAGGAGACAAACATTGAATTTTTCCTTTGAAAAATCAATGCCAACGTAGATAGTTACGTCATTTCTCATTACCTTTGCATCTAATATTACACATCAAGGTCAGCCTATATAACTGCTGCATCTAAGACTTTACTTAGGCTCAGAGCCTATCATTCTATTTGGAGTTCAGTTATAAACCCACAGAGCCCACGACACACCTAAGGCTCAAAGCCTGGTCAAAACATTGGATTGCTCTGTGGGGAGGTTGACTTCCTTTAAACAACAAAGGTAAGAACAATCTCATTTTTAAGCTGAATCAGAGATGAACTTTTTATAATTAATATCTGATAATGCAAAGGTAAAGTCAAAACTCCCAATATAAATAGCTAAAAACTCGTTGTACGTACTTGTGTGGATGTACAACGAGTTTTTGTCTTTCTACGAAAAAGAGCCTTGTAAACAATTTATATGGCGTTATATGCAAATAAATCCTCAAATAAGAGAAAAGTCCTCCCTTGGTCATTTTTGCCACCATTTTCTTAATATTAAAGGCAATAGCAAAGAAGGCAAAGTCCATTTTGACCTTGTCTACACCGATATAGCGAAAACGACGATATGCCATGTTGTATTTAATTTGTCCGAAAACAGCTTCTGGCTCAATACATCTTTTGCCTCTATGCCTTAAACCTTCCTCTGATGGTAAGCGTATCTACTAGCATCGCGGATACGCTTACCTTCAAAGGTACGAAATCTTGAGGGTAAACGTGTCGGACTAGTCCGCATGGATAGTGGCTTTTTGCGAAGGAAATACTTGATTATCTGGAAATGAAAGGGCTACACTACATCATAGCCTGCCGTTTCAATAATCGTATAAAGTACAGTCTTACCCATGAACGCAAATGGATAGAGCTGACAGACGGATTGGAAATATCCGAAAATATCTATCTGGCAAACGGTTGGGAGAAGCCCAGACGCATTGTGATGGTCAGGCAAGACATTGAGAAGTGCCCCAAAGCTGCAGGAAAGCAAATCAAGCAACTGGAGCTTTTTGAGGATGAGGAAGATTTCGGAAAATACCGATACTGCTGCTTTGTAATAGACCTTGACCTGCCGGCCAAGATCATATATGACTCATATCGCGGAAGAGCAGATTCTGAGAATATGATAAAGGAACTGAAGAATGATTTCGGGTCACTAGCAAAACCCTGTGTCTGACTACTTGATAGATAATGCTTGTTTCTCGAAAATTGCTAGTACTTTTGCATGTGTCTAATGAATGTTACAAGTATGAAAGATAATCCATATATGGCGTTAGCTAAGTTCATTCTTCCCGGTGAGATGACAGAGTATTTCGATTTAACCAAGGTTGAATCAGATTGGTT
>NZ_JADYTS010000060.1 GCF_021531355.1 Leyella stercorea | reverse complement strand
TCTCGCTAAACGATATACAAAAGGAGGGTGCACCATAAATGACCATAGTCAATTATGACACACCCTCTTTTTTATTGTAGCATAAACGATGTCATAAAATATCGAATTACTCTAATGTCAGCACGTGGCTTGTGCCATCTTGAGCTGTGAATACATTCAAGCCAACCTTCATCAAATAGTCGCCACTATACTGCTTGCCGTTGCACTCAAGCTCAGAAGTCTTGCCTGGCATAAGATTGACCTCCTTGACGGTGTAGAGCTTTGTGGGGTTGAGCCCCTGCAGCTTCACGTTCATCTGCGGTTCCTTGTAGCGTGGGTGCAGGTCGTAGGCAAATAGTACGGCACGCTGCTTGTCCTTGCTTACATAGTTGATGGCACAGTGGCTGCCCTCGTATGGAGAAACCAAACGATATTGGTCGCCTTCAAGAATCATCGGCTTCATTTCGTTATAGTTCTTTACAGCCTGCTGCACAAATTTGTAGTCGTCCTTAGAGAGCGACTTGAGGTCGATGTCAAAGCCAAGCTTGCATGAACTGCAAACGTCAGTGCGGAACTTCACGGATGTATTCTTGTTCCAGTTGGTAACATGCGAACCCATAGTCTTAGCCGGGAAGAATTTAGACAAGCTCCACTGTATGTAGATACGCTCGTAGGGGTCGGTGTCGTCCGAGCACCAGAACTCGGTGAAGTACTTCAGCATCTCGTAGTCCATTCTACCGCCACCACCAGAACAAAGCATCATCGGGAGATTAGGATACTTGTTGTGGATGCGTGTGAGCACATTGTATATGCCACGTACGTGGTCAATGTAGAAGTTGCCCTGATTCTGCTTGTGATAGGGCGAGTATATATTGGTAATAACGCTGTTGCAGTCCCACTTGAAGTAAGCCACATCAGGATTCTCGGTCATTATGCGGTCGACAATGCCAAACACATAGTCCTGAACCTTAGGATTAGAGATGTCGAGCACCAGCTGGTTGCGGTAATAATATGTCTCACGCTGTGGCTGCATAATAACCCAATCAGGATGCTTCTCGAAGAGTTCGCTCTTAGGGTTGACCATCTCCGGCTCAATCCATATACCAAACTTAACTCCTGCCTTCTTGGCGTCTCTAACCAATCCCGGAATACCCTCAGGCAGCTTGCTCTTAGTGGCTTCCCAGTCGCCGAGTCCGGCATGGTCGTCCTTACGAGGATACTTATTGGCAAACCATCCGTCGTCGAGCAAGAACATATCTACACCAAGATCCTTGGCATCCTTCATCAGTTCGGCAAGGCTCTGCTGATTAAAGTCGAAACCAGTATTCTCCCAGTTGTTAAGGAGAGTCAGGCGGTCGTCCATACCCATGTTCACCTGATACTGGCGTGCCCAGTCATGCAGATTGCGCGAAGCCTCACCCATACCATTATCGCTCATGGCAAAGATAAACTCAGGAGTTGTGAACACCTCGCCAGCTTTCAGCTTATAATCGGAAGCGTAAGGATTGATGGCAGGTATAACACGCAGAGCGCCCACGTTGTCAACCTCGAAGGTGAAACGGAAATTGCCGGGCCATCCTATTGTACCAAGCATAACCTTACCCTCGTTCTCCTTGGCTGGCTCGTCGAAGCCAAGCTCAAAGAAAGGCTCAGCCTGCATTGCTGCACGAGTGCCAAGCTTGGTGTCAATAATCTTCTTGCCTGTGCTCAGCTGTGTAGTCTCGGGCTGTCCTTCCTTAGCCCAGTCGCTGTGATAGTTGGTCAAGTAATATTTTGAAGATTTGAAGTAGAGCATGGTCGAACTGTAGCGCCATAGTGTGACGGGTGACTTCTCGTTGTGAGATATCTCGCTCCAAGCCTTAATGACGTTCTCCTTAGCGTATGCCACATAATGTAGCTTTACGGTGAAGGGATAAACCTTGTCCTGAAGGGTGATTACGGTCTCTGTGCCACCCTCAACAGCCTTCTGTACAGACGACTTATAATATAAATAGGTGGTCATGTTGCCGTCGGCGTGGGTCACTGCTACAGCAGGCTCAAAGAAATCCTCGGCCCCAGAAGTGGCATACACCTCATGTCCACGCTGGCAAACAGCTCCATCTGATGCCGCATAAACATCCCACTTCAGGTTGTCGTAATCAGCAGGATTCAGAAACTTGTCGCCAAGATATACCTGATAGAGGCGGCCCTTGGGCGAAACCTTCATCACGAGGTCGGTCTTGTCGGTAGACACTCGGATTACTTTCTGAGCAAATGTCATAACAGAAGTCATGCACATCGCTGCAATCAACATAATAGACTTTTTCATTGTCGAATGGTTTTTATTATTAAATTCTATATTTTCTTTAACTTCTCACTTAGAACTTTATGCCAGCGCTGAACTCCACAGTGAACGGACGCATATAGCTGCCGCTCATATACTTGCCTGCATACTTGCCAGCCTCTTCCTTAGTGATAAGCTCCGAACCGCTGATTGTTCCCTTGGCACCCTTCTCGTTGAAGATATTAACTACACTCATGCCAAGGCTTAGCTTCTTGTTTACATTCCAGTTTACGCCTCCGAATGTCTCCCAGTGGCCGTTGAAGTAGAGAGCCTCCTGAAGGTTGGCATAGGTCTTGCCAAAGTAGCGGAAGCTAAGCCAAGCGTTGAGGTTCTTAGTGATGTCGTACTTAGGGTCAAGCTCGATGAGCACCTGCGGAATCTCTTTCACAATCATATTGTTGGCATTGACACCCATCGACTGACCGTCGCTGAATGTTACACTTGCGTTATAGTTCTTGTACACTGGCTTCTGATAGGTAAAGAGGGCATGCATGTGGAAGTTCTTTATAGGATTAATCTCGGCAGAAGTTGTCCATCCTAATGTCTGGATATTATATATAAGCAATACTGTCTTGCCCTCCGATGTGCCAGGCTTGGTAAGGTTCTGCTGGTCGATATTGTTCGACTTTGAGATATATGTCACCATAGACGAGAGGTCGAGCCAATCGTTCTTATAGAAGATACCGCCACGAATCAAAGGTATAGTTACTCGCTTGTACTGCTCCTCAGTAGGACCTGTTCCGGCATACTCGCTGATACGTGGGAATCGGGTGGCTACGGTAGCATCGGCTGTAAGACCAAACTGCTTGGTGAGATTGTACGTCATCTGTAATGTTGCAGCATAGTTGAGCTTGTTCTTTGTGACATTAGCTGGCACTATATTATGTTCTGTAGCTACAATAGAACCATCGGCGGCTGTTGAATACGTGTTGTAATTGCCAAGGTGGAAACCGCTGAAACGAGAAGTGGCTATCTGATCGGCCGACATACGATAGTATTCCAGACGACCGCCATAGAACACCTTGAACTTTGGCGATATGCGCCACTCATCGGTGAAGTATACAGCAAGTTTGTTCTCCGAACCCTTAGTGTACTCAGGACTAAGCTCATTGTAGCCGAATGTTTCCGAACGACGGGCTGTCTGTGTAGGATCAAGCGGATTGACATACATCTGGCTCAATGTCTGGGGATAAGCCTCAACGGTACCCGCCCACTGGAACGACGACGAATAGTAGTTGAGATTATAATACCACTCGTTCAAACCGATCATAAGCTTGTGGTTGTTGAGCTGCTTGCTCATCTCGGTGGTAAGGAGAGCGTTGCTCACCTTGCCAAAGTGCAGCCATGTGCGGCGACCCTCAATTAGTCCGCTATAGGCAGAACCGTCAGAAAGCTGATAGCCGTCAGCAGCACTAACCTCAGAGATTGTACTGCCTCCATAATCAACATAGTTGGCACGAGGAGCATTCATATATTTGGCGTTAAGCTTCCACAACCAACCATTGTCAAACTGATACTGGCTGATGAGAGCCACCTCGTTGGCACGATTGTCGTTGCCATCGGTCATATTCCACGTCTCCATCTTGCCCGTCTTGGTATTGAGATACTTGAATGAGCCTTGACGCTGAACGTATGAGTCCATGCCTGGATCAAAACCTGCAAGCTTCTTTATGCTGCCATCGCCGACATAAATAAACGGCGCCGCATTGGCAAAGTTGCCAGGATTCTTGCTGTTGGAATACTTATATAATAAGGAGATACGTCCCTTGCCATCACCAAGGATACGTGTCAAACCTAAGTGATAAATCTGTGTGCGGTCGGCATAATCGGTAAAACGCAGCTTGAAGCTACCCGGATCGAAGTTCTGATACATACCGGCGGTATACAACCAGTTGTCGCCAATACCGCCAGAGAGATTAAGGTCGAAGTTCTGCATGCCGAAATGATTGGCTTTGTAGTTGAGCTTGCCGCTGAATTTCTTCTCGCCCAACTCGCTAAATGCCGATACAGCATAAGCAATGTTGCCCGTCTTGATAGCACTCTCAGATGGAGTCATCAGATCAGTACCCTTGAGCGATGCATCACTGCGCCAATGGGCAGAGAGCTTATGCACCGACGAAGAATATACAGCAGGTAGTCCGTTCTCGTATACGGTGACATCCTCACTCGGTAATCCTATCTGAATTTCGCGAGGCTTATTGGCATCAGCAGCATTGAGCATAACGTTGCGCTCTTCCTTCTTAGTCTGCTCCGAATCATTTGTTGTTTTGTTATCGGTATGCGTTTGTGCATACATACCCGTAGAGGCAAAAGCCAAAAGGGCAAATGAAAATGTTTTGAGTTTTAGGTTCATATTCGTGATGTTTTGATTACGGTTGCAAAGTTACTCGCTATATTGGCTGTATGTATGGATGCGTAAACTCAAAGTAAATGACTATTAAGGCTTATAAAATTATAAAGCATTAATTATCAATATATTTAAGAGATTATACTTTTTTATCAAAGTAGACAGTTTTATCTCGATAATAATAGCTAAATTTGCGCTACAAATTCTTAAACCTTTCGTTATGCGACTGTTTTTATATATCATTCTCGCCCTCCTCCCATTGCATGTAATGGCTAAATCGACATTGGCAACAGCTAATGCCGACAATGAGCAGCAACTGCTTAAACTACTCGATAGCTATATCGACAAGCGCAATACATACTCTGAAATAAAGGAAGAGAAAATAAAAAAACTAAAACTGAAATTACGGACAGCCGACAATAACTCTTCTCGGCTCAGCCTTCTGAATACGATATACCACGAATACTATACTTACAGCTATGATTCGGCGATGGTATACGCCAATCGCGGACTTGCATTTGCACAAAGCGTAAACAATGCCTATTACACAACACTCAACCGCATAAACCGCGCTGCCGTACTGTCTACCGGCGGATTCTATAGCCAGGCAGAAACTCTGCTAAATGAAATTGGAGAGAATAATGTACCTCATCAACTCAAACAATACTATTATTATACTACAACATGGCTGTACAGCTACTGGGAAGCATTCTGCGACAAGTCAGAGTTTAAAGACTATTACCGCCAAAAGAAACTGCAATTTCTACGGCTAACGGTCAATACCACACACAGCAACTACGTTGGACTGTATGCCTATCTTAGTGGTGAGCTCGCTTATCTCGAAAACCCATTAGGCAAGAACGTGCTGCGCCATTACACTATAGCCATCAACAATAGCCCGGTAAACAGCCGCGTACATGCATCTGCCGCTTACTGCATAGCACGCTACTACCGTGAAATAGGCAATATGCAGCTTTACGAGAAATACATTATAGAAGCGGCTATATCCGATATGGTTTGTCCACTGAAGGAAAACCTCGCATTGCAAGAGCTATCTACTTATCTGTATAAGAAAGACACTAAATATGCCGACCGTGCAGCACGCTATATCTACTGCTCAATGGAAGACGCAAAGTTTTACAACAACCGCTTGCGTATGCTTGAAATATCAAGCATTCTGCCTATAATTGCCACTGCCAACCAAGAGGCTTTGGCACACAAGGAACGCATTGTGCGTGGGGTGCTTGCCGTGGTAAGTTTCCTATCGCTCGTGTTGTTTGCTATGGCTATATTCGGCTACAGGCAGAACAAATGGCTTGTTACAAGCCGACGCGAGGTGAAGAGCCAGAACCGTCAACTCACCGAACTGAACGAAAAACTGATAGCCACAAACCACCGACGCGAGACTTATATGCGACTGTTTATGGACATCAGTGCCGTGTATATACGCAAAATCATTGAATACCGCAAACTCGTAAGCCGTAAGATAAAGGCTAATCAGGCTGCCGATTTGTTGAAGACCATCAACAGCTACAAACTTGCCGAGGAGGAAGCCACTACCTTCTATACACGTTTCGACCGAGCATTTATCGAACTATATCCTGGCTTTGTTGATGAACTGAACAGTCTGCTTCTGCCTGAAGCAAAAATAGCGCAACCATCTCCCAACTGTCTTACCACCGAATCACGCATTTATGCTTTGATGCGTCTCGGAGTGACCGACAGTCAAGAGATAGCCACGCTACTGTTTTACTCTACCCAAACCATTTACAACTACAAGTCAGCGATGCGCGCCCGTGCCATCAACCGCGACACTTTTGACGATGACATCAACCGACTGTGTCATGTAGGGTAAGTTATTCAAATATTCGCCTTAATCCATTTCGCCACCTCTTGCAGCACTTCCGGTGCAATGGTTTCTTCTATTTGTTGGTATTCTGTAACTATGCCTGTATTGCAATGTTGGAACAGATGGTTGACACCGTCTATTTTCTCTATAGAGTGCTTGCAGTTGGCAAGTCCCTTTTCTATTCTTGTTGTATTGGCGTCACAATCCACCTGTGTGTCTTTGGTGCCGTTGAGAGCCAATACCGGGCACTTTATTTTAGGCAGTAGCTTGCCTACGTCTACAGTCAAGAAATGGCGGACGTACGGTGTGTCAGCTTGCTGCAACGCTTTAATGGTGATAGGTTTGAGAGCCTGGGGCACATCGTCGATGTTTATTTCGCTTGCTTTCTTGCCACTGGCAATCTCGTCGAGTGCCTTGCTGATGCTATTGCAGTAGGAGTCGACCGTTTCCTTTGGCAGTCCTATGGCCGACATGGCTTGATGGTTCTGCATGATAAGTGTCTCCTTGCCCGATATGGCCATTCCTGCAAGCGACACAATGAAGTCGGCTTTGCCTTCTGCAGCAAGCATCATGGCAATGGTGCCGCCCTCGCTATGGCCGAGTATGCCCACCTTGTTGAAACGCTTGCGTAGTAATGGTATTGCAGCAGCTGCGTCCTGGCGGAAATCGTCGGTAGTGAAATCGGCGAAGTTGACGCTCTTGTCGCCCCATCCTCGGTCGTCATAACGCAATGAGGCGATGCCTTGACGAGCCAGGGCATCGGCTATCACGGCAAATGGCTTATGGCTGAATAGTTCTTCGTCGCGATTCTGTTGTCCGCTACCAGTCACCATAAGCACCACGGGAGTGTTCTTCGAGTAGTTCTCTGGTAATGTGAGTGTTCCGTTAAATGTATATTGTGCATTTGTGAAGCTCACAGCCTCTTCCTTGTATGGGAATGGCGGAACGGGGGTTTGTGGACGTTTCACCACCAGCTTACCGGGTTTTAGTGTCAGCGGCAATGGGAAACCATTCTGTACGTACGTTCCCTTTATCTCTCCGTCAGTCATCTTTCCTTCGAATGTGGCTCCTATCATCCCCACTTTCACGCTTATCGTGCCGTCGTCCTTCACGGTCTTCTCAGCCTGAATACCGTTCACTCCTTGTGATGGTGAGTCGATGGTGCATCCGTTAGTAGAGAAATTAAATACCAAGGGCACCTTGTTTCCCATAACGTTAAGTTCGCCATTCCATGTGCCTTCCTGGGCATTGGCAGCGAATGCCATCATTGCGAAAACAACGGATGTCAATGTTCTTAATGCTTTCATATTAGAGTGTTTTATGGTTTTATATGTTGCAAATGTAAATAAAATAATCAGAACATATAAAAAATTGCGGTTAATATCTAATAATTCGAAACTAATATCTAACAACATACGTTAAAATCAATATCTTGCAAACAGTTTTTGTGTGTATCCGCAACCGACGAATAGGCATTTAAAGTATCTTTGCCAATAGAAAATCTAAAACATTAGATACTCCCCTTCAATCATATATAAACGATGAAAGATTTCAATACATTGACACGTGCCGAGATGCAGATAATGAACATTCTGTGGGACAAGGGTTGCGGTATGACTACGCACGAGATTATCGACGCTTACCCCGAGCCACACCCCGCCTACTCCACTATCGCCACGTTTATGAAGATACTCACCCACAAGCAGTACGTCAGCTCTTACAAGCGCGACGGCGGCGGCAAGACATACGTATTTTCGCCACTCATAACAAGAGCCGAATACACACGCCATGCCATGAAGGAAGTAAAGAAATCGTTCTTTGGCGGCAGTCTTCACTCGCTCATTTCGTTCTTTGTGAAAGAAGAGAACATATCGGACGAGGAACTGGAGGAGATACTAAGTCTGATTGACAAAGGAACGGAGAAAAGAGACATTTCAAAACAACAAGAACTATGATACTGCCTTATATTATAAAATCAGCCATGGCATTGGCTATGCTATACACCTGCATTATACCATTGCTCGAAAAGGAGACTTTTCATCGGCTCAACCGAATATTAATACTTGGATGTCTGATTATGTCGTTTGCTATTCCATTGGTTCACTTCACCGGTGGCACAAATCCGACAGTAGACATGGTTCGGCAGGCGGTGCAGTTGCCTGAAGTACTGATAGACGGCGATGCAAAAGAACAGTCCGTATGGAGTTGGGCTGACATTATGACCTGTATATATATAATAGGTGTAGTGGCTATGACTTAATACAGATTTACTTTACACGGTTTTAACAATTCAAAAACAGTGTAAGTAATGAAAAAAGAACGTAGAACCCCTCGTCATTTTGACGATCAATTTCGTTTGAGTGTATTAAAGGATTATTATGAGAGCGGTGCCTCTTACAGTCAGATTTCACGTAAATATGATGTTAGCAGCGGTAACGTCATAGCTTGGGAGAGGAAATACATGAATAAATGTGTACCTTTGCCAGCAGATATTCAAGAACTGGAAAAACAGGTATTTATGGCAAAGAAATCAAAGGAAGCAAGAGTTCCACAGGTCAAGAGTGAAGAAGATAAGCTAAGAGAAGAAAACGCACGTCTTCGCAAAGCTCTTGAGTATTCAGAACTCCGCAACGAAGCGCTGAATGAAGCCTTGAAAATCGGCCGGGAACAATACGGAATAGACTTGCTAAAAAAAGCTGGCGCCAAGCAGTAGACAACCTTCGGCTCAGACACGCTGATACAAGTATCGGCTGTCTGAGCGGACTGTTTGGCAAGACCCGCGAAGGTTACTACTCTGTCAGCAAAGAGAAGCGCAACCAGCTTGAACTGACGGAGAAGAAACTTGTTGCCCATGCACGTCAACTGCGTAACGAAGCCCCTGGAATAGGGGCTTACAAGATGTTTGTAATACTAAAGGACATCTATCTTGACGTAATGCCTGGACGTGACAAATTCTATAAAATGATCCATAAAAACGGCCTCATGCTGAAGCCTGAGCGTAGACGTCACACGACAAATTCCAACCATAACTATCACAAATACAAGAATTTAATAAAAGACCTTGTAGTTAGCCGTCCCAACCAACTTTGGGTCGCAGACATCACTTATATTGACACTGATGACGGCGTGGCGTACCTGCACCTCGTCACAGACGCATGGACACATGAAATCATCGGTTGGGTGCTGTCCGATACTCTCATGGCCACAAGCACCATAGCAGCCCTTAAAATGGGAATAGAGCGTAATGACGGCGCAGATCTGAGTGGACTTATACACCACTCAGACCGTGGCTCACAATATTGCAGTAACGCTTATGTAGACCTTCTCAAATCTGTCAATGCGTCAATATCAATGACGGAGGACTATAAGCCGACAGACAATGCAATTGCCGAACGTGTCAATGGCATCATAAAGCAGGAATGGCTATATCGGATGAAGAGGCCTAAAGATCTGGATGATGCTTGCAGAGTAATACGTGACATCGTTTATTTCTATAATAACAAACGTCCGCATATGAGCAATGGGATGATGACTCCAGTACAAAAGCGTGAAAGCTATATGAAGGTAGCATAGCTGAAGTCTTCACTACAAACGATCAGGTTCCCGACGCTATAATTTGCAGGTAAAGGTTTTATTTGTAACTTTGCATTCGAAAACGGTATGTAAAGCGTTTCAGTAACACTTTTCCTAGCATGTAAAGTTATTCAGTAAAGGAATAAAATGAGAGTGAAGTAATTTAGTAAAACAACAAGAAAAGTGTAAAGTAAAATCAGTCAAAGTCACCGGCAAAAACAATAGAAATGAAAATGTAGTCCTTTTGCCCTTCAAATGTAGTCCTTTTAGTGTGCAAAAGGACTCCTTTTACAGGGCAAAAGGACCACATTTGCAAGCCAAAAGGACTACATTTGAAAAGCAAGTGAAATCATTCATCATAAAAGAAGGTGTGTTCAAGGGCATTGAATAAATGTAATATATTACGGACATTATATGTATTCTCCGTAACTTTTAACACAAAAGGCTCTTTATTCTCAATAAGTAGTTGTACCTTTGCTAACAAATACTAGTAACATGGATAGAAGTACAATCATTGATACGCTACAACAACGAGGTGGGTTCATAACCACAGGCGAAGTGAAAAGCCGTGGCGAATATGAACAACTTCGCCGTGCAACAGAAAACGGAACGCTTATGCGGATTCGCAATGGTGTCTATGTGGAAATATCAGCCTTGGCAAACAACATGATTGATGTTGAACGCATAGTTCCACATGGGGTACTTTGCCTGTATAGTGCTTTTGCTCATTATGAACTTTCCACGCAAGTGCCTTCCGCTACTTGCATTGCCATTGAAGCTAAACGAAAGGTGCGCTTGCCCGAATATCCTCCCATTGAACTCTATTATTGGAAAAAGGAAAATTTGGAGTTTGGCATAATTCAGAAAAGTATATCGGGGTATAATGTACTCATTACAGATATGGAGCGAACGGTCTGTGATGCTGTAAAGTACCGAAACAAGATAGGGCTTGACGTGTGTGGTGAAGTCATAGACAATTATCTCAAAAAGGAGAACCGTAATATATCTCTACTCCATGAATACGCACAGGAACTAAGGGTGAAAAATATATTGACTACATATTTGGAGACAAGACTATGACAAAGAATATAGGAAAATCCATTAGGACACGTTTGCTTAACCTCGCCAAAGAGGAAAAACAAGAGTATATGAAGGTTTTGGTGAGATACTTGCATGAACGCTTGCTGTTCCGTATATCAGCAAGTCCATACAAGAGTCATTTTCTACTGAAAGGCAGCTCATTGTTGTTTGCTTTGGATGGCTTCAAAGCTCGTCCGACTATCGACATTGACTTGTTAGGAGAGCGCATCAGCAATGACAGAGAAAACCTAAAAGAGGTGTTTCAAAAAGTATGCGCCATTGAATGTGAGGACGATGGAGTAACTTTCGATGTTGCTTCACTTGAATTGGAACCAATAGCTGTTGAAAAGAAATACCCAGGCACTTGTGTAAAAGTTGTGGCTCACTTAGATACGATAATACAACAGGTATCTGTTGATATAGGTTTTGGTGATGTGGTAACACCTTATCCTCTGTCTTTGGACTATCCGTCATTGTTACCAGATGTTCCATCTGTAGAACTGTATGCCTATTCATTGGAAACTTTGATAGCGGAGAAGTTTCATACAATGATTGACCGTGACGAAAGCAATAGTCGCATGAAGGATTTCTTTGATGTGTATCAGTTGTTCACCAACCATGAAATTGAAAGTGAACTTCTTGCGGAAGCCATTGTCAGTACATTCAAGAACAGGAATACTCCCTACCGAGAGAACCTTGCCCTTTTCACAGACAAATTCGCAACGGATGCAACACGCAATATCTGGTGGAAGGCATTCTTGAAAAAGATACGTTGGAAAGAACAGATTGACTTTTCTGTTGTGATGAAGTGCATCAAAGAAAACCTACAAGAGTATTGGAGCAAAGAGACATTAGGGTGATAGGAAAATGAGAGCATTTGATTTCATAATAATTATGTATGCCGCCGATTATCTGACGACAATAAAAACAATAGGTATATGGAAAACATTGAAGTGATGGTGATACTTTTCATCATTGTTGTGCTGGGCTATGTATTGTGCAAGCTTGGCTACATGGGCGACAGGTTCGACCAGAAGTTATCGTCAATAGTTATCGACCTCACCTGTCCGGCATTGATTCTGTCGTCGGTAATGGGCAATGAACTGCCCGACCGTACATTAATTCTGCCTCTGTTAGGCGTAGGTTTCCTTACTTATATCTTGCTGCTTATATATGGATTCTGGGTGCCACGCCTTGTAAGCAAAAACCGTGACGAACAAGGCATGATAGGATTTGCACTGATGTTTGCCAATGTAGGATTCATAGGCTACCCGATAGTTTCATCCATCTTCGGTCCGAAATCAATATTTTATGCAGCCCTGCTGAATATGCCCAACACCTTCTTCATATTCACGGCAGGAGTTATGCTGGTAAAGGGCGAATACAGCATCAAGAGTCTTAACCCAAAAGTTCTGTTCTCGCCGGCTATGATAGCCGCCTTCATTGCGGCGCTTATTGTGGCTTTCGGCATTCACACGCCCGACATCATAGCTCGTCCTGTAACAATGGTGGGCAACATCACCGTTCCGGCAGCACTGATGATAATAGGCTCGTCGATGGCACGTCTGCCACTGAAGGACATTATAGGTAGTCCGAAAGTTTACGTGGCTTCGTTCTTGCGACTTGCTGTTGTCCCCATATCGGTTTATTTCCTGTTTAAAATATGTGGTGTGAGCGACATTATCAACAACATCAACACTGTCGTTATCGCTATGCCTGTAGCCTCATTCGGCACGATGTTCTGCATGAAGTATGGACGTAATCCGTCACTTATGACAGAGATTACATTCATAACAACCGTGGCATCCATACTCACAATACCACTGATAACGATGCTGTTCAAATAAAAATCATTGGTTAAGCAGTAGCTATACGACTTTTATTTTGAGCCAATTGCCGTTATCCCACGCTTTTTTACTAATTTTGCAGTTCAAAAGAAACATAATATATAACACTATATGGAATTAGCATCTAAGTACGACCCACAAGCAGTGGAGTCGAAATGGTATCAGTACTGGCTTGACAACAAGCTCTTCAGCAGCAAGCCCGACGGACGTAAGCCCTACACTATCGTTATACCGCCGCCTAACGTGACTGGCGTGCTACACATGGGCCACATGCTCAACAATACTATACAGGACATTCTCGTGCGTCGTGCACGTATGGAGGGAAAGAACGCTTGTTGGGTACCGGGCACCGACCACGCTTCTATCGCTACTGAGGCTAAGGTGGTAAACCGCCTCGCCGAGCAGGGCATCAAGAAGCGCGACCTTACTCGCGAGCAGTTCCTTGAGCATGCTTGGGACTGGACCAACGAGCACGGTGGCATAATCCTCAAGCAGCTGCGCCGTCTTGGAGCAAGCTGCGACTGGGATCGCACTGCATTCACTATGGACGAGAAGCGCTCGGAGAGCGTACTCAAGGTTTTTGTCGACCTCTATAAGAAGGGACTCATCTACCGCGGACTGCGTATGGTGAACTGGGACCCCAAGGCACAGACCGTGCTTTCTACCGAGGAGGTGATCTATCGCGACGAGAAGAGCCATCTGTTCAATCTGCGCTACTATGTGGCTGACGCCGATACAAATCCAGTTGTGCCTACAGGCTGTGAGGGTGAGGTTCTGCATCAGGATGCCGACGGCCGCTACTATGCCGTTGTTGCCACCACACGTCCGGAGACTATCATGGGCGATACTGCCATGTGTGTCAACCCGAAGGACCCGAAGAACCAGTGGCTGCGCGGACACAAGGTTATCGTTCCGCTCGTAAACCGTGTTATCCCTGTTATCGAAGACCGCTATGTTGACATCGAGTTCGGTACCGGTTGCTTGAAGGTTACTCCTGCACACGACGTCAACGACTACGCTCTCGGCAAGACTCACAATCTTGAGACTATCGACATATTCAATCCCGACGGCACTATCTCAGAGGCAGCCGGCATGTATGTTGGTATGGACCGCATGGATGTGCGCAAGCAGATTGCCGAAGACCTGAAGGCTGCCGGCCTGATGGAGAAGATTGAGGACTACGACAACAAGGTGGGATATTCGGAGCGTAACCAGGACACTGCCGTTGAGCCACGTCTCTGCAAGCAGTGGTTCCTCTCGATGAAGCACTTTGCCGACATCGCTCTGCCTCCTGTACTCGAGGGCAAGATCAAGTTCCACCCTACAAAATATGTAACTACATACCGCAACTGGCTGGAGAACATTCAGGACTGGTGTATCTCACGTCAGCTCTGGTGGGGTCATCGCATCCCGGCTTACTTCCTCCCCACAGCCGAGGGCGAAGAGGAGAAGTATGTAGTGGCTCTCACCAAGGAAGAGGCTCTTGAGGAGGCTCGCAAGATTGAGGGCTACGAGAACATTACTGCCGACCAGCTCGTTCACGACGAGGACGCTCTTGATACATGGTTCTCATCATGGCTCTGGCCTATCTCGCTGTTCGACGGCATCAACAATCCTGGCAACGAGGAGATAAAGTACTATTATCCTACTTCTGACCTCGTAACAGGTCCGGACATCATCTTCTTCTGGGTAGCCCGTATGATTATGGCTGGCGAGGAGTATATGAAGGATGTGCCTTTCCGCAACGTTTACTTCACTGGTATCGTACGCGACAAGTTAGGCCGCAAGATGTCGAAGAGTCTCGGCAACTCGCCCGACCCAATCGGTCTTATCGAGAAATATGGTGCCGACGGCGTACGTATGGGTATGATGCTTTCGGCTCCTGCAGGCAACGACATTCTCTTCGACGAGAGCCTTTGCGAGCAGGGACGTAACTTCAACAACAAGATATGGAATGCCTTCCGACTCGTTAAGGGCTGGCAGGTGGCTGAAGGTGAGCAGCCTGAGGCTAACGCTATTGCAGCCAAGTGGTTTGAGGCTAAGCTGAAGCAGACCAACGCCGAGGTGAACGACCTCTTCTCTAAGTATCGTATCTCTGAGGCACTGATGGCTGTTTACAAGCTGTTCTGGGATGAGTTCTCAAGCTGGTATCTTGAGATGGTTAAGCCGGCTTATGGCTCACCTATCGACGCTACATCATACAATCAGACTCTCGCTTTCTTCGAGACCCTGCTTAAGATGCTGCATCCGTTCATGCCGTTCATCACCGAGGAACTGTGGCAGCACATCTACGACCGCAACAATGGTGAGTCAATCATGCGTGCCGAACTGAAGCTCGACGCTCCTACCGAGGATGACAACAACATCGCTAACGCTATCGAAAGCGTTAAGCAGATTGTAGGTGGCGTGCGTACAGTACGCAACCAGAAGAACATCCCCAACAAGGATGCTCTCGTGCTGCAGGTAGTTGGTCAGAACAACTTCGAGGCTTACTCTTCGGTTATCACCAAGATGGCTAACCTCTCGGCTATCAATGTTGTGGCTGAGAAGGACGCTACTGCTTCGGCATTCATGGTTGGCACCGACGAGTTTGCAGTTCCTCTTGGCGATATGATCGATGTTGAAGCAGAGATTGCCAAGCAGGAGGCTCAGCTCAAGCACCTTGAGGGATTCCTCGCAGGTGTCAAGAAGAAGCTCTCTAACGAGAAGTTCGTGGCTCACGCTCCCGAGGCTGTCGTAGCTATGGAGCGCAAGAAGCAGAGCGACTCTGAAGAGAAGATTGCTGCGCTGAAAGAATCGCTTGCAGCTTTGAGAAATAAATAAATTAATAAATAACAAAAAGCCCCACCCCCAGCCCCTCCCACGCAGGGAGGGGAGCGGTATGTTCTGTAGCTCAAATCCTTTCTGGTGTTTCATACACTATGGATTTCATCTATTGTAGATTTCTTTATCTAACAAAGCATATCACTCCCCTCCCTGTGGGGGAGGGGTTGGGGGTGAGGCTTTTTTCCTTTTTCTTACTATATGCTTAAACATTTCTTCTTCCTACTAATTTCTATCATCACCCTCGCATCTTGCGGTGGCGATGATCCCGACGGCCCTACTCCACCCGAACCGATTGTTCCAGAAACTACCGCTAACGCTGTATTCGTATTCATGCCATACACTGCCGATGACAACGGTAATTATAGTCTCTATAAAAACTTAACTCAAAACATTGAAGAAATGGAGAAATCCATCATCGAAAACAACGGATTGGGCGATAGTCATCTGATAATATTCATATCAAAAGACGCACAAAATAGCGACCTCATCAACTTATATTACAGCAAAGGCAAATGCTTGCGCGATACAGTCAAGACATACAACAATGCCTTATACTCAACAGCTGAAGGTATCAGCTCACTGCTTGCTGATGTAAAAAAATATGCTCCTGCTAACGCATACTCTATGATAGTGGGTAGTCACGGTGAGGGATGGATGCCTGCAAATACAAAAACAAGATGGTTTGGTGGAAACAAATACCAAATCAACGTCACTGATTTGGCTAAAGGTATAAACAATGCTGGGATGTCAATGAACTATATACTGTTCGATGATTGCTACATGTCGACTGTTGAAGTGGCTTACGACTTGCGTGAAGTGACCAATTATCTTATTGCGTCAACAAGCGAGATGATGGCATATGGCATGCCATATCACAAAATATTAAAATACATCATTGGTGTTGAACCTGACTATGCTTCGCTGGCTAAAGAATTCATCAACTTCTACAAATCATATAATAGCCCATACGGCACTATTGGCGTAACCAACTGCAAATATGTAGAACAGATGGCGGCACTGATGAGACAGATTAACACAACACATGAGGAATTGACCGATGCCGACAGTAAGGTACAGGATCTTGATGCCAAACATTTCACACCAACCGTATACTTCGACTTCGGTAGCTATGTCAATGCGCTGTGTGCTGACGATGAAGCTGCAAAGGCACAATTCAATATACTAATGGATCAACTCGTGCCATACAAGGCTAATACTGACTATATATATTCTTATAAAGGAGATTGTGTGCTTAAGGTGGACGAGTTCTCCGGATTAACCATTAGCGACCCATCGATTAACGAGCGTGCTGTTGATGCAAAGCAACAGACTGCGTGGTGGAAGGCGACGCATTAATTGAAAATTATTGCTGTCCGGTAAAACTTTTTCAAACAAAATAAATTAGGGCTGACACTTCTCACGAGGTATCAGCCCTT
>NZ_JADYTS010000005.1 GCF_021531355.1 Leyella stercorea | reverse complement strand
GCTTTTATATTTAATTACTTCAGAAGCTTCAGCTCGAGGTCGTTGTCAGCATACTGCTTGAGCGACGGATCCTTCTGGAGAGCCTCCTTGAGGTAAGAAGCTGCAGCGAACTTGTTGCCACGACGAGCTGCAACGATAGCGTGCAGATAGTCGGTCATTGCGTTGTGGTTCTCTACCTTGTCAAGAGTCTTGGCAGCGGCATCATAGTTCTTGTTGAGGAGCTGTGCCAGAGCAGCAGTGTTGCTCAATGTGTTGCCGAAGTCGCGCTCAGCCTGAGCGTAGTTGCCCTTAGCGATGTTCAGAGCACCGATAGCAGCCTTTACGTTCTCAGAGTTAGCACCCTTAGAGATGGCGCGCTCAGCATCCTGTACGTTGCCGTTGATGAGCGATACGAGGCCGAGGTTAGCCTGTGCCTCAGGAGTCTCGCTACCGAGCTGTGCAGCCTTGGCAGCATATTTCTGAGCAGCCTCCTTGTCACCCTTGGCAAGAGCAAGAGCAGCGAGGTTGTTGAATGCACGGTAGTCGTTAGGATGAACCTCAGCGGTCTTCTTGTAGATTTCCTCCTGCTTAGCCGGAGTCTCGTTGAGAGTAGCAGAGTAGAGCAACTCGTCAACGCTCAGCTGAGTAGCGTCGTTCTTGTACTGATCCTTGATCTGCTCGTCTGAACGGCCGATTGTCTCGTAGTTGATGATGAGACGTGAACGGCGGAGCTCAGGAAGGATACCGTCAGCAAGCTCCTTGAAACCAGCTGACATATTGCGGATCTGCTGCTCGCGCTCCTGCGGATCCTTGTACATTGAGAGCACGCGAAGGATGAGGTCCTTGTCCTGGAGGTTGCTGGCAGCAACGAGCTCCTGGAAGCCTTCCCAGTCCTGAGCTGTGTAGTGAGCGTCGAGATCGGCGTTAACCTTGGTCTTCTTCAGAGTGTTCTTAACGTACTTCTCTGACTGGTTCTTACGCTGGCCAGCCAACTTGTCGTTGAACTTAACACCACCCTCAGGTGAAGCGTAAGCCTGGATTTCTACGTTCTGGATGTTCAAGCCCTCACGATCGGCGTTGATCTTCTTAAGCATCTCGATGAACTCCTTGACAGAGTTGTTCTTGAGCTCGCTCTTGCGGATGTTGGCCTGGTTGATGAGGAACTTGATGTTAGCCTCCTGCTTCTTCTCGTTAATGCGCTGGAAAGCATCCGGAGCGATAACACCGTTCTCAGAAGCCAGTGTGCGGCGATAGAGCTCAGATGTAGCTACAATGCCGTCGGCTACCTTAACAGCAGGAACGTTGTATACCTTCTTGCCCTTACGAGCGTCGAATGTAAGGTACATGTCGCTCTTCTGCATCTCAGGAACATAGTCGAAAGATGTCTTCATTGTGTAGCGGCCACCTACCTTGTATGATATAGTCTGGTCGTTGCCCATTACCTTCTCGCCCTGGAATGTGGCGCTCTGGCCCTTGGCTACCTGACCGTTAGCGTAGCGCAACTCGGGAGTTACGGTCACTACGGCCTTCTTCTTCATGTATTTTTCGGGGAATGTGCCGTTAACGGTAGCGGCTACCTTGCCGCCCTGTGATTCAAGCGGGTTTGGTGTAACGTTGAAGTTGTCGGCCGAAAGCGGTCCCATCTTCGAGCATGATGTCATAAACAGCACTGAAGCTGCTGACAGGAGTAGAAAGTTTCTCTTCATGTTTGTAAAAAAATATTGATATTGTTATTATTTGTTGTTGCGAACCACTGTCTTAAGGTGATACAAAGATAATCATCTATTTTTAAAGCAATGGTATACACATCATTAATTTAGGTTTAATTAACCCCACAGAGCTATTTTATTACCTTTATCCAGTCTTCCTTGCGCGGCTTTGCCTCTCTCGGTTCGCGCGACGGATAGCCCAACGATAATGCGCCAATGCCGATACGGTCGGGCGCAATACCCATTTCTTCCATCAGCTGACGACCCTCTTCGGTCTGAAACATCTGATACTCACGGTTTATCCAGCATGTGGCGAGTCCTATGGCATGAGCAGCAAGCATCATATTCTCAAGTACGCACGAGCCGTCCTGGAAGGCGTTGGGATTGTCTTTCGACGCAAACACAAGCAGATAGGTAGGAGCGTCGTAATAGGGATTGCTGTCAACTCCCATTATCTTGGCATTGAGAGCTGCCAAACGCTGCTTCAGAGCTGGATTCTGCACAGCCACAATCTGCGGGTCCTGTGTTCCATGACCAGTTGGAGCATATGTTCCTGCCTCAAGAACGGTGCTGAGGAGCTGGTCGTCTACCTGCTCGTCGCGATAGTGGCGGCATGAGCGGCGTGTCTTGATGATTTGCATGAAATTGTTTTCCATAATTCTATTTTGTTTTTATTTGTCGTAATTGTCGGTGTTGATACTGATTTCGAGTGTACGGTGATTGAGCGTTACGTCGGGGCGGCCTATGTAGCGCTCTATGGCTCCACTGTCTGCCAACTCTTGCGGCGTGCCTTGCTTCAGCGCACCATCGGTGAGAAGCCACAGACGGTCGGCGGTGCGCAGTGCAACCTCAAGATCGTGCGTAGACATAAGTATGGTCTTGCCATGTTCGTGGGCGAGACGGCGCAATAGCAGCATCAGCTCTACCTTGCCGGGAAAGTCGAGAAACGCCGTAGGCTCGTCGAGTATTATATAAGGTGTCTGCTGAGCCAATGTCTTGGCTATCATTGTCTTCTGACACTCGCCATCGCTCAGGCTGCACACCCGTCGTCGGCTCATATGCTCTATGCCTACACTGCGCATTGCCTCGTTGACAATATCATGGTCGGACTGACTTAGCCTGCCCCAGAAACCGGTGTACGGCGCACGTCCCAATGCAACGACTTCGCCTACCGTAATGTTGGAAGCGTCGGGGCGCGACGTGAGAACTACACCCAACGTACGTGCAAACTGCGAGGCTGTGATGTCTTCGGCATCCCGACCGCCCAGCTCTACCCTACCGCCGAGTTTTGGCTGCAACCGAGCCACAGTGCGCAGCAGAGTAGACTTGCCCGAACCGTTGCGCCCTATCAGACAAGTTAGCGTGCCGCCCGGTGCACGTGCCTCCAACTCTTCTGCCACAACATGACGCTTATGGTGCGTGGCGTAGCCTATGCCGAGTCCCTGAATATTAACATATTGAGTATCGGACGACGTAGACGGAGTATTTATTTGCATATTCATACAGATTTATTACCATTTTGACAGCAACGGAATAAATATTTATACATTTTGTTTGAATATACGCATATTTATACGACATTATGTGTATCTTTGCCGTCGGTTTTATGCTGCAAAATTACAAAAGCAACTCCAAAGCACAAAAAATACGCACATCATTTTATATATAAATTAAGATAACATATAATTATTCTAATTATCAGGATATGGCATACAGAAAGATTACTGCTGCCGAAGGGGCAGCTATGATAAACGACGGTGACAACATCGGATTCAGCGGATTTACACCCAACGGCGTACCCAAGGCTGTGATACGCGAGCTGTCGCAGCGTGCCGTGCGCGAGCATGAGGCAGGACGACCGTTCAAGGTGGGCATTATCACCGGTGCATCGTCGTGCCAGAGTCTGGAGGGCGACTTCGCCAACGCTCAGGCCATCAAGTTTCGTGCCCCCTTCTCTACCAACGCCGACTTCCGCCGTCACGCCAACTTGGGCGAAATCGACTACGAGGACATGCACCTCGGACATATGGCAGAACGCCTGCGTCGCGGATTCTACGGCACTATCGACTGGGCCATCATCGAGGTGTCGGCCATAGAAGAAGTGGGCGGACGTATGCGCATATTCCTGACATCAGCCGACGGCATCGTGCCTACCATAGTACGTATTGCAAAACGTGTGATACTGGAACTCAACACTTTCCACGACCCACGCGTGCGCCACCTGCACGACGAGTATGAATGTGCCGAATATCCTAACCGCCAGCCTATTCCACTCGTATCGGTGGGCGGACGCATAGGCAAGGAGTATCTGGAACTCGACCCGCAGAAACTTGTAGGCGTAGTGGAGTGCTGCATTCCGGAGGAGGCACGTTCGTTCAAGGCACTTACACCCGAAACTGAAGCCATTGGCAACCACGTTGTAGACTTCTTCCTGAGCGACATACGCAAGGGACACATTCCACCCACCATGTTCCCAATACAGAGCGGTGTGGGCGTGACGGGCAACGCCGTGATGCAGGCCATAGGCAAGAACGCACAGCTGCCCCGACTGGAAGTGTTCTCAGAGGTGGTGCAGGATGCCATTATCGACATGATGCTTGAGGACAAGATTGCGCACGCCTCGGTGGCTGCACTGACCGTAAGCAACGAGTGTCTGCGCCGTGTCTACGACAATATGGACTATTTCCGCTCTCGCATCACGCTGCGCCCCAGCGAACTGAGCAACTCTGCCGAACTGATTCACCGCTTCGGTGTGATTGCCATGAACACCGCCCTGGAGTGTGACATCTACGGCAACGAGAACTCATCGCACGTGTGCGGTTCGAAACTGATGAACGGCATTGGCGGTTCGTGCGACTACGAGCGCAACGGCTCTATCAGCATCTTCTACACCCCGTCTACTGCCAAGAACGGATGCATCAGCGCCATCGTGCCACAATGCTGCCACATCGACTCGACAGAGCACGACGTGGACATCATCATCACCGAACAGGGCATTGCCGACCTGCGCGGTAAGGGTCCGGCACGTCGTGCCGAAGAGATAATAAACAACTGCGCCCATCCCGACTATCGTCCGCTGCTGCGCGAATATCAGCGCATCGCATCGCAAGGACACGAACCATGCGCACTGCGCGCCGCCTTCGCATTCCACGACACACTGACCAAGAAGGGCGATATGCGACTCACCGATTTCGGCGAGTATATGTAGGGGCTATCGAAATGTAGTCCTTTTAAGGTACTAAAACGAGTCCTTTTGCAAGCCAAAAGGACTCCTTTTTTTTGAGGGAAGGGCAAAGAACACTACATCAGCCTACACAAAGCACCATACCAGCCTACACAAAACACCCCTCCACGGCACCCCAATTCCATAAATATTCAAATATTCTTGGATTCAATTCCACAAATATTCAAAGATTTAAGGAATCAATTCCATAAATCTTCAAAGATATTTGGATTAGGCAAATATTATTTGTATATTTGCACAAACCTCAAAAACATGTAAGCATATGATTACAAGAACCTTAGATACACTGACGCGTGAGCGGATGGGCAAAGGCAAAGCCATAATCGTTTTCGGTGCCAGGCAGGTTGGCAAGACAACGCTGCTGCGACAGATAACCGACAGTAAGGAAACGCTGTGGCTCAACGGCGACGAGCCAGACGTGAGAGCACTGTTCGACAACGCATCGTCTACACGCCTGAAAGCAATAATCGGCCCCAAGCGAACAGTCGTTATCGACGAGGCACAACGCATTCCCGACATAGGCATAGCGCTGAAACTCATAATCGACAACAACCCCGACGTGCAGGTAATAGCCACCGGCAGCTCGTCGTTCGACCTCGCCAACGTGATAAACGAACCGCTCACCGGACGCAAATACGAATTGCAGATGTATCCGCTGTCATTCGCCGAGCTGTCGACACACAACGGACTGCTCGACGAGAAGCGCATGCTGCCACAACGACTCGTCTACGGAAGCTATCCCGACGTAGTGAACCACAGCGGAGAGGAGCGCGAAGTGCTGCAAGAACTTGCCGACAGCTATCTGTATAAGGACATTCTGATGTTCGACAGAGTGAAGAAAAGCGAGAAAATCGTAAAACTATTGCAAGCCATTGCCTTTCAGATAGGCTCGGAAGTGTCGTACAACGAGCTGGCACAACTGTGCGGACTAGACCCCAAGACCGTCGACTCGTACATACAACTGCTTGAGAAGTCGTTCATAATATTCCGACTGCCATCGTTCAGCCGCAACCTGCGCAACGAACTGAAGTTCGCCAAGAAGATATACTTCTGGGACTGTGGCATACGCAACGCAGTAATCGGAAACTTCCAGCAAGCCGAAACTCGACTTGACATAGGCGCATTGTTCGAAAACTACGTTATAGCCGAGCGGATGAAGCAGCAGTCATACGCACGCAGCTTTGTCAAAAGCTACTTCTGGCGTACCTCAGCCAAGCAGGAAGTGGACTACGTAGAAGAGGACAACGGACAGCTGACAGCCTACGAGTTCAAGTGGAACCCACGCAAGAAGGTTTCGGTGCCGCCATCATTCGCACGCAGCTATCCCGACGCCAGATTCACGACAATAACCCGCGACAACTATTATGAAATTCTTTTATAAAAAATAAATAATGTTTAGCAGCGGAAAAACTTTTGTCAAATCGTCATTTTTCAGTACTTTTGCACCGTCGTAACACCGATGTAACATTACAAAGCGTCACGCAAAACGGCTGCGATACCATAACAGACATAAACATCAACCAAAGAAACAACATACAAATGAAAGATATTTGTTGCGTAGGCCACATAACAAAAGACAAGATTATCACACCGCGACAGACCGTATACATGGCAGGCGGCACTTCGTTCTATTTCTCGTACGCACTTAACCATCTGCCTAAGGACGTGTCGTTCCAGCTCGTGACGAAGTTGGGCGAGACCGAGATGCAGTCGGCTGAAGACATGCGCACAGCAGGCATCGACGTGCTGACATTCCCCAGCCGCCACACGGTATACTTCGAAAACAAATATGGCGAGGACATGAACGACCGCACACAGCGCGTGCTCGAACGTGCCGACCCATTCACCATCGACGAGATGAGCAATGTGGAGGCACGCGTGTTCCACCTCGGTTCACTACTGAGCGACGACTTCTCGCCCGAAGTGGTGGAATATCTGTCTACCAAGGGCCGCATATCTATCGACGCACAAGGCTATCTGCGTGAGGTGCGTGGCGAGAAAGTATTCGCCATCGACTGGGCCGACAAGCGCAACATACTCGCTCACACCGACATAATAAAGGTGAACGAACACGAAATGGAGGTAATAACCGGACTCACCGACCCACGCCAAGCCGCCATGCAGCTGGCAGAATGGGGCGTGAAAGAGGTGTGCGTGACATTGGGCAGCGAGGGCAGCATTATTCTCGCCGAAGGCAAGTTCTACGACATTCCAGCATACAAGCCCAAAGAGATTGTCGACGCTACTGGATGTGGCGACACCTACTCGGCTGGATATCTGTGGTGTAGAGCACAAGGCATGGGCTACGAAGAGTCGGGATGCTTCGCTGCTGCGATGTGCACACTGAAACTTGAGCACACCGGACCGTTCGACCGCACTATTGACGACGTTAAACGTGTAATGAAGTGAAAAAAAGCGAATTCTTTTCACAATCCGAAAAAAGTAAGTAAATTTGCACGTTCACATACTATGCAAAATGCATAAGAACGGAGGATGCTCCTATAGTTCAATGGATAGAACGGAGGTTTCCTAAACCTTTGATCCGGGTTCGATTCCCGGTGGGAGTACCTAATTGCAAAGCCCAAACAATCTTGTGAGATACTTAAAATCCAATAAATACCCATTTTTTTGAACAAATCCAATGCACACAATGAAAAAATTGATGTCAGTTGTCATGCTGCTTTTTGTGGCAATCCTGTGCAATGCACAGATGGCAAATCCAGTGAAGTTCACAGTACAACTAAAAACTAACGGCACGGCCGAGGCTGAAATCGTGTTCTCCGGTAAAATCGAAAGCGGATGGCACGTGTACTCAACAAACCTTGGCGGTGATGGTCCTACAGAGGCTGCTGTACACTTCGACAAGAAGGACGGTATTGAACTGGTAGGCAAATTGACTCCTCGCGGACACGAGATTTCGAAGATGGACGACATGTTCGGAATGGTGCTGCGCTACTTTGAGAATTCCGCTCAGTTTGTACAGAAGATCAAGTTCACCAAGCCCGAACACGACATCAAGTGCTATCTGGAGTATGGAGCCTGCAACGACGAATCGTGCATGCCTCCTTCTACAGCCGAATTCGCTCATAAGGGAAAGTCGCCCGCCGTTGACGCTGCCGCAGCTAAGGATGCTGCAAAGACTGAGGCTAAAGACGCCAACGTTGCTGACGTAGCCGACCCTACTACAACCGCAGAAGCAGTAACAGACACTGTCGCTACCGACACTGCTGCCGTTGCTGCTGTTGCCAATATGGACAAGTCGGAGCTTCAGAAGCTTTGGACTCCGGTGGTAAAGCAGCTCGAGAAGTTTGACAAGCCAATAAACAACTCATTGCTCTATATCTTCTTCGCCGGACTGCTCGGCGGTCTGCTCGCACTCTTCACTCCGTGCGTATGGCCAATCATCCCTATGACCGTGAGCTTCTTCCTCAAGCGCAACAAGGAGCGCCGCAAGGCAATCCGTGAGGCTATCACTTACGGTGTAAGTATCGTGGTTATTTACGTTGCTCTTGGCCTTATCGTTTCGCTGCTGTTTGGCGCAAGCGCTCTCAACGCGCTGTCTACCAACGCTATATTCAACATCTTGTTCTGCCTCTTGCTGGTAGTGTTCGCCGCATCATTCTTCGGAGCGTTCGAGATAACGCTGCCGTCATCATGGAGTAACAAAATCGACCAGAAGTCGGACGAGACAAGCGGCTTCATCAGCATCTTCCTCATGGCGTTCACACTGTCGCTCGTGAGCTTCTCGTGCACCGGTCCTATCATCGGATTCCTCCTTGTAGCCGTTTCTTCATCGGGCGACATCGTAGCTCCGACAATCGGAATGCTTGGCTTTGCTGTAGCTCTGGCTGTACCGTTCGCGCTGTTCGCAATGTTCCCGACACTGCTCAAGTCGGCTCCTAAATCAGGTGGCTGGATGAACGTATTGAAGGTTGTGCTCGGCTTCATTGAGCTGGCGTTCGCCTTGAAGTTCCTCTCGGTAGCCGACTTGGCTTACGGATGGCATATTCTCGACCGTGAGGCATTCCTCGCATTGTGGATCATCATCTTCGGCCTGCTCGGTCTGTACCTGCTCGGCATGTTCAACTTCCCGCACGACGACGAAGGCCGCCGCACAAACGTACCGCAGTTCTTCCTGGCCCTGCTGTCATTGTCGTTTGCCATGTACATGGTTCCCGGCTTGTGGGGTGCCCCACTTAAGGCTGTCAGCGCTTTCGCTCCGCCAATGAACACTCAGGACTTCAACCTCTACAAGAACGAGGTACACCCACGCTTCAAGGACTTTGAAGCAGGTATGGCTGCCGCTCGCCTGGAGGGCAAACCCGTAATGGTAGACTTCACCGGATTCGGATGCGTAAACTGCCGTAAGATGGAGGCAGCTGTATGGACAGATTCGAAGGTAGCCGACATGCTCAACCAGAAATACGTGCTCATCTCGCTCTACGTAGACGACAAGACTCCGTTGCCAGAGCCAATGACAGTGACCGATACCGACGGCACACAGCGCACCCTGCGCACCATCGGCGACAAGTGGAGCTATCTGCAGCGCTACAAGTTCGGTTCGAACACACAGCCTATGTATGTCTTGATCGACAACGAAGGTATGCCGCTCACCGGCAGCCGCTCGTACGATGAGGACATCAACGAATACATGAAGTTCTTGCAGACTGGATTGGATAATTACAATAACAAGAAATAATAAATAGAAGCCCTTCCCCCAACCCCTCACCAATAGGGACTGAGGGTAGGGCTTTAAATCTATACTACTATGCTCGAAAAACAAATACGCGAACAGATAATATCGCTCATTAACCGCGAAGTGGTGCCGGCTGTAGGCTGCACCGAGCCGATGTGTGTATCATTGTGTGTGGCTAAGGCCACCGAAACATTGGGCTGCCGCCCCGAAAAGATTACAGCGCTGCTGTCGGCCAACATCCTCAAGAACGCTATGGGCGTGGGAATACCGGGAACTGGTATGATTGGATTGCCTATAGCTATTGCATTGGGAGCGCTTGTGGGCAAGTCGGAATATCAGCTTGAGGTAATCAAGGATTTGACACGCGAAACTCTCGAAGAGGGCAAGCAATACGTCAGCGAAGACCATATCGACATAAAACTGAAGCAGGGCATCACCGAGAAACTCTATGTGGAGATACGCTGCGAGGCGCAGGGACATGAGGCAACAGCCATCATCGCACATTCACATACTAATATAGTATATGTAGAACGCGACGGAAACGCCATTCTTGACCGCCGCACTCCGCAGGCTGGAGCAGCCGAGCAGAAGGACATACAGCTGAACATGCGTATGGTATACGACTTCGCCATGACTACTCCAGAGGAGGAAATCAGCTTCATTCTGAAGACACGCGACTACAACATACGCGCTGCCGAGGTATCGAAGAAGGCAAACTACGGCCACTGTCTAGGCAAGACAATCGACCGCCCATTGAGCCACGGCATTTTCGGCAACTCTATCTTCTCGCACATCATATCGAAGACAGCATCGGCTTGCGACGCTCGTATGGGCGGTGCAATGATTCCGGTGATGAGCAATTCGGGTTCGGGCAACCAGGGCATATGCGCTACCAACCCTGTAGCTGTATATGCCGTTGAGAACGAAAACACTGAGGAGGAGCTGATACGCGCACTCACACTGAGCCACCTCACTGCTATCTATATCAAGCAGAACCTCGGCAAGCTGTCGGCTCTGTGCGGCTGTGTAGTGGCAAGTATCGGCTCAAGCTGCGGCATCACATACCTCATGGGTGGCGACTACACCCGCATCTGCCACTCGGTGAAGAACATGATTGCCAATATCACGGGCATGATTTGCGACGGTGCTAAGCCAAGCTGCTCACTGAAGATTTCGTCGGGTGTGTCTACAGCTCTGCTGTCGGCTCTGCTTTCAATGGAAGGCAAGTGCGTAAGCTCGGTTGAGGGCATCATCGATGACGACGTAGACCGCTCAATACGCAACCTTACAAGCATCGGTGCCGAGGCTATGAACCAGACAGACGCCATGGTTCTCGACATCATGACTCATAAGAGTTGCTAAGAAAGAACAACGGAAAAATAAGAATGAACTGGCAACAACTCATATCCAACAAACGTCTGGGGCAGGAAATAAGGCATCCTGAACGCCATGACGACCGGTCGGAGTTCAAACGCGACTACGACCGCCTCATCTTCTCGGCCCCATTCAGACGCATGCAGAACAAGACGCAGGTGTTCCCGCTCCCGGGCAGCATCTTCGTACACAACCGCCTCACGCACTCGCTGGAGGTGGCAAGTGTGGGCATGTCGCTGGGCAACGACGTGGCACGTGAGTTGAAGCTAAGACATCCCGAACTGACGGGAACTCTGTTTGAAGAAATAGGCACTATCGTGAGCACAGCTTGTCTGGCTCACGATATGGGCAACCCTCCATTCGGACACTCTGGCGAGAAGGCTATCCAGGCTTTCTTCCGTGAAGGCAAGGGAATGGAGTTACAGCATAAGGTGCGCCCGGAATTCTGGGACAACCTCATACACTTCGAAGGCAACGCCAACGCCTTCCGACTGCTGGCACACCGCTTTCACGGACGACGTGAGGGCGGATTTGTAATGACATACTCTACACTGGCATCTATAGTGAAGTATCCATACTCCAGTCTTGCTGCTGGCAAGAAGGGAAAATTCGGATTCTTCTGCTTTGAGGAGCATTATTATCGCCGCATAGCCGACGAACTGGGCATACGCCGACTTTCGACCGACGACGAACCGCTACGCTATGCACGCCACCCACTGGTGTACCTCGTAGAGGCTGCCGACGACATCTGCTATGAGATAATGGACATCGAGGATGCGCACAAACTGCGAATCCTGTCGTTTGACGAGACCATGCAACTGCTGCTGGGATTCTTTGACAATTGCCAAAGAGAGAAAATACTGAAACGCATTGACGAAGAGGGCATCACCGACAACAACGAGAAGGTGGTATATCTGCGTGCATGTGCAATAGGCAAACTTGAATGCGAGTGTGCACGCGCATTCGTTGAACACGAGAGCGAGATACTCAACGGAACGCTCAAAGGCTGCCTTATCGACCATATAACGCCCTTAGTGAGCGATGCCTACCGCCATTGCTCCGAACTCAGCGTACAACGCATATACAACTCCAAGCCCGTTCTGGACGTGGAACTGTCGGGTTATAAGATTATGGAGACGCTTATGGACGCCCTGATTGAGGCTGCCGTAAGCCCGGAAAAGTTTCATTCGGAACAGCTGCGCAAGCGATTCAGCAACCAGTATGACATCAACAGCCCCGACTTCGAGACCCGTGTCATGGCTGTCATAGACTTCATTTCGGGCATGACCGATGTGTTTGCGCTCGATATATACCAAAAAATACAAGGCATATCGCTGCCTATTGTATAATAAAAAAATTGAGAGTTGAGAGTTAGAGAATTGAGAGTTAGAGAATTGAGAGTTAGAGAATTGAGAGTTAGAGAATTGAGAGTTGAGAATTGAGAGTTGAGAGTTATGATTACCTTTTATAATCATACAAATTTATGATATCTGTTATTGACAAAAACATATCATAACTCTCAACTCTCAATTCTCAACTCTCAACTCTCAACTTCCTACCTCTCAACTCTCAATTTAAAATCCACCTTACTTTTCGCGGTAGATTATATTGTTGGCTCCGCTTGTTATTTCAAGAGCCTCGGGGTGCTCTTTGATATACGAGTCGATATGACGGACGCGCTTGTTCTCGAGAATTTCATCAACGGCAATGAGAATACCTGTCTCCTCCACGTCGCCGAAGCCGTAGTTGATGGCTGTGCCGAAGAGTTTCATAGTAGGCGACAGCGACATATAGGCGTTGACAAGTGGGGGAATATTGTAGCCAAGTGCACGAATCTCACGATTGAGAATGAGATAGTCCTTCTTGAAATCGTCCTCGCAGAAGAGCTTTGCAAGTTCTTCCTCAGGAGTCTCAATCTTCAATGGCTTGAGAGGAATGATGAGATTGTCCTTGTCGTCAAAATGCTTCTTGAGGAAATAGAGTATCATGTCGCGTCCACGACGGATGTACGACGGATACATTGTCATTTTGCCGAAGAAGTACTTCACATTGGGCTTGATAACTGTAAGAGCGCCCAATCCATCCCAAAGATTGTCGAGGGCGAACAGACTCTTGGCTCCACGACGTGTGCTCTGATACTCAAGAGTGACGAACGAGCGTCCGAGCTCTACCGTGTACGGCATATAGTCCTTGAGAAACTTGTCAGAGAAGTGGAACATATGACTTGTAGCGAGCAGCGGCTGACCGTCGGGACCAATTTCCCAATCAGAACCGAGCAGATAGCGGTAGCCACCGATTATCTCCTCAGCTTCGGGATTCCACACGATGAGCTGCTTATAGCAGTTGTCGCACGTATCAAACTCGTCGATATCCAACGGCTTGCCGGTACCACCTCCCGCCTCGCGGAACGCTATCTCACGCAAACGACCTATCTCACGCATAACGTTAGGGGCGTTGTGCGCTGTTACGACATATATCTCGTTGTGGCTCTTGTTAGTCATACGAAGCTGACGCTCAGGAGTGAGTTCGCTCTTGAGCAGTTCCTTGCTTACTGGTGCTATTATTGGCTCTTCCTTCATTGTCTTATCTACGAAAATATCTTATAGACCGTATAGGTCGTATTTATCCTTTTTACTTTTTTATTCTTTTACTTTTTACCTTTTCCCGGCAGTTCGTATACTATATCCTCAACATAGCGTGCCCATTCGGCTGGCTTGCGCGAGCGATCGAAAGTCTGCCATGGTATAGGCTTTCCAATGTGTATGGTGAAATGCTTGCCAACATTGCGGTACATCTCGTCGACCAGGAATATCATGGCGAGATTGAACGGCAGGAAGCGGTCGCTGAAGTTGGCTATGCGATAGAAACGATTGGAGTTCTGTCCGCTGAAATGTATTGGAACAATGTCGCGCTGGCACTCCACGCTCTTCACTATGAATGTCTTCTTCCAATCGATATCGTGTATCGTTCCGTCCTTCTGTCGGCGGCTGTTAAGTCCGGCAGGGAACATAAGCATATGGCTGTCGCTCTTGAATCCAGCTTCCACCATGCGCGGGAAGTCGCGTCCGTTGCGCCCTGTCTTGTTGATGCCTATACATACTGGAGCCAGTCCAGGCAGATTCATGAGCAAGTCGTTGACAAGATAGCGGAACCGCCCGTCGTAGTGGCGTCCTATAATGGAGCCGAGCGCTACGCCATCCTGTCCTCCGAGAGGATGATTTGACACGAACGTATACAGCCTACCGTCATCTTTCGGCGGTAGGTTCTCCTTGCCAACTATCTCAATGTCCATCTTGAGATAGCGAACGCATTCCTCAAGCCACTCCACGCCCTGCATGTCGCGGGTCTTCCAAATGAATGCGTTGACCTGATCCTGGTGAATAATACGTTTCAGCCAGTTGGTAAGCAGCGACGGAACAAAGCGTGCTTTGCTGCCCATCTTGCTGCTGAGAATTCTGTCAATGTCGATTGTATGTTCCGAAATCTCGTTCATTTTGTCATAAAATACTAATCAGCTGCAAAAATAACATATCTTTTTCAGATACGCTCATTTTAATATAAGAAATGTGGTCATTTAATAAAAATGACACCCAAATGTAGATTCATTCGGGGATTTTTGTGTAACTTTACACCCCAAATACGCATATGATAATGTACACAGATACTTCCAAAGATATACAACCCATAACAACTGCGCAGGGCTACCACGTACCTGTTCTGCTCGACGAGAGTGTGAGCGGGCTCGACATCAAGCCCGGTGGCATATACGTAGACGTGACATTCGGCGGCGGCGGACACTCGCGCGAGATACTGCGCCGGCTGCCCGAAGGCGCTCATCTGTACAGCTTCGACCAGGATGCCGATGCCGAACGCAACATCGGAGCCCCCGACAAAAAGTTCACCTTTGTGCGCAGCAACTTCCGCTATCTGAAAAACTGGATGCGCTACTACGGCGTCGACCACATCGACGGACTGCTGGCCGACCTCGGGGTGTCGTCGCACCACTTCGACGATGCCGAACGCGGATTCTCATTCAGATTTGACGCTCCGCTCGACATGCGCATGAACAAGCGCGCCGGACAGACGGCTGCCGACATACTCAACAATTACGACGAGGCACGGCTTGCCGATATATTCTACATATACGGCGAAATGAAGAACTCGCGACGTATTGCCGCAGCTGTAGCCAAAGCCCGACAAACAGCACCCATCAACACCACAAGCGTTTTTCTGGCCGTAGTGGAACCGATGTTCAAACGCGAACGCGAGAAGAAGGACATGGCACGACTGTTTCAGGCGCTGCGCATAGAGGTGAACCACGAAATGGATGCACTGCGCGAGATGCTGGCTGCTGCCACCCAACTGCTCGCACCGGGCGGACGCCTGTCGGTGATAACCTACCACTCGCTCGAAGACCGCATCGTGAAGAACGTGATGAAGGCGGGCAATCCTGAAGGAAAAGTGGAGCAGGACTTCTTCGGACGCATTAACACACCATACCGCATGGTGGAGAAACTTATAATACCCTCGGAAGAGGAACAACAATCCAACCCTCGCAGCCGCAGCGCCAAACTGCGCGTAGCCGAACGCAAGGGCGAATAGCTACAAAGGACTATGAATAAGGATGACACCAACACTAAAACCAACACAGACAACACTATAGAACAGGACAAGCAGCAAGACGCGCCCATGTCGCTCAGAGCCATCATACGTGAGCAGGCCACTGAGGACGACATGCCGCTGACCAAGAATATCACACTGCGCAAAATCCTCGGCGGCGACATTCTGAGCACCGACATCATACGCAAGCAGATATGGCTGATACTGATCGTAGTGCTGTTTATTGTAGTGTATATATCCAACCGATACAAGTGTCAGCAGGATCTCATTCTCATCGACAACCTCACAGAGCAACTCAAGGATGCCAAGTACAGAGCACTGTCGAGCAGCAGCGACCTTACACAAAAGACACGAGAGAGTAAGGTGCTCGAACAACTGAGAGCCAGCAGCGACAGCACGCTGCACATTGCAACGCAGCCACCATACATAATAAACGTGTCTAATACAGAACAGAAATGAGCAAGTTTGACAGCAAAAAAATGATGCCACGATACAGCTTCATCGCCATATTGCTGAGCTTTTTGGCTGCAATGGTTATGACGAAGATGGTGTATACAATGACTGCAAAGCGCGACTTCTGGATGCAGGTGGCCGACCGTGTGAAGATAGACAGCCTTGAGACGCCGCCAGTGAGAGGCAATATACTCAGTAGCGACGGACAACTCATGGCTTCATCATTGCCACAGTATAAACTGTACCTCGACTTCAGGGCCATGCGCGCAGCAGGCAAGGACACGCTGTTCGTGCAGAAACTCGACTCCATCTGCATGGGACTCAATTACATATTCCCCGAACAGTCGGCCGACGAGTTCCGCCAGCATCTCATGGAAGGTCTGGAGAAGAACAAGGCCCACTGGCCCATATGGAAGCGACGCGTCAACTACAGCACTTACTCGGAGGTGAAGAAACTGCCAGTATTCCGACTCAGAAAGAACAGCAGCGGTTTTCATGTAGAGGAGTTCAACGCACGCAAGCTGGCATACGGATCACTCGCACAGCGCACCATCGGCAAGATGTACGGCGAGATTGACTCGGCACAATGCGGACTCGAACTGCACTTCGACTCGCTGCTGCGAGGCGACAAGGGCATACGCCATCGCCGCAAGATCCTTAACAGATATCTTTATCTGACAGACACCCCGCCTGAAGACGGAGCAGACATAGTGACTACTATCGACGTGTCGATGCAAGACCTCGCAGAGCGATCGGTGCTTAAGGAATTGTACAAGATTGACGGCAATGTGGGCGTAGCCATCGTCATGGAAGTAGCGACGGGCGACGTAAAAGCCATCGTCAACCTGACGAAGTGTGCCGACGGTTCGTATCAGGAAATACAGAACCACGCCGTGAGCGACTTGCTTGAGCCAGGCTCAGTGTTCAAGACTGCATCTATCATGGTAGCACTTGACGACGGCGTAGTAGACACTACATACAACGTGGACACCGGATGCGGTGTATGGCCCATGTATGGCCGCGAGATGAAAGACCACAACTGGCGACGCGGCGGATATGGCATGATGACACTGCCAAAGACATTGTGGGTAAGCTCGAACATTGGCGTGAGCCGTATCATCGACGACCACTATCACAACTGCCCCGAGAAGTACGTTCAGGGCATTCACCGTCTTGGACTGGCCGACGACCTGCATCTGCCATTGGCTGGTTCATCGCCTGCAAGAATACGATTCCCCAAGAAAGACAAGCGTGGCAAACAATATATCAACTGGAGCAAGACCACATTGCCATGGATGAGTATCGGATATGAGACTCAGGTGCCGCCTATATCCACCCTGACGTTCTACAACGCCATTGCCAACGGAGGCAAGATGATGCGCCCGAGGTTTGTCAAGGAAGTGCGCAAGGACGGCGAGACGGTGATGACATTCCCGCCAGTAGTGATGCGCGAGCACATTGCAAAGGAAACAACGATAAAGAAGATAACACGCATACTTGAACAAGTGGTGAGCGTGGGACTCGGCAAGAAAGCCGGCTCGCCTTCATTCCTTGTTGCCGGCAAAACCGGAACGGCTCAGATCTCGAAGGGTGCAGCCGGATACAAGAGCGGACAGATGAACTACCTGCTATCGTTTGCAGGATTCTTCCCCGCCTACGAGCCACGCTACAGTTGCATAGTATGCCTACAGAAGTCGGGACTCCCGGCATCGGGCGGCGGTATGAGTGGCGTTGTGTTCCACGATATTGCAGAAGGCATTATGGCACAAAGCCTGAAACTTGAAGCTTCCGACGCACGCGACTCGCTGTCGGTGATGATGCCCGACGTGAAGAGCGGTAATATCCTGGCAGCCGATTACGTTCTGTCGCACCTCGGATTCAAGACACGCGCCGACTGGGACGGCTCGTATGCTGACGGCAACCCGATATGGGGACACGCCAGCGAGTCGGGCAACACCGTATCATTGCAACGCGAACCGCTCGGCGATAGCACTCTGATGCCCGACGTACACGGTATGGGAGCACGCGACGCTGTATTTCTTATTGAAAGCCGTGGCGTCAAAGTGAAACTGGTGGGAC
Organism: Leyella stercorea; assembly: GCF_021531355.1. Classification (GTDB taxonomy): domain Bacteria; phylum Bacteroidota; class Bacteroidia; order Bacteroidales; family Bacteroidaceae; genus Prevotella. The sequence continues at coordinate 70,468 of NZ_JADYTS010000005.1, read as the reverse complement.
GAGGCCGAGTGGTAGAACAGAGCATCGGCGCTGGTGAGAAGATAAAAAAGAACATGACGTGCATAATAAAGCTGTCATAGTCATACATAACGCGTAAATTCGCATATTAAACAAAAAACAGATATATGAAACTCAAGGAATTGCTCAAGGAAATCCCCGTCGTCGACATCATCGGCAGCGACGAGGTGGAAATAACCGGAGTGAACATTGATTCGCGCCGCATAAAAGAGGGACATATCTTCGTGGCAATGAAAGGCACGCAGGTAGACGGACACAAGTTCATACCGAAAGCTATAGAACTGGGGGCTAAGGCAGTGCTCTGCGAGGACATGCCTGCCGACAAGGCAGAAGGCGTGACATACGTTCAGGTGGCATCGACAGAGGACGCTGTAGGCAAGGTAGCCACCACATTCCACGGCAATCCGTCGACCAAGCTGAAACTCGTCGGCGTGACCGGTACAAACGGAAAGACTACAATCGCCACCTTATTATATAATATGTTCACCAAGATGGGACACAAGTGCGGACTCCTGTCGACCGTGTGCAACTATATCGTGGACGAGGCAGTACCTGCCGACCATACCACCCCCGACCCTATCGCACTCAACGAACTGCTCGACCGTATGGTAAAAGCAGGTTGCGAGTATGCCTTCATGGAGTGCTCGTCGCACGCCATTGCACAGAAGCGCATCGGCGGTCTGACCTTTGCTGGTGGCATATTCACCAACCTCACACGCGACCATCTCGACTATCACAAGACATTCGAGAACTATCGCAATGCCAAGAAGGCATTCTTCGACGGTCTGCCCAAGACTGCATTCGCCATAACAAATGCCGACGACAAGAACGGTATGATAATGGTGCAGAACACCAAAGCCACAGTAAAGACATATTCCATACGTTCGGTGGCCGACTTCAAGGCACGCATCATAGAGTGTCATTTCGAGGGAATGTATCTCGAAATGGACGGTCACGAGGTAGGCGTACAATTTATCGGCAAGTTCAACGTGAGCAACCTGCTCGCAGTATATGGCACTGCCGTAATGCTCGGCAAGAATCCGGAGGATGTGCTCGTAGTGATGAGCACGCTGCACAGCGTAAATGGTCGTCTGGACCCGATACAATCACCCGAAGGCTATACAGCCGTGGTAGACTATGCCCACACACCCGACGCACTGGAGAACGTGCTCAACGCCATCCATGAGGTGCTTGACGGCAAGGGACATGTCATCACCGTATGTGGTGCCGGCGGCAACCGCGACAAGGGCAAACGACCACTCATGGCTCAGGAGGCAGTAAAACAGAGCGACCGCGTTATCATAACCAGCGACAACCCTCGCTTTGAAGAACCGCAGACCATCATCAACGACATGCTGGCAGGTCTCGACAAGCAACAGATGAAAAAGGTTATCAGCATCGTCGACCGCCGCGAGGCTATACGCACAGCCTGCATGATGGCCGAAAAGGGCGACGTCGTTCTCATCGCCGGCAAGGGACACGAAAACTATCAGGACGTGCAGGGTGTGAAACACCACTTTGACGACCATGAGGTAGTAAGAGAGTGCTTTTGAATTGTTGCGGCAACACCGCAATAATTCGAAACTCAAAATTCAAAACTCAAAATTCATAAAATGTTATACTATCTTTTCAGATTTCTCGAACAATATGGCATCAGTGGTGCACATATGTGGGGATACATATCATTCCGCTCACTGCTGGCACTCATCCTGTCGCTTGTAATATCGGCTTGGTTCGGCGAGAAATTCATCAAGTATCTCAAGAGAAAACAAATAACCGAGACTCAGCGCGACGCATCCATCGACCCGTTCGGCGTAAAGAAAATCGGTGTACCGTCGATGGGTGGCATCATCATCATCGTGTCGATACTTGTTCCGGTACTGTTGCTCGGACGTCTGCGCAACATATATCTTATCCTGATGATTGTCACCACCATATGGCTCGGATTCCTTGGTGGCATGGACGACTTCATCAAGATATTCCGCCATAACAAGGAAGGACTGAAAGGCCGCTACAAGATTGTTGGCCAGATAGGCATCGGACTCATCGTAGGACTCGTGCTATGGGCGTCGCCCGACGTGAAGATGAACGAGAACCTGATGTACGAGAAGCAAGGACAGGAAGTGGTAGTAAAACACAGGGCTGAAGCACGCAAGTCGCTCAAGACCACCATACCTTTCGTCAAGGGCCATAATCTCGACTACTCGCGCATCACAAGCGTGTTTGGCGAGCATCGCGTGGCAGCCGGATGGATATTGTTCGTCATTATGACCATCATCGTAGTGACAGCCGTGAGCAACGGTGCCAACCTTAACGACGGCATGGACGGCATGTGTGCCGGAAACTCCGCAATAATAGGTGTGGCACTGGGTATACTGGCATACGTCAGTTCGCACATAGAATACGCCAGCTACCTCAACATAATGTACATACCCGACTCGCAAGAGCTTGTGGTGTTCCTATGTGCATTTGTAGGCGCACTCATCGGATTCCTGTGGTACAACGCCTATCCGGCGCAGGTATTCATGGGCGACACGGGATCGCTCACAATCGGAGGAATCATAGCAGTAACAGCAATCATCATACACAAGGAGCTGATGCTGCCCATACTCTGCGGCATATTCTTCGTAGAGAGCCTCAGCGTGATTCTGCAGGTGTACTACTACAAGCTCGGCAAGCGCCGCGGCGTAAAGCAGCGTATATTCAAGCGCACGCCGATACACGACAACTTCCGCACACAGCAGTCGCAACTCGACCCTGAGTGCCGATATCTCATAACAAAACCCAAGGGAGCCATACACGAGTCGAAGATAACCATCCGATTCTGGATTACAACAATCATACTCGCAGCTCTCACCATCATAACATTAAAAATTAGATAAGTCGATTCAGATGAAAAGAATAGTAATTCTTGGTGCCGGCGAAAGTGGAGCCGGTGCCGCAGTATTGGCCAAGAAGGAAGGTTTCGACGTGTTCGTAAGCGACATGTCGGCCATAAAGGATAAATACAAGAAACTGCTCGACGACCACGCCATCGACTGGGAAGAAAAGCAACATACCGAGGAAAAGATTCTCTCGGCCGACGAGATTATCAAAAGCCCAGGCATACCCAACGAGGCTCCTATGGTGAAGAAAGCCATAGACAAAGGCATACACATCATCAGCGAGATTGAGTTTGCAGGACGATACACCAACTCGAAGATGATATGCATCACCGGTTCAAACGGCAAGACGACAACCACATCGCTCATCTACCACATATTCAAGATGGCTGGCTACGATGCCGGACTGGCTGGCAACATAGGACGCTCACTGGCACTGCAAGTGGCTGAGGAACCGCACGAGTACTACATAATCGAGCTCAGTTCGTTCCAGCTCGACAACATGTACGACTTCCATGCCAACATCGCCATTCTGCTCAACATCACGCCCGACCATCTCGACCGCTACGACTTCTGCATGCAGAACTATGTCGACGCCAAGATGCGCATCATTCAGAACCAGACATCCGACGACTCGTTCATCTACTGGAACGACGACCCTGTCATCAAGCGCGAACTCGAGAAGTACGACATCAAGGCCATACAGTATCCCTTCTCTGAGCTCAAGGAGAAAGGCTCTATAGGATATATCGAGGACGGCACATACACCATCGAGAAGCCAACTCCGTTCAACATGGAACAGGAGGAGCTCTCGCTCACAGGCAAGCACAACGTCTACAACTCACTTGCGGCAGGAATTGCCAGCAACATCAGCGGTATCAAGAAGGACATTATACGTCAGAGCCTCGGCGACTTCCCTGGCGTTGAACACCGCCTGGAGAAAGTGTGCAAGGTGGGAGGCGTGCAGTATGTCAACGACTCGAAGGCCACCAACGTCGACGCATGCTGGTATGCGCTCGAAAGCATGAAGACCCCTACCGTGCTCATCATCGGTGGCAAGGACAAGGGCAACGACTACAACGAGATAAAGGAACTCGTACAGAAGAAGTGTCGCGCACTCGTATTCCTCGGTGCCGACAACACCAAGTTGCACAAATTCTTCGGCGAGATGGGCATAACCATACGCGACACTCACTCAATGAAGGACTGTGTCGAAGCTTGCTACGAACTGGCACAACCAGGCGACACCGTACTGCTCAGCCCGTGCTGCGCCAGCTTCGACCTGTTCAAGAACATGGAGGACCGCGGCGAACAGTTCAAGACATTAGTTAGAAGTCTGTAATAACAGCATATGAACAAGATATTAGGCAACATATTCAAAGGTGACAAGGTGATATGGATGGTTTTCTTCTTCCTTTGCATCGTCAGTGTCATCGAAGTATACTCGGCATCGGCACAGCTTACATACAAGACAGCCGACTATGTAACGCCTATGATCAAGCACATCGGACTGCTAGCAGTAGGCATCGGTTGCACGATTGTAACGCTCAATATCAACTGCCGATACTTCAAGGGACTCATCAAGCTATTACTGGCAGCGTCGTTTGTGTTGCTTATCGTAGTTTACTTCATAGGAGCATCAACCAATGGAGCGCAGCGATGGATACCTATTTTCGGAATACAATTCCAGCCATCCGAGTTAGCCAAAGGCTCACTGGTGCTTGCCACTGCACAGATACTAAGCGTAATGCAGACCGACAAGGGTGCCGATCCTAAAGCTTTCAGCTTCATACTCAGTGTTTGCGCTCTGATCGTGCCGCTCATCATGCTTGAGAATCTCTCGACAGCAATACTGCTATGCATAGTCATATTCATGATGATGCTTATCGGACGCGTGCCCATACGACAGTTGGGCAAACTGATGGGAGTTGTACTCCTGGCAGTGGCATTGCTCGTGGGCATGATCATGACATTCGGCAAGGACAATTCAGAAGAACAACCTGGCAAGCAACTCACCGAGCAAATGACAGCCAAGAACGAGCCTGACGACAAGTCGGTGGTCGAAAAGGTATTCCACCGATTCGACACGTGGAAGGCACGTATCGACAAGTTCATGAACCATAAGCAGATAACACCCAAAGAGGTCGATCTCGACAAGGACGCGCAGGTGGCACACGCCAATATTGCCATAGCCTCATCAAACATTGTAGGCAAAGGACCTGGCAACTCCGAGGAATGCAACTTCATACCACAGGCCTACTCCGACTTCATCTATGCCATCATCATCGAAGAAATGGGCGTAGAAGGAGCTTTCTTCGTGGTGATGCTGTATATTATCCTGCTGTTCCGAACAGGCCGAATAGCCAGCAAATGCGAGAACAACTTCCCAGCACTGCTCGCTATGGGACTCGCCCTGCTGCTCGTCACACAGGCACTGTTCAACATGTGCGTGGCAGTGGGACTGGCACCAGTTACGGGACAGCCCCTACCACTCATAAGCAAAGGAGGAACGTCGACACTTATCAACTGTGTCTACATAGGCGTCATACTAAGCATCAGCCGTTCGGCACGCCGAAAGATGGAGATAGTCAATGTGACCGATACACAAGAGGAAGATAAAACCGATACAGAAGAATAAAAAAAGCACAATAATCGGCTTTATCAGAAAAAATGATTAATTTTGTGATTTGAAAAAAACACAATACAAATGGAAAAAGAATTAAGAGTCATCGTAAGCGGAGGCGGCACTGGCGGACATATATTCCCAGCCGTGTCAATAGCCAACGCAATAAAGGCGAAACGTCCCGATGCAAAGATACTTTTTGTCGGAGCGCTCGGAAGAATGGAGATGCAGCGCGTGCCTGCAGCCGGATACGAGATTATCGGACTGCCCGTACGTGGGTTCAAGCGACCATTGTGGTCGCCGTCGAATATAGGGGTGGCTCTCGATTTCCTCAAGGCCAAGCGCCTGGTAAAGAAGACAATTCGTGAATTCGCACCCGATGTTGCTGTGGGAGTAGGCGGATATGCCAGCGCTGCAACACTCGACGCAGCCAGCCAGATGGGCATACCAACACTCATTCAGGAGCAGAACTCATACGCCGGTGTCACAAACAAGCACCTTGCCAACAAGGCAGCAAAGATATGCGTGGCATACGAAGGTATGGAGCGATTCTTCCCAGCCGATAGAATCATCAACACGGGCAACCCTGTCAGACAGTCGCTCATAGAGACAACAATGACACACGAAGAAGCCGTACGCAGCTTCGGGCTCGACCCCAAGAAGAAGACCGTACTGCTTGTAGGCGGAAGCCTTGGAGCACGCACCGTCAATGAGAGTGTAATGATGCACCTCGACCTCGTGGAGAAGAGCGGAGTACAATTCATCTGGCAGACAGGTAAGTTCTATAGCGCTGCCGTGGCAGAACGTCTTAAGGACCACCGCGCGCTGCCTATGCTCAAGGTAATGGACTTCATCAGCGACATGGGAGCTGCATATAAAGCCGCCGACCTCGTGATAAGCCGTGCCGGTGCAAGCTCGATAAGCGAATTCTGCCTCATAGGCAAGCCGGTAATACTCGTGCCGTCGCCCAACGTGGCTGAAGACCATCAGACCAAGAACGCAATGGCACTCGTCAATCGTAACGCAGCAATACTTGTAAGAGATGCTGACGCGCCAGAGTCGCTGCTACAGCTTGCGGTCAGCACTGTGACCGACGACGAGCAACTGGCACAACTCTCCGAAAACATAAAGAAACTGGGCAAGCCGAACTCTGCCGACGTTATAGCCGACGAAGTTCTGCGTCTTGCCGGAAAATAAAACGACAAAATGGAAATCAAAGATATAAAAGCCGTATATTTCGTAGGCGCCGGTGGCATTGGCATGAGTGCCATAGCGCGTTATTTCATACGTAAGGGCCTTGTTGTGGCAGGCTACGACAAGACACCCTCTGCCCTCACACACCAGCTGGAGCGCGAGGGCATGCTTATACACTATGAAGAAAACGTTGACGAAATACCGCACGCTTGCCGCGACCCAAAGTCGTGTCTCGTCGTGTATACACCGGCCATACCTGCCGAACACAAAGAGCTGATATACTTCCGCAATGGAGGATTCACCATAGAAAAGCGTGCCCAGGTGCTCGGGACACTCACACGTACACACAAGGGACTCTGTGTGGCAGGCACACACGGCAAGACCTCAACGTCTACCATGTGCGCACATATCATGCACCAGAGCCATCTTGACTGCAACGCATTCCTGGGAGGAATTTCAAAAAACTACAGCACAAACTACATTCTTTCCGACCAAAGTGACTATGTAGTGATAGAAGCAGATGAGTTTGACCGCTCTTTCCATTGGCTTCGCCCTTGGATGAGCGTCATTACATCAACCGACCCGGACCATCTTGACATCTACGGCACCAAAGAGGCATATCTTGAGAGCTTCCGCCACTATACCACACTCATCCAGCCGGGCGGTGCACTCATCATCCACAAGAATCTGGAGATGAAGCAGGACGTTCAGCCTGGAGTAAAGGTGTATGAGTATAGCCTCGACGAGGGCGACTTTCACGCCGAAAACATCGTCATTGACAACGGTGAGATAAAGTTCGACTTCATATCACCCATCGAGAATGTGAAAAATGTGGAACTCGGACAGCCCGTTCCCATCAACATCGAGAACGGTGTGGCAGCAATGGCAATGGCACAGCTCAACGGATGCAACGCCGAAGAACTGAAGTACGGCATGAAGACATACCACGGAGTAGACCGACGTTTCGACTTCAAAATCAAGAACGACCGCCACGTACTTCTCTCCGACTATGCCCACCATCCAAAGGAGATATACCAGAGCGCCAAGAGCATACGCCAGCTGTACAAGAACCGTAAGATTACGGCAATCTTCCAGCCGCATCTTTATACACGCACACGCGATTTCTATCGCGATTTTGCCGATGCGCTGAGCCAGCTCGACGAGGTGATTCTCACCGAGATATACCCCGCACGCGAGCAGCCTATCGAAGGCGTAACATCACAGCTGATATACGACAACCTCAAGCCTGGCGTGGAGAAGAGTATAATAAACAAGGACAGTGTACTCGACCTCGTGAAGAGCCGTGACTTCGACGTGCTTGTCATTCTCGGAGCAGGCGACCTCGACAACTACGTGCCACAGATAGCCAAGATCATTGAGGCACGCGATGCAGCCAAGGCATAATCCACCAAAGAGTGAACAAACACTAAATACGGACAAAGCAACTATCATACAAGTGAAACCATCATGGAGTAAAAGACTGTTTATAGCGAGCGACATACTGCTTGCCATATACCTCGTGTTCGTCTTTACGTCATTCGACCGTAAAAACGAGTCCAAGACAATGTGCTCCAAGGTGAACATAGAGATTGCCGACGATGCCACAAGCGGATTTATAGACACCAAGGTGATAAAGCAACGGTTGCAGAAAGCCGGTGTCTATCCTATCGGCAAGCGCATGAACACCATAAATGCAAGAGCCATCGAGGATATGTTGCGCACCAGTCCGTTTGTCAAGACCGCTGAGTGTCATAAGACAGAAGGCGGAACGGTATATATATCAGTCACACAGCGTATGCCCGTCATACGCATCAAAGCCGACAACGGCGATGACTACTATGTCGACGACAACGACTGCATCATGCCGCGCAGCAACTACACAAGCGATCTCATCATCGCCACCGGAAGCATAAGCCGACGCTATGCCACCACATGCCTGTCGCCACTGGGCAAGACAATCATGCAGAACGACCTGTGGAAGAATCAGGTAGAACAAATCAACATACTGCCCGACCAAAGCGTGGAGATAGTACCGAGAATAGGCAACCACATTGTACTTCTCGGCAAAATGCCCGATGACATCGACCGCAAGAAACGCGAAAAGGCCATCGCTGAGTTCTTCAACTATAAGATGGAACGTCTTGAGAAGTTCTACCGCTTTGGACTCTCTGAAGTAGGCTGGAACAAATATTCGTATATCAACATCGAATTTGACAACCAGATCATATGCCGCAAATGTAAATCGGAACGAGTAGATCGTACAGCAGAACCGACACCAGCACCGGTGCCAGCCAACAGCCAAGAAGCAGCAACACCAGCTGTACCTTCTGAAGGCACAGCCACAGCTAACGTACCGGCAACAACAGAGAATAGCAACGCTACAAATACCGAAAAGAAGGCAAAAAGCGACGCTACGCATAACGACGTATCGGCTAACAAAACAGCAAAGACTGAAAAGACAGCTGAAAAGACGACTGAAAAGAAAAAGTCAGCCGACAACAAAAAGAAAAAGTCAAGTAATTAATTGTAATAATAAATATAACGTATGGCAAAGGATTTTATAGTAGCTATTGAGCTCGGGTCATCCAAAATGACCGGCATTGCAGGGCGGAAAAACCCCGATGGCAGCATTACTGTTCTTGCTGTTGCTTCAGAAGACTCCACCTCGTACATACGCAAAGGTGTTGTCTACAACATCGACAAGACAGCACAAGGATTGAGCAATATCATCTCGAAACTCAAGAATACACTTCAAACAGATATAACCCAGGTATATGTAGGTATAGGCGGACAAAGCATACGCAGCGTCAAGAACGTCATAATCAAGGACCTTCCCCTCGACGCCATCGTATCGCAGGATATGGTCAACGAACTCATGGATGCCAACCGCAACATGACATATCCCGACTACGAAATTCAGGACGCTATAACCGAGGAATACAAGGTTGATGCGCAATACCAGAACGACCCCGTCGGCATCCAGGCCATCCGACTTGAGGGCAACTTCCTCAACATACTGTGGCGCCGTTCATTCTATCGCAGCCTCAGCAAGAGCTTCGACAACGCAGGCATAGCCATTGCCGAGACCTACCTGGCTCCTGTAGCTATGGGCGAGTGCGTTCTGACCGAAGCCGAGAAGCGAGCAGGATGCGTACTGGTCGACCTTGGAGCCGAAACCACAACAGTGTCGGTATACTATCGTGACAAGCTACGCAACATCGCCGTCATACCTCTTGGCAACAACAACATCACCAAAGACCTTGAGTCGTTGCAGATGGATGAGGTAGAGGCTGAGACAATGAAGCGCAAGTACGGTTCGGCATATACAGAGGTGCAGGACATCGACCCCAACATGACATGGCCGATAGACAACAGCCGCTCTGTAAGCACCCGCAAGTTTATTGAAGTGGTAGAGGCACGTATGCTCGAAATCATCGAGAACGTACGCAATCTCATCCCTGCAGAATATATGGACAAGCTGCTCGGCGGCATCGTGCTCACTGGTGGTGGCTCTAACATGCGCAATATCGAGAAGGCGTTCCGTAAGGCCATCAACATTGAGAAGGTGCGCGTAGCCAAGTTTGTCAACATCAACATCAACACCAAGGACTCTAAGCCCACACTTGCCACCAACGGCACTATGAACACCATACTGAGTCTGTTGGCAAAGGGCGACATGAACTGTGCCGGACACGCTTTCAACGACTCGCTGTTCAACGAAGAGCAGCTTGCTGCCACAAGCCAGACTGCTACAGCTACTACAGCTCAGCCTACTGCCGAGCAGATTAAAGCTGCCGAGGAAGAACGAATCGCTGCCGAGAAGAAGGCAGAAGAGGAGCGTCTCGCTGCCGAGGCAAAAGCCGAGGAAGAGCGCAAGGCTGCCGAAAAGAAGGAGAAGTCAATAATGCAACGATTCTTCGGATCGCTCAAGCAGTTCGGACGTTCACTCGTTGAACCAGAACCAGGATCTAATGATTAAATCTTAAATAACTGAAAACTCACATGCCAGACAACAATATCAATCCGATGGTGGACTTCTGTACACCAGACAAAGAGACAAAGAACACTATCATCAAGGTGATAGGTGTAGGTGGCGGCGGCGGCAATGCCGTCAACCACATGTATCGTGAGGGCATACACGACGTATCGTTTGTGCTCTGCAACACCGACAATCAGGCACTCAACGATTCGCCTGTACCTGTACTCTTGCAGCTCGGTACCGAAGGTCTTGGAGCCGGCAACAAGCCAGCCAAGGCACGCCAGGCAGCCGAGGAGAGTCTCGACTCAATCAAGCAGATGCTGAGCGACGGCACCAAGATGACATTCATCACTGCCGGAATGGGTGGCGGAACTGGAACTGGTGCCGCTCCAGTCATTGCTCGTGTCAGCAAGGAGCTGGGCATACTCACCGTAGGTATCGTGACCATTCCGTTCCGTTTTGAAGGCAAGCGCAAGATCGACCAGGCTCTCGACGGTGTCGAGGAGATGGCAAAGCACGTCGACGCATTGCTCGTAATCAACAACGAGCGCCTTCGCGAGATATACCCCGAACTTACCGTACTCGACGCTTTCGGCAAAGCCGACGACACACTGAGCGTCGCAGCCAAGTCAATTGCCGAGATCATCACCAACCACGGACTCATCAACCTTGACTTCAACGATGTCAAGACCGTTCTCAAGGACGGTGGCGTAGCTATCATGTCAACAGGCTACGGCGAGGGCGAGGGCCGTGTCAAGCAGGCTATCGAGGATGCACTCAATTCGCCGTTGCTCAACGACAACGACGTATTCAACGCCAAGAAGATTCTTCTCAGCATCAACTTCTGCAAGGACAGCACAACAAGCGACAACGGCAACAACGGTCTTATGATGGAGGAAATGAACGAAGTGAACGATTTCATGGAGCGCTTCGGTTCCGACTTCGAGATAAAGTGGGGTATCGGACTCGACCCCGACCTTGGCAAGAAGGTGAAGGTAACAATCCTTGCTACCGGTTTCGGCATCGAGAACGTTGACGGAATGAACATCCACATCAGAAAGCAGACACAGGACGACCTCGACCGTCAGGCCCGCGAGCAGGAACATGCCGACGATCTGGCCATACGCCGTGGCAAGTACTATCCCGAGGACAAGAACCAGCTTCTCACCAAGCGCCGTCCGCAGGTGTTCATCTTCCGTCCCGAAGACCTCGACAATGAGGAAGTAATCCTTGCTGTAGAGAACACACCTACCTACAAGCGCACACAGCAGATGGTCAAGGAACTGCGCCGTCGCATCGTCGACGAGAACGAATCTGCCAAGCCGAAGGAAGAGGACAATAACGTGAACGGTATAATATCGTTTGCTTAATCAAGCAACATTAAGGCTTACAACCCCTGCACTCAGCAGAACAGCTCTTTCAGCACCGGCAACGATTTCATCTCTGGAAATTCCGGCAGGTGCAATTTATAATAATAAAGTATAACATCCACAATGCGGTTGCGTTCGCTGCGCGTCAGCGATAGCAGCCGCATTGTCGTATAGTTAAGTCGCATGAGCAGCTGAATCATTCCAGCCTCATCGGGTTTCAGAAAGTCGCCGTGTGCCGGAGCATGCGGTGTGAAGCATCCGCCACGCAAGTCGAAGTAGGGACAATCATGTCGTTCGTCGGTATTGGGGAAGAAACCCACAAAGCGCGTCATGTGTAGCATGAAGACAATATGGAAGTTGGCAAAGCTGCTCACACAGGTGTCAAGCCACATCACACTGTTCTCCACAAACAAGAACAGGTCATGGTTCTGTTGCTCCGAGCGGGTAGCATAAGTCACAAATTCTGCCATGAACAGGGCAATGCCAAGTTTATGGGCATCAAAAGGGATTGAGCTGAACGGCCATGCAATCGATGCATTCTTCAGTCGCTGCAACTTCTGGCTCTGCCTGTGGTCGAATTCCACGTCAAGAATAGTGAGCGGCTGAAACAGCTGCTTGCTGATACCAGAGCGCGACGAGCGCGGAATACGCTGCATAAAAGACACTCGTCCTACACACTCAGTGAGCAGGTCGACGATAATCTGTGACTCACCGTATTTCAGCGAGTTAAGTACTATAGCCTTAGTTTTTACATGCATTTTCCTCTACTTTTTGTAATTTAATGGCAAAATTACTGAAAAAAGAGGCGTTTTGATAAAAAAATCCGAGGAAAATTTGTCCATACTAAAATAAAGTCGTACCTTTGCATCCGCAAAAATAAAGCACTTCGGTCCCTTCGTCTATCGGTTAGGACGAGAGATTTTCATTCTCTAAAGAGGAGTTCGACTCTCCTAGGGACTACAATAAAAATAAAAAAGAAGAAACATAACAAGATGGCAAACCACAAATCATCACTTAAGAGAATCCGTCAGGACAAGGCTAAGGCTTTGCACAACAGATACTACGCCAAGACAATGCGTAACGCTGTTCGTAAGCTTCGCGCTATGACGGACAAGGAAGAAGCTGTCAAGCTCTATCCTACCGTTCAGAAAATGCTGGACAAGTTGGCTAAGACTAACATTATCCACAAGAACAAGGCTGCAAACTTGAAGTCAAGCTTGTGTCTGCATATCAGCAAGCTCGCCTAAGTAGTTTGTTGGCAAACCATACTGAGGTCATATTCCGAAAGGAGTGTGACCTCTTTTTTTTGCACTTTTACCACCAAACAACGTCCATATTGCGCTCAATTTTAGACGTTTTTTAATACTCTAAATTTCCCTAACTCACATATTTTTAGTACTTTTGTAACCTAAACATAGAAAAATCAAAATGGCAGAAATACAGAACACCGAGAACAATTACTCGGCCAGTAACATTCAGGTTCTTGAAGGACTTGAAGCCGTACGCAAGCGTCCGGCAATGTATATCGGAGACATCAGCGAGAAGGGTCTGCACCATCTTGTCAACGAGACCGTCGACAACTCTATCGACGAAGCCATGGCAGGCTACTGTACTCACATCGAGGTGACCATCAACGAGGACGAATCAATCACCGTCCAGGACAACGGTCGTGGTATCCCCGTCGACATGCACGAGAAGCTTCACAAATCAGCCCTGGAGGTCGTGATGACAGTGCTCCATGCCGGAGGTAAGTTCGACAAGGGCTCATACAAGGTCAGCGGCGGTCTGCACGGCGTAGGTGTAAGCTGCGTCAACGCACTGTCTACCCACATGAAGTCGCAGGTGTTCCGCGACGGCAAAATCTACCAGCAGGAGTACGAGAAGGGCAAGCCCCTATATCCCGTCAAGGTAGTAGGCGAGACCGAACTCCGCGGTACACGCCAGCAGTTCTGGCCCGACCCAACAGTGTTCACCACCACCCACTACCAGTGGGACATCATAGCACGCCGCATGCGTGAGCTCGCATTCCTCAATGCCGGCATCAAGATTACGCTGCGCGACATGCGCCCCGACGAAGAGGGCAAGACACGCGAGGAAGTGTTCCACGCCAAGGACGGACTCAAGGAATTCGTTCGCTACGTCGACCGTCACCGCACCCACCTCTTCGACGACGTCATCTATCTGAAGACCGAGAAGCAGGGCATACCTATCGAGGTGGCAGTGATGTACAACACCGACTACTCTGAGAACATCCACTCTTACGTCAACAACATCAACACCATCGAGGGCGGTACACACCTCACCGGTTTCCGTGCCGCACTGACACGTACGCTGAAGGCATATGCCGATGCCGACCCGACTATTTCCAAGCAGATTGAGAAGGCAAAGATAGAGATTGCAGGCGAGGACTTCCGCGAAGGACTCACAGCCGTAATCGCCATTAAGGTAGCCGAGCCACAGTTTGAGGGTCAGACCAAGACCAAGCTCGGCAACAGCGAGGTGGCAGGAGCCGTACAGCAGGCCGTAGGCGAGGCTTTGGCAAACTATCTTGAGGAAAACCCCAAGGAAGCCAAGATGATATGCGACAAGGTGATTCTTGCAGCCACAGCACGTATCGCAGCACGCAAGGCACGCGAGAGCGTACAGCGCAAGAACCCGATGACCGGTGGCGGACTCCCCGGCAAACTTGCCGACTGCTCCAACCGCGACCCCAAGAAGTGCGAGATATTCCTCGTCGAGGGTGACTCCGCCGGTGGCTCTGCCAAGCAGGGACGCGACCGCTACACTCAAGCCATCCTGCCTCTGCGCGGTAAGATTCTCAACGTTGAGAAGGTGATGTGGCACAAGGTGTTCGAATCGGAGTCGGTTATGAACATCATCCAGAGCATCGGTGTACGCTTCGGCGTTGACGGTGAGGAGGACAAGGAGGCCAACATCGACAAGCTGCGCTACGACAAGATTATCATCATGACCGATGCCGACGTCGATGGTTCACACATCGACACGCTCATCATGACACTCTTCTATCGCTTCATGCCGAAGGTAATCCAGGAAGGCCACCTCTACATAGCCAACCCGCCGCTCTACCTCTGCACCTACAAGAACAAGGTGAAGGAGTATTGCTACACCGACCAGCAGCGCCAGGCATTCCTCGACAAGTATGCCGGTGGCGTTGAGGACGGCAAGTCGGTTCACACACAGCGCTACAAAGGTCTTGGCGAGATGAACCCCGAGCAGCTTTGGGAGACTACCATGGACCCGCAGACACGACTGCTCAAGCAGGTCACCATCGAGAATGCAGCCGAGGCCGACGAGATTTTCTCAATGCTTATGGGCGACGACGTAGAGCCGCGCCGTAAGTTTATCGAAGAACACGCTACCTACGCAAATATCGACGCGTAGCTTTTGCATAAATTGAGAGTTGAAAATTGAGAGTTGAAAGTTATGAAATGCATTGTATATAATGCATCAGTATTTGATGTTCATCGTCAGTAATCATAACTATCAACTCTCATTTTTCAACTCTCATTTTTCTTTCAACTCACAACTCTCAATTTTCAACTCTCAACTCTCCCCCTATTCTCCATGCGCATATTCCATACATTCATACTTCTTCTGTTTGCCCTTACAGCCGCCCACGCGCAGCAGTTCGGCACAGAGTGGATGACCTCGCCGTCGTCTGCCGACTCGTCGTGTGTATGGTTCCGCCGCACATTCATTGCCCACAACCCTCCTAAATGCGCCTCTGTGTGCGTTGCAGCCGACTCACGCTTCATTCTCTATGTCAACGGTCGCAACGTGTCTACAGTGCTTTATATGCCCAGTCATATAGACGCAGCCCACCCTTCCGTGTCCGTAACATTCGACGTGACACAGTTTCTGCGCACCGACTCCAACACCGTTGCACTTCTCGTAGCGCCTACCGCCACAATGGCATCCCCTCGCCTTTCTATAGGCTTCTTCGGCAAAGACGTGCACGACACTTCCTTCGCCACATGCAGCATTGACGGATGGATAAGCAGCGCTGCCTCAACACGCCTCACAGCCGATGGCGAACTGATGGACAACCGCTATCAGATGCCCGCACATCCCTCCTACGGCGATATTATTACGCCAGTGTGGCAACCGGTCGCCGCCGCAGAGAAGAACAGCTACAGCGCAAATAAAGACTATGGAGTGGCAGCCGAAAGCATCTTCGGCTACTATCCTCAACGATATAACATCCTCAACGACGATGCCGTGCGGGTGCGCCAGATATACAGTCCAAACTTCTTCGACCGCGCCGACCAATCCGTCACCTACGACTTCTCGCCCGGATTCTACGGCTTTGTACGTGTCACGTTGCGTGGTTGCCAACGTGGCGAGCATATATATATCAACGGCATGGAATATATATGCAACGGCGAAATGGACGAGCAGGCATATTGCCGCTTCACCGCCCGATATATGCGATGCGTGACAATCTCCGGCGACCACTACTTCAATCCCGAACAAGTGCAGGAAATAGAGGCCATCGGACTATAAAAAAAAGGTCTGTTTCCCGTTGATAGGAAACAGACCTTTTTTATTTAGTCTTTATCTTTGTCTGAAAGATTAGAGCTGGGGACCAGCAGCTACGAGAGCCTTACCAGCCTCGTTGTTTGTGTACTTAGCGAAGTTCTTGATGAAGCGGGCAGCGAGGTCCTTAGCCTTCTCTTCCCACTGAGCAGCCTCAGCGTAAGTGTCGCGCGGATCAAGAATCTCAGTAGCTACACCAGGAAGCTCTGTCGGAACCTTGAAGTCGAACATCGGGATCTGCTTTGTAGGAGCCTTGTCGATGTCACCGCTCAAGATAGCGTCGATGATACCACGTGTGTCGCGGATAGAGATACGCTTGCCAGTACCGTTCCAACCAGTGTTAACGAGGTAAGCCTTAGCGTTGTTCTTCTCCATCTTCTTAACGAGCTCCTGAGCGTACTTTGTCGGGTGCAACTCGAGGAAAGCCTGGCCGAAGCAAGCTGAGAAAGTAGGAGTCGGCTCTGTGATGCCGCGCTCTGTACCTGCCAACTTAGCAGTGAAGCCTGAGAGGAAGTAGTACTGAGTCTGCTCCGGAGTCAGGATAGATACTGGAGGCAGTACACCGAATGCGTCAGCTGAGAGGAAGATAACCTGCTTAGCAGCTGGTGCAGAAGAACCCGGCTTGATGTTGTTGATGTGGTAGATCGGGTAAGAAACACGAGTGTTCTCTGTTACGCTCTTGTCAGCGAAGTCGATCTTGCCATTAGCGTCAACAGTTACGTTCTCGAGGAGAGCGTCGCGACGGATAGCGTTGTAGATATCGGGCTCAGACTCCTTGTCGAGGTTGATAACCTTAGCATAGCAGCCACCCTCGAAGTTGAACACGCCGTTGTCGTCCCATCCGTGCTCGTCGTCACCGATGAGGAGACGCTTCGGGTCGGTAGAAAGAGTGGTCTTACCTGTACCAGAGAGACCGAAGAAGATAGCAGTGTTCTCGCCGTTCTTGTCGCAGTTAGCAGAGCAGTGCATAGAAGCGATGCCCTTGAGCGGGAGGAAGTAGTTCATCATTGAGAACATACCCTTCTTCATCTCACCACCGTACCATGTGTTGATGATAACCTGCTCCTTAGAAGTTACGTTGAAGGCAACGCAAGTCTCTGAGTGCAGACCGAGCTCCTTGTAGTTCTCTACCTTAGCCTTAGATGCGTTGTAAACAACGAAGTCAGGCTCGAAAGACTCAAGCTCCTCAGCTGTAGGACGGATGAACATGTTTGTTACGAAGTGAGCCTGCCAAGCAACCTCAACGATGAAACGAACAGCCATACGTGTATCCTTGTTAGCTCCGCAGAAACCGTCTACTACATAGAGGTTCTTGTTGCAAAGCTCCTTCTTGGCGATATCCTTAACCGTTGCCCAAACCTCTTCAGACATCGGGTGATTGTCATTCTTATATTCCTCTGTTGTCCACCATACAGTGTCCTTAGAGTTCTCGTCCATTACGATGTACTTGTCCTTAGGTGAACGACCGGTGTAGATACCTGTCATTACGTTGACAGCACCGAGTTCAGTCTGCTGACCTACCTCGAAACCTTCGAGACCAGCCTTTGTTTCCTCTTCGAACAACTTCTCATAAGACGGATTGTGAGCGATTACTGTAGAACCAGTAATTCCGTACTGTGTCAAATCTAACTTTGCCATTTTTGAAAAATATTATTTAGATGTGAATATAGAATCAACTTCCATGGCCTGACTCCACTATTGCCTGATCGGGGCCGTTGCTTCTGTGCAGGCGACTTTCATTGTCCTTTATATAAATAGGTGTAAATCGTTGCGGGGGATTTGGCCGCTCTTATATTTACATCGGCAAAGTTATGAAAAAACTATAAGATAACAATATTTATCGGTGACAAAATTTGCGTGTGTTCAATATTTTTTTTGTTAAAATTTCGCAAAACCGAACATGTAGTCATATATTGCCATTTGCAGTTTACAATTTGGTATTTTATAGGGTATTAAATGTTTGATTGCTGCTGAGACAGGAGCCTCAGCTACTATTTGTTAAAGAAATAGAAATGTAATATGTTGTGTGCGGTCAGCAAAGACTATATTTGCGGAGATACAGGATTTTATTAGTACTTTTGTAAGAATTTAAAAACAAACGAACTATATGAAAATTATCGATTTCAGCAAGAGCAACTCTATTATTAATAAGTATATGGCGGAGATGCGCGACAAGGACTATCAGAAGAATCGTCTGTTGTTCCGCAACAACATCATGCGTGTAGGCGAACTCATCGCCTACGAACTGAGCAAGACGTTCGACTATGAGGAGCGCGACATCCAGACTCCGCTTGGCGTAGCTAAGGTGAATGTGCCTACCGACAAACTGGTGCTCGGCACCATATTCCGTGCAGGTCTGCCTTTCCACCAGGGCTTCCTCAACATCTTCGACCACGCCGGCAATGCCTTCGTTTCGGCATTCCGCGAGTATGAGGACGAGGCTCACACCAAGGTTGGAATACACGTAGAATATCTCGCTACTCCCGACCTCAACGATGCCACTCTGCTCATCGTCGACCCTATGCTTGCCACCGGCGGATCTATGGAGCTGGGCTACAAGGCGCTGCTCACCAAGGGCACTCCCAAGAAGGTACACGTGGTTTGCGTTATGGCAGCGCCCGAAGGCATAGAGCACATACGCAAGACATTCCCCGAGGACACTACCATTTGGTGTGCTGCCGTAGACGAGGGTCTAAACGAGCACAAGTACATCGTACCGGGCTTCGGCGATGCCGGCGACCTGTGCTACGGAGGAAAGATTTAAAAGACAAAAAGGCGGGCTAAAAGCCCAACAAGCACACTGAGATTGTGCTATAAGTCAAAGCAGTACGCCCCGAAGGGGCAGAAGCACATAGGAGGGTGTGTCAAAATTGAAGTTAAAAGAAGTTTGGGCTTCGCCCGAAGTTAACAGAAGTTAGCGGACATATGTATAAATTGCTGAAAATAAAGCATTTGTCTGTTAACTTCCATCCATCGTAGATGGATTAACTTCTTCTTAACTTCCTCTAACTCCTATTTTGACACACCCTCTAAACAGATACAAACAATGCGCCCTGTAAGGGCAAAAGCATTAATTGCCAATGCTTTTGCCTTTACAGGGCGCAATGGTATCAGTCGACAAAAACATACCTTTCGTCATATTCCACATTATACAACTTCAAAAATGCTCTGTATTCGTCAGCAAAAGAATGCTTCATATGATGTTCATGTTGCTGTCTAATATATTGTAACGTCTTGCCTACAACCGATTGACTAACAGAAAATGCTGCATATCCGCCTTGCCACGAAAAACAATGATAATATGAACCCAATGTCTTCAACCAACGACTACTGTTACGTTTAACCTCTTCCACCACTTTAGAAACGTTAGCCTCTCGTGATAAAAGAAATAATAAATGTATATGGTCACCCACTCCTCCTGCACATATTTCTTTACATCCAGTTGCATTTACCAATTTACCTATATAGGAATGTACACGATTTATATCTTCTTCACGTATCTGTGGACTAGTGGTTTTGATGTGAAATATCAGATGTATGTATATTTTACATAATGATTGTGCCATATATGTAATGCTTTTGCCCCTTCGGGGCGTTGGGGGTGTCACGTACAGAGGGTGTGTCAAAATTGAAGTTAAAAGAAGTTTGGGCTTCGCCCGAAGTTAACAGAAGTTAGCGGACATATGTATAAATTGCTGAAAATAAAGCATTTGTCTGTTAACTTCCATCCATCGTAGATGGATTAACTTCTTCTTAACTTCCTCTAACTCCTATTTTGACACACCCTCCTATGTGCTTATTGGGCTTTCAGCCCGTATAATTGATTTTTGACTCTCCTATGTGCTTATGCCCCTTCGGGGCGTACTGCTTACATTATTTACTTCTGATCCACCACTTCCACAATCGGATTGCCGGTTGAAGCATCGGGTGCCTGCACGTGCAGCATGGCGCATACCGTGGGTGCGGTGTCCACCATAGTGGTCAGTCGTGTGGTCTTACCAGGCTTCACGTTCCATCCCATGAAGATGAGCGGGATGTGTGTGTCGGCAGGGTTCCATGATCCGTGTGTAGAGCCGTAGAATCCGGGCTTCACTGCCCAGTCGAAGTAGTTGGCCTTCACTACGGCGTAGATGTCGCCCGAACGGCCCTGATAGTAGCCGTTGATTATGCGCTCGCGTATCCACTGCGGCAGAGCTGCCACGGCTGCCTTCTCGTAGTCTACGGCGGTGATGAGTTCGGGCACCTTCTTGAGTTCGGCTATGGCAGCTGCCTTGACAGCCTCGATGTCGAGATTGTTCTGTGCAAGGAAGGCGTGGTCGAGATAGAGGCTGAAGCCTACTGATGCGTTGAAGTACTTGCCCTCAACGCCGAACTTCTTCGACAGAGCCTCGTTCACCTGGCGCAGCGTAGCCGTCTTGTCCCACGAACCGCCCACGAGCTTGTGCTCGCGCTGTGTGTTGGGGTTGTGCGTTCCGGCGTGGTCGGCAGTGAGGAAGAGCAGATAGCCGTCCTTGCCCACCTGCGCGTCGAGAGCATCGAAGAACTTCTTGATGTCGCGGTCGAGCGTGAGGAACACCTCTTCGTTCTCCTTGCCCGGCGAGCACCAAGTACCTGTCTGGTGCGAGATGGCGTCGGTCGACGAGATGCTTACGCAGAGCATATCGGTGGTTCCGTTCTGTCCGAGCTTCTCGGCCTTCATTATTGCCTCAGCCATGTCGAATGTCACGGTCACACCGTCGGCATGTACCTTCGGGTCGTAGCCCTTCTTCATGGTGTTCTGCTTGTTGAACTTCACCACATAGTCGGGCAACTTGTCCATATAGTACGAGCTGGTGACAAATCCAGCCACGCTCTTGTCATACCAGAAAGCGCCGTTGGCAGAGTGGCCCGCAGGCAGAATGGCTGCACGGTCCTTTAAAGCCACGCCGAAGACCTTGGCCTTGAAGTCGGTAGCCTGGCGCAGCATGTCGCCTATAGTGGTGCCGAGCATATAGTGGGGCGACATCTGTGCCGACTTCGATGTGGTGCCTACGCCCTGCACCGAGGGGTCGTCGCAGCAGTACACCATCTTGTCGCCCATGCGGAACTCGTTCGAGGCGATACCGTTAGTGGCAGGTCCGGCTCCTGTATATAGGCTGGCGTGTCCCACACCCGTCACGGTAGGCACGTAGTTCACCATCTGGTTGTCGCACGAGAATCCCTCGTTGATGAGACGTTTCATTCCGCCCTCGCCGAACTTGTCGTAATAGTAGTAGAGATAGTCCCAACGCATCTGGTCGATAACGATGCCTACCACCAGCTTCGGGCGCTGCACCTGTGCGCTTGCCACGATGGCTACGCAGCACAAAAGTACCGAAAATATCAGTTTCTTCATAATTGTTGTTTTAGTTATATTTTTATAGTTTTATTTTGTTCCGTTGCGGAATACCCGGATGGTGTTTCCGTCGTATATCTGCTGACTGTGCAGCTGGGCGTTGTCGGGCAGTTGCGGTGCGAGTGTGCCTGATGCTACGGTCAGCGGTGCCGTCTCAATGCGTATTTCGTCCCACGCTCCGGCATCTATAAACGATTGCAGTGTCTTTGCTCCTCCCTCAACGATGAGCCATTGGCAGCGCTCGTCGTATAGCCACGAGAGAATCTGCGGCACAACGGGCTGTGTGAAGTCCAGGCCCTCGAATGCCGGCTGGCTGCTGTCGATTACGATGCGTCGTGGCGACGGTCCTGCCCAGTTGCGTGTGTTGAGCTGCGGATGCTCACGCTCGTCGGTGGTTCTGCCCACGAGTATGGCGTCAGCCTCGGCACGCAGACGGTGCGACAGCATCTTGGTGAACGGTGTGGATATAGCCAGTGCCTTGCCGTCGTTGTCGATGAAGTGATTGGCGGTTTCTGCCCACTTCAGTGTGATATACGGGCGGCGGTGTTCGTTGAAGGTGATGAAGCGGCGGTTCAGTTCGCGACACTCGTCGTCGAGCACGCCCACGGTCACCTCTATGCCTGCATCGCGCAGTTTCTGTATGCCTCGTCCATGCACCTTGGCAAAGGGGTCGACACATCCCACCACGCATCGCTTCACACCTTTCTTTATAATAAGGTCGGCGCATGGCGGTGTCTTGCCGTAGTGCGAGCAAGGCTCAAGGCTTACGTATATAGTGGCATTGCTGAGCAGCGGCTCGTCCTCGGAGCGCACCGATGCAAAGGCATTCACTTCGGCATGAGCCTCACCGCAACGGCGATGATAGCCCTCGCCAATGATGCGTCCGTCGGCAGACACTATCACAGCCCCCACCATCGGATTGGGCTTGGCACCCATAATGCCGCAGCCAGCCAGTTGCAGGCAGCGGCGCATGTATTGTTCGTCAGTCATTTTTTTCTTCGAGAAAAGAGGTTGTTGTGGTGTGATGTTGAGATGGTGTAATTTGTTGTTTGGGTTGTGTAGTTGAGGTGGTGTTTTGTTGGTTATGTTTTTAGCAAAAAAGCAAATCACACCACAACAACACCTCAACACCACAACCGATGAAGCAACACTAATCGAGCCTAAGCTTCGATTAGTGTTGCTTCATCCCCCTTCCAAGCCTCAAAATAAGGAGGCTCGTCGCGGAGTGAAATATCGTCGTAGATGAAGTCTGCCACCACTGTCTCCTTGCCGTCGGGCAGGATAAGACCCATTTTGCCGTCGCGCTGGGCAATAACCGGCAGCGTGCGCAGGTCGTCTACGTATACATAAGGTGTACGCAGGAAGTCGTAGCGGGCAGGTATAAGTACATTGCCCTTGTGGTCTTTGATGCCGAAGTGTCCGTTCTCTTCAAACACCTCGTGATATTGTTCGTACTTGTCGCGTATGCGGTTCAGATAGAATACCATCTTGCGCTTGTTGTTGACAAGCTCGATAAGATAAGCGAACGTGTCGCAATAGTTGGCCATAGCTCGTGCGAGTACAACCTTGAAGTCAAGTCCTGATAGCACTTTGCGGTTTAGGTCGATGTAGCGTGCTATGGCCTCTTCTTTTTCTTCCACTGTCAGCGTGGCGAGCTGTTCCTCAAACTTGAGCATAATAGTCTTGGAGCCCTTCATCGCCTTGATGTAGCGGTGAATCTGTCGCGCCATCTCGTCGCACACAAACTTGTCGATGCGTTCCAACTCGATACTGTCGACGTAGGTCTCTTCGAAGTTCTCTTGTGTTATTTTCTTTTCCATAGCGTTTTCTAGGTTTTATAATTCAGGATTTTTCCAAAAGTACGACATTTTTGCGAAACCTCAAAAAAAATGCTGTATTTTTTGAATTTTAAGTGTTTCGAGGCAGAATATTATTGTTAACTTTGCTTGTGATGAACAACCCAATACTTCAATTACAACAGCAGCGACTTCTTCTTGAGATTGAATACAATCACGAGAAGGAAGAATTTCGCAAGCAGACGCAGACCATGGGCATTGAGCGCAAGACAAGGCGCGGCGATGCGTGGTTTCCCGTCGGCATAGGACGCAATTATTACAACTCGCTCAATCAGATGGTGGTTGAGGTGACACGCCAGCCGGGCTCGGACATTGAGCACAACTTCGAGCCGGGACGCCCCGTGTGCTTCTTCACCATGAAGCGCGACGCCGCCGGGCGCGACAGCATACACTATATGTCGTTCACCGCTACGGTGAGCTATGCCGAGCAAGACCGCATGGTGGTGGCACTGCCCGACGCCGGACGCATTGTCGACCTGCAACGTCAGGAGGCTCTTGGCATACAACTGTTCTTCGACGAGACTTCTTACAGATTGATGTTCGACGCTCTCGACCGCGTGATACGTGCCAAGACGGGACGTCTGGCAGCGCTGCGCGACATATTCTATACCAAGGTGCCTGCGTCACGCTTCACATTCGACGCCCCCTGCCTGTCGTGGCTCAATGCCTCGCAGCAGCACGCTGTGGGCGAGGTGATGCGTGCCAAGGATGTTGCCATCGTGCACGGCCCTCCCGGAACGGGCAAGACGACGACGCTGGTCGAGGCTATATACGAGACGCTGCGCCGCGAGAGCCAGGTGCTGGTGTGCGCCCAGAGCAACATGGCGGTCGACTGGATTTCGGAGAAACTCGTCGACCGTGGCGTGGCAGTGCTGCGCATAGGCAATCCTACACGTGTCAACGACAAGATGCTGTCGTTCACCTACGAACGGCGCTTTGAGGCCCATCCCGACTATCCGCAGCTGTGGAGCATACGCAAGGCCATACGCGAACTGCGCCAGCAGCGTCGCGGACGCACCGAGTCGTGGCATCAGAAGATGGACCGCCTGAAGAGCCGTGCCACCGAACTGGAGCTGCGCATACGCTCGTCGCTCTTCGGCGAGGCGCGTGTCATAGCCTGCACACTCACCGGTGCCGCCAACCGTGTGCTTGAGGGCGAACACTATTCCACCTTATTTATAGACGAGGCGGCACAGGCGCTTGAGGCTGCGTGCTGGATAGCCATACGCAAGGCTGGACGTGTCATCCTGGCAGGCGACCACTGTCAGCTGCCGCCTACCGTGAAGAGCATCATGGCTCTGAAGGGCGGACTAGGCCGTACGCTCATGGAGCGCATTGCCGAGCAGAAGCCCGAGGTGGTGACGCTGCTTGAGGTGCAGTATCGTATGAACGAGCAGATAATGCGATTCTCGAGCGACTACTTCTACAACTCGCGCGTGCAGTCGGCTCCAGAAGTCAAGGGCCGTGGCATACTCGACTACGACCGCCCCATGATGTGGGTCGACACCACCGACGTAGACGGCCGTGAGGAGTTTGTGGGCGAAAACTTCGGTCGCATCAACCGTGCCGAGGCAGAACTCACGCTCGCCACCCTTGCCGACTATTTCGACAAGATAGGCCGTCAGCGTGTGCTCGACGAGTCGATAGATGTAGGCATCATCTCGCCCTATCGTGCCCAGGTGCAGCTGCTGCGCAAGATGATACGCCAGAGCGAGCGCCTGCGTCCCTACCGCCGCCTCATCACCGTCAACACCGTCGACGGATTTCAGGGTCAGGAGCGCGACATCATACTCATCTCGCTCGTTCGCGACAACGACGGCGGCGACATCGGATTCCTACGCGACCTTCGCCGCATGAACGTGGCTATCACACGTGCCCGAATGAAGCTCATCATTCTCGGTTCGGCAGCCACCATGACCCGCCATCCGTTCTACAACAAGCTATACGAATATGTGACAGAATTATGATTGGTTGCTACGGAAGCAATATAGCCTCCGTAGCAACTGATTGCTGTACAGCAACATGTGTAAAAAAAGATAATTTGTCAAAACATGGTGCAAAAAATGCAAAATAAAGAACAATCGTTTGCAAAATATTGCATGAAATACTACCTTTGTAAAATAAAACGATTTTTTGTGTAAAACCGATAAATCATGGACTTAACAACATTAATAGCATACGTGTTCAACTGCGCCGTATGCACCACTATAGGAACAATCTTTCTGCTCACCCCAATTCAGAAAGATGTGCAGGGAAAGGTCGACTCATTCAGCAAGACACGACTATGCCTTGCCGCCTCAGCATTAATAGAGGCATTGACAAGCCTGCTGTATATATCGCGCATAATCAACGGCGTGCCGCATCTGTCCCTCGACCACTTCACCAGCCCGCTGTTCATCTACTTCGCTATATGCATCGACATGACAGCCATAATCTATCTGCTGCACGGCAAGCAACCCAAACTGCGCACCTCAATACTCTATGTCACACCCGTACTACTCGTGTGGCTCACACATATAATATTGTTTATACCCGACTACGGACTGACCTTCTCAGCCAAAGCCTACAACGAATTCATCACAACAAAGCCCGCCATATACACCTGCTATGCGCTGTATGCGGTGTTTGTAGTCGAAACAGCATACATCCTCAAGTCGGTGGGCAAGCAGACAATACGCTTCAGACAGCATATCGACAACTATTGCTCGGGCAAGAGCCGCAGCCAGAGCCACTGGCTCATAGCCGTGGTAATATCAATTGTGATATATTATATAATAAGTATAATAGACCTCTTCACATCCGACCCTATGTGGGATTCTTCCATACTCTGGATTCTATCACTGGTTATTATCGTCAACAGCATAGCTTTCATCATGTGCCGCAACATTTATTGGGAAATCCGACCGGCTTTTGCCGACAACGACAACACACCGACAACAGCTGCCACAACCGACAACGCCACTGATGCAGACAAAGCACAGCGTAGCAGCGACGAATCAAAGCAGAAGCAAGAGCCCGAAACAGTAACAAGCAAGCCATCTGCCGAAATATCATCAATCGACACCATCGTGACAGCGTGGACACAACGCGAAGACAAGCCATATCTCAAGGAGAGCATCACCATAATGCAGGTGGCTGAGCAAATGGGGCTGAACTCGCGCCTACTGTCCAACTATCTCAACAGCGTGAAGGGTCGCAACTTCAACGCATGGGTCAACTACCTGAAGGTAGAGGAGACGAAACTTCTGCTCCTCGCCGACCGCTCTGTGTCGCTCAGCGACATAGCATACAAAATGGGATTTACCGACCTGGCGTCAATGTCCAAAATATTCAAGTCGATAGAGGGCATGCCACCCTCGGTGTATAGACAGACGCATTAAACAATGCGAGGCATAAACGAGCGGGAATTGACCATGCAAATATTGTATATACAGTAAAAAATTATTACAAATAAAAAATCGATTATAGAGAATTCTGACGGCGTTTTTATCGTTATTTCGACTGCCCGTCATCACTTATTTATAATTTAAGCCTCAGTTGCTGTGCAAAAGGAGTACTTTTGGAAGGCAAAAGTACAACAAATGCAGTGCAACTGAGGCTTAAATGAAAAGCAAAAGTAGTCCCGTTGCAACGAAAAGGACTACTTTTTTGTTTTATTATGTTGCACACTTTCGCCCGCATCCACATAACACGTTGAGCACAAGGCGCATAACGCTGCACGCGCAAAACTCACAAATTTCGAGCCAAAGAATTTCGCATGCGTTCAACTCGCAGTTTTGAGCGGTTATAAATGCAAATATTGTGATGTACAACCACTGGCTCAACAGCAAGATGCTGCGCAAAATGAACGACGAGGGCGGCAAACTCTTCATATACGACGCTACAACGAAGAAGTTCACCGAGATTGCCGACGGCATGAAGGTGCAGATGATGGCAAACGACCACGATCGCTACTACCTCACCAGCAACAACTGGGTTGTACCTACGGGTATCAGCGCCGTACACTGCTTCTCACCGTCGCCAAGCACCATCATCGTGGCAGCTCTGAATGGTGAGGTGAAGCAAGTAGTGGTTTACGACATAGCCGGTTCGCTCGTAACAAGCAATCACAGCTCTATTGGCGAGCGTTGCCAGCTCAACGTCCAACAGCCAGGCGTATACATCGTCAAGGCTACCACCAAGGAGGACAAGACAGAAACTTTCAAGATTGTTGTGAAATAATCTGTTTCGATTCACAGAATATAATAAAGCAAAGCCCGTTGGCAAGGATTTCCTCGCCAACGGGCTGTTTTGTATAATAGGATCTTGAACAACAAATTAATGACTTGGTTTTTGAACGACAATACATGTGTAACGTTATCTATAGGTTAACTTAATACAACGAAAACAATTGGAAATGGTAGTATTGCTTCCAATTAGTGCGTTACTTTTGCAGCATCAAATTACTTGACGTCTTAACTATTAATAATCCAACACACACAATGAAGAACACAGAAATGGCTGTCGCATTGGCGGCGGCCACTTGTACAAACGTACAACAGATGATGGTCGTAGAATCAGTGTACGACCTATTGCCAACCACACAATTGACCCAGCACTTCAGCCTGCGCGAGTTCATAATCTCTGCCACAGCAATACGCCACGGCATAGACAACACACCGTCGGAAGAGACGGTGGCGCGGCTGAAGGCGCTGTGCGATAACGTGCTTGAACCGCTGCGCCGACGGTTTGGCAGAATACGCATCACGAGCGGCTACCGCTCGCCAAGCGTCAATGCAAAGGTGGGAGGCGTGGCTACATCGCAACACACTCTGGGCGAGGCAGCCGACATCAACGTGCCTAACGCAGAGGTGGGCATGAAGATGTATGATTATATCAGGTGCAACCTCGACTTCGACCAGCTTATCTACGAACAAAGGCGTAAGACAGCTACGCGGTGGCTGCACGTGAGCTACCGCACCGACGGCAACAACCGTCGGCAAGCATGGATTGAAGTGAAGTAGAAGCTTAGGAGGGCGTGTCAGAATAGGAGTTAGAGGAAGTTAAGAAGAAGTTAATCCATCTACGATGAATGGAAGTTAACGGACAAATGCTTTGTCTTTCAGCAATTTATACATATGTCCGCTAACTTCTATTAACTACGGGCAAAGCCCAAACTTCCTCTAACTTCTGTTTTGACACACTCTCCTACTTGTTGTTTACGCTAACCTCATACCCTAACCTTGCGAGCACATCGATATAGTCGTCGGTGAGCGACGGGAGAGGCTGGGCAGAATGGCGGTGGTTGTCGATATGCTCGACACGATAGCTCGAAAGATTGAAGCGCATGCGCAGGTAAGACGAACGCAAGAAGTTGTGCATGTCGGCAATAGCTGTGAAGTTCTTGGCAACAAGACGGCGATAGAGGGCATTGAGTCCCTTCACCCCATGATACTCGCCGTTGAGGTCGGCAGCCATAAACCCTACGTTGTGTGCCATATCTTCAAACAACGGGCGGGCTGAAGGTTGGCTAAGCACGGTGACACGCAGGTCGGGATATTGCTGTGCGAGCGATCTTACCACGGGTACAAGCATTGCCACCTCGTCGGGAGTAAAAAAACGCATTATCAAGATGTGTTCAGTCTTCATAGGCTTAAATATATAGGTTTAACACGTATGTTTAGGCATTAAAAGCTCTCAAGCCATCCCTTCAGATTGAGGAGCATCTCAGTATGATAGGCAAACGAGGTGTTCATGCCCCATCCGTGGCCACCAGTTGGATACACGTATATGGATGCATGGACGTCGTGTCGGTACAGCTCGGCATAATAGTTGACGCTGTTGATAGGCAACACCGCATGGTCGTCGTCGGAGAGAAGAAGGCAGGCGCGCGGTGTGACACGTGTCACCTGAAGATCGGAACAGTACTTCTGCTCGTCCTTCTTACTGGCGTTAGCTCCCAACAGATTGTCGTGCGAGCCCTGATGGGTGTAGCCCTGTAGCATTGTTATGACGGGATAGAAAAGAATCTGGAAATTGGGCTTGGCATCGCCTTTCGACTGTGTGGCTATAGTAGAGGCAAGATGGCCGCCAGCCGAAAATCCCATTATGCCTACGTCAGAGGCATTGATATGCCACGACTTGGCATTGCTGCGAACAATGCGTATAGCCTCCTCGGCATCGCTAATAGGCACCTTGACATTGCCGTTGGGCATACGATAATGCAACACGATAGTAGCAATGCCCATATTGTTGAAGAAGGGCGCCCACTGGGTTCCCTCATGATCCATAGCCAGATGAGCATAGCCTCCGCCCGGACAAATTACCACGGCGCGACCAGTGGCACGCTTGGCATCGGGCAGGAAAACCTTGATGTAGGCAGTGTCCTGCAGTCCGTTTTTATTTGGAGTTTTAGCATCCCATAGGTTAACATCGAAAGCACGCTGTGCCATAGCCGATACAGACACGGCAAGGAGCACAACAAGTAATGCGAATGATCTCAATTTTCTCATTTCTGATATAAGTTTTTAGATTTATCTTACTAATAATTGTCTTTTATCTTGCAAAGGTAACCATTTTTTAGTAATATTGCAGAGGATTTTAAAATTTACTACACATGCATCCATTAGAGAAATTTGAGTATTGCCCCATGTGCGGCAGTCATCACTTTGTAGAGAACAGCAAAGCAAGTAAGAAATGCGAGAACTGCGGATTTGAGTTTTTTATGAATCCCAGCTCTGCCAACGTAGCAATCATAACAAACAGCAAGGGCGAGATATTAGTAGAGCGCCGCCGCAACGAACCAGCCAAGGGCACACTCGACCTGCCAGGAGGATTTGCCGAACTGGGCGAAACTGCCGAACAGGGCGTTGCACGTGAGGTTATGGAAGAGACAGGACTGAAGGTTACGGAGTCGAAATACCTCTTCTCGCTGCCCAACATCTACCGCTATAGCCGCATCGACATACACACACTCGACATGTTCTTTGAGTGTAAGGTGGAAGACGAGAGCGTGCTCACAGCCAACGACGACGCTGCTGAATGCATGTGGATAGCACCCGGCGACATACATACGGAACAGTTCGGACTGCGCAGCGTGCGCTGGGGACTCATCAAATTCCTCGGACGTGAGGAGCGTTTTTCGCCCGAAAATCGCGAAAATGTGGATAAAAATGTGTAAGTTTGCAGTCTATTAGTCATTAGACACACATTTTTATATATAGCATAATAACAAAAAACAATGAAGATAAAATCATTAAACAGCCTTTTCGCCATTGCTTTGGCGGCAGTGGCAGTATTAGGCATGGCCTCATGCAACGAGAAGAAATTCCACGTCAACGGCACCATCGGCAATGCAGCCGACTCAACTCTGTATTTTGAGAACATGAGTCTGAACGGTCCGGTTGTAGTCGACTCAGTGAAGCTGTCGGCCGACGGTACTTTCGCATTCGACGACAAGGCACCTACAGCACCGGAGTTCTATCGTCTGCGCATTGCAGGACAAATAATAAACATTGCCATCGATTCTACCGAGACGGTAAACATCAAGGCTGAATATCCTGGCATGGCATCGCAGTATGAGGTGAGCGGATCGGAAGACTGCTCGCGTATCAAGGAGCTGACACTTATGCAGATGGGACTGCAGACACAGCTGAACGCCATCGCACAGAACCCGCAGCTCGGAGCCGATGCTGTCAACGACAGCGTAGCTCGTGTTGTTGAAGCGTACAAAACCCGCGTGAAGACCGAATACATCTTCAAGGAGCCGATGAAGGCTTCATCTTACTTCGCACTGTTCCAGACACTGTATGCCGGCGGACAGCCCGTACTGATATTCAATCCCCGCTCGTCGGAGCAGGACGTGAAGGTGTTTGCCGCTGTGGCTACAAGTTGGGACACATTCTATCCTAACGAGGAGCGCGGCGAGAACCTGCACAACATTGCCATCGAAGGCATGAAGGACATACGCATTCTGAAGAACAAGCAGGCTCAAGGCATACTTGACGCACAGAAGGTGAACACTTCTGGCGTTATCGACTTCACTCTGACCGACAACAAGGGCAACGAACGCCGCCTGTCGTCGCTCAATGGCAAGGTGGTGTTGCTCGACTTCCACCTCTTCGCCAACGAGAAGTCACTGCAGCGCATCATGATGCTGCGCGAACTGTATAACAAATACCACGCTGCCGGACTGGAGATTTATCAGGTGAGCGTAGACGGCGACGAGCACTTCTGGAAGACTCAGACTGCTGCCCTGCCCTGGATAAGCACACGCGTTGACGACGACTCACGCGTTCTGCAGCTGTACAACGTGCAGCAGGTACCAACCTTCTTCCTGCTCGACCGCAACTGCAACGTGGTGAAGCGCGACGCACAGATTAAGGATATTGACGCTGAGATTAAAGCGCTGCTTTAATTGAGGTTGGGATGGTGACGTGTTGACGTGGAAAAAAGAAAAAAGGGACTGACTTCACAGCCACTCCCCTTTGCTCTTTATACAATAACATTATGAATTTTCACGCCAGCAAAGTTACTCAGAATTAGCGACTTGCGCAATACCCATATATGGGTAAATTGCACTGGCTACGGCGAGAACGCCATAGCCTCCTAATTATACATTAATTTAATTAACGACAAAATGAACAAACGACCAAAACATTTAGGATGGATCATCGCTGGTGTGGTGATTCTGGTGATAGCTCTTTGGGGCATAAGCGGATACAACGGACTGGTATCGATGGACGAGGAAGTGAACGGCAAGTGGGCTAACGTTGAGACACAGTATCAGCGTCGCTCCGACCTCATCCCTAACCTCGTGAGCACCGTCAAGGGCTATGCCAAGCACGAGAGCCAGACACTTGAGGCTGTAATGGCTGCACGCTCGCAGGCTACTCAGGTGAAGATTGACCCCTCTAACTGCACTCCGCAGCAGCTGGCACAGTATCAGAAGGCGCAGGGCGACGTTACCAATGCACTGGGCAAGTTGCTCGCCATCACCGAGAACTATCCCGACCTCAAGGCCAACCAGAACTTCCTCGAACTGCAATCGCAGCTGGAAGGCACTGAGAACCGCATCAACGTAGCCCGTAAGGACTTCAACGATGCAGCCAAGGAATATAACGTGGCAATACGCCGATTCCCGAAGAGTCTGATTGCAGGCATCTGCGGTTTTGACAAGAAGAACTACTTCGAGGCAGAGGCTGGAGCCGATAAAGCTCCTAAAGTAGAGTTCTAAACAATGAACATCGGAAACTTTCTATACCACTCCCTTAGGGGAAGGGTGAAGGGAGCGGGGCTTCTTATCGCAGCCCTGCTCTTTGTCTTTACGGCAACTGCTGCCGCAGAGACCAAGCAATACACCATCGACGACGTGCCCAACGTGCGCCTCAGCGATGCACGCCAGTATGTGACTGACCCTACGGCTATTCTCTCTACTGCAGCTCGCGACTCTATCAACGCCATGCTCGGACGCTTGGAGAAGAGCACGGGCATAGAAACGGCTGTAGTGATGCTGCCAAGCATAGGCGAAGAGGACATCTTCGACTTTGGCCACGAACTGTTCCGCAAGTGGGGAATAGGCAAGAAGAAGAGCGACAACGGACTGCTCATCCTCTTCGTTATGGACCAGAAGAAGGTGCGATTTACTACCGGTTATGGCATCGAAGGCACTATGACCGACGCCATGTCGAAGCGCATTCAGACTACATTAATGATACCACGCTTCAAGAAAGGCAACTGGGATGGCGGTATGGTAAGCGGCGTTCGTGCCGTAGCGAAGACTCTCGACGGCTCGATGCAAGCAGAAGAGGACAGCGGCGAGGACGACATATCGACGATCATGATTACTCTCTTGGCCATAGTAGTAACAATGCTGATATTCATTTATGCTATGGGCTCGCTGCAACGCTGTCCTAAATGCAAAAAACGCAGCGCCCTGCGCAAGGTGAAGGAGCAGCATCTGGTGGTGAAAGACCAGAATGGACGCATAGTGCGTCGAATACTGCGCACCACATACATATGCAAGTACTGCGGCAACACCGTAACCAAGGATTCCGACGAGAACGATAACGGCAACGCTATGGCTACTGGTGCCATACTCGGTTCGATGCTGGGCGGTGGCAACAGAGGCGGAAGCGGATTCGGAGGCGGATTCGGTGGAAGCTTCGGAGGCGGCTCAACGGGTGGCGGCGGAGCAACATCGGGATGGTAAGAGAATGTGGAATTAGGAATGTGGAATGTTGAATTGTCGGCTGCGCCGATTAGGAATTGATGAATTAGGAATTCAAAACTCAAAATTCAAAACTCAAAATTGCCATCGGCAACAACTCAAAATTCAAAACTCAAAATTCGAATTATGAAAATACAAATCATAAACGGTCCCAACCTCAATCTGTTGGGCACACGCGAACCGGGAATATACGGTAGCAGTACATTCGAGGCTTATCTCGACACATTGCGCAAGCAATATCCCGACGTAGAGATAGACTATTATCAGAGCAATATAGAGGGATGCCTCATCGACAAGATGCAGGAAGTGGGATTCTCGGTAGACGGCATTATACTCAATGCCGGTGCATACACCCACACCAGCATAGCATTGCAGGACTGCATACGCTCGCTTAAGAGTCCTGTCATCGAGGTACACATAAGCAATGTGCACAAACGTGAGGAGTTCCGATACAAGTCGATGATTTCTTGCGCCTGTCTGGGCGTAATATGCGGATTCGGAATGGACTCTTATCGTCTGGCACTCGAAGCAATCAAAGCGTTATGACTGAAGAAATAGAGAAGTACGTACTGGCACACTCAGCACCCGAAGGCGACTATCTGTACCGCCTCTACCGCGCCACCAACATCCATACCATACACGGACGCATGGCATCGGGACATCTGCAAGGACGCTTGTTGAAGATGCTTGTGAGCATGATACGCCCCAAGAACATTCTTGAGGTGGGCACCTTCTCGGGCTATAGCGCCATCTGCATGGCTGAAGGATTGGACGAAGGAGGAAAGGTGTGGACGTTTGAGATAAACGACGAGATGGAAGACTTCACCCGTCCGTGGATTGAAAACTCGCCCGTGGCTGACAAGATAGACTTCCGCATAGGCGACGCCAACATTGAAGCGCCTAAGCTTGGCGTGACGTTCGACCTCGCTTTTGTCGACGGCGACAAACGTACGTATGTCGAGACTTACGAGATGGTGCTACGACTGTTGCGACCCGGAGGATATATCATTGCCGACAACACGCTGTGGGACGGTCATGTCACCGACCCGGCTTACGACCACGACCATCAGACACAAGGCATCAGACAATTCAACGACCACGTTGCTGCCGACAACCGTGTTGAGCAGGTGATAGTGCCGTTGCGCGACGGACTGACGCTTATCAGAAAAAAGGATTAAAGACATTAAAGGCTTACAAAAGAACCACTACTATATTATATGGCTCAGAAAAAGAATGACGACGGACTGACACCTATGATGCGACAGTTCTACACGTTCAAGAACGAGCATCCCGACGCACTCCTGCTGTTCCGCTGCGGCGACTTCTACGAGACTTATTCGAGCGATGCCGTTGAAGCGGCTAAGATTCTCGGCATCACTCTGACTCGACGCTCCAACGGAAAGAACCCTTCAAGCGCAGCAATGGAGATGGCTGGATTTCCTCACCACGCTCTCGACACCTATCTGCCTAAGCTCATCAGGGCTGGCAAACGTGTGGCTATATGCGACCAGCTGGAAGACCCTAAACTCACAAAGACGCTCGTGAAGCGTGGCATTACGGAACTTGTCACGCCCGGAGTGGCTATGAGCGACAACGTGCTCAACTATAAGGAGAACAACTTCCTTGCTGCCGTGTTCATGACAAAGGCTCAGTGTGGCGTGGCTTTTCTCGACATCTCTACCGGAGAATTTCTCACCGGCGAGGGTACTTTCGACTATGTGGAGAAGCTGCTTGCGTCGTTCCAGCCTAAGGAGGTGCTGCACGACCGACAGATGAAGGCGCAGTTTGAGGAGCATTTCGGCAATCATTGGTGTACTTTCCAGCTCGACGACTGGATGCTAACGGAGCAAAGTTCACGACAGAAGTTGCTTAAGCATTTCGGAACGAAGTCGCTTAAGGGTTTCGGCGTTGAACATCTGAAGCTCGGAGTGATTGCTGCCGGTGCCATATTGCAGTATCTTGAAATGACGCAGCACACCCACTTGGGACACATTACATCGCTGCGCCGAATTGAAGAGGACCGCTATGTCAGACTCGACAAATTCACCATACGCTCCCTGGAACTTCTGCAGTCGATGCAGGACGACGGCGTTTCGCTGCTCGATGTTATCGACCGCACCACGACAGCAATGGGTGCTCGCATGCTGAAACGCTGGACTGTGTTCCCGCTTATGGACGTTGCTTCTATCAACAAGCGCCTGGATGTGGTGGAGACATTCTTCCGTAAGCCCGATTTCCGACAGACCATTGACGACAATCTGCATCGTATAGGCGACATGGAGCGCATCATATCCAAGGTGGCTGTAGGACGTGTGTCGCCACGCGAGGTTGTACAACTGAAGCTGGCATTGCAAGCCATCATCCCGATAAAGACCGCCTGCCTATACAGCGACAATGAAGAGATACGCTCAATAGGCGAACGTCTGAACCTATGCGAGTCGCTTCGCGAACGCATTGAGCGTGAAATACAGCCCGATCCGCCTCAGCTCATCAACAAGGGCGACGTTATTGCAGCCGGATTCTCGCCCGAACTCGACGAACTGCGCTCCATCTCGCGCGGAGGAAGAGACTATCTGCTGCGCATTCAGGAAGAAGAAGCGCAGAAGACGGGCATACAGTCGCTCAAGGTGGGATATAACAACGTGTTCGGATACTATCTTGAGGTGCGCAATACGTACAAGGACCAGGTGCCGCAGGAGTGGATACGCAAGCAGACTCTTGCCAATGCCGAGCGCTACATAACTCAGGAACTGAAGGAATATGAGGAGAAGATAATGGGAGCCGACGAGAAAATACTCGCCTTAGAAACCCGTCTCTTCACCGAACTCGTCACCGATATGGCTGAGTTCATACCACAGATACAGATAAACGCCAACATCATTGCACGACTCGACTGCCTCCTCTCGTTTGCAAAGGCAGCCGAAGAGCACCGCTATGTGCGCCCCGTTGTGGCTGACGACTGTGTGCTTCAGATTAAGGCAGGACGTCATCCCGTGATAGAAACGCAGCTGCCTATGGGTGAGGAATATGTGCCTAACGACATCGAACTGGATTCCGAACAGCAGCAGATAATGATTATTACGGGTCCGAACATGGCTGGTAAGTCGGCTCTCCTACGCCAGACTGCGCTCATAACGCTCATGGCTCAGATGGGATGCTTCGTTCCGGCAGAGTCGGCTCATGTAGGACTCGTAGACAAGATTTTCACACGTGTGGGTGCATCGGACAACATATCATTAGGTGAATCGACCTTTATGGTGGAAATGACGGAGGCTTCTGACATTCTCAACAACGTCACACCACGCTCGCTCGTGCTCTTCGACGAGCTTGGACGAGGCACGTCGACCTACGACGGCATCTCCATAGCGTGGGCTATCGTGGAATATCTGCATGAGCATCAAGGCGCACAGGCACGCACTCTCTTCGCCACTCACTATCACGAACTGAACGAGATGGAGAAGAACTTCTCGCGCATTAAGAACTACAACGTGAGCGTGAAGGAGCTGA
Organism: Leyella stercorea; assembly: GCF_021531355.1. GTDB lineage: Bacteria > Bacteroidota > Bacteroidia > Bacteroidales > Bacteroidaceae > Prevotella. The sequence goes on along the minus strand of NZ_JADYTS010000005.1, from coordinate 32,901 downwards.
ACGGCAAGGTGATATTCCTGCGTAAGCTGATGCGAGGCGGTTCGGAGCACTCGTTCGGTATACACGTGGCTGAGATTGCCGGTATGCCAAAGTCGATAGTAAACCGTGCCAACACCATACTGAAGCAGCTGGAGGCTGACAACGCCAGCGTTGGAGTGGAGTCGCGCCAGAACCTCGGTCAGAAAGCCTCAGCAGGCATGCAGCTCTCCTTCTTCCAACTCGACGACCCCGTGCTCTGTCAGATACGCGACGAGATTCTCGGTCTTGACATAAACAACCTCACCCCCGTCGAGGCTCTCAACAAACTCAACGAGATAAAGAAAATCGTGACGGGAAGGTCGTGACAATAGGAAGACAAAGTTACTGCAAGTCGCGGAACTCTGATGGGAGAAAGCCAGTCTGGCGCTTGAAGAGCTTTACGAAGTAGGAAGGATCGTCATATCCCAGACTGGCAGCTATCTCCTTAATCATCATATTGGTGTATTTCGCCATTCGCTTTGCCTCCAGAATGATGCGCTCATTAATAAAGGCGAGTGGCGATTTACCCGAACATTCATTCACACTCTTGTTAAGTGTGCGTACAGCCACATTCAGACGGTCGGCATATTCCTGCACAGTATGAAGACGATTGTACTCTTCCTCCACCATACGGCGGAACTGGATAAACAGTCGATGTGACGGCTTAAGCATGTCAAGGTTTTTGCCATCCTCATGTATGCCATACCTCTGTATCTTGACGAGGAATATGCAGAGCAGGGATTTCAGTATATCTACATTGCCCAGTTCGCCATAGTGGCTTGATTCCTCCTCCATGTCGTCGACCAACGGCATAATCATCCGTGCAGTCCGGTCGTCTATTTTGTAATAGGGTGTAGAATCATAGGTATGGAACGAGTTGTACTTCAGGAAAAAACTGTCGACATTTCCTCCTGACTGATTGTCCTTCATCAGGTCGGTACACATCTTTATAGCCACACCTTTATAGCCCTCTTTCCTGTCAAAATGATGCACCTGTCCAGGCGCAAGGAAAAAGATGGTGCCTGGAGCCACTTCATAATCATTGAAATCGACGGTATGAACGCCCGTTCCTTCCTGAAACCATAGTATCTCATAGAAAGAATGAACGTGCGCCATACAGTCGTCTATATCGCTTGTATCAAACAATTCGGGCATCCGTTCCACCCTGAATCCATTGCCGCGTGACATATTGCACACGTTGGAATACTTGCTATTAAGTTCTTCTGTTGTCATAGTATATCTGTTATTTGAGTGTAAAATTACAAAACAAATGGTAAATTTCAGCAAACCAAACGGAAAAATATGTCACCATGCCGAAATATACTATTCATTTGCCGATATTTATTTTGTTAATCTAATAATTATCAGTACTTTTGCATCAGATAAAGAAAACAATAACATTTTAAATAAAACAATACGACTATGGCAAATAAATATTCAGGCACACAGACAGAAAAGAACCTCGCAGCAGCTTTCGCTGGTGAATCACAGGCTCGTAATAAATATACATATTTCGCATCACGTGCTAAGAAGGACGGTTTTGAGCAGATAGCTGCTATCTTCCAGCAGACTGCCGACAACGAGAAGGAGCATGCTAAGTTGTGGTTTAAGGAGCTTAACGGCATTGGCAGCACAGCCGAGAACCTTGCTGCGGCAGCCGAAGGCGAGAACTACGAGTGGACCGATATGTACGAAGGCTTTGCAAAGACAGCCGAAGAGGAAGGTTTCAAAGAATTGGCACAGAAATTCCGCCTTGTAGCAGCTATCGAGAAGCGTCACGAAGAGCGTTATCGTGCTCTCCTGCGCAACGTTGAAGCTCAGGAAGTGTTCAAGAAGAGCGAGGTGAAAGTATGGGAATGCCGCAACTGCGGTCACATCGTAGTAGGAACCGAGGCTCCAGAGATCTGCCCCACATGCTCACATCCAAAGGCTTACTTTGAGGTGCATGTGGATAATTTCTAAATATAAACCCCTAAAAACAAAGAAATATGAAAAAATATGTATGCGACGTATGCGGTTGGGAGTATGACCCAGCAGTAGGATTGCCAGAAGCTGGCATACCGGCAGGTACACCATTTGAGGATCTTCCCGATGATTTTGAATGTCCTCTTTGCTCAGTAGGAAAGGACGAGTTCTCTCCAGTAGAGGAGTAAGACAATAACATATCTATAGATTCCTAATTATGGAGGGTGTGCATTCTATCGTTAGAATGCACACCCTCCTATTATTTTCCATTCCATAAAGGTTTAAGAATTATTTTTCAGCAGGTGCCTTAGTATATATATTTCTGTTTTTCTAACCTCCATTATGGATAATAGCCTAACGTGGTTGCACATATCGCCATTCTTTTGTAACTTAGCAGTGAAATTAGGATCCTATGAAAATCAACAAACAAAAAGACCAACTACTCGCCATGATACGCAAGGGCAAGCCGATGACACTCGGCGAGCAGGCGCGTCTCGTGCTGAGTCTTGCCACTCCCGCCATTCTGGCGCAGCTCACAACGACGATGATGCAGTATATCGATGCGTCGATGGTGGGCAGTCTGGGTGCAGAGGCTTCGGCGGCGATAGGCTTGATAGAAACCACAATGTGGCTACTGGGCAGTCTGTGCTCGGCAGCAGCAGCGGGATTCTACGTACAGGTGAGTCACCAGCTGGGTGCCAACGATGCAGCAAAGGCACGTTCCACACTGCGCCAAGGCATCATGTCGGTGCTCGTGGTGAGTGCGCTCATCGGCATAGTGGCACTCGCCATCAGTCCGTTCCTGCCCTCGTGGTTGGGCGGCAACGCCAGCATCAACGCTACGTCGTCGGCATATTTTGCCATTGTAGCAACCGCCCTGCCCATATTCCAATTCTCGATGTTCGGTAGTGGAATGCTACGCAGTTCGGGCAACATGCTCGTGCCGAGCATAATGAGCGTGGTGATGATGTCGCTCGACGTGGTGTTCAACTTCTTCCTCATCTTCCACACGCGCACCGTCGACGTGCTGGGCATGTCGCTCACGCTGCCCGGAGCGGGCATGGGAGTGGTGGGAGCGGCAATAGGCACGGCTTCAGCCGAACTCGTTGCAGCATCCATAACGATGTACATACTCTGCTTCCGCAACAAGGAGCTGTCGCTGAAGATAGACAGCGGACGTTTCCTGCCTACATGGGATGTGGTGAAGCGTGCTCTGCACATCGGACTGCCGATGGGCATACAGCAGACCATCATGACCTCGGCATATATCGTCACCACCATAATCATTGCACCACTGGGCACCTTCGCCATTGCAGCCAACTCGTTTGGCATCATTGTGGAGAGTCTGTGCTATATGCCGGGCTACGGTGTGAGCGATGCCGCCACAACGCTTGTAGGCCAGAGCATGGGTGCCGGAAGATACGAACTGATGAAGCGCTTCGCTTGGCTCAGCGTGGCATTAGGCATGGGCATAATGACAGTGATGGGCGTGGTGATGTACGTGGGTTCGCCGTTTGCCATGGCTATGATGACGCCGTCGGAAGAGGTACGCCAGCTCGGCGTAGAGGTGCTGCGCATTGAGGCATTCGCCGAACCGATGTTCGGTGCAGCCATCATCAGCTACGGAGTGTTTGTGGGTGCCGCCAAGACTATAGCGCCAAGCGTGATGAACCTCATATCGATGTGGGGAGTACGCATTACGCTCGCTGCCATGCTCGCACCGTCGATGGGACTGCGCGGCGTATGGCTCGCCATGTGTCTGGAACTGACGTTCAGGGGAGTGATATTCTTAGTAAAATTGACATTATGGAAAAGATAACTAACAAGGTATTCGGCGGAGAGCGTCCTCTCTTCGAAATACACAACGTGGAGCTCGACCACGTTCGCATCACTTTTGGTGAATCGGGCATCAAGGAGTGTAGCAACATCGTGTGCCGCAACTGTTACTTCGAGGGCAAATACCCATTGTGGCACGTCAAGGGTTCGGACATACGCAACTGCTATTTCGCGCCCGGATCGCGTTCTGCTATCTGGTATTCGGACGACATGCACATGGAGGACTGCGTAATAAACGGTCCGAAGTTCTTCCGCGAAATGAAGAACCTCTCGCTCAAGAACATCACAATCAACGATGCCGACGAGACATTCTGGGGCATCGACGGACTGACGCTTGAGAACGTGGTGCTGCACGAGGGCACTTATCCCTTCATGCACTGCCGCAACATCAAGGTCGACGGACTGCAGTCGGATGCCAAATACGTTTTCCAGTACTCGCGTGACATAGAGATACACAACGCCAAAATCGACACCAAGGACTCATTCTGGGAGGTTGACAACGTAACCGTGTACGACTCGGAGCTCAACGGCGAGTTTCTCGGTTGGCATTCGCGCGGACTGCGACTGGTCAACTGCCACATCTCGGGCGAGCAACCGCTGTGCTACGCCAAGGATCTGGTGCTTGAGAACTGCACCTTCGACCCCGAATGCGACCGAGCCTTCGAATATTCCACTCTCCAGGCGGACATACGCGGACACATCAAGAGCATAAAGAACCCTACATCGGGCAAAATCGTGGCAGACAGCATAGGCGAAGTAATAATCGACAAGAACATTAAGCAGCCTGCCGACTGCCAGATTCTGACACGATAATTGATTATGAAATAGCCATACCATCCCCGCAATATTATATATTGTGGGGACGGTAAATGGTAATATAATGTTACTAAGTTTTTTATTTTAGAATTTGAAAATAAAAATATGAAATTGTTTTCGTTAAATAAGTGATTTTCTCATATTTTATATGTACCTTTTCCACATCTTATAGATTTTCATGTTGTATCAATGCAAATGAATATCAAGGATATATTGAATATTGTACGACTAATATGTGCTAACCATATATTTCCTGAAAGATAATTGTGTAATAGTTTGATTGTGTAATAATAAAAGGTAAGATTATGATGATGCCTAAATTTTTTTCTCCTTTAAAGGAACCACTCACAAGTCCTGTAACACTATTCTTGTTGCTGTTACCTACAACGTGTTGTTTGGGTATAGGTTCTATGTATATTAAAAATCAGATGATAATACTATTGTTGTTATTGTTGTCTTTGCTTATTTCAGTACTTTTATATTGTTTTATAAAAAATAAAAATTATGGAAAAGATTAGAAAAATGGTTGCAGTGTTGGTTTGTAATGTATTATATGTTAATAACAATTTTGTATATCAGAGAAAACATACCTTTAATCAAGTCGTTGATAGCTAGTTTACTTCCAACAATATTTGTCATTATAGCCAGTTATATTATCACAAAATAATCTTTAAATATTTATTATGTATTATGAGTTATAAGCTTTCTGCGCCATCCCGCCGTCACACCAATTCCTACAAGTGGGACTCGGCTCCGTCGGACGATGTCATACCCCTCTGGGTGGCAGACATGGACTTCGAGACCTATCCCGCCATAACCGAGGCGTTGCAGCGCCGGGTGGCTCACGGCATATTCGGATACACACGTGTGCCCGATGCCTACTACGAGGCGGTGTGCCGATGGTTTGCAAGCCGTCACCAATGGCACTTCACTCCGTCTGACATCATATACACGTCGGGCGTAGTGCCCGCCATATCAGCCGTCATCAAGGCGCTCACGCTGCCGGGCGACCAGGTGATAGTGCAGGGCCCGGTGTACAACTGCTTCTATTCGAGCATACGCAACAACGGCTGCGAAATAGTATCGAATGCCCTTATATATAATAAGGAGAAGCTGCGCTATGAGATTGACTTTGACGATTTGGACAAAAAGCTGTCGCACGAGCGTGCCCGACTCCTGCTGCTGTGCAATCCGCACAATCCCGGCGGACGTGTGTGGACACGCTCAGAACTGACACGTGTGGCTGAGCTGTGCTGCAAGCACGGCGTGCGCGTAGTGTCGGACGAGATACACTGCGAGCTGACACTACATGACAATAAGTACACACCGTTCGGGTCGCTGCCCAACGAGCTGAGTCACGGCTCAATAACCTGCTGCTCGCCGTCGAAGGCGTTCAACATAGCCGGTCTGCAAATAGCCAACATCGTATGCCGCGACACCCAGGTGCGCGAGCGCATCGACCGTGCCATCAACATCAACGAGGTGTGCGATGTCAATCCGTTCGGAGTAGAAGCGCTTATGGCGGCATACACCGACGGAGGCGAGGAATGGCTCAACGGACTGCGCCAGTACATCACCGCCAACTACGAATGGCTGCTACAGCACATGGCTGAAGCCCTGCCACATCTGCCCGTAATGCGCATGGAAGGCACCTATCTGGCATGGGTAGACTGCTCGGCGATAGACGAGACATCTGAAGAAATAGAAGAACGACTGCTACGAGAGCACAAGGTATGGGTGAATGCCGGAAGCATGTACGGACGAGAAGGCGAACACTTCATCCGCATCAATATGGCGTGCCCACGAGAAAGGCTCGTAGAGGGAGTGAAGAGAATCGTAGAAGGGCTGAAATAAAAACTTTTTCAAAAAAATACTGCCAAACACTTGACATCGCTTGCGCCAGTTTATACCTTTGCAAACGTAATCAGAAACATACTGATTGCTGAAAGGCAGAGCATACAAAATGGATGCATCCGCCGGACTGATGTCGACTAAGTCCGCACTACTCGTGCTCTACCAAGAAAAACACAAACACAAAACACTTAACAATTAACATTTAACACTTAACATTGAAGAATTATGGCAGTAAATTTCAAGATCTATCAGAGCAATCGTAAGGGTGAGACTAACGGAAAGTATTATGCTCGCGCTACTTATCGTGAGACCGTAAGCATCAAGGAACTCGCAGAGGTGATGCAGAACAACAGTACCGTAAAGAAGTCGGACATCGTAGCTGTACTGACCGAACTTTCGGAGGTGATACGTCAGGAGTTGCAGCGTGGCAACAAGGTGAAGATTGACGGCATTGGTTCGTTTAAGGTGGCTCTACGCTCAAAGGGTGCCACCAGCGCCAAGGAGTTCAGCACTTCGGATATAATTGGTTCGCGTGTGCTTTTCATGCCCGAGACCACTATCGATGCCAACGGCAACCACGTCAAGGCTCTTCTTGCCGGACTGAAGGTGAAGGAGGCTGACAGCTATGAAAGCCTAAAGGGCAAGGAACAGCAAACCCTGAATGAGGACGAAGCTGTGGTTGTTGGCGAGTAAGCCTCAACACACATGACATACGACATAAATATTAATTGAACAAAAAGGCCTGCTGGCATATTTTAAACCGTCGTTGACTGACTACACGGCTAAAAATATGGCAAGCAGGTCTTTTTTTTGAGAAAAATACTATAAATTTGCATGTTCGAGCAACATTCCCTACAACGTAAAAGGTAAGAAAAACAAGCAATTATTATATGACAACAAAAACTATAAGGCGCGTGCTGTGTCTTATCATCATGCTATGCGTGACAATAAACACCGGTGCTGTGCTGAAGGAGAAAAATCTGAAGTCGACACTCTCAGTGCTGCGTGCCGAGTTGGAGACATCGTTCAACGAACAACGACAGAACATGGCGCGCTATGCCGTGTACAACCAACAGCAGCACAAGCAGATGATTTCGCTCATGCAGCGCAGCGACCAGATTGCGCTGATGCTCTACTCGCAGAAGCAGGACTTCACGTTCGACATGACATACGCATGCCATGAAGCCACCGAACTGTATCGCGAGTTCAGCAAGCGACGCATGCCCTACGACCGCATCATGAAGCGTATGGATGCCGAGATAGCACGCTATCAGTATCTTATGGAGACGCTGAGCAACATTCCACCGTCGCTCAAGATGCAGCAGGACATCAAGAACGGCAAGGCAAAGGCTCCGAAATTCGTGCTCGACAAGAACGGCAAGCAGCGACAGCTGCCCTTCATGCTCGACGAGGCAGGTCAGGCCGACCGCAAGGCGTGCCTTGCCTACGCTACAGCCCTGTGCCGCAATCTCACCAATGTGCGCGCCTCGGTGCAGAAGGACAACGAGCACTACCAGCGCATATCGCAACGCCTCAAGAAGGTGAACGATTATGCCATGCAGCGATACAACGAGATACAGCACAACATATTTGTCAATGGCGACCAGAACTATCTCGAGATTATCGCCTCGATGCCTATGTCGTATCATAACGCTAAGGCGGATGTGAGCGAGAAGTACAACACCGAGAAGGTGAAGACCGTCAACGGCACCGAACGTCAGGTATACTCGCAGTGGCGCGGTCCGATAGTGATGGGTCTGTGCCTGTTCGTTCTGTTCTACATCATCGTGGCAGCCCTGCTGAGCAATGTGCTCGTGCGCTGGCTCGTGCCACGCCGCTTCCGCACCGAAAACTTCATGAAGAAGAAGGTGTGCCTCATTCTGTTTGTGGCTATGTTCATCTTCGCCGTGTCGGTGATGGTGGCGCGCTCGTTCATGTACCACAACTTCTTCCTCATGGCGTCGAAGCTGCTCATAGAGTATGCCTGGCTGCTGTGTGCCATCTTCTTCTCATTGCTTGTGCGCCTGTCGGGCAATCAGATCAAGAGCGGATTTCGCATTTATACGCCCGTTATGCTCATGTCGTTCATCGTCATAACGTTCCGTATAGTGTTCATTCCGAACAATCTTGTGGCGCTCATCTTCCCCCCTATACTGCTCGTGTTCACACTGTGGCAGTGGAACGTCATAACGCGCCACAACGACAACATTCCGCGTTCCGACATATTCTATACGTGGATATCGCTGCTCATGATGACATTCTCCACCGCATCGGCATTGTATGGCTACGTGCTGCTGTCGGTGCAGGTGCTGATATGGTGGATGTTCCAGCTGAGCTGCATTCAGACCATCACTTGCGTATACGACATGCTCGGAGTGTACGAGCGCCGATGGCTCAGCCACCGCATCCACTCGGAGAAGGAAGCCGAGAAGGCGCGCAAGGGTTCACTGCTCAGTGTCATCACCGTAAGTCATGGCGCGCACATCAACGTGACGTGGTTCTACGACTTCATATACATAGCACTGGTGCCTGTGCTGAGCGTGTTCTCGGTGCTACTGTCGATATGGTGGGCAGCCAACGTGTTCGACCTGACCGACACGGTGTGGAAGATATTTCAGTTCGACTTTCTCAATGTGAGCGGAGTGGTACAGTTGTCTATACTGAAGCTGGTGATGGTGGGCTCGCAGTTTTTCGTGTTCCGCTATCTCGACTATCTCATCAAGTCGCTCTATCATAAGTATCACCGCTCTAAGATAGTAGTCAACGGCAAGCCCAACTTCACGCTCGCCAACAACATCATAGCCATCTGCTGCTGGGGACTCTATGCCATCATAGCCATCAAGATGCTCAAGATACCCTCGACAGCCATCTCCGTGATATCGGCAGGATTGGCTACTGGTGTTGGTTTTGCAATGAAGGACCTGCTCGAGAACTTCTTCTACGGTATATCGCTCATGACAGGACGTGTGCGTGTGGGCGACTTCATCGAGTGCGACGGCATACGTGGCAAGGTGGACAGCATCACCTATCAGAGCACGCAGGTGCTTACGGCAGACGGATGCGTCATAGCCTTCCTCAACAGTTCGCTCTTCAGCAAGAACTTCAAGAACATCACCAAAAACCACTCGTACGAGATGGTGAAAGTGCCGGTGGGCGTAGCCTATGGCTCTAATGTAGAAGAAGTACGCCAGATGCTCGTTGCGGCAGTCAAGGCGCAGGCTCGCAAGAGTGCAGACGGACGCGACGTAATAGATCTGAAGAAGCCAGTAAGCGTAGTGTTTGACGAATTTGGCGACAACTCGGTCAATCTGTTTGTCACCTACTGGGTGCTTGTGGAGGAGAAGTTCGGAATGACCGGACAGGTGAAGGAAGCTATATACAACACGCTCAACGAACACCATATCGAGATACCGTTCCCACAGAGAGATATACATATTATAAATTAGGAATTTGGAATTAGGAATTAGGAATTGGTTGCCTACGGCAATTTTGAATTTTGAGTTTTGAGTTTTGAATTATTCTCGGCAGCGTTTGCATTTTTGAATTAAGAATTTTAAAAAATATAGTTTTATGGTAATGAAGAATTTTAAGATTGTATTCGTGATGGCAATTATGTGCCTGCTCACATCGAGCGTTAAAGCACAGAGTATCAGCGACATCCTTAAGGGAGTAGTAGGCAGTGTTGTTGGCGACAAGGCTACAACAGAGACTTCAATCAAGGGCACATGGAAGTATTCTGGACCAGCATGCGAGTTTGAAAGCAGCAGCGTGCTGGCTCAGGCAGGCGGCAGTGCTGTTGCAACAAAAATGGAGAATAAGGTGGCTCCGATACTCAAGAAGATGGGTGTCAACGGCATCGTATACACATTCGACGGCAATGGCAACTACACATCGAAGATAAAGAAGCGCGAGACCAAGGGAACTTACACATTCGACAAGAAGAACAAGACTATCACATTCACACCCACCTACGGCAAGTCGTATACCGCATACGTTGCTACCCAAGGCTCGACAATGACACTTACATTCAATTCTGACAAGCTCATGACTGTACTGAAGACTATCAGCAATTCTACGGCAGGGCTCAGCACAAGTGCAGCTATAATCAACTCGATTATAAAGAATTACGACGGTATGCGTCTGGGATTTGAACTCAAGAAATAATACTGACAATGCAAAACGACGACCTTAGCCTGCTGAGACGGCGATACGTGCGCTATCTCAGACTCGAACGCGGCTATTCAGAAAACACAGTGGAAGCGTATACCCATGACATCGACTATCTACTGAACTATCTACGCAACGAAAATCTCAAAACAGAGGACGTGAAACTCGACAATCTTGAGAATTTCGCTGCCGTGTTATACGAGTTCGGCATCGCTTCGTCGTCGCAAGCAAGAATATTGTGTGGGGTAAGGTCGTTCTTCAAGTATCTCGTAATAAGCGGAATACTTAAGGACGATCCCTCAGAACTGCTCGAAGCACCCACCGTGGGCGAACATCTGCCTGAGGTCCTGTCGACCGAAGAAATAGACCGCATGGAGGCTGCCATCGACCTGTCGAAATGGGAAGGACAGCGCAACAAGGCCATCATCGAGCTACTCTTCTCGTGCGGACTACGAGTGTCGGAACTTGTCAACTTGAAATTCAACGACATCTTTGAGCGTGACAAATTCCTACGCATCATTGGCAAAGGCGATAAGGAAAGACTCGTACCAATATCGGAGAGCGCACTTCACGAAATTAAATTGTGGCTGTACGACCGTAATCTGATGAAAATAAAGCCCGGAGAACAGGACTATGTGTTCCTGAACCGACGCGGCGCCCACCTCACACGCACCATGATACTGATAATGATAAAGCGCACTGCCGAGGAAGCTGGTATCACAAAGACAGTGTCACCACATACGCTGCGCCACTCGTTTGCTACCGAACTGCTAAAGGGCGGTGCCGACTTACGTGCCATACAGGAAATGCTGGGGCACGAAAACATAAAGACAACCCAAATCTATACCCACATAGACATAACAACACTGCGCGAGGAAATACTGACACATCACCCGCGAAACATGAAGAAAACACCCGACTAAAATTTAATATAAACTAAGAAACGAAGTTTTTACACTGCTTAATTCTTGTATATCAAAGTAATGTGTTACTTTTGCACGTCCGCTTAATGTATAGACACTTAATCGAACTAAAAATAAATTTAAATTATATTTCATGAAACTCAGAAAACTATTGGTAGCCGTCCTTGCCGTGTTTGCAGGACTTGCCCAGGCACAACAGATGCCACCGATACCCAATGATCCTGATGTCCGCATCGGAAAGCTGGATAACGGACTTACCTACTACATCCGTCACAACAACTGGCCTGAGAACAGAGCCGACTTCTACATCGCACAGAAGGTGGGCTCAATACAGGAAGAAGAGAGCCAGCGCGGATTGGCACACTTCCTGGAGCACATGTGCTTTAATGGTACAAAGCACTTCCCAGGCAACGAAGTTATTCGCTATTGCGAGAGCATCGGTGTGAAGTTCGGAGGCGACCTAAATGCTTATACTTCTATCGACCAGACCGTATACAATATCTCTAACGTCCCTACTGCACGCCAGTCGGCTCTCGACTCATGTCTGCTCATACTGAGCGATTGGTCGAACGCTCTGCTGCTCGACCCTAAGGAGATTGACGAGGAGCGTGGCGTTATCCACGAGGAATGGCGTCTGCGCACCAGTGCCTCAAGCCGTATGTTTGAGCGCAACCTGCCCAAGCTCTACCCGGGCTCAAAGTATGGCGTACGCTATCCTATCGGACTCATGTCGGTAATCGACAACTTCAAGCCGAAGGAACTGCGCAACTACTATGAGAAGTGGTATCATCCCAACAACCAGGCCATCATCGTAGTTGGTAACGTTGATGTTGACTACACCGAGAAGAAGATCAAGGAACTCTTCGGCTCGTTCAAGAATCCAGCCAACCAGGCTCCTATCGTAGCAGAACAGGTGCCTGACAACGCTGAGCCTATCGTTATCATCGACAAGGATAAGGAGCAGCCTACAAGCATGGTGCAGTACATGGTTAAGCACGATGTCTACCCTGACTCGCTGAAGAACAACATGAACTACATCATATACGACTACGCCAAGAGCGCTGCCGTAAGCCTGCTCAACTACCGTATGTATGAGAAGGGACTCGATGCCAGCTGCCCATACGTATCAGCCAGCGCCGACGACGGACAGTATATCTTCGCCAAGACAAAGGACGCTTTCAGCATATCTGTAGCACCTAAGGAACTGAAGGATATGGCTGTGAGCCTCAAGGCTGCTTACACTGAAGCATTGCGCGCTGCCAAGTTCGGATTCACCGCTACAGAGTTGGCACGCTTCAAGGAGAATTATCTCAGCCAGCTCGACCGTGCATACAGCGCCAAGGACAAGCGCACCAACGCTGCATTGTACGCTCCGATTCTCGGCAACTTCCTCTCTAACGAGCCTATGCCGTCAATCGAGTACACCTATCCGGTAATGAAGCAGCTTGTAAATGCTATTCCTGTTGACGTCATAAACCAGATGATGAAAGAGATGCTGCCCGAGAACGACAGCAACACCGTAATTATCTCGTTCTGCAACGAAGCAGAGGGCAACGTTTATCCTACTGAGGCACAGCTTCTTGGCGCTATCAAGGAAGCACGCTCCTCAGAAATCACTGCTTATGTAGACAACGTGAAGAACGAACCGCTCATCGCCACAATGCCTAAGGCTGGCAAGATAAAGAGCGAGAAGAAGAGCGACAAGTTCGGCTATACAACACTGACACTCTCAAACGGTGCTACCGTGATACTGAAGAAGACCGACTACAAGAAGGATCAGGTTATCATGAGCGCACGCGGCATCGGCGGCACAACACTCTACGGACCGAAGGACTATACCAATCTGCAGGTATTTGACGCTGTAATCGGCGGTAGCGGACTCGGAGCTTTCTCGTCAACCGACCTTTCAAAGGCTCTGGCAGGCAAGATTGCAAACGTTGACCTCAGCCTCGGCTCAGAATTGTATACAACTGCATCGGGCGCTTCTACACCGAAAGACGTAGAGACAATGTTCCAGTTGCTGTACCTGTACTTCACAAACATCAGCAAGGATCAGAAGACATTCGACAACCTCTTGACACAGATGGAAGTGAAGCTGAAGAACCGTTCGCTCGACCCGGAGACAGCACTCAGCGACTCGCTCAATGCAACTATCTACAACCACAATGCACGCATGGAGCCGCTCACTGTTGAGAAACTGAAGAACATCAACTACGACCGTATCCTCCAGATTGCCAAGGAACGTACAGCCAACGCCAAGGCTTGGACATTCACTATCATCGGCAACTTCGACGAGACAACAATACGTCCGCTCATCTGCCAGTACATTGGTGCTCTGCCTTCAGCAGGAAAGGTTGTAGCAAGCAAGCGTGAGGTGAAGCCTGTCACAGGCGTTGTAGAAAACATCTTCAAGCGCAAACAGGAGACTCCTAAGTCGACAGCCTACATGATGTGGCACAACACCACTATGCCGTACAACACAAAGAACGCTCTCTGTGCAAGCATAGCAGGACAGATTCTGTCAATGGAATATCTGGACAAGATTCGCGAGAAGGAAAGCGCAGCTTACTCAGTAGGTGCCAACGGTGGATGCTCAGTAGGCAAGGACAACTATCGTATGTTCCAGATTTTCGCCTATTGCCCAATGAAGCCTGAGAAGAAAGAGGTAGCTATGCGCATCATGAACGACGAAGTGAAGAACCTCGCCAACACATGCGACCCTGCCAAGCTGGCTAAGTGCAAGGAGTATATGATCAAGTCATATCACGACTCGCAGAAGAGCAACAGCTACTGGCTCAGCATCATCAACCAGTATCACAATCTCGGTCTCGACCAGTATACCGACTACTTGAAGACACTTGAATCGCTCACTCCGCAGGATATCTGCAACTACATGAAGGAGTTCAACAAGTCGGGCAACCACATCACAGTGGCTATGCTTCCTGAAGAATAAACATTACGGCAAATAACGCGTGAAAAACGCAATATCAACGGACTGCAAGCATTATATGTGCTTGCAGTCCGTTTTTTTTGAGTAATACCAACACTACAAAAACACTAAACAACCTTAAAAATAAGACTATTAATCAATAAATAGCATAATTATAAAGACAAAAGAAGTTCTATTTGGAGAATTCTGATTAATTTTGCAGCTAAAAATAATAAGTTAGAGTACAATGAAAAGTAAGTTCGCAGCTTTTACACTGCTGCTCGCGACCGTTTTTTTGATGGCATCTTGCCTTGAAAGCGACAATGATTACACATACACCGACGATTGTGCAATCTCAAGTTTCTCAGTCACGACAGCTAAACAGAACACATTTGTGAAGACTTCAGACGGACTTCGCGACAGTCTCGTCGTGAAAGAACTGACACTGAGCAACTATAAGTTCTATATAGACCAGATTAACGGTAAGATATACAACCCCGACTCGCTGCCATGTGGTGTCGACGCCAAAAAGCTCCTCTGCTCGGTGTCGAACAGTTCGGCAGGACTGGTGGTGATAAAGAAGGAAAAGAGCGACTCGCTCGACTACTTCAGTTCAACCGACTCACTTGACTTCTCGGTAGACCGCGAAGTGCAAGTAGTAAGTAATTCTGGACTTTCGGTAAAGAAATACACAGTACATGTGAACGTGCATAAGGAACAAGCCGACTCGTTCGCATGGCATGCCACACCTATATGCGCCGAACTGAAGACCATGCAGGCTATAAAGACAGCTGCTGTAAATGGTAAGCTGATTCTGCTCGGCACAGATGGCAATACAACTATCGTATATACCAACAACGGCACACAGTGGACCAAGTGTGAGACCAACCTCGGACACAATCTCGCAGCCGATGCATACAAGAGCCTTGTAACCAAGGACGACTACGTATACATCAGCGACGGTGGCAACATCGTACGCACCAACGACGGCAAGACATGGGACATCATGGGCACTGCTACCGATGTGACACGCCTTGTAGCAGCAAGCCGCTACAGCCTGTACGGATATGCTACCGATGGCCGACTGATGACATCAAAGGACAACGGCGCTACATGGGCCGTAGCCGAAATAGACGATGAGCTCTCGCTCATGCCTTATGGCGAGACAACATACGCAAGCGTTGAGATAGAAGGATATGCAAAGACCGACCGTGTGATGCTCTTCGGAACCCGCGACGCTGCCACTTATCCCAACGACAAGTACCTTACCATATGGGGAAAGATTGACGAGGCTGCTGAGAACAGCGAAAACCAGCCGTGGGCATACTACGGAGTATCGGCCGACAACAACCACGCAGCACCGCTGCTCAGTGGCATTAGTGCTGTAGCTTACGACGGTGGCGTATACATGATGGGACAGGAAGAGGGCAAGGCTCCCAAATTCTACAAGTCATTGGACAACGGCATCACATGGCGCGAGGACACTGCCACAGTAATGTTGCCCACCAACTTCAACGAAAACGCTACAAACGCCATAACAGCAAAGGGCACCTACGCTCTGACTGTAGACAAGAACAAGAGCCTCTGGCTCGTAAACGCCAGCAACGGTATGACATGGCGCGGACGCATCAACCGACTGGGTTGGGCCAAGGAGCAGACCGCTTTCGAGAAATAATACACATATCATATAATATATACATATGATTAGAAACCTTGTAATATCACTCGCCCTCGCAATGTCAGCGACATGCATGGCACAATCCGACTACCAATATCGTATGGAGATAGGAGCGGGCGTTGGCGCAGTGGCATACCAAGGTGACTTTGGCGGAAGCCTTACCAAAAACATGCAGCCAATGGCTTCTGCGGTGTTGCGACGAGTATTCAACCCATATATGGCGTTGAAGTTCTCGGCAGCCTATGGCAAACTGAAAGGCTCGTCGGACAATGCCAAGACATACTATCCTGACTATGCCACAACTCCCTACCAGTTCAACAAGACGCTTGTTGATGCCGGTGTGACCTACGAATACAACTTCTGGCCATACGGAACGGGACAGGACTATCGCGGTGCCAAGCGCCTTACGCCATTCATATTTGCCGGACTCGGAGCCACATACGCAGGAGGCGACGGCGACAATGCCTTCACGGCAAATGTGCCCATAGGACTCGGCGTGAAGTACAAGGCAGGCAAGAGGCTGAACATTGCACTGGAATGGGCAGAACACTTCTCTATGAGCGACAAATTGGACGGTGTGAAAGACCCATACGGTATAAAAAGCAGCGGACTGTTCAAGAACACCGATTGCTACTCGGCACTGCAACTCACCGTGACATACAGCTTTATGCCCAAATGCCGGACATGCCACAACGAAGACGATTAATCAATTAGAAACAATGACCAACCAACTCGATAAAAACAATATACCACAACACATTGCCATAATAATGGACGGCAATGGACGATGGGCTACCAAACGAGGTAAAGCGAGAAGCTATGGACACCAGGCAGGTGTGGAAACCGTAAGGCGAATCACCTCTGAATGTACACGGCTCGGTGTAAAATACCTGACTCTGTACACGTTCTCAACCGAAAACTGGAACCGTCCGGAGACAGAAATCGCCGCCCTGATGGGTCTTGTACTGTCGTCGCTCGAGGACGAGATATTCATGAAGAACAATGTTCGCTTCAAGGTGATTGGCGACATTGAACGTCTGCCAATAGAAGTGCAGCAAAAACTTCAGGAAACAATCGACCATACTGCAGGCAACACTGCCATGACCATGGTGGTGGCTTTGAGCTATTCGTCAAGATGGGAGATAACAAAGGCGATGAAGGACATAGCAAAGAAGGCAGTTGACGGACAACTGTCTATCGACGACATCACCGAAGACACCGTATCGCAAAGCCTTACGACAGCTTCAATCCCCGACCCCGACCTGCTGATACGCACCGGAGGCGAGCTGCGAATCAGCAACTATCTGTTGTGGCAGATAGCCTACTCTGAACTGTATTTCTGCGATACTTTCTGGCCCGACTTCAACGAAGCCGACCTGCACAAAGCCATTGCCGACTACCAGCAACGCCAACGCCGATTCGGAAAGACCGGCAAACAGGTGGAAGCAGAAGAAAGCAAGTAATGAGTAAACGTCCAGGATTAACAAGATAAAAACAATAAGAAGACAATGAATATAAGAAAGGTGTTGACCACACTCTGCATCATTGCATGCAGCATCATCGCAAAGGCGCAGGACAAAATCGTATACCCGGACATATCCTATGCCGGAACACCGCGCACCGTACAGATTGCGGGCATCGCCGTGACAGGCGCTGAAGGATATGAGGACTATATGCTCACTGGCATATCGGGTCTGTCTATCGGACAGGAGATTCTGCTGCCGGGCGACGAGATAACCGACGCTGTGAAGCATTACTGGAAGTATGGCCTGTTCTCGGACGTGTCTATCTCGGTAGACTCGCTCATACACGACAAGGCTTATCTACACATCCATCTGCAGATGCGTCCGCGTGTGTCAACAATCAACTACATTGGTCTGAAGAAATCGGAGCGCACCGACATGGAGGAGAAACTCGGACTCCTCAAGGGCGCTCAGATTACACCTAACATGATTGACCGTGCCAAGATTCTTGCCAAGAAATACTTCGACGACAAGGGATTCAAGAACGCGGACATCCAGGTGGTGCAGCGCGACGACGTGACGCAGAAGAACCACGTAATCCTCGACGTCATCATCGACAAGAAGGAGAAGATGAAGGTGCGCACCATCACCATCGAAGGCAACGATGCCTTGAGAGCCGGCCAGATTAAGGGTGGCCTGTTCAGAAAGGGAGCGTTCTCCAAGACTCACGAGGCTGGCAAGTTGTCGTCATTCCTCAAGTCGAAGAAGTTCACACCCGAGCGTTGGAAGGCCGACAAGCAGAAACTCATCGACAAGTATAACGAGCACGGCTACCGCGACGCTGTAATCTTAGGCGACAGCGTATGGAACGTTGACGACAAGCACGTAAGCATCAACATTAAGGTAGACGAAGGCAAGAAGTACTTCATACGCAACATAACATGGGTGGGCAACACCGTGTACAACTCCGACTATCTGGCTGCCGTACTCGGCATGAAGAAGGGCGACGTGTACAACCAGAAGCTCATGAACAAGCGACTCACCGAAGACGAGGACGCTGTGGGCAACAATTACTGGAACAACGGCTACCTGTTCTACTCACTCCACCCGACAGAGATTAACATCGTAGGCGACTCTATCGACCTTGAGATGCGTATCTTCGAGGGTCCGCAGGCCCACATCAACCACGTACGCATCAACGGTAACGACCGTCTGTATGAGAATGTAGTGCGTCGCGAGCTGCGTACAAAGCCGGGCGACCTCTTCTCGAAGGAGGCATTGCAGCGTTCGGCACGTGAGATTGCATCAATGGGACACTTCGACCCTGAGAAGGTCAATCCGCAGCCGGTGCCCGACCCAGAGAACGGTACAGTAGACATCAACTACGATCTTGAGCAGAAGTCGAACGACCAGATTGAGTTCTCGCTCGGATGGGGACAGACCGGTGTAATCGGACGTATCGGACTCAAGCTCAACAACTTCTCGATGCGCAACCTCTTCAACAAGAACAAGGAGCATCGTGGTATCATGCCTATCGGCGATGGTGAGGTTCTTTCAATCGGAGCACAGACCAACGGTACATACTATCAGTCGTACAACACCTCATACTCAACCAACTGGTTTGGAGGCAAGCGACCGATACAGTTCTCGGTAGGAGCCTACTTCTCTAAGCAGACCGACGTATCGAGCAACTACTACAACAGTGGTTACTTCAACAACTACTACAACTACATGTACGGTTATGGCAGCTACGGCAACTACAACAACTATGAGTCGTACTACGACCCCGACAAATACATCAAGTTGTTCGGATTCTCACTGGGATGGGGCAAGCAGTTGCGCTGGCCAGACGACTACTTCCAGTTGTCGCTCTCGCTGTCGTACACACGCTACATGCTGAAGAACTGGAGCTACTTCCTCATGACCAACGGTAACTCTAACAACCTCAACCTCAGCATTCAGCTGTCGCGTACATCTACCGACAACCAGTTGTTCCCACGCCGCGGTTCAGAGTTCGTCGCATCGGTTACCGTTACTCCGCCATGGTCGGCATGGGACGGCAAGGACTACGAACACCTCGCCACCAACTCTAAGTCGGCTACATACAACAAGGAGCAGCAAGAGAAGTACCGCTGGGTAGAATACCACAAGTGGAAGTTCAAGGGCCGCATGTTCACCGCACTCACAAGCGGACAGAAGTGTCTCGTACTCATGACACGACTCGAGTTCGGATTGCTCGGCTCATTCAACAAGTGGAAGAAGTCGCCGTTCGAGACCTACTACATGGGTGGTGACGGTATGACCGGCTACTCTACATCATACGCTGAAGAGACCATCGGTCTGCGCGGTTACGAAAACGGTTCGCTCACTCCTTACGGCTACGAGGGCTATGCCTACGACCGCATGACACTTGAGTTGCGCTATCCGTTCCTCCTTGGCAACACCACCATCTACGGACTCGGATTCATCGAAGGCGGTAACTCATGGACCGAAACCAAGAAGTTCAACCCGTTCGACATGAAGCGTTCAGCCGGTCTCGGTGTCCGCATCTTCCTCCCGATGGTAGGTTTGATGGGTATCGATTGGGCATACGGCTTCGACAAGGTGTTCGGAACCAAGGGCGGTTCGCAGTTCCACTTCATCTTAGGACAGGAATTCTAAAAAAACAAGGCTATGAGGAAATTAATGCTTATCTGCCTCTTTGCCATTACGGCACTGACGGCAAGCGCACAGAAGTTCGCGCTGCTCGACATGGAATACATTCTGAAGAACATTCCAGCCTACGAGCGAGCCAACGAACAGCTCAACCAGGTGTCAAAGAAATGGCAGGCTGAGGTTGAGGCACTCAACACCGAGGCCTCAACACTCTACAAGAACTACCAGAACGAGATGGTGTTCCTCTCTGCCGAGCAGAAGAAAGACCGCCAGGAAGCCATAATGAAGAAGGAGAAGGAGGCAAGCGACCTCAAGCGCAAGTACTTCGGTCCAGAAGGAGAGCTGTTCAAGAAGCGCGAGAGCCTCATGTCGCCCATCCAGGAGGAGATATACACCGCAGTGAAGGAGATATCCGAACTGCGTGGCTACTCGCTCGTTCTCGACCGCGCCTCCGACTCAGGCATAATATTCGGCTCACCCAAGATTGACATCAGCAACGAAGTGCTGCAGAAGCTTGGCTATGGAATTTAGAATTAGGAATTAGGAATTTTGAGTTATTCTCGGCTTTGCCTGCGATTTTGAATTATTCAATTTGGAATTGTTCGGCTTTGCTGATTCGGAATTAGGAATTTGTAATTTTGAAAATTCATTCATAGAGTTTAGAAAATAATTAATAACAAAAAACAAATAAGAAAATGAAAAAGCTTATCTTAATGCTTATGTTGTGCATGCCATTGGCAACATTCGCACAGAAATTCGGACACGTTAACGCCCAGGACATTATGCAGTCAATGCCTGAGTTCATCAAGGCCCGTGGCGAGGTAGAAGCAGCTGCCAAGCAGTATGACAACGACCTCAAGGCAATGCAGGACGAACTCCAGCGCAAGGCCCAGGACTACGACAAGAACGCCTCGACAATGAACGAGACCAAGAAGAAGGAGACAGAGGAAAGCCTCCAGCAGATGTACCAGAAGATACAGCAGACAGCCCAGGACAACCAGCAGGCTCTCGCCAAGCTCCAGCAGGAGAAGATTAGCCCTATCACCAACAAGCTCGTTGAAGCTATCAAGGCTGTAGGCAAGACAGGTGGCTATGTTTACATCATGGACATCACATCTGGCATTCCTTACATCAGCGACACTCTCAGCAAGGACGTTACTGCCGAGGTGAAGGCTCAGCTCAACAAGCCTGCCGCTGCCAAGAAGTAATTGACAATATAAGCAAACAATAATCAGGAGGCTATGGCGTAGAAGCCGCAGCCTCCTTTTTTTCTTTCAAGCCAAATATGAAGAAATTATTCTTACTACTCTTCGTGCTTGCCCTGCCGTTGCTGGCAAGTGCGCAGATACGGTTCGGCTATTTCAGCTATGACACCGTTCTGAAGTCAATGCCCGACTATCTGATGGCTCAGCGCAACATCGACGACCTGCGCCAGAAGTACGACAATGAGATGAAACGCTCCGAACAGGAATTCAACGCCAAGTATGAAGAATTTCTCGATGCACAGCGCGACCTCGTGCCCTCCATTCTCCGCAAGCGCCAGACTGAGATACAGGAAATGATGGAGAAGAACGTAGCCTTCAAGCAGGAGGCACAGCGACTGCTCAAGCAGGCCGAGGCAGACGCTTTCACCCCCGTAAAGCGCAAGCTCAACGAGGCTGTAGCCAAGGTGGGAGCACAACTGGGCTACGCATTTATACTGAACACCGACGGCGACGCATGCCCGTACGTCAACCCTGAAATGGGCGAAGATGCAACCGAAGCTATCAAAGCCGAATTAAAATAAAACGCCACATGATGAACTTTCCACAACAACCAGGCCCCATCGGCGTGTTCGACTCGGGCTATGGCGGACTGACCGTGCTGCACGGCATACGCCAGCTTCTGCCGCAATACGACTACATGTATCTCGGCGACAACGCCCGCGCACCCTATGGCTCGCGCTCGTTTGAGGTGGTCTACCAGTTCACACGGCAGGCTGTACTCAAGTTGTTCTCAATGGGTTGCCATCTCGTAATACTCGGATGCAACACAGCATCTGCCAAGGCTCTGCGCACCATACAGCAGCGCGACCTGCCCATGCTCGACCCCTCGCGCCGCGTACTGGGCATCATCCGCCCTACCGCAGAGACGATTGGCAATCTGACCGAGTCGCGACACATTGGTGTACTGGCTACAGAGGGCACCATAAAGAGTCAGTCGTACTCGATGGAGATACACAAACTGTTCCCAGATATACATGTCTCGGGCGTGGCATGTCCGCTTTGGGCAGCCATAGTAGAGGCTGGCGAGGCCGACTCGCCCGGTGCCGACTACTTTGTAAAGAAGCGCATCGACCAGCTCATGCGCAAAGACCCTCTCATCGACACCATCATACTCGGCTGCACCCACTATCCGCTGCTTATGAGTTCTGTCGTCAAGAACGTACCCAAAGGCGTGCGCATAATGTCGCAAGGCACATACGTAGCCAACTCACTCGCCGACTATCTGAAGCGCCACCCCGAAATGGAACGCAACATTACGCAGGGCGGAACGTGCCGCTATCTCACTACCGAGAGCGAACAACGATTCAGCGAGACAGCCCGCATATTCCTACACGAAGACGTAATGGTCAATCATGTCGATTTGACAGAATAAATAAAGTTGAAAATTGAGAGTTGAGAGTTGAGAGTTATGATTACCTTGGTAAACATAATGTATAATAAACGTATACAAACTGAGCATATCATAACTCTCACTTCTCAACTCTCAATTCTCAACTCAGTTGTTGTGAGGTTGAGTTTCAATTGTTGTGAGTTTGCATTTCAATTGTTGTAAGTTTGCATTTCAGATGTTGTGCGCTTGAAAAATAAGTACTGATTTATTTTGCATTGTCTTCGATTTGCAGTACCTTTGCACTCGATTTGATAAATGTATAACTCTGTGGAAGAATTTGGCTGCTTGCAACCACACTAAAAAATGCTAAAACTGCACACTCCAACTATGTGCCAATGCGCACAAAGACAGCAGGTTGGATAGCGGTAATTGGTGTTTTTCCACTAATTTTTTAATTTTAAAATTTGGAAAAAATGAATTATCTTTTTTCATCAGAATCAGTTTCAGAGGGCCATCCCGACAAAGTGGCCGACCAGATTTCAGACGCTCTTGTTGACCAGTTTCTCGCCTACGACGCGAACGCACACTGCGCCATCGAGTCGTTCGTCACTACAGGCCAGGTAGTAATCATGGGCGAGGTGCGCTCAGAAGCCTACATCGACCTGCAGACCATCGCACGCAAGACCATCAACCAGATTGGCTACAACAAGTCAGACTATCAGTTTGACGGCAACTCTTGCGGCGTGCTCACAGCTATCCACGAGCAGAGCGATGACATCAACCGTGGTGTCAGCCGTGCCGAGGAGGAAGAGCAGGGAGCCGGCGACCAGGGTATGATGTTCGGCTATGCCACCAACGAGACCGAGAACTATATGCCCGTGACACTCGACCTGGCACAGCTCATCATGCGCGTACTTGCCGACATACGCAAGGAGGGCAAAGAGATGACCTACCTGCGCCCCGACTCAAAGAGCCAGGTTACTGTAGAATACTCGGAGGAAGGCATACCGCAGCGCATCGACACCATCGTAGTGAGCACCCAGCACGACGAGTTTGACGACGACGACGAGCGCATGCTCGACAAGATCAAGGACGACGTGCTCAACATTCTCATGCCGCGCGTTAAGGCACAGATACACAGCGAGAAGGTGCTCTCGCTCTTCGGCGACGACATCAAATACTTTGTCAACCCTACCGGCAAGTTCGTTATCGGCGGCCCTCACGGCGACACCGGTCTGACCGGCCGCAAGATTATCGTCGACACATACGGCGGCAAGGGCGCACACGGCGGCGGAGCCTTCTCGGGCAAGGACCCCTCTAAGGTAGACCGCTCGGCAGCATACGCAGCACGTCATATAGCCAAGAACATGGTAGCGGCAGGCGTTGCCGACGAGATGCTCGTGCAGGTGAGCTACGCCATCGGTGTAGCCGAGCCAGTAAACATCTACGTCAACACCTACGGCCGCTCACGCGTACAGATGAGCGACGCCGAGATAGCGCAGAAGATTTCCAAGCTGTTCGACCTCCGTCCGAAGGCAATAGAGCGCACACTCAAGCTGCGCCAGCCCATCTATCGCGAGACAGCAGCCTACGGACACATGGGACGCAAGAACGAGATTGTCGAGAAGACATTCACATCGCGCTACCACGAGACCAAGGTGATGAAGCTGGAGCTGTTCACATGGGAGAAACTCGACCGCGTGGACGACATCAAGAAAGAATTCGGTCTGTAGACCATTCCATCAAAGCCGGGCATGCCATACGACATGCCCGGCAAACATATATCAACCAACCCACAATTAAATGATTCACACTGCTTCTGACTCCATACATGTTGAGGAAATAGTGCTCGGTGAAGACGGACAGCCGGTAGCGTCCACACAGCAACGCAAGCACTTTCAGCCCACGCCCGCACAGGTGCTGTCGTGGCTGCCAAAGAACGCAACGCCCGAACAGCAGGACTCCGCCATCCAGGCCAATATCAAGCCATCGGAGATAACATGGAGCCAGCAGCCCGACACGCTGCATCTGCCCGGACACAGCAAGGGCAAGTCGTGGCGCGACGTGAACATGCCCAAATACTATCGCGAGTCGTACTTCACGGGCAAGCCTTTCTTCCATCCCGACATGTTCGGCGGACGACTTGGCGTAGCCGGCGACCCCGTGCCCTACAGCATCGCACGCGACAACGTCATCACGCTGCTGCTGCTCGGATGCTTCGTGCTCGCCCTGATAGCCTACTCCAAGTCCAAGGGATTCATCCTGCGCCAGGCAAAGGACTTCTTCCGCCCGCCCCACAACGAGAAGATGACAGCCATCAGCGAGACATCGGGCGAACTGCGTTTCCAGTTCTTCCTCGTGCTGCAAAGCAGTCTGTTGATGGCGCTGATATTCTTCTTCTACGTGCAGCGCAACATCACCGACACGTTCATCATCGACCAATATCAGGTGATTGGAGTGTTCGCAGCCATCATCACCGTCTACGCCATGCTCAAGGCGGTGGCATACAGCGTCACGGGATGGGTGTTCTTCGACCGAAGGAGCAACGACCTATGGATTAAGTCGTTCCTCTTCCTCCTTGCCATGGAGGGAGTGTGCCTGTTCCCTATAGTCATGCTGCGTGCATACTTCGAGATAGCAGTACAAACCACCCTCATCTGCACCGCTATAGTGATAGGCCTGTTCAAATTGCTGGCGCTTTACAAGTCATATCTCATCTTTTTCAGGAACGGTGGCCATTCTCTGCAAATTTTTTTGTACTTTTGCACACTTGAACTGATGCCACTTGCCATGCTCATCGGAGCACTCATGATAACCACGGCAAACCTGAAGGTGGATTATTGACAAGGACACACAGACAAATACGAATAATCACGAAACACGAAATAGATATATTTACAAAGAGAAATGATTAAGAAGATTCTGATATCCCAGCCCGAACCGTCAAGCGAGAAATCACCCTACTTCGATATCGCCAAGGACTTTGGCGTGGAACTCGTTTTCCGCCCATTCATCAAGGTCGAGGGATTGAGTGCCAAAGAATTCCGCCAGCAGAAGATCGGACTGCTGGACTTCACAGCCGTTGTCTTCACATCGCGCCACGCCATCGACAACTATTTCAACCTCGCCAAGGAGATGCGCATCACAATCCCCGAGGACATGAAGTACTTCTGCGTGACCGAGACTATAGCACTGTACATCCAGAAATACGTACAGTACCGCAAGCGCAAGGTGTTCTTCGGCACAACCGGCAAGATCGATTCGCTCATACCCACAATGGTGAAGCACAAGACCGAGAAATATCTCGTGCCGCTGAGCTCTGTCCACAACGACGACATAGAGCGCTTGCTCGACGCAAAGAAGCTCCACCACAAGGAGTGCGTTATGTATCGCACCGTCAGCAACGACTTCACTGAAGAGGAAGCTAAGGCGTTCGACTGCGACATGCTCGTATTCTTCAGCCCTTCAGGCATCAAGGCATTCACCAAGAATTTCCCCGAATTCACTCAGGGCGACATTCGCATCGCCACCTTCGGACCTGCTACAGCCAAGGCTGTGACCGATGCCGGCTACCGACTCGACCTCGAAGCACCTACCAAGGAACACCCTTCCATGACAGGAGCACTGCAGAACTATCTGGAGAACAACAAGTAGTTAGGTTGTTGACATGACAACATCAACATACAGCCTCCCACAGTCGGAGCGCATTAACAGCAAGAAGCAGATTGACCGCCTCTTTCGCGGAGGCGGCTCAAAGGCTATGACAGCAGCACCACTGCGTATGGTGTACATGGCAGACAATCGTCAGACCGACTCTCAGCCAGCCGACGGACATCAGCCGATGGCTCAGATGATGGTGAGCGTACCCAAACGCTACTTCAAGCGCGCCGTAAAGCGCAACTACGTGAAGCGTCAGGTGCGCGAGGCGTATCGCCTCAACAAGCACATTCTCGTCGACCGCCTCACCGAGAGCGGCGACAAGACAATGTCGCTCTGCTTCATATGGACAGCCAACCGTCTTCTGCCTACAGCCGAGGTGATGAGCCGCATGGCCAACCTGCTGACACGATTGGCTGAGAAGCTGTCGGCAACCGACAATAAAAACATCCCGCAATGAACCGACTCTCACACGCACTCGCATGGATAGTGATACAACCCATCCGATTCTACCAGAAGTTTATCACACCATACACCCCGGCTTCATGCCGATTCCAACCCACATGCTCCGAATATGCGCGTCAGGCACTGCTCAAGCACGGATTCTTCAAGGGCATGGCACTCTCAATATGGCGCATCCTAAGATGCAACCCATGGGGAGGCTCGGGCTACGACCCAGTGCCGTAAGTGGAATTTTGAGTTTTGAATTTTGAATTTTGAATTAAATCACCAGCAAATGCTCAGAAAGGCCTAATAAGGCCCAGAAAGGCTCAGAAAGGCTTAGTAAAATATTAACAACAATAAAATGGCAAAAAATTTCGTTGAAGAACTGCGCTGGCGCGGCATGCTCGCGCAGATTATGCCGGGTACTGAGGAATATCTCAACACCCACATGGTGTCTGCGTATCTTGGCACCGACCCTACTGCCGACTCACTTCACATCGGACACCTCTGCGGCATCATGATGCTGCGCCACCTCCAGCGTTGTGGCCATAAGCCCTACCTCCTCGTAGGCGGTGCAACAGGTATGATTGGCGACCCTTCGGGCAAGAGCCAGGAACGCAACCTGCTCGACTCGAAGACACTCTATCACAACCAGGAGGCCATCAAGAAGCAGGTAGCCAAGTTCCTCGACTTCGACGGCAATGAGCCTAACAAGGCCGAGCTCGTCAACAACTACGACTGGATGAAGGACTTCACCTTCCTCGACTTCGCACGCGAGGTGGGCAAGCACATCACCGTAAACTATATGATGGCGAAGGATTCCGTACAGAAGCGTCTCAACGGCGAGGCTCGCGACGGACTCTCATTCACCGAATTCACATATCAGCTGCTTCAGGGCTACGACTTCCTCTATCAGTATCAGAAGTATGGCGTACGCTTGCAGCTCGGCGGCAACGACCAGTGGGGCAACATGACCACCGGTACTGAGCTTATCCGCCGTACACTCGGCAACGAGTCGGAAGCCTACTGCCTCACCTGCCCGCTCATCACCAAGAGCGACGGCAAGAAGTTCGGCAAGACCGAGAGCGGCAACGTATGGCTCGACCGCAACCGCACCACTCCTTATGCCTTCTATCAGTTCTGGCTCAACGTGAGCGACGCAGAGGCTGAGAAGTACATCAAGATATTCACCGACCTTGACAAGGAGACAATCGACGCTCTCATAGCCGAGCACAACGAGGATCCGGGCCGCCGCACAATGCAGAAGCGCCTGGCTGAGGAAGTTACCACAATGGTACACTCACGCGAGGACCTCGAAATGGCTCAGGAGGCTTCAAGCATCCTCTTCGGCAAGGGAACCAAGGAGACACTGCAGAAGTTTGACGAGGCTACACTGCTCTCTATCTTCGAGGGTGTGCCCCACTTCACACTGCCAGCCGACCAGCTCGGACAGCCCGCAGTCGACCTCTTCACACGCGATGATGTCAAGGTGTTCAACTCAAAGGGCGAGATGCGCAAGCTCGTTCAGGGTGGTGGCGTATCGCTCAACAAGGAGAAGCTCGCAGCCTTCGACCGTGTAGTTACAGCCGAAGACCTCATCGACGGCAAGTATCTTCTCGTGCAGCGCGGCAAGAAGAATTATTATCTCATCACAGTGAAATAATCCGAAAAATTTGGCTGCAAAGCTATTTTTTATTACCTTTGCAGCCACATTGTCCTATGGTGTAATGGTAGCACAACAGTTTTTGGTTCTGTTTGTGGTGGTTCGAATCCGCCTGGGACAACAGAAAAAGCCTTGCTTCTTAATCGGAGCAAGGCTTTTTTGTTTTTTAATACAACACATTTTTTCCACATAATTATATTTATTATAAGCTAAAAGTCGTAACTTTGCATAAAACTGAAAATAAATAGCAAAAACAGATATAATGGAATACAATTTCAGAGAAATCGAGAAGAAATGGCAAGCCCAGTGGGTGGCAGACAAGACCTACCACACCACTGAAGACCCGAACAAACAGAAGTTCTACGTACTCAACATGTTCCCCTATCCGTCGGGAGCCGGTCTGCATGTAGGCCACCCGCTCGGATACATCGCATCGGACATATACGCACGCTTCAAGCGCCTTGAGGGCTACAACGTGCTCAATCCTATGGGCTACGATGCCTACGGACTGCCTGCCGAGCAATATGCCATTCAGACCGGTCAGCACCCTGAGGTGACCACCGTTGCCAACATAGCCCGCTACCGCCAGCAGTTGGACAACATCGGTTTCTCTTTCGATTGGGACCGCGAGGTTCGCACATGCGACCCCAAATATTACCACTGGACACAGTGGGCATTCCAGAAGATGTTCCAGTCGTTCTTCTGCAACTCATGCCAGAAGGCTCAGCCCATCGAGAAGCTCGTTGCACGCTTCGAGGAGAAGGGTACTGAGGGACTGAACGTAGCCGAGAGCGAGCACCTCGAGTTTACAGCCGAGGAGTGGCGAGCCATGAGCGACGTTGAGAAGCAGAAGACATTGATGAACTACCGCATCGCCTATCTGGGCGAGACAATGGTAAACTGGTGTCCGGGACTCGGCACTGTGCTTGCCAACGACGAGGTAGTGAACGGTGTGAGCGAGCGTGGCGGCTATCCCGTTGTACAGAAGAAGATGCAGCAGTGGTGTCTGCGCACCAGCGCTTATTCACAGCGTCTGCTCGACGGACTGGACACAATACAGTGGAGCGACTCTATCAAGGAGACCCAGAAGAACTGGATTGGCCGTTCGGAAGGTACCGAGATGCAGTTTAAGGTGGCAGGTCAGGACTTCGACTTCACCATCTTCACCACACGTGCCGACACCATCTTCGGTGTGACATTCATGGTATTGGCTCCCGAGAGCGAGCTCGTTGAGAAGCTCACCACTGCCGAGCAGAAGGCTGCTGTTGACGAATATCTTGCCTACGTTAAGAAGCGTACCGAGCTCGACCGTATGGCAAACCACTCTGTTACGGGTGTGTTCTCTGGTTCATACGCCGTAAATCCGTTCACCGGCGAGAACATTCCAATCTGGATTTCAGAATACGTGCTTGCAGGATATGGTACAGGTGCCATCATGGCTGTTCCGGCTCACGACTCACGCGACTACGCCTTCGCCAAGCACTTCAACCTGCCCATCATCCCCCTCATCGAGGGTGCCGACGTAAGCGAGGAGAGCTTCGATGCCAAGGAAGGCACCGTTCTGAACTCGCCCGTTGCAGGCAAGCAGACCCTCGACGGCTTCTCACTGAACGGACTGACCGTTAAAGAGGCTATCGCTGCCACCAAGAAATTCGTCACAGAGAAGGGATTGGGCCGCGTCAAGGTCAACTATCGTCTGCGCGACGCCATCTTCTCACGCCAGCGTTATTGGGGCGAGCCGTTCCCCGTATACTACAAGGACGGAATGCCACAGATGGTTCCCGAGGAGTGTCTGCCGCTCGAACTGCCCGAAATCGAGACATATAAGCCTACCGAAACTGGCGAACCGCCATTGGGACGTGCCAAGATGTGGGCATGGGACGAGGAGAAGAAGCAGGTGGTAGACAAGGCTCTGGTAGACAACAAGACCGTGTTCCCGCTCGAATTGAACACCATGCCGGGCTTTGCCGGATCGTCAGCCTACTATCTGCGCTATATGGATCCGCACGACGACAGCTGTCTCGTAAGCAAGGAAGCCGACGAGTACTGGCAGAATGTCGACCTCTATGTAGGCGGATGCGAGCACGCTACGGGCCACCTCATCTACTCACGTTTCTGGAACAAGTTCCTCTTCGACCTCGGCGTGAGCTGCAAGGAAGAGCCGTTCCAGAAGCTTGTCAACCAGGGCATGATTCAGGGACGAAGCAACTTCGTATATCGTATCAATTCCGACGACCACTCTAAGGCTCCCGTCTTCGTGAGTGCCGGACTGAAGAAGGACTATGACGTGACACCTATCCACGTCGACGTAAACATCGTTTCAGCCGACGTGCTCGACATCGACGCCTTCAAGGCATGGCGTCCGGAGTATGCCGACGCTGAGTTCATCCTCGAAGACGGCAAGTACATCTGCGGATGGGCAGTTGAGAAGATGTCGAAGTCGATGTTCAACGTTGTCAACCCCGACATGATTGTCGAGAAATACGGTGCCGATACATTGCGTCTGTACGAGATGTTCCTCGGTCCGGTAGAAGCCAGCAAGCCTTGGGACACCAACGGTATCGACGGATGCTTCCGCTTCCTCAAGAAGTTCTGGAACCTCTACTACGAGAACCGCACCGACAACTTCCTGCCTTCAGCCGACGCCGAGGCATCAGCCGACAGCATGAAGACTCTGCACAAGCTCATCAAGAAGGTGACCGAAGACATCGAAAACTTCTCATACAACACCTCAATCTCGGCATTCATGATTGCCGTGAGCGAGCTTGCACAGCAGAAATGCCGCAACAAGCAGGTGCTCGAGCAGCTCGTTGTGCTCATCGCACCGTTCGCTCCGCACATCGCTGAGGAGCTTTGGCACGTATTGGGCAACGAAACAACCGTATGCGACGCCCAGTGGCCTAAGTTCGAGCCTAAGTATCTCGTTGAGAGCGAGGTGCAGCTCACCATCTCGTTCAACGGCAAGGCACGCTTCCAGAAGAAGTTCCCAGCCGACGCCACCAACGATGCAATACAGCAGGCAGTGCTCGCCGACGAGCAGAGCCAGAAGTATCTCGACGGCAAGACAGTGGTCAAAGTGATTGTTGTGCCTAAGAAGATTGTGAATGTCGTTGTTAAGTAATACGCGGCGACATTCTATATAACTTACTGAACTTTCGCAAGCTCAGTGAATTCAGTAGTTGAAGGAGTTAAGAAGTTTTTGCGACCGTAGGGCGCGAAAACTTCTTAACTTCTTAACTACTTTTGCTTAGAATCAAATGAAAATTACGCTTTAACTGTAAAATCCTATGACAATCGACCGCAAAATTATCTGGCAAGAAACGAAGGACTATTTCAATATCACTCTCGGTCTGATGCTCTACACCTTCGGATTCACCGTTTTCCTTCTACCCTATGAAATCGTGACCGGAGGTATTGCAGGTATCGGAGCCATTATATTCTATGCCACAAAGTTTCCCGTACAGTGGACTTTCTTCATCATCAATGCCATACTTATCGTAGCCGCGCTGAAGGAGCTTGGACTGAAATTCCTTGCCAAGACCATATATGCCACCATTGCACTTACCGTATTGCTCGACCTTGCACAGAAGATTGTGGAGCAGCCCGACGGCACCTTCTACAAGCTTATGGGCGAGGGCAACGACTTCATGTCGCTCATTATAGGATGTATGCTCACCGGAACGGCACTGGCTGTAGTGTTCCTCAACAACGGCAGTACGGGTGGAACCGACATCATAGCAGCCGTTGTCAACAAGTATTACAACGTTTCGCTCGGCAAGGGACTCATCATGGTAGACCTCGTAATCATCGGCAGCTGTCTTGCCATCGACTCGTTCGGTCTGTTCCCTCAGCGTTGCCAGATGGTGGTGTTCGGTTTGTGTACGATGGTGATAGAGTGTACCATGCTCGATTATGTGATGAACGTGCAGTGCCAGTCGGTGCAGTTCATGATATTCTCGAAGGAATACAAGAAGATAGCCGAAGCCATCACACGCAAGACCGACCATACACTCACCATTCTCGACGGCCACGGCTGGTATACTGGCAAGGAGATGAAGGTGATATGTCTGCTTGCCAAGAAGCGCGAGTCGGTGCTAATCTTCCGACTCATTAAGACAATTGACCCACGCGCATTCGTCAGCCAGAGTAGCGTAATCGGTGTATATGGCGAGGGATTCGACCAGATAAAGGTGAAGGTGAAGAAGCATGAAAGCGCACAAAGCCCCACCCCCGAACCC
>NZ_JADYTS010000059.1 GCF_021531355.1 Leyella stercorea | reverse complement strand
AAATCCTGAGCAACTTTTTGTTGCTCAGGTACTTATAAAATAAGTTAAACTAAAATGCTGCGGAATTTAGGTATATGAAATTTGGTATTATATCAAAGATTATACGTTGGGCTGCAGCCCTTTTCTTCGGGTCTACTATTCTTGCAGTTGTAGCCTATCGTTTTGTACCGGTATATATTACGCCGTTGATGGTAATACGTTGTGTTCAGCAAGTAGGCGAGGGCAAGTCGATAACTATGCATCATAGCTGGAAGTCACTTGATGAAATTTCACGTCATCTTCCTGTAGCCGTAATGGCGAGCGAAGACCAACGCTTCCTTATTCATCACGGATTCGACTTCGGTGCAATTCAGAAGGCTGCCAAGCGTAATGCTCGTGGTGCAGGACGCAAACTCGGAGCCAGCACCATATCCCAACAAACGGCTAAGAATGTTTTTCTATGGCCTGGTCGTAGCTGGACGCGTAAGGGTTTTGAGGTTTATTTTACTGCGCTTATAGAGATGCTTTGGAGCAAGCAGCGTATCATGGAAGTATATCTGAACTCAATAGAGATGGGTGATGGTATATACGGAGCTGAAGCTGTGGCAAAATATCATTTTGGTAAGACGGCATCCGAACTAACTCGTTCGGAGTGCGCTCTTATTGCTGCAACACTGCCCAATCCACGCAAGTTTGACAGTAGCAATCCAAGTGCCTATATGCGAGCTCGTCGCGGTAGTATTGAATATCAAATGAAGTTTATTCCATCATTCCCGCGCGAAGGTGAGGATTACGACCCTACTACAACATCCGGTGGGGTTTATCATCGTCGTCGATAACTTCTTGACACTTTTTTGATAACTTTACGAACCGTATTAGATAACTTTACGATATTCAATTAATAACATAATCAAGCAAGTGGAAAATCTTCTTTCGTCGCTCAACCCCAACCAACGTGCTGCCGTTGAATACATTGACGGAGCTCAACTTGTCATTGCTGGTGCCGGATCGGGCAAGACGCGTGTCCTTACCTACAAGATTGCTTATCTGTTGAGTCGTGGCATGAATCCGTGGAATATTCTCGCTTTGACCTTTACAAATAAGGCTGCGCGTGAGATGAAAGACCGTATAGCTCAGTTGGTCGGTCCGGATCAGGCTCGTTATTTGAATATGGGAACATTTCATTCCATATTCTTGCGCATACTGCGCGTTGAGGCTGAGGCGATAGGGCTGAGGTCAAACTTTACTATTTATGACGATTCCGATTCGCGTGCTCTTGTTGGTTCTATAATTAAGGAAATGCAACTTGACGATAAGGTGTACAAACCTTCGGCTGTACTTTCTCGTATAGGAATGGCCAAAAACAATCTTATCACACCTGATGCTTACATGTCAGATCCACAGTTGCACGAACGTGATTTGCGTTCTAAGATGCCACGGATAGGCGACATATATCGTATCTACGCCCAACGATGCTTGATGGCCAATGCTGTCGACTTTGACGACATGCTTCTCTTCACTTACATTCTTTTCCGCAATCACCCCGAAGTGTGTTGCAAGTATGCTGAGAGGTTTGTTTATATTCTTGTTGATGAGTATCAGGACACCAACTATGCTCAGCAGTGTATTGTCACTCTTCTAACACGTGAGAATAGCCGGATTTGTGTGGTGGGAGATGATGCACAGAGTATTTATGCTTTCCGTGGAGCCAATATCGACAATATTCTGAACTTTCAACGTCTGTATAAAGATTCACGACTTTTTAAGCTTGAGCAGAATTATCGTAGCACGCAGAATATTGTAGGAGCAGCCAATTGTCTTATTCACCACAATCGCAGACAGATAGAAAAGACCGTATTTAGCGAGAATCCTGAGGGCGACAAGATTACGCTTAATATAGCCTATAGCGATAAGGAGGAGGCTGCTATTGTGGCAAACGAGATTCGCCGATTGCACAATCGTGAACATGTGCCTTATGGAGGATTTGCCATTCTGTATCGCACCAATGCCCAAAGCCGTATCTTTGAGGACGAATTGCGCAGGCAGGGAACGCCTTATCGTATTTATGGCGGTATGAGTTTCTACCAGCGCAAGGAGATAAAGGACATAATTGCTTATTTCCGACTTGTTGCCAATCCTAATGATGAGGAAGCATTAAAGCGTATAATCAACTATCCCAAACGTGGCATTGGGGCTACGTCGGTGGACAAACTTATAGCTGCAGCACGCCGCTACGACAAGGGTCTGTGGACTGTAGTTTCAAGTCCTACTACTTTCGCGCCAGAAGTAAGTGCAGCTGCAGCTCGCCGTATAGTGGCGTTTCACGACATGATTCAGACCTATATCGACCAAAACAAACAGACTGATGCTTATGCTCTTGGACGACTTATAATAGAACAGACAGGACTTGCTGCTGAAATATTTTCGGGTGGCGATGATGATGCTCAGGACAGACGTGAGAATGTGGAGGAATTCATCTCCGGACTCCGTGACTTTGTCGATAGCAAGCGTGAGGAAGACCATGCCGATGAGGTTTATATTGACCGCTTCTTGCAGGAGGTGGCTCTTATAACTGATGCCGACCGCGATACGGATAAAGATGAGCGTGCTATGGTGTCGCTTATGACCATTCATGCCTCTAAGGGACTTGAATTTGACACTGTCTTTGTGGTTGGTGTTGAGGAAAATTTGTTTCCCAGCCCGAGAGCTTGTGAATTCCCGCGCGAGCTGGAAGAAGAACGTCGTTTGTTTTATGTGGCCATTACAC
Source organism: Leyella stercorea (assembly GCF_021531355.1). Classification (GTDB taxonomy): domain Bacteria; phylum Bacteroidota; class Bacteroidia; order Bacteroidales; family Bacteroidaceae; genus Prevotella. Next base: position 15,754 of record NZ_JADYTS010000059.1, on the reverse strand, counting down.
GTGCTGAGAAGCGATGTCTGCTGTCTTGTGCCAAGAGTCGTTATCAATATGGCAATATGTTGTTTAATGAGCCGAGCCGTTTCTTGCGTGAGATAGATCCGCAATGGATGAAAGTGAATGGACGACTCGCATCAGACCGTAGCAAATTTGAGGAGAGGAATATTGGTAGCTCGCCAAATCCAATACCGGATTTGGCAAGATTCCGTAGGTTGAGTGCTCAGAAAAATTCGGCACTTACGAGGGGTATAGAAACTGCAAGGCCTTCGGAAATATCACCAAAACAAACTATCTCAATTGGCGCTCGAATCGAACATCAACGTTTCGGGTTAGGACGCGTGGTTAGTGTTGAGGGAAGTGGTGAAAATGAGAAGGCAACAGTTGAATTTGACAACGCTGGAGTGAAGACATTATTGCTTAAGTTTGCAAGATTTAATGTGGTAGGGTAGAATTTACCTTACCACATTTTTATTAGCGTACCCTCAGACGGTCGCCCACCTGAATCTCGTAGTCAGGTTGCAGATGGTTCATCTTGTACAGACTCTTCAGTCTGATGCCGTACAATTGAGCTATAGAGTACATGCTTTCGCCTGCTCTTACGATGTGTGGTGTACGGCGGAACTGCTTCTCGGCACGTTTTTGTTTCTTCTTTAGATAAATGACGTCACCATTTGCGAGCACGTCTTTTTTGCCACGTTCGTTATAACGAGCCAATTTGCGTGCTGAAATGCCCATCTCACGAGACAGTTCAGCGAAAGTGTCGCCTGTCTTTGCCATGACATAATAGTTCTTGTTGTAAAATTTTATTACATGTATAGAACCGTCAGGTGCAGGCTTGTCGATTGATGCGTGGCGCGCCATAAAGCGGTCGAAAGAAGTGGCACGGTCATATTGGTTGAGATTGTACAGCTCAATTATCTGTATAAGCTTTGTTGCATACTGAGGGTTTGTTGCATATCCGCACGCCTTCAGTCCATGTGCCCACGAGCGATAGTCGGTACGCTTGTGGTCAAAAAGTCTGGCATAACGCGACTGTTTTGCCAGAAAACGGCTATGGTCCTCATAGCTCTGTCGTGCATTGTCGTAGGCACGGAAGCATTCACCGCGTGCATCGTCGTCGTGATAGACACGTCGTCCAGTCCATCCGTGGCACTTGATGCCGAAGTGATTGTTGCCTGCGCGCGTCAAGTCACTACGTCCTGCTGCGCTTTCAAGCAGTCCTTGTGCAAGAGTGATACTGGCAGGAATGTTATAGCGCAGCATCTGTTCGATAGCCAAGTCCTTGTATTGGTCGACATATGCTTTGTAAGCCGAGTTCCATTTCATTTGTGCCATGGCTGTTGGAGAGCCGAAAATGAAGCACATTACGAGTATATAAGCCGTTCTCTTAAGAATATTCATGTGATTTTTGGTTGTTATTTGCTTGGTTTTGTACTTTACGCAATTATTTTACGATGTAATTGCAAAGTTACTGCTTTTCAGTAATAAAACATCAAAGAGTTTTAGGTTTTGACATAAATTTTTGTACCTTTGCATTTGTGTTGTTGCGTTGCCTATAGGCAATGCAGTAATTAAAGAAAGATACAAATAATAAATATAGAATAATAATATAAGAATATGAAAGCATTTGTTTTCCCCGGACAGGGATCGCAGTTCGTAGGTATGGGTAAAGACCTCTACGACAACAATGAGACAGCTAAAGAGCTCTTCGAGAAGGCCAACGAAATCCTCGGATTCCGTATTACAGACATCATGTTTGCCGGTACTGACGACGAGTTGAAGCAGACCAAGGTGACACAGCCTGCAGTATTTCTGCATAGTGTTATTTCGGCCATCTGTCTTGGCGACGACTTCGCTCCTGCAATGGTGGCAGGCCACTCTTTGGGCGAGTTCTCTGCACTTGTTGCTGCAGGCGCACTCTCATTTGAGGATGGTGTAAAGCTCGTTGCTGCCCGTGCTATGGCTATGCAGAAAGCATGCGAGGCTGCTCCTGGTACTATGGCTGCTGTAATTGGTCTGCCCGACGAGAAGATTGAAGAAATTTGCAAGGAATCGAGCACTGACGGCAACATCGTCGTAGCTGCTAACTACAACTGCCCGGGTCAGCTCGTAATTAGTGGAAACATCGACGCTATCAATGCTGCTTGCGAGAAGCTTAAGGCTGCTGGTGCCAAGCGTGCCCTTCCTCTCAAGGTGGGCGGAGCATTCCACTCGCCCCTTATGCAGCCTGCCAAGGAGGAACTTGAGGAGGCTATCAAGGCTGTTGAAGTTAAGACTCCTAAGTGTCCGGTCTACCAGAATGTAGACGGTATGCCTCATACTGCCCCCGCAGAAATCAAGGCTAACCTTATAGCACAGCTTACAAGCAGCGTTCGTTGGACAGCAAGTGTGCAGAATATGATTAAGGACGGTGCCGACGACTTTACAGAGTGCGGACCGGGCAAGGCTCTGCAGGGTATGATTGGACGTATCGACAAGAATGTCAGCGCTCACGGTATCGCCTAAATACTTATGGGACGACAGAAGATAATAATCTATCAGATATTCACCCGCCTTTTCGGCAATCGCTCCAATGGGTGCAAGCCCGGAGGCTCGATTGCCGAAAACGGATCGGGCAAGATGAGCTTCTTTACCGATGAACTGCTGCATGGCTTGCGTGCCAAGGGCTACTCACACGTGTGGTACACAGGCGTAATACGCCATGCTACCACAACCGATTATACCCAATATGACATTCCAAGTCAGCATCCTGCAATTGTCAAAGGCAAGGCAGGATCCCCCTATGCAATTGTCGATTATTATGACATTGACCCAGACTTGGCTGACGATGTAAATAATCGTATGCAGGAGTTTGAGCAGCTACTTGACCGAAGCCATCGTGCCGGATTGAAGGTAATAATCGATTTTGTGCCAAACCACGTGGCTCGTCAATACCACTCTACGGCAAAGCCCGAAGGTGTCCACGACCTTGGTGAGGACGATGACACGTCGATGGGTTTTTCTGCTGCCAATAATTTCTACTATTGTCCAGGCACTCCATTCCAGCCACATATTGATACCTACGCAGGTGAGGCAGAACCGTATTGCGAGTTCCCTGCTAAGGCTACAGGAAATGACCATTTCGATGCTTCGCCCTGTGTGAACGATTGGTATGAGACTGTCAAACTCAACTATGGTGTTGACTATCTCGATGCTGGTGGACGTTCTGAGCACTTCGCACCAATGCCCGACACATGGGGCAAGATGACCGATATATTGATGTATTGGGCAGCCAAGGGTGTTGACGGATTCCGTTGCGATATGGCTGAGATGGTGCCTCCCGCATTCTGGCACTGGGCTATAGCCAAGGTTAAGAAGGCTTATCCTGAGATAATCTTCGTGGCCGAGGTATATAATCCGCTCGATTACAACCGCTATGTTGATGCTGGCATGGACTACCTATATGATAAGGTAGGAATGTACGACACAATGCGTTCTGTAGTATGCGACAATTGCCCAACATCGCAGATTACTACTGCATGGCAATGGGTGGACGGCATAAGCAATCACATGCTCTACTTCCTCGAAAACCACGATGAGCAGCGCATTGCGAGTGACTTTTTTGCAGGTGACCCATTCAGAGCCTATCCGGCACTTGTGGTCAACGCCTTGATGCGTAGCAATCCGTTCATGGTATACGCCGGACAGGAGTATGGCGAGCGTGGAATGGATCAAGAAGGATTCAGCGGACGCGACGGACGCACAACGATATTTGACTATTGGACTGTTCCTTCGCTCTATCGTGCACACGTCAGCCATTCGCTCACAGACGACGAGAAAGCTTTGGCTTCGCTCTACGATAAAGTACTCAACATAGCCGCAACAGAAAAGGCAGTAGGCGAGGGCGATTTCTTCGACCTCATGTATGTCAACGAGCATCTGGCACAGCGTCAGTATGCATTCATGCGTAAGGTAGGTAATGAGATGCTGTTCGTTGTGGCAAACTTTGCCGATGAACGTATGGAGTGTAGGGTCAATATCCCGGCACATGCTTTCGACTTCCTTAATATCCCGCATGCCGATATGACTGCCGACGATATGCTTGGAGGCGCTCCGCTTAAGGCTCAGCTTGAGACTCAGAACTACATCGACGTTGGGGTAGAGGCACACAACTGCAGAATATTCAAATTCAATCTGGTTATGGACAAAGAACCAATATTCAACGAGCACAACAAGGAGGAATTCCCTCCGGCTCATACAGCCGAGCATCTGCTCAATCAGACTATGGTAAGACTGTTCGGATGCGAACGTTCGTCTAACGCCCATATCGAGCGCAAGAAGAGCAAGATGACATTCATTCTCGACCATAAGCCCTCACGCAAGGAGGAGAAGATGATTGAGGACCGAATGAATGAGCTTCTTGCCGAAGATCTCCCCGTAACCTACGAGGTAGTCGACCGCGACCATATCCCGGCTGACGTGCAGATTGACCGCTTGCCTGAAGATGCTTCAGAGAAGATCCGACTGGTTCGTATCGGTAACTACGATGTTTGTCCGTGTATAGGCAAGCATGTTCGCTCTACGGCTCAGATTGGCAAGTTCGTATTGTTGGGCACCAACTGGGACGAGATGACGAAAGCCTTCCGTGTAAGATTCAAGATTGTGCAGTAGTACAATTGCGACAACCAAGAGAGATAAATATTTAAGTAATATATCATAGTAAAAGCAATTACCATAAGGAAGATCTTTTATTAACAATAAAATTTAAATCATGACAGAAAACAGACAAACACTAAACCGCAACCTTGCTCAGATGCTTAAGGGCGGTGTAATTATGGACGTTACAACTCCCGAGCAGGCTCGTATTGCACAGGAAGCTGGAGCATGTGCCGTTATGGCATTGGAGCGTATTCCCGCAGATATCCGCGCTGCTGGTGGTGTTTCACGCATGAGTGACCCCAAGATGATCAAGGGCATTCAGGAAGCTGTCTCAATCCCGGTAATGGCAAAGTGCCGTATCGGTCATTTTGCTGAGGCACAGATTCTGCAGGCCATTGAGATTGACTATATTGACGAGAGCGAGGTGCTCTCACCGGCCGATGATGTTTACCACATCGACAAGAACAAGTTTGATGTACCTTTCGTATGTGGTGCAAGAAATCTTGGCGAGGCTTTGCGCCGTATTGCTGAGGGTGCTACAATGATTCGTACAAAGGGCGAGCCGGGCACTGGCGACATCGTTCAGGCTGTGCGTCACATGCGCATGATGCAGAGCGAGATTCGTCGTCTCGTCTCAATGTCTGAGGACGAGCTTTACGAGGCAGCAAAGCAGTTGCAGGTTCCTTACGATCTCGTTAAGTATGTACACGAGAACGGCAAGTTGCCAGTAGTTAACTTCGCAGCTGGTGGCGTTGCTACTCCTGCCGATGCAGCGCTCATGATGCAGCTTGGTGCTGAGGGTGTATTCGTAGGTTCTGGTATCTTCAAGAGTGGTGACCCTGCAAAGCGTGCTAAGGCTATCGTTCAGGCTGTTACCAATTTCAATGACGCAAAGAAGCTTGCTGAACTCTCTGAGGACTTGGGCGAGGCCATGGTAGGCATTAACGAGCAGGAGATTCAGGTTCTCATGGCTGAAAGAGGCAAATAATAAGTATTATGAGAGTAGCCATTTTAGCTCTTCAGGGCGCGTTTATCGAGCATGAGAAAATGCTCGCGCGCCTTGGCGTTGAGACATTCGAAGTGCGCCAGCTGCGCGATTGGGAGCAGCCTAAGGACGGACTCATTATTCCTGGTGGCGAGAGTACAGTACAGATAAAACTCTTGCGCGACCTCGGACTCTACGCTCCAGTGGCTGAAGCCATCAAGAGCGGATTGCCCGTCTTTGGAACTTGTGCCGGACTTATCATGCTTGCCAAGACACAGGATGGCGAGCCTGCCAACCGTCTCTCGACAATGGACATTGACGTGCGCCGTAATGCCTATGGCCGTCAGCTCGGCAGTTTTTATACCGAGGCCCATTTTGAGGGAGTTGGCGACGATGTGCCAATGACGTTCATTCGCGCGCCTTACATCAACGGTGTGTCGGCAGATGCCAAGACACTTGCCACTGTTGGTGGACATATTGTAGCCGCCCGTCAGGGCGCACAACTCGTTACAGCGTTTCACCCCGAGCTGAATGACGACACACGTATACATGAATACTTCATTGACATGATCAGACAGTCGAAGTCTGATATGTAGAATTAAAAAAGTTGAGAGTTGAGAATTGAAAGTTATGATATGTTTTTATGATAACATTTTTATTTATATGTTTATCAAAGTAATCATAACTCTCAACTCTCAATTCTCAACTTTATTATAATCTCACTACCGACTTCACGCCTCTTACTGTGCGTAGTTTCTTCAGTAGCGATTCTAATTTGCCAGTATCTTCTACAAGAACGTCAAGGTTGCCGCTGAATAGTCCGTCGTGGCTGTCGATATTTATCGACTTCATCACAATTTTCTCTTCCTTTGATATGATGCTTGTAATGTTGTTGACAATGCCCAAGTCGTCGTTGCCGACAATACGAAGCGTGATATTATACTGCGACGCACCCTTACCGCTCCAACGAGCCTTGACTATACGATAGCCGAAACGTTTGCGTAGTTCAGGCGCATTAGGACACCCCTTGCTGTGAATCTTTATTCCGCCGTTCACCGTTACAAATCCGAATATCGGGTCGCCATAAATAGGTCGGCAGCACTTGGCAAGCGAGTAGTCCAATCCCTTAAGGTTCTGGTCGATAACCAGCTCGTCGTCGTTGCCCGCAAGACGCTTCATCTGCAAGTCCTGCTGGCTGTCGAAATTGTATTCGTCTGCAGAGCGCACTACGCCCGATGTTTTCAACCCTGCCTCATGGTCGCGGTATTCCACATACTGGTCAATAACGTCGTTGGCATCTATTTTCTCGTCAACAAGCTGGCGGTAGAAGTCAGACATCTCCTTGAATCCCATCTTCTTTATCAGATGTGACATCAAGGCATCTTCCATCTCTATCTTGCGGTTTTTGAACTTGCGCTCCAGTATCTCCTTGGCATATAGCCCGTTCTTTACCTGCAGTTCTTTTATCGCCTGTCTTATCTTGGCTTTGGCCTTACCTGTCTGTACAATATTGAGCCAGTCTTGTTTAGGCGACTGGTTGTTTTGCGTCTGAATCTCTACGGTGTCGCCCGAGTGTAGCTGTTCGCGTATCGGCACATTTCGTCCATTGATTCTGCCGCCCACACACTTGTTGCCTACGCCCGAGTGGATACGGTAGGCAAAGTCGAGAATAGTTGCACCCTTGGGAAATTTTATCAAGTCGCCCTTCGGAGTGAACACAAACACCTCGTCCTCATACAGGTCCATCTTGAACTGGTCCATCAACTGCAGATTGTCGTTGCTTTCGAGTGCCGAACGTATGTTGCCCAACCATTCGTCCAGTCCCGATTCGCCCTTGATGCCCTTGTAACGCCAGTGGGCAGCCAATCCACGCTCGGCAATCTCGTCCATGCGTTCTGTCCTGATTTGCACCTCCACCCACTTGTTCTCCGGACCAAGCACAGTAATGTGCAGACTCTCGTAGCCGTTCGATTTTGGTACCGACAGCCAGTCGCGCAGACGCTTGGGGTTAGGCTGATACATATCAGTTATGAGCGAGTATGTTTGCCAGCACAGCATTTTCTCCTGGTCTAGAGGCGAATCTATGATGATACGTATGGCAAAGAGATCGTAGATGCCCTCAAAACCACATTGCTGTTTCTTCATTTTCTGCCAGATGGAGTGTATACTCTTGGTGCGGCCCTTGATGTGGCAGTTTATACCCATCTGCTTCAACTTCTCATCTATAGGCTGTATGAATTTCTCAATATACGCGTCGCGCGAACGTTTTGTCGCATTCAGCTTGTCCTTAATCATATAGTAGGCGTCATGCTCCAGATATTTCAGACTCAGGTCCTCCAGTTCACTTTTCAGCTTATACAGACCCAGTTTGTGAGCCAGTGGAGCGTATAGGTAGCTTGCCTCCTCAGCCACGCGGCTTTGCGCCTCCTTATTTGGCGTGTCGCGTATTTGTCGCATCAGGTTGACGCGGTCGGTAATCATAATCAGAATCACGCGCATGTCTTCGGCAAATGACAGCAGCAGATTGCGGAAGTTCTCGCTCTCGATGATAGGCGTACGCTGGTACAGCTCGTGTATGCGCACCAGCCCGTGAATAATCTGCGCTACGCTATGACCGAACTTTCTTTCAACCTCCTCCAGAGTCAGAATGCCGTTGATGATGCTGTTGTATAGAAGTATAGCCAGAACACACTCGCGCTTCATACCGATTTCGGACAGCTCCAACTCGGCAGTCTGAAAACTCAGCAATATAGGGTTCAGTCCGAATACATCCCTTTTTATCTTGTTGTCGCTGATTTCTTTTTCCAGTTGCTGACGAAGATAATTCTCGTCGTCAGGCTCAAGTGTGTCTACCATAGTGGTCTTCAAGTGAGTGGCTATTCTCTGCAGTTCGGCCAACTCTTCAGTCGTAAACTTGAATTTTTCTTCCATAATTTACCCCTTTTGATGTTAATTACAAGGCAAAGATACAAAAAAATGGTAGAAAATTTCCTTTTTAGCAAAAAAGTATTTACATTTGTACATAGTAAGATGTCGCCACGAACAACACTTACTAACCTTACATGACATTTTCAAAACCTAAAAGTCAAAATATTATGTTATCTACAAACGATTTAAACCAGATCCAGCAACGTGGAATTACAGAACAGCAAGTGGAGCATCAGCTCGAACAGATAAAGGCAGGATTCCCTTTCTTGCGCATTGAGGCTGCAGCAGCTATCGGCAAGGGTATCATGGCTCCCGACGACGCTCAGCGCGAAAAGTTCGTTGCCGACTGGAAGCAGTATCTCGAGGAAGGCCACAAGGTGGTGAAGTTTGTGCCCGCCAGCGGTGCCGCAAGCCGTATGTTCAAGAATCTCTTTGCATTCCTCTCGGCTGATTACGACGTTCCCACAACCGACTTCGAGAAGCACTTCTTCGATAATATTAAAAAATTCGCTTTCAAGAAGGAGTTGTGTGCCAAGTGCAAGGCGAATACCGGACTTAGCGTATGCAAGCTGATTGAGGCCGGACGATATAAGGACGTAGTAGCCAATCTGCTCGAAGCCAAGGGCCTTAACTACGGACAGCTGCCTAAGGGCTTGCTGCTCTTCCACAACTATGAAGACGGACCGCGTACTCCTATGGAGGAACACCTCGTTGAGGCTGCACTCTATGCCAGCTCTGACGGTGAGGCCAACATCCACTTCACCGTGTCGCACGAGCATCTTGAGCTGTTCAAGGGCAAAGTTGCTGAGAAACTTGAGTCGTTTGAGAAACTCTATAACATCCATCTTAATGTAAGCTTCTCTGAGCAGAAGCCCAGCACCGACACCATCGCTGCCAACCCCGACAATACTCCGTTCCGCAACGAGGATGGTACTCTGCTGTTCCGTCCAGGCGGCCATGGCGCCCTCATCGAGAACCTCAACGACATTGATGCAGATGTAGTGTTCATTAAGAATATCGATAACGTAGTACCCGACCGTATCAAGGCCGATACCGTATTGTATAAGAAGGTGCTGGCAGGCATACTTGTCGACGCTCAGAAGAAGGCATTCGGATACTTGCGCATACTTGAGTCGGGTTCTTACACTCACGCTCAGATTGAGGAGATAATCCGCTTTGTACAGCAGGACCTCTACTGTCGCAAGCACGACATCAAGGAACTTGAGGATGCCGAACTAGTAATCTATCTTAAAAACAAGCTCAACCGCCCGATGCGCGTATGTGGAGTTGTTAAGAACGTGGGTGAGCCTGGTGGCGGCCCGTTCGTATGCTACAATGCTGACGGAACAGTTAGCCTTCAGATACTTGAGTCGAGCCAGATAGACACCAATAATGCTGAGTATGTAGCCATGTTCAAGAACGGCACCCACTTCAATCCCGTTGACCTCGTTTGTGCTACCAAGGACTATAAAGGTAATCGCTTCGACCTCCTCAAGCATGTCGACCACAATACTGGCTTCATCAGCTCTAAGAGTAAGAACGGCAAGGAGCTCAAGGCACTTGAGTTGCCTGGCTTGTGGAATGGAGCCATGAGCGATTGGAGCACTATCTTCGTAGAAGTGCCCATAAGCACATTCAACCCCGTCAAGACCGTTAATGATTTGCTCAGAGATCAGCACCAGTAAGCGGTATAAGGAGTCTGGCAGATTCTAAATAAACTTATAAATAAAAACTCGTTGCATGTCCCTGAAGTAGGGAATATGCAACGAGTTTTTTTATGCAATTTATTATTCTTATAATTATTGGATAGAATGTCACATCTCAGAAAAACCACGTTGATATTCAGGAATATGAAAGAAACAAGCCTTTTGCTTAGAGAGATACTCCTGAAAGATATACCTGATATTGTATATTAGTTCATTCATAATTATAGTATTTCTAACGCGATGGCTGCGCAGGCTTCTGCATCAGCCAGGGCATGATGATGGTTTGACAATTCATAGCCGCATCTGGCTGCGATTACATCAAGGGTATGACTGCCTTTGGGCCAAATTCGACGCGAAGCCACACAGGTACAGTAAAACTCATAACCGGGATAGTCCATCTGATAGACGCGGAAGACCGCTTTCAAGCAACTCTCGTCGAATGCCTTGTTGTGGGCTACGAGAGGCAGACCGGCTATCTTTGGCTCTATCTGTTTCCACACTTCGGGGAAGATGGGAGCGCCATCTGTATCGGCGGCGCACAGACCATGCACCTGGCTACACCAGTAGTTGTAATATTCCGGCTCTGGTTTGATGAGCGAGTAGAACTTGTCCACTATCTTCCCACCACGCACAATCACCAAGCCAACAGAACACACCGAACAGCGTTGGTTGTTGGCTGTTTCAAAATCGATAGCTGCAAAGTCCTGCATTACTTATCCTCCTTATATTTGTTCCACATCCTCATTACTTTTCCTGCAATCTCCTTACGGAGCCATAGAGGTTCGAGCACTTCAAGGTCTTCACCATTCCAAAGCAGTTCCTGTTGGAAGTCGAATGTCGGGCGGACATACAATTCAAAGATACTGTATTCTTCTGTTTGCTCAGTCTCTTGTTGCGACTCATGCAGAGGAAGGTCGCGTAGGTAGTTAGCCTGACTGGCACTGACCTTGATTTTTACCTTCTCAATTTCGGTGCCATCGCCAGGGATTACACCTATACAACCATTGAAGTATTCCTGTGGATTGAACTCTTTAGGATATTCAAACGTGTGGCTCGAAAGACGGAAGTCTTGGATGCGGTCAAGACAAAAGATGAGGTCATAACCGGCAGGCCAATTACGCCCCACCAAATACCAGCGTTGGCGGAATAGCTTTACGCATAACGGCATCACATAATGGTCGCGCGTATCACCTTTCCAGTAGTTGAAATAGTTGATATGAATGAAACGATTCTTCTTCATCGCATCTATGATTAGCTCCAAATATTCCCTACCACTGGGCACGTCTTCAAGGATAATCCTGTTCTTGATTGATTTGCTTTCAAGTAGAAAATTACTCACTGATAGCGTACTGAGTAACCAATTCCCAATACTTCCACTCTTCATGTCATCCATATTTGCGATGTAATACCTATATGGAGCGGTCTTTTCGCAGTCTATCGACAATCCGAAGGTGTCGAAGATATTCCACTTCCACTTGTGGAAAGTGCGCTTCAGCATCTCCTCACCTCTGCTCAAATCTACATTGTCCATCCAACGGCGGTTCAGTTCCTCGAATGAAATCTTATGTGCTTGATAGATGGTCTCCACTATCCACACAAGCTTATTGGTTTGATTAAGTGCCATATTCGTATATTATATTTGTATAGATAACGTTTCGACTGCAAAGATATTACTTCGGTGTGTCTTTTTTGTTCACACCTGCATGTTTTTATTGTATTTTACATTAACTTTGCACACGTGTATATAAGCACAATAATAAACTATGAAATACGTAGAGTTGAATTTATTTCTTGAGGAGGAAGATGAAGTTCAAAGAATCTCTGCCCCGAACGACAGCAAAGAGCAAGGCTCCTCAGCAAGCAGGGATTACGACCTTACAGATTTGTTTGCGAGGCTTTCCAAGTCCTCCTTCCGCAGTCGTTTCCGCCTCTCTGCGAAAGACAAGGAATACGTAGCCTCAAAGGGCTTGGCTACTATACGCCAGCATGCTGAGGACTTTGTAGCCCGAAGGCTTGCTCCTGCCGTTATTCCCAATGACGGCAAGCAGACACCTATGCGAGGTCATCCCGTATTCATAGCCCAACATGCCACGGGCTGTTGTTGTCGCGGATGCTTCAGCAAATGGCACCATATTCCCGCAGGCAGACAATTGACAATATCCGAACAGCAATATGCCGTAGCTGTAATAATGAGTTGGATAGAGCGACAGATATGAAGAAGAACGACATACATACGATAAATCTTCAATATTACCACTCGCCATGTGGAGAGCTGGTATTGGCTTCTGTTGGCGAAGAGTTATGTCTTTGCGATTGGACCAATAATCCATGTGCTGAACGCAACATGCATCGACTTACAAGGTATTTGAATGCCGAACTCAAGATAGAGACATCCCCTGTCTTGAGTGAAACCCAAAGACAACTTGATGAATACTTTGCAGGCAATCGCAATGTGTTCAGCGTCCTGTTGCATCCCGTGGGTACCGACTTCCAGCTACAGGTGTGGAATGCCTTGCTCAATATTCCACACGGAGCTACACGAAGTTACAAGCAAATAGCTACAGGCATAGGCTATCCTGATGCTGTAAGAGCTGTGGCAGGAGCCATAGGAGCCAACGGCATCAGCATCCTCATCCCTTGCCATCGTGTCATAGGCAGCAACCGTTCTTTGACCGGTTATGCAGGAGGACTGGAGGCAAAGAGAATGCTGTTGGAGATTGAGAAAAATGAATGATTGTAAGAACTGTTTCTTCCTGCTTTAAAGTTGCTTGACCTATTATAAATGTCTTAATGTATCTACAAAGAATGCTTCTTTTGCTTTCATCTGTTCACAGAAGTCTGCATAAGATGTGGATGTATGGCAAATTTCAATACCTAATATATATAGTGATGCAGATGAGTCCTTCAATCGGGATTTTGGAATTTTCTGCGGTATCTCAGACAAAGGAGCTATAAAAACTCCTTTCGTGGCCTGTAAGTTAGTGAGGTATGTGATTAACTGATGAAGGTCATCACGATTTACTTTTGAAACTTTTTCATAATTTTCAAACTTCTTGTATTTTGCATCGAGAACAATATCATCTTTATAGAAATCTGGATAACGGATTCCACTATGATCTTCAAACAAATAGATTCCACCTTTATGTTTCTTGTTCTCTGGATGTCTGAAACATTCTTTTTGTAGAATGGTATTCAGATACTCTTCCCAAAGCCAGGTTCCATCAAACAGAATACCGCAAATCTCCTCATCAGTTTCTCCGTACTTTACTTCTTCCATTCTAAGAATTTGTAAGCATAGGCATTGCAGTGGCTGGTATTCCGTATAGTAAGGATGACTCTTATGTCTAAGATTCTTGCCAATAATTGCACCACGCTCATTTTTATTATATGAAGGAGTTAGTGAAATTATAGATTTTACATTGTCTATAGTTTCCTGGTCTAAACCTAATACGGATTGACCATATCTCTTTGATTTCATAAACTCAATTGTATGACGGATTAACTCTGTCATGTCATTGTCATAGGTATATTCACGAGTGGAGTATGCCACATTTCCTGCAAACGGAATGTTTTGGGCAATATGGCGTCCCCAGTCAATAGTACCTTTTATTTTTGCGTCATTATGTTTGAAGTTCTGATACTCTCTGTATATGCCCTGACGCATTGCGTTCTTTAACAAGTGAGGGAACATAAACATGATAAAGTCAAATACATCCTCTTTTTCGTTGTTGTGATTAAGGTCAAAGAGATTGAATGAAAAGACCTTTTGAAGCATGTAATGTAAGAGATAGTCATCGCGTCCTTCGTCAAAACGGGATTTAATTTTAATCTGCAGGTTTCCTACACCGATAAACCCCATTACATTTTCTGTGGTAATACGTACCTTTTCAGGGTCACTTGTATTTAGAATGGTCATAACAGAAGCTTCACCGACTTTGTCGTCAGAATCCTCTATACTATAGGGAAATACTAGCAGATTCTCATTTTCATGACATAATTGAGCTATTGTCTTGTCGGCAATAGGGAATAAAGCTGTGACATCTTTACGAAGAAATGTCCCAGCTTTCACCTGTCCAATATTGTTGTCTGTTAAGTTAATTCTCATCGACCAATTCGTTATCATTAATTTTTGAGTTGCTTTCTTTGGTATCGAAGTAAGCACTTCTCAACTTTACCATGATTTCGTCTGATTTGCGGAAACCACGTATATATTCTCTAAGCAATGGTTCGATATTCATATTCCACAGCTTTTCAAAGTTTCCACCTTATCACCCAACTTTAAGAAGTATGATGGTCCAACCTGGTAGGCAGGTCCAAGCCCTTCAATCTTGGATATCTCATTATTCAATCTTGCCATTATACTCTTTGCCTTAGTAGCACATTCGAGTGTGTCGAGCATAGATTGTGTGTCTTCAGGCTTTATTTCCTTCCATGTGAATCTGCGACGCATAGCAAAGTCCATGCTCTCGATACTACGGTCTATATCATTCATTGTACCAAGAATGAATACGTTTTCAGGAATATAAAATCCTTCAGCAAACACATCTGTTTCAGGGACAAGGTTCTGATATTGAGTCTTTACTCGAATATCTTTCTTGCCTCTATAACCAGGGTCAATGGCGTAGAATAGTTCACCAAATATTTTTGAAGCCTCTCCACGATTGATTTCATCAATGATAAAGACAAATGGCTTACGCTCAATTTTGTTTGCAGATATAACTTGCGTCTTATATTTCATTTCACGAATAGCTTTCGTAATAATGAATGCATAAGAATCTGGTTGCGTACCAAATTTCCTGTTGAAATAGGTACGGATATCACGCACTATATTTAATGGAACATTATTGGTCAACAACTCTATTATTTCATCAGCGTTTATAGGAATAAGTGGCGTTTTGGGGTTACTGTCATTATGAGCTATAATATTTCTCCCCTTGATTTCATCTATCGTAAACTCACTTCCATTTGATAATTTAAACTTTGTGTCGTTGTCTATAGAATCATCAATAAATTGCTGTAACTTATTTTCCCATGATAATTCTTTAGAGAGATTTTCAATACTCTTTGCAGAATCAATCAAATTCTTGATAGCTTTTTTGCAAAATTCCTTAAATAGTCCATCTTTACGCTCAAATCCCATCTGTCCATCAGACATCATGATAGGTCGCAGACCTTCTACAAAATCAGTATAGTCGTAAGACGGATGAAACTGCACAAAGCACATTTCGTCCTTACTACATCCCATTTCTCTTGCTATGGCCTGTGCCATAAAAGTCTTACCGGTACCAGGAGCACCAGTAAGAACTAAGTTCTTGCTCTCTTTAAGCAAGTCAATATATTTTTGATACATCATGGCATTGCTTGTTTTTGCTTCAACAAGTTCATTTTCAATAACTTCATAGTCAGTGCCTGTGATTTTTAATAATGTAAGTAACTGTTCAAAATTAATTTTATAAATATGAATAATTCACGAATAAGTTCGTACCCACAGACGCCAAGG
>NZ_JADYTS010000058.1 GCF_021531355.1 Leyella stercorea | reverse complement strand
TGCAACGACGCTATCGTAGCGTTCTGCGAGTTTATCGTCTGACGAAGCGTGTCTATCGTAAGCTTAAGACTACTTATCGTAAGCTTAAGACTACCTATCATAGCCTTAAGCTCCGTTATTGTATTTATAAAGTCTTGCCTTTCCATTTCAGAATCATTTCGGTTATGATACCACATTAAATTCACAGAACCAATTGAGTGCTTACGTTAAATTTCCCCTTTACTATTGACATCGCTTGCGCAAGATTATACCTTTGCAACTGTTTAATGTTGAGTTGTGCGCGATGCGCAATTTTGAGTGTTGAATTAGGCGCTGTGCGCATTAGGATTTGTTCAATGTTGAATTGAGAATACCTAAATCAAAATTCAAAATTGAATAATTCACAATCGGCTTTGCCGACAATTCAAAATTCAAAACTCAAAATTCAAAACTCAAACAGGTATCCGTAGTTGGTTTGCAATGCCTCAAATTCTGCTTCGCAGCGATCGTGCAGTTCTTTGTCGCTGTTCTTGAATTTCGTTATGACATTTTGCATCTCTTCCATTACGGTTCTGCCTGCTTCAAAGATGGGGCTCAGCTCGTTGCTGAAAGAGTCGATGAAGGGTGCATAGTAGTAGCCTATTTCTTCTATCATGAAGTAGAAGGTGGCGAAGGCATCTTTCAAATCCAGTTTCTTGTCTCTTACATCGGCAAGTGTCTGAAGTCGGAGTATTTCGATGTTTTCTACCTGAGCAGCCACTTCTTGGGCGGTCTTCACACGGTGGAAGTAACGGTCGATAAAGGCGTTGCGCTCTTGTAGGTTGCGCTTATGGAACAGCTTGCGCTCTTTTTTGTCTGCCTCGTTCTTGTTCACTTCCTCAAAACGTTCGGCATGTATGCCAGACAAGGCTACTGCCATTCCACCTACATCCATGACGAGCTTGCGGTCGCGGGCTATGCGGATTACATAACCTTCGAGTCCGGCATATTTACCAGTCACGATACGGAGCTTGGTACGGTTCTTGGAATAATAAACAAAAGGACGAAGAAGGAAGCGGAGGCGTTCTGGTTCGGTTTCTGCCACACGCATAAATGGTTCCATCTGGATGCAGGGGATGGTAGCAACCTTCCAGGTACTGCAATTCTTACAGAGTCTGTATGGCTTTACGTTTTGGTCTAAGTAGTCTTGTAGTTTTTCCGGATCACCTTGCAAGAATATCAGTCCACTTACAGAGGGAGTTTCCACTTCGCACATTCCGCCTCTGTTTCTGTGACGGGGAACGTATTTTATTGTCTTATGAACAAAATGGGTTACTCCATCTTTCTTTAGCTGTTCTTCTATCGACTTTACTTTCTGGTTGTGTACAAAAAGATAACTCCATGAAGTGCAGTCATCTTTCTTTGTCTCAGTTTCTCCGTTCGCTTGAGGGTGCTTCTTTATCGCTGAACCAGTCTGTTCGTCTGGCTCAGAAACGTGTGTGCCCTTTGGAAATTCATTGCTTTCAGATGTCTGAAAACACTTTGTTTCGTCGGCTGTAGACAGAGAAACCGTGCAATCCTGCTTCATAATCTCTCAGCTACTTTATGTAACTGTTGGCTGCTGTCACCAGATATGACGATGCCAATTTTACAATTATATTGCGCAAATCCATACTATCTGTGGATGTATTAGTCAAGTAAAGTACCTACTGTTTTCACATGGTAAAACATGCACAAATAGAATGGATGCTGTAAACAAAGGCTTTTAGAGCCTTGAAAAGTAGAATTTGTAAAACATTTTAGTGGTAATTCGTTGTTTTGCTAAACTTTTTTAAGTTAAAACGATAAGATATAAAGGAAAAGTAGTACTTTTGCAGAATAAATACTGTTTTACCATGTGAAAACAGTCACTCCTTTCTTAGCCGTCAACCTCCAATCCTTTTTATTATCCTCTTGTTAGCCTCGTTGATTCTTGATATATCGATGGAGTTCAGATACACTTGTGTGGTCTTTATTGAATTATGTCCCATTCCCTCGCTGATAATAGAGATGGGTATGTTCATGTCTCTGGCTACGCTTGCCCATGTGTGGCGTGCGACATAGGTGGTGAGTGGCATTTTCAACTCCGCCATTTCTCCAATCTTTTTCAATGCACGGTTTATGTTTGTCTGCATGCGTTGGTATTGCAGATATTCAGTGCCGTCCTCCTTATTTATAATAGGAAACAGATACGGACCATTTTCCGTTTGATGGGCATAGCGGTCCAGTATTTTTTGTTGTGCCTTTTCCCATTCCACCATCAGGCATTGGTTTGTCTTCCGGCGGCAATAGGTCCACATGCCGTTCTTAAGGTCGGTCTTTCGCAGATAAGCAATATCCACGAATGGCATTCCACGCATATAGAAGCTGAACATGAAGATGTCACGTGCGAGAGCCATGGTCGAATGTTCGGGCAGTTCAAGGTTAGCTATCACTTTCAGTTCCTTCTCGCTGATAGCCCGTTTTGTTGTCTTGACGTACGACAGACGCACATGGCTGAACAGATTCCGGTTGCTCAACAGTCCTTCTGCCACTGCCTTGCACAACAGGGTGTTGAGCGTGCGCAGATAGCAGCGGATGCTGTTCTGCTTCAATCGCCTGTCTATGAGCCATGCCTCGTAACTCGCTATCATATCGGGTGTGAGTTCATCGAAAGTCAAATCAACATCCTCACGAAATGCCTTGAAACGTCGATAGGCGTTGCCGTATGTACGGGCAGTGCCCAGTCGCTTCATCTGCTCTTTCTTGGTTGCTTGCTCATGCAAGAACACAAACACAGTCTTATAGGTCTGTTCCTTGCAGAAGGCTTGGCATAGCTCTTCTACAGTATAGTCATTGTGGCAGCGTTCTGTCCGGTCAAGGATAGTGTGCCACTGCTTAAATGCCCAGTCGATTTTACATTGCATCAGTGCCAATGCCCCCTTACGTTCGCTCCCTGCTGTCACCACGATAGTCTCTGCCTTCTCGTCCCACTCGTCGGCATAAATATGGTGCTCGGTACTGATACATTTCACCTTGCGTTTGTGTATCACCTGATAGTATAATGTACCCTCTGCTTCCGGTACTGACGATGGACGAAATTTGAGTTTTATTGTTGCCATAAATCGTTTTTTGAATTAGTTATTACTATATAAATTAGAACATAAGTTTATTGCTATTTTCTTGCATTAAATATTCTTTTTTACTAAATTTGCAACGTATCATTGATACTTCTGCTATTTGATTTTTTTATACTACTAACATAATACCTTACACTATGGCAAAAATGAAGCAGATTGTAGAGTGTGTGCCTAATTTCAGCGAAGGTCGCGACATGGGCGTAATCCGTCAGATAACAGACGCGGTAGAGAGCGTTAAGGGTGTGAAGTTGCTTGATGTCGACCCCGGCGAGGCAACCAACCGTACTGTCGTAACCTTCGTGGGCGAGCCAGCTGATGTGGTGGAGGCTGCCTTCAGAGCTGTGGGCAAGGCCGCACAACTTATTGATATGCGCCAGCAGCACGGCGCTCATCCGCGTATAGGCGCTACCGATGTGCTGCCCATTGTACCTGTGAGCGGAATTACGCTTGAGGAGTGTGCCGAGATTTCGCGCCAGCTCGCCAAGCGCATTGCCGACGAACTCAATATTCCCTGCTATTGCTACGAGGCTGCGGCATTCACCCCCGAACGCAGAAACCTTGCCGTGTGTCGCAAGGGCGAATATGAGGGCATTGCCGAGCGTATCGACGATGATGCTGAGGCGCCCGACTTCGGCCGTCGCCCGTACGACGAGCAAGTGGCACGAACGGGTTGCACTGTGGTTGGAGCACGCGACTTCCTCATTGCGGTGAACTTCAATCTGAACACAACTTCGACACGCCGCGCCAACGCCATCGCGTTTGACGTGAGAGAGAAGGGACGCCCCATGCGTGAGGGCAACCCTATCATCGGAAAGAAACTGCTGTACGCCGATGGCACTCCAATCATGAAGCCCGGTACGCTGAAGTGTACCAAGGCTATAGGATGGTATATCGACGAGTATGGCATCGCCCAGGTGTCGATGAACATCACCAACATCAATGTTACGCCGCTGCACAAGGCTTTTGACGAGGTGTGCCGCTGCGCACAGAACCGTGGCGTGCGCGTTACGGGTACGGAGATTGTAGGACTGGTGCCGGAGCGCACCCTGCTGGAGGCAGGACGCTACTTCCTTGCCAAGCAGCAGCGCTCGGCTGGCATACCGAAGAAGGATATTCTGAATATTGCTATCAAGTCGCTCGGACTGTCTGACCTCAAGGAGTTCAAGCCCGAGGAGAAGATAATAGAATATGTGATGGCTGAGGGCGATGAGAAGCAGCGCCTGCTGGTAGACCTGACGGTGAAGGGATTTGCCGAGGAAACGTCGCGCGAGAGTCCGGCTCCTGGCGGAGGTTCGGTGTCGGCTTATATGGGAGCGCTTGGCGCATCATTGGCAACGATGGTGGCAAATCTGTCGAGCCACAAGCCGGGATGGGACGAGCGGTGGAGCGAGTTTGCCAATGTGGCAGAGGAAGGCATGGCTCTGCAGGAGCGTCTGCTGCACCTCGTCGACGAGGACACCGAGGCATTCAACCGCATCATGGCTGCTTTCGGAATGCCTAAGAACACGCCCGAGGAGAAGGCGGCACGCACGGAGGCAATACAGACGGCTACGCTGTTTGCTACAGAGGTGCCGCTGGAGACAATGAAGGCTTCGTACGAGGTGTTTGCCGTATGTCGCAAGATGGTGGAGAAGGGCAACCCCAACAGCGTGTCGGATGCCGGAGTGGGAGCTTTGGCTGCACGTGCCGCCGTGCTGGGTGCCGGTATGAACGTGAAGATTAACGCCGGGTCGCTGAAGAACCGCACGAAGGCTGAAGCACTCATAGGCGAGGCCAACGAGCTGATAGCTAAGGCGAATAAGGAGGAAGAGGAAATAACTAAAATGGTAGATGGAGTTTTGAATGTTGAATGTTGAATGTTGAATTATCGGCAAAGCCGATTTTGAATTATTCAATTTTGAGTTGAGAATTCCTAAATAAAAGAAATCAAAATTCAAAATTGAACAATTCCTAATGCGCAATGCGCACAATTCAAAACTCAAAACTCAAAATTCAAAATTGAACAATTCCTAATACGCAATGCGCACAATTCAAAACTCAAAATTCAAAATTCAAAACTAAAGATTATGACATTCTCTGACGAAATAAGACTGGGCATTCCTGACTACTTACCTGAGCAGAAGCCCTACGACAACAATATAAATCATGCGCCTAAGCGCAAGGAGATACTGACACATGAGGAGCGACAGCTTGCTCTGCGCAACGCTCTGCGCTATTTTCCAAAGCATCTGCATGCGGAATTGGCACCCGAGTTTATCGACGAGCTTGACCACTACGGTCGCATATACATGTATCGCTACCGTCCGAGTTATGAGATGTACGCCCGACCCATCGACGAGTATCCGCACCATTCGGGGCAGGCGGCTGCTATAATGCTGATGATTCAGAACAACCTCGACCCTGAGGTGGCGCAGCATCCGCACGAACTGATAGTGTACGGCGGCAACGGAGCCATATTCCAGAACTGGGCACAGTACAGGCTCACAATGAAGTATCTGAGCGAGATGACCGACGAGCAGACGCTTGTGATGTATTCGGGCCATCCGCTCGGCCTGTTCCCGTCGCACAGGAACGCTCCGCGTGTGGTGGTGACCAACGGAATGGTGATACCAAACTACTCTAAGCCCGACGACTGGGAACGCATGAACGCTCTGGGCGTGAGCCAGTATGGACAGATGACGGCTGGCTCATACATGTACATCGGTCCGCAGGGCATCGTGCACGGCACTACCATAACCGTGCTGAACGCCTGTCGCAAACAGCTCAGTGCCAAGGACAAGGCACACGACATCAGCGGAATGCTGTTTGTGTCGTCAGGATTGGGCGGAATGTCGGGCGCACAGCCCAAGGCAGGCAACATAGCCGGTGTGGTGAGCGTGGTGGCTGAAATCAATCCTTTGGCAGCCAAGAAGCGCTACGACCAGGGATGGGTAGACGAGCTGCACGACAACCTCGACGAGCTGATTCCTGCCATACGAAAGAGCGTGGACGAGAAGCGCACCGTGTCGATGGCATATGTGGGCAACGTGGTGGATCTGTGGGAACGACTCGCCGACGAGGAAGTGCACGTGGACATAGGCAGCGACCAGACCTCGCTACACAATCCTTGGGCGGGTGGCTACTATCCTGCCGACCTGACGCTGGAGGTGTCGAAGCAGATGATGGCTGAGAATCCCGATGAGTTCCGCAAACATGTACAGGCGTCGTTGCGCCGACAGGTGGCTGCCATCAACCGCCTTGCCGAGCGTGGAATGTACTTCTTCGACTATGGCAACGCCTTCCTGCTGCAATCGAAGCGTGCAGGAGCTGACATCTGCCGGGAGAATGGCAAGTTCCGCTATCCGTCGTACGTGCAGGACATTATGGGTCCGATGTTCTTCGACTACGGGTTCGGTCCGTTCAGATGGGTGTGCACATCGGGCTCACCTGCCGATCTCGCCAAGACCGACGAGATTGCGGCACGTGTGATGGAGGAAATAATGCAGAATGCGCCCGACGAGATTAAGGGACAGATGGCAGACAACATACATTGGATTTGTGAGGCAAGCCGCAACAACCTCGTCGTAGGTTCGCAGGCACGCATCCTGTATGCCGACGCTGAGGGCCGTTCGAAGATAGCACAGGCTTTCAACGAGGCAATAAAGAGAGGCGAGATAACACGCCCTGTGGTGCTGGGACGCGACCATCACGACGTGTCGGGCACCGACTCGCCATTC
This sequence comes from Leyella stercorea, assembly GCF_021531355.1. Classification (GTDB taxonomy): domain Bacteria; phylum Bacteroidota; class Bacteroidia; order Bacteroidales; family Bacteroidaceae; genus Prevotella. The sequence goes on along the minus strand of NZ_JADYTS010000058.1, from coordinate 11,686 downwards.
CGCGAGACGAGCAACATATACGACGGTTCGCAGTTCTGTGCCGACATGGCTGTGCAGAACGTCATAGGCGACTCGTTCCGCGGAGCTACATGGGTGTCGCTGCACAACGGTGGCGGCGTAGGCTGGGGCGAAGTGATAAACGGAGGTTTCGGCATGGTGATTGACGGCAGCGAGGAGAGCGACCGCCACATACGCGAAATGCTCTTCTGGGACGTGAACAACGGAATCGCACGCCGAGCATGGGCACGCAACGAAGGCTCAATACACAGCATTGAGCGCGAGATGCTGCGCTCGCACGGGTTGCAGGTGACTATGCCGAATATCGTTGACGACGAAATCATCAGCAAATACGCCAACCCTTAAACATAAATCAACCTATCAACACTACAATCTATCAACTGAAGCAATATGAAGATACACAAGATTTCAGCCGAGCACCTTTCGATTGAACGCATAGGTGAAATAGTATATGGCGGCTACCAGATACAGTTGAGCTACGACGCACAGAAGCGCATAGTGGAGTGCAGAAAATATCTCGACCGGAAGATAGAAGAGACCACTTCGCCCATCTATGGCGTGACTACCGGATTTGGATCGCTATGCAACGTGAGCATCGGACCCGACTATCTGGCACAGTTGCAGATAAACCTTATGATGTCGCACGCATGCGGTACGGGCGACCGTGTGCCCAACGACATCGTGAAGATAATGCTGCTGCTCAAGATTCAGTCGCTGAGCTACGGATTCTCGGGTTGTCAGCTCGCTACCGTCAACCGACTCATCGACTTCTTCAATAATGATGTCTATCCGGTGGTGTACATGCAAGGTTCGCTCGGAGCTTCGGGCGACTTGGTGCCGCTGGCTCATCTCACGCTGCCGCTCGTAGGACTGGGCGAGGTGGAGTATCAGGGCGAGGTAATTACTGGAGCCGAGTTGTTGCAGAAGTTGGAGTGGCAGCCAATACAGCTTGACTCGAAAGAGGGACTGGCGCTGCTCAACGGTACGCAGAACATGGGTGCTTTCGCAGTGTGGGCGTTGCTGCAGTCGTACAGGCTGAGCGAATGGGCAGACAGGATTGCTGCAATGTCGCTCGATGCTTACTACGGACTTACAGCCCCCTTCACCGACGCTGTTCATCAGGTGCGCCCGCATAAGGGGCAGATTGCCACGGCTGCACGTATGCGCCAATTGCTTGAGGGCAGCGAGATTGTGGAGAAGCCGAAGCAGTATGTGCAGGATCCGTACTCGTTCAGATGTATTCCGCAGGTGCATGGCACAGTGAAGGACACTATCGATTATGTGACATCGGCGGTTGACGTTGAGGTGAACTCGGCTACGGACAATCCGACTGTGTGTCCTGACGACGACATTATTATTTCGGCTGGCAACTTCCACGGCGAGCCGATAGCAATGCCTATGGACTTTCTGGCAATAGCCTTGTGCGAATTGGCCAATATCTCGGAACGCCGCATATACAAGCTTGTGAGCGGTACGCGCGGACTGCCCAGTTTCCTTGTGGCAAATCCGGGTGTGAACAGCGGATTCATGATAACGCAATACACGGCTGCCTCGGTAGTGAGCTTGAACAAGACGCTGTCGACTCCTTCGTCGGTAGACAGCATCCCGTCGAGCCAAGGACAGGAGGACCACGTGAGTATGGGCGCCAATGCTGCCATTAAGCTCTACAAGGTAGTGCTCAATACGGAGCGTGTGCTTGCCATTGAGCTGTTCAACGCTGCCCAGGCACTCGACTTCCGCCGTCCGCTGAAGTCGTCGCCTGCAGTGGAGGCGCTGCATGATAGCTACCGAAAGGTGGTGCCATTCATCGTAGACGACGAAGTGATGTATCCGCATATTGCGAAGTCGGTGGAGTTTTTGAGGGGAGAAAAGTTATGAAACAACTTGTTAAAAATATTCGCTGTCTCGCTGGCGTAGAATACGAGTCTAAGCTACGCCTGCAAGGCAAGGAGATGGCAGAGCTCAACACCATCGACAATGCGTGGCTCCTGGTGGAGGACGGACGTTTTGCTGAATTTGGCAGCGTGGCAGACGGGATTCCGGCATTTGCCGACATTGACGAGACCATTGACGCAGAGGGCGGAATGGTGCTGCCGTCGTGGTGCGACTCCCACACGCATATTGTATTCGCCGGAAGCCGTGAACGCGAGTTTGTGGACAAAATCAACGGACTGAGTTATGAGGAGATAGCCCGTCGTGGCGGAGGAATTCTCAACTCTGCCGACCTTCTGCATAATACTTCGGAAGATGAACTCTACCGTCAGGCGATGCGCCGACTGGATGAGGTGATACGGAAGGGAACGGGTTGCATAGAGATAAAGAGCGGCTACGGACTCAATATGGAAGACGAACTGAAGATGCTGCGAGTGATAAGACGCATGAAGGAAACCTCGGATGCACGGATTGTGTCCACTTTCCTTGGAGCTCATGCCGTGGCACGTGGAATGACACAGGCCGACTATGTAAGGCTTATCATCGACGAGATGATTCCAGAGGTGGGACGCCAGCGTCTTGCCGACTTCGTTGACGTGTTCTGCGACCGCGGATTCTTCACGCCAGAAGAGACGGCTCGTATTCTTGACGCTGCCGCCGCATGGGGAATGCGACCGAAGATTCATGCCGACGAACTTGCATCGTCGGGTGGAGTAGAGGTGGGCGTAAAGCACGGAGCCTTGTCTGTAGACCATCTGGAGAGCATGACCGTGGAGGAAATAGAAATATTGCGCCACAGCGACACGATGCCAACTGTGCTGCCCGGCACATCGTTCTTCCTGAATATGCCTTATGGCAAAGCACGCAGGATGATTGATGCGGGACTGGGAGTTGCTGTGGCAAGCGACTACAATCCGGGTTCGACACCTTCGGGCGACATGAAGTTTGTGGTTTCGCTGGCTTGCATAAAGCTGCGTCTGCAGCCAAGCGAGGCATTGAATGCCGCAACAATAAACGGAGCCTATGCTATGGGAGAGAGTGCCGAATACGGAAGCATAGCCAAAGGCAAGGTGGCAAATTTCTTCATCACCCATCCGCTGCCATCGGTAGACTTCATTCCCTATGCCTACACTACGCCGATAGTGAAAAAAGTGGTGTTGCGAGGCAAAATGCAGTAAATCATAAGGAAATGAAGATTAAAAATAAATGTATTTATTTTGTATTGTCTTCGATTTCCACTAACTTTGCACGCTATGATACAGGTAAAAGTGAAAGACGCTGCCCTTCGTGAGGCGGCTATGCAAGATATGGATGCTTTCCTCAGGGGGGTTATCGACGCCATTAAGGAGGCCATTGGCGGCGAGCTTGATGCTGAGAATATGCAGCAGTTGAGCGTGTCGCAGATTACATTGCTTGCCTACGACATCCTGCACGAGGAGGTGATGGACGGCGGCTTTGTACAGCTCATTTACAACGGCTATGGCGGTTTCATCTTTGACAACCCATTTGCCAAGGTGTTGCGCGACTGGGGGCTGCGCGACCTTGCCAAGATGCTCTTTTCGGTGCGCAAACTGTACAAAGATTATGGACCGAAGATACAGCGCGACTGCTCGGACGAGGAGTTTATGGCAATGTTTGAGCAATTCTCCGAGTTTGATGACTACGACGACGAGTTTGTGGAAAATGAGGAGGCGTGGACAGCAAGTGTGGCTCACTATGTAGACGAGCATATAGAGGAATTTGTAGTGGTGGAGGAATAAGCTATAACTCCCCACGACTTCAATAGTAAAGACAATGAATAAGGAACAGGAACTGAAGAGAAAGAAAAGTCCGGTGAGCATAAAGAACAAGAAAGCCTCGTTTGAGTACTTTTTTGTGGAGACGTATACGGCAGGCATAGTGCTTACCGGCACCGAGATAAAGTCGATAAGACTCGGAAAGGCGAGTCTTGTCGACACTTTCTGCTATATAAACAACCATGAGGTGTGGGTGAAGGGAATGAACATCTCGCCCTACTTCTACGGCTCGTTCAGCAACCATGAAGCACGACGCGACCGCAAGTTGCTGCTCAACAAGCGCGAAATATACAAACTTGAGGACGCCACAAAGCAGCCCGGTTACACCATTGTGCCTACTCTCGTATTCATCGACGAGCACGGACGTGCAAAGGTGGACATAGCACTCTGCCGAGGCAAGAAGGAATACGACAAGCGACAGACGCTGAAGGAGAAGGAAGACAGAAGAGAAATGGACAGGGCGATGAAGCATTATTAAAAATGAGGTGCGGCTAAATATTATTAAATGAAGAAGACTTTAAGGGAAGTCGCTAAAGACAGGATAATAATACTCGACGGTGCGATGGGTACCATGATTCAGCAGTACGGACTTGAGGAGGAAGACTTCCGAGGATACCGCTACCGCAAGACTCCGGGTATGATGAAGGGCAACAACGATATGCTCAATATCACACGCCCCGACGTGATAAGCGACATTCATAGAAAATATCTTGAGGCTGGTGCTGACATCATCACCACAAACACATTCAGCTCACAGCGCATCAGTCAGGCCGACTATCATCTGGAGGATTCTGCCAGGGCAATGGCACTGGAAGGAGCACGACTGGCACGCAAGGCTGCCGACGAATTCTCGACAGAGGACCGTCCACGCTTTGTGGCTGGCTCGGTTGGTCCTACCAACAAGACGTGCTCGATGAGTCCTGACGTGAGCAATCCTGCTGCACGCGACCTCGACTACATGACGCTCTATACTGATTATGTGGAGCAGATTGAGGCGCTGGAAGAGGGTGGGGCAGACGCAATGCTGATTGAGACGGTGTTTGACACGCTCAACGCCAAGGCTGCCATTGACGCAACAATGGAGGTGGGTCGCCGTACAGGCAAAGACCTGCCTATAATGCTGAGCATCACTGTGAGCGACCTTGCCGGACGTACTCTGAGCGGACAGACACTCGATGCTGTGCTGGCGAGTGTGAGCAGCTACCCGATTTTTTCAATCGGTCTCAACTGCTCGTTCGGTGCCGACCAGATGAAGCCTTTCTTGAAGCAGCTGGCTCATCGTGCACCTTATTACATAAGTGCTTATCCAAACGCCGGGCTGCCCAATAGTCTGGGCGCATACGACGAGACTCCGGAGTCGATGGCTCCACAGATACAGGAATTCATCGACGAAGGACTGGTGAACATCATAGGCGGATGTTGTGGCACTACGGAGAAATTCATTGCCAAGTATGTGCCAATAGCCGAAGGCAAGAAGCCGCACGTGCCGCAACCCAAGCCGCAGACTATGTGGCTGAGTGGACTTGAACTGCTCGACGTGACACCCGATGTGCGCTTTGTCAACGTGGGCGAGCGATGCAATGTGGCTGGTTCGCGCAAATTCCTGCGACTCATCAAGGAGAAAAGCTACGACGAGGCAGTGAGCATAGCACGCAAGCAGGTGGCAGACGGTGCACTGGTGATTGACGTGAACATGGACGACGGACTGCTCGACGCACGTGAGGAGATGCGCACGTTCCTGAATATCATTGCTTCGGAACCCGACATTGCCAAGGTGCCTGTGATGATCGACTCGTCGAAATGGGATGTGATAACTGCCGGACTGCAATGTGTGCAGGGTAAGTGTATCGTCAATTCAATCTCGCTGAAAGAGGGTGAGGAAGTGTTCTTGAGCCATGCTCGCGATGTGATGCGCTACGGTGCAGCCGTAGTGGTGATGTGCTTTGACGAGATAGGACAGGCCACTACCTACGAACGACGCATTGAAATAGCAGGACGTGCCTACAAGCTTCTTACCGAGAAAGTGGGCATGAATCCGCTCGACATAATATTCGACCCAAATGTGCTCGCCATTGCCACTGGTATGGAAGAGCATGACAATTACGCTGTTGACTTCATTAAGGCAGTCGACTGGATAAAGACAAATCTGCCAGGAGCGCACGTGAGCGGTGGCGTGAGCAACCTCTCATTCTCGTTCCGTGGCAACAATTATATTCGCGAGGCAATGCACTCGGTTTTTCTCTATCACGCCATTGGCAAGGGAATGGACTTCGGCATTGTCAACCCCGCAACTAAGGTGACCTACGACGATATCCCTGCCGACCAGTTGGAGATAATTGAGGACGTGGTGCTCAACCGAAAGAAGGACGCTTCAGAACGTCTTGTGGAGCTCGCCGATGAGATAAAACAAAAGCAGGAGGCTCTGAAGAACGGAACGGCGACAGGAACTGGCGCAACACAGGTTGCTGCCGAACCTGAATGGCGTAAAGCTGACGTTGCCACGCGTCTCGCTACAGCTCTGCAAAAGGGAATTGCCGACTACATGGAGGAAGACATCAAGGAAGCTCTTGCTGTCTATCCTAAGGCGGTGGACATAATCGAGGGTCCGCTGATGGACGGTATGAACAAGGTGGGCGAGTTGTTCGGTTGCGGCAAGATGTTCTTGCCTCAGGTGGTGAAGACTGCACGCACTATGAAGAAGGCTGTGGCTATACTGCAACCATATATCGAGGCAGACAAGAAGGAAGGTGGCTCGTCGTCGGGCAAGGTGCTTATGGCGACAGTTAAAGGCGACGTTCACGATATTGGCAAGAATATTGTTGATGTGGTGATGTCGTGCAACAACTACGAGGTGATTGACCTCGGAGTGATGGTGCCTGCCGAACAGATTCTAAAGAAGGCAATCGAAGAAAAGGTTGACATGGTAGGCTTGAGCGGTCTTATCACGCCGAGTCTTGAGGAAATGGTCAATGTGGCTACGGAGTTTGAGCACGCTGGTCTGCAAATCCCAATCATGGTGGGCGGCGCTACGACATCAGAGATGCACGTAGCATTGAAAATCGCGCCTATCTACAGTGGAATTGTGGTGTGGGTGAAGGATGCTGCGCAGAATCCGCTGATAGCACAACGACTGATGAATCCCGACGAGCGCAGGGCATTTGAGGCAGAGCTGAAAGAACGCTACGCCAAGCTGCGCGAGGAATATGCTGTTCATCAGCAGAAGCTCTCGTCGCTCGACGAAGCAAGAAAGAATAAGTTGGAATTGTTTTAAAATATCTATATTATTATGGTATTCAGAAAAAAGAGAGTATGGCACTGTCTTCCTGGTCAGGAGCCAACTGAACTTGACAAGAAAGTAATGTACTGGGAAAACAAGGGTAAGGAGGTGCCGTCGCGCGACCTTATCAAGACTCCCGAACAGATAGAAGGCATTCGCCGCAGTGGTGTGGTGAATACTGGTGTGCTCGACGAGGTAGCAAAGAATATTCGTGCCGGAATGAGCACTCTTGAAATCGACAAGATTTGCTATGACTACTGTACATCGCATGGCGCTATACCGGCTTGCCTCAATTATGAGGGCTTTCCGAAGAGCGTGTGCACAAGTATCAATGAGGTGGTGTGTCACGGTATTCCTAAGGAAGACGATATCCTGGAGGAGGGCGACATCGTGAATGTCGACTTCACTACAATCCTTGACGGCTATTATGCCGACGCTTCACGTATGTTTATAATCGGCAAGACAACTCCGGAGAAAGAGCAGCTGGTGCGTGTGGCAAAGGAATGTCTGGAGATTGGTATGGAGGCAGCCAAGCCGTACAGCTTTGTGGGTGACATAGGTCATGCAATTCAGAAGCACGCCGACAAGTATCACTACGGCATTGTACGCGACCTTTGCGGACACGGAGTGGGATTGCAATTCCACGAAAAGCCAGACGTGATGCACTACGGTCATAAGGGTACAGGCATGCTGCTCGTGCCAGGTATGGTGTTCACTATCGAACCAATGGTGAATATGGGTACATGGAAAGTGTTTATCGATGCCGATGACGAATACGGCTGGGAGGTGATCACTGGCGACGAAAAGCCGAGTGCACAGTGGGAGCACACATTCGTAATGACAGAGCACGGAGTGGAAATATTGACTTATTAACATTCAAAAAACATGTACATATTAGGTATTGAGAGCAGCTGCGACGATACGAGCGCTGCAGTGCTCCAGGATAATATATTGCTGAGCAATGTGACAGCCTCGCAGGACGTTCACTTTGAATACGGTGGCGTTGTGCCTGAACTTGCGTCACGTGCCCATCAGCAGAATATTGTACCCGTGGTAAGTGCAGCATTGAAGCGTGCTGGCATTACCAAGGAACAGTTGTCGGCAGTAGCCTTCACACGTGGTCCGGGTCTTATGGGCTCATTGCTTGTAGGCGTAAGCTTCACAAAGGGATTTGCTCGCAGTCTGGGTATTCCTATGATTGACGTGAACCACTTGCAGGGCCATGTAATGGCGCATTTCATCAAGGAGAAGCCGGAGGATACAACACCTCCGTTCCCGTTCCTCTGTCTGCTCGTATCTGGCGGTAACTCGCAGATTGTCAAGGTGAATGCCTACAACGACATGGAGGTGCTCGGACAGACTATTGACGATGCTGCTGGCGAGGCTATTGACAAATGTTCGAAGGTGATGGGGTTGGGCTATCCCGGTGGCCCTATAATCGACCGCTTGGCGCGTCAGGGTAATCCGCTTGCCTATAAGTTTGCTGAACCGCACATTCCAGGTCTGGACTATAGTTTCAGCGGACTGAAGACTTCGTTCCTGTATAGTCTGCGCAAGTGGATGCAGGATGACCCGGACTTTGTGGAGCATCACAAGAACGACCTTGCAGCGAGTCTTGAGCATACTATCGTTGACATATTGATGAAGAAACTGCGCCTTGCCGTTAAGCAGACAGGCATAAAGCATGTGGCTGTGGCAGGTGGTGTTTCAGCCAACAACGGATTGCGTAATGCATTCCACGATCATGCCAAGCGTTATGGCTGGACTATCTATATTCCGAAGTTCAGCTATACTACCGACAATGCTGCAATGATAGGCATAACGGGCTATTACAAGTTCCTTGACAAGGATTTCTGCTCGATAGACAAGCCTGCATTCAGTAAGGTAACGTTCAAGTAATGTCGAACAGGCATCTTGACAACTCACGAAACATTTATTAAAAAATAGAGAAAATGGAATTTGAAAAGAAAGTACTTAGCCGTGAAATTCAGCAGTATTTATATGAGTCGGGTCTTACTGTAGGTTCAGCAGAGAGCTGCACGGGAGGTCGTATAGCCGAGGCTATAATTGCCGTTCCTGGTGCCTCGACATATTTTAAGGGTGGCGTAATCTCTTACACCAACGAGGTGAAAGAAAACCTGCTTGGCGTTGACCATCAGCTCCTTGAAGAGAAGACTGCTGTATGTGAGGAAGTGGCAAAGGCAATGGTGCAGGGAGCTATAAAAACTCTTGGTGTTGACTTCGCAATTGCTACAACAGGCACTGCCGGTCCTGGTGGTGGAACAGCCGAAATCCCAGTCGGTACAATCTGGATTGCATGCGGTAATGCAGAGAATATCGAGACGATGAAACTTACAGAGGATTACGGTCGTGACATCAATCTCGCCATTGCTACAAGCAAGGCTCTTCAGATGTTTATCAACTTCCTTAAAGAGCATGCTCCCAAGACTGAAAGTGAGGGCAAGATTCCTGTAATTCCTGTTACAGAATAGCAACAGGACAGGGGCTGGCGGACGCTGGAATGCTGTTGAAAACAAAAAAAACATTAAATAAGTAATATTATTTATGAGATTGTTTTGTGTTCTCGAAAAAAGTAGCTAATTTTGCATCCTGTTTGGAATAGGTATCAAAAAACGAATACAAAAAAGCAGATAGAAATGTCGAAAATTTGTCAGATTACGGGAAAGAAAGCCCAGATAGGTAACAACGTATCACACTCAAAGCACCGCACAAAGCGTTCTTTCGATGTGAACTTGTTCAGCAAGAAGTTCTACTATGTAGAGGAAGGTTGCTGGATTAGCCTCAAAATTAGCGCAGCGGGTCTGCGTCTTATCAATAAAGTGGGCTTGGACGCTGCCCTCAAGCAGGCTGTGTCTAAGGGTTATGTAGACTGGAATGACATTAAAGTTATAGGAGAATAAGTAAATGGCATCAAAGAAAGCAAAGGGCAACAGAGTACAGGTAATTCTCGAGTGCACTGAGATGAAGAACAGCGGTCTGCCTGGAACAAGCCGTTACGTGACTACAAAGAATCGTAAGAACACTCCTGACCGTATGGAATTGATGAAGTATAACCCCATCCTTAAGAAGATGACTCTTCACAAGGAGATTAAGTAATAACATATAAGATATGGCAAAGAAAGCGGTCGCTACCCTCCGTGAAGGTACATCGGACGGTCGCGCATATACAAAGGTTATCAAGATGGTAAGAAGCGAGAAGACTGGCGCTTACATCTTTGACGAGCGTATGGTTCCTAACGAAGCTGTTAAGGACTTTTTCAAGAAGTAAAATTCTGAAATACAATATTGATAAGAGTGTTGAGCATTTTGTTCGACACTCTTTTTTTATGCCTTGGCGTCTGGTGTTTGACAAGTTTTGTGTTTGTTGCTTTGTCTGTTTTATGTAATGTCATGGCTTGAAGTTGATTTTGCAATATGTAGTTTGCAAATTGTTAGGTTAGGCTAAAGTGAAGGTTTTGTAATGTGTCTGAATGGCGTATTCGATTGATATACACCGTGTTATCTATGTCAAGAAAAAGCTAAAAAAGGTGAAGTTGTAGCACGTAAACTTGCACAACTCGCGATTTTTGTGTAATTTTGCAAGCGATAATTAAAAGGAAGTCGTGTCTCAATTAATGGGAAACGGTCTTCTGAAAGTATCTAACGGAATTTATATAGGTGTTGGATAACGACTTTTGTAGCACCTATAGTGGATGTGTCTTTCGGCATCAGTTATCAGGATAAGAATTCCTTGATTTATATTGTGAAGATGCTTTATACATACTATCGTCTGTTCTTGAGGTAGGAATAGGGGATAGGGGTATTTAAGAGAGCGTGTCCGGGTTCCACAAAGAAAAAACTAATGATTAAATTTATTAAGGAAATTGTTTTAACTTTATGTGTATTTGTAGTGAGCCCAGTTTTGGGTGCTAACAATGTGTCTTCTAATGAAGCTTCAAATTCTTCTGGCTTCGATTGGAATCCGGTAATTCAGGCTATAGTTCAGGTTGAAAGTGAGGGTAACACCAGAGCCGTGAGTGGAAACTCGTGCGGTGCAATGCAGATCACTCCAATATTGGTGAAGGAGTGTAATGATATTCTTAAGAAGCGTAAGAGCAAGAAGCGCTTCACCCTGCGTGACAGATTCAGTCTGGAGAAATCAAAGGAAATGTTCATCCTTATTCAGTCACACTTTAACCCATTAAATGATATTGAAATGGCAATCCGCTCATGGAACGGTGGTGCGCGTTATAATGTCAAGCGTACTCAAAGATACTTTGAGAAGGTAATGAAGTGCTTAAACGCACAAAAATAATTGATATAAAAATGCAAAGGTGCGCCGATTTCTTGTTGTATGTCAATTTTGATACTTTTAAAAGAAAAAAGTAATAAAAAACACCATAAAACATTTGGCGGTTTGGGAAATAAGTACTACCTTTGCACTCGCAATTCAGAAATGAGGTTGCTGACAATAAAATGAAAGTTGCACCCTTAGCTCAGTTGGTAGAGCAACTGACTCTTAATCAGTGGGTCTAGGGTTCGAATCCCTAAGGGTGTACATAGTTTTATTGGAAGCGCAAAAGAGTGAAATGCACCCTTAGCTCAGTTGGTAGAGCAACTGACTCTTAATCAGTGGGTCTAGGGTTCGAATCCCTAAGGGTGT
>NZ_JADYTS010000057.1 GCF_021531355.1 Leyella stercorea | reverse complement strand
TTTCAAAGAACTCTTTCTTTTAAAACTTTCTTCACCAAACTTATCTCGTTTTGCTTGAGGTTTCGTTCGTTCTCGAAAGCGGATGCAAAGATAGTACTTTTTCTGTTATCACCAAAACTTTTCTGCATAAAACACTTATTTTTCGCCGTGTTTTAACAGTCATTCACATAAACACGATGTTTTACTGTGTTCGAGCACAATCAACACATACTATAGGATTATATTCAACCAGTCTTACAAAGTGTCATTACTTCCCTTACTATATAAGACAAAACGCATATTTGGAAGAAAAAGAGTGTTTAAACAAAAAAAACGCTGCAAGCAAAACTCTCTTGAGTCGCTTGCAGCGTTCTTTTATATAATAATGTGATTAATCTTCTGACTTGTTATCGCTCTTAGAGTAATCTGTCACATTACGGCGGTTAGCCTGAATGCGGTCATAATCCTCCTTTGAACCTACTACAATCTTGTCCCACTGGCGGAGACCTGTACCTGCCGGGATGAGGTGACCAGAGATAACGTTCTCCTTCATACCCTCAAGGAAGTCTACCTTACCACGGATAGCAGCCTCATTGAGCACCTTGGTTGTCTCCTGGAACGAAGCAGCCGAGATGAAGCTCTTTGTCTGAAGTGCAGCACGTGTGATACCCTGAAGTATCTGAGTAGATGTAGCAGGAACGGTGTCACGTACCTGAACGAGACGAAGGTCACGGCGCTTAAGGCTTGAGTTCTCGTCGCGCAGCTTGCGAGCAGAAACAATCTGACCAACCTTGAGCACGTCAGAGTCGCCAGCGTCTACAACATACTTCTTGCCCCAGATGCGATCGTTCTCCTCAGCGAAGTCGAGTTTGTCAACCATCTCCTGCTCCAGGAATGTGGTGTCGCCCGGCTCATCGATTCTAACCTTGCGCATCATCTGACGCACAATAATCTCGAAGTGCTTGTCGTTGATCTTCACACCCTGTAGACGGTAAACGTCCTGAACCTCGTTAACGATATACTCCTGTACAGCGGTAGGACCCTTGATGGCGAGGATGTCGCCCGGAGTGGTGATACCGTCAGACAACGGAGTACCGGCGCGCACGGCATCGTGCTCCTGAACAAGAATCTGCTTCGACAGCGAAACGAGATACTTGCGCTGGTCGCCAGTCTTAGATGTAACGATGATCTCACGGTTGCCACGCTTAACCTTACCCATTGTAACCTCACCGTCGATTTCTGAAACGACTGCAGGGTTAGACGGGTTGCGGGCCTCGAACAGCTCAGTAACACGTGGAAGACCACCGGTGATATCGCCTGCTGAACCAGCAGCACGAGGAATCTTAACGAGCGTAGTACCAGTCTTGACAGTCTGTCCGTCCTCGCATACTACGTGACCACCCACCGGGAAGTTGTAAGTACCGATGATTTCGCCGTTCTTGTCGAGCACGTCGCAGGTAGGCACCTTCGACTTGTCCTTAGAGTCGGTAATAATCTTCTCGGTAAGACCAGTAGCCTCGTCAGTCTCAGCACGGAATGTGATGCCCTCGATAACGTCGTTGAAGCGCAGTGTACCGGCATACTCTGTAACGATGACAGCGTTGAACGGGTCCCACTTGGCGATAAGGTCGCCCTTCTTCACTACGTCGCCCTCCTTGAAGTAGAGCGAAGAACCGTAAGGCACATTGACAGTAGACAATGTGATATCTGTGTGCGGGTCGATGAACTGAAGTTCTGACAGACGGCTTACTACCATCTGGCAGTTAACGTCCTTCTCACCGTTGTTCTCTACGAACGGAACGACACGAAGGTCCTCGAAGTGGAGCTTGCAATCGTTCTTGGCAGTGATAGATGCATTGGCGGCTGCGTTACCAGCCACACCACCGGCGTGGAACGTACGGAGTGTAAGCTGAGTACCCGGCTCACCAATAGCCTGAGCGGCAATCACACCTACAGCCTCACCGAGCTGTACCATGCGCTGTGTAGCGAGGTTGCGTCCGTAACACTTCATGCAGACACCCTTCTTGCTCTCGCAGGTGAGTACCGAACGAATCTCGACGCTCTCGATTGGAGAGTTCTCGATAGCCTTGGCAATAGGCTCTGTGATTTCCTCGCCGGCATGTACGAGCACCTCACCTGTAGAAGGATGGATGACATCGTGTACAGAAACACGGCCGAGGATACGCTCTGACAGTGAAGAGATAATCTCGTCGCCGTTCTTGAGAGCTGTGCAAACGAGACCACGCAGAGTACCGCAGTCCTCCTCAGAGATGATAACGTCGTGCGAAACGTCAACAAGACGACGAGTAAGGTAACCGGCGTCGGCAGTCTTCATAGCGGTATCGGCAAGACCCTTACGGGCACCGTGCGAAGCGATGAAGTACTCGAGTACCGACATACCCTCCTTAAAGTTAGAGATAATCGGGTTCTCGATAATCTGATGTCCCTCAGCACCTGCCTTCATAGGCTTGGCCATAAGACCACGCATACCAGAAAGCTGCTTAATCTGGTCCTTAGAACCACGGGCACCTGAGTCAAGCATCATGAATACGGCGTTGAAGCCCTGGTCGGCCTCAGTCATTTCCTTCATAAGGATGCTTGCGAGATCGTTGTTTACATGTGTCCAAGTATCGATAACCTGGTTGTAACGCTCGTTCTCAGTGATGAAGCCCATATTATAGTTGTCCTGGATGTTGCGGATTTCCTGATGACCACGCTCCACGATTTCCTTCTTTTCTGGCGGGATGATGATGTCGTCAAGGTTGAACGACAGACCTGCAACATAAGCCATACGGTAACCGAGGTTCTTGATACCATCGAGGAACTCGCAGGCGCGAGCCATACCTACAGCCTTGATAACGTCAGAGATGAGTCCGCGCAAAGTCTTCTTAGAGATGACATCGTTGAAGAAGCCTACTTCCTTCGGGATAATCTGGTTGACGATAACACGTCCTACAGATGTCTCCACCATACGCTTCTGCAACTTACCGTCAACCAAGTCGTCAACGATTACCTTAACCTGAGCGTGGAGGTCGCACTTACCCTCATTGTGTGCGATGAGAGCTTCCTCGTCGCCGTAGAAAGTTAGACCCTCACCCTTAGCGCCCGGACGAATTTTGGTGATATAGTAGAGACCGAGCACCATATCCTGCGACGGCACTGTGATAGGAGCACCATTGGCAGGGTTAAGGATGTTGTGGCTCTGGAGCATCAAGATCTGAGCCTCGAGCACTGCCTCATTGCTCAACGGGAGGTGAACAGCCATCTGGTCACCGTCGAAGTCGGCGTTGAACGCAGTACATGCCAACGGGTGGAGCTGGATAGCCTTACCCTCGATGAGCTTAGGCTGGAATGCCTGGATACCGAGACGGTGAAGTGTCGGAGCACGGTTGAGCATAACCGGATGGCCCTTCATTACGTTCTCGAGGATGTCCCAGATAACCGGCTCGCGACGGTCGACAATCTTCTTGGCGCTCTTTACAGTCTTCACGATACCGCGCTCGATGAGCTTGCGGATGATGAACGGCTTGTAGAGCTCGGCAGCCATAAGCTTAGGCAGACCGCACTCGCCCATCTTCAACTCCGGACCTACAACGATAACCGAACGTGCTGAGTAGTCAACACGCTTACCGAGGAGGTTCTGACGGAAGCGGCCCTGCTTACCCTTCAACGAGTCAGACAGAGACTTCAACGGACGGTTGGCGTCGCTCTTTACAGCGCTCGACTTGCGAGAGTTGTCGAAGAGGCTGTCGACAGCCTCCTGGAGCATACGCTTCTCGTTGCGGAGAATAACCTCAGGAGCCTTGATTTCAACAAGTCGCTTCAAGCGGTTGTTACGTATGATGACACGACGATAGAGGTCGTTGAGGTCGGAAGTAGCGAAACGACCGCCGTCCAGCGGAACGAGCGGACGAAGTTCAGGCGGTGTGACGGGGATAATCTTCATGATCATCCACTCCGGACGGTTCACGTCCTTCGAGCCACGGAAAGCCTCTACTACCTGCAGACGCTTCAGAGCCTCAGTCTTACGCTGCTGTGAAGAGTCGTTGTTGGCACGGTCGCGCAGCTCGTATGAGAGCGAGTCGAGATCGAGACCAGCGAGGAGGTCGTAAACAGCCTCGGCACCCATCTTGGCGATGAACTTGTTAGGATCGCTGTCGTCGAGATCGTCGTTGTTGGGCGATACCTTTGTATCGAGGATGTCCATGTACTCGTCCTCAGTGAGGAGGTCCATCTTGTGCGAACCGTTGAGTTCCTCACCCTCCGAGTCGGTACGTCCCTCAAGTATACCCGGCTGGATTACTACATACTTCTCATAGTAGATAACCTGGTCGAGCTTCTTTGTAGGCATTCCGAGGAGGTAGCCGATTTTGTTAGGCAGAGAGCGGAAGTACCAAATGTGGGCAACGGGCACAACCAGTTCGATGTGTCCGCTGCGCTCACGACGTACCTTCTTTTCAGTAACCTCAACACCGCATCGGTCGCAGACGATACCCTTGTAACGGATACGCTTGTACTTACCGCAGGCGCACTCATAGTCGCGTGTCGGACCGAAGATGCGCTCGCAGAACAAGCCGTCGCGCTCAGGCTTGTAAGTACGGTAGTTGATGGTCTCAGGCTTTGTCACCTCGCCATACGAATTTTCCAGGATTTCCTCAGGAGAGGCAAGTCCGATGGTAATCTTCGTGAAATTATTCTTAACTTTTGTATCTTTCTTGAAAGCCATATATTTCTATAGTTTTGGGATGTCGGGATTAATCGAGTTTGATGCTGAGACCAAGACCGCGGAGCTCATGCAGAAGCACGTTGAGTGACTCCGGAATGCCCGGTGTAGGCATTGGGTCGCCCTTGACGATGGCCTCGTAAGCCTTTGAACGTCCGACGGTGTCGTCCGACTTGATTGTCAGAATCTCCTGAAGTACGTGGCTGGCACCGAATGCCTCGATAGCCCAAACCTCCATCTCTCCGAAACGCTGACCACCGAACTGCGCCTTACCACCTAGCGGCTGCTGTGTGATGAGCGAGTACGGACCGATTGAACGGGCGTGCATCTTGTCCTCAACCATGTGACCGAGTTTCAAGAAGTAAGTCACACCTACAGTAGCCGGCTGGTCGAAACGTTCACCCGTTTCACCGTCGTAGAGGTGAGTAGAGCAAAGATGCGGCAGACCTGCCTTGTCGGTCCATTCACCGAGATCCTCAAGGTGAGCACCGTCGAAGATAGGTGTAGCGAACTTGACGCCGAGCTTGCGACCTGCAGCACCGAGGATAGCCTCGAAAATCTGACCAAGGTTCATACGTGAAGGCACACCCAGCGGGTTCAATACCAAGTCGACTGGACGACCGTCCTCGAGGAACGGCATATCCTCCATACGTACGATCTTCGAAACGATACCCTTGTTACCGTGACGACCGGCGAGCTTATCACCCACACCAATCTTACGCTTCTTGGCAACATATACCTTAGCCATCTGCAGAATGCCTGAAGGCAGCTCGTCACCGATGGTGATGGCAAACTTCTTGCGCTTGAGTTCTGCGTCGAGCAGCTTATACTTGCGTATATAGTTCATGATGAGCTTCGAGATGAGCTTGTTGGCATGCTCGTCGTCAGTCCAATCGTTCGACTGGATGCCGTCGTACTCGAGGTTCTTGAGCATTGTAGTAGTGAACTTAGTACCCTTGGTGATGATTTCAGCACCTGAGTAGTCCTTAATGCCCATTGAAGCCTTGCCCTCGGTGAGTGTAAGGAGCTTGTCGACGAGAATATCCTTCAAGTCGTCGTTCTTTGCCTCATACTCCTCGTCAATCTTAGCGAGGATAACCTTGTCCTGCTTCTTCGACTCACGAGTCTTGATTGCACGTGCGAAGAGCTTCTTGTCGATAACGACACCGCTCAACGACGGATTAGCCTTCAATGAAGAATCCTTAACGTCGCCAGCCTTGTCGCCGAAGATGGCGCGGAGAAGCTTCTCCTCAGGTGACGGGTCGCTCTCGCCCTTAGGCGAAATCTTACCGATAAGGATGTCGCCCGGCTCGATACGAGCACCAACGCGAACGATACCGTTGTCGTCGAGGTCCTTAGTAGCTTCCTCTGAAACATTAGGAATGTCGCTTGTGAACTCCTCCATACCACGCTTTGTCTCACGAACGTCGAGTGAGTACTCGTCAACGTGAACAGAAGTGAGCACGTCGTCGCGAACCATACGCTCTGAAAGCACGATAGCATCCTCATAGTTGTAACCCTTCCACGGCATGTAAGCCACGAGGAGGTTGCGACCGAGTGCGAGCTCGCCATTCTCAGTAGCGTAGCCCTCGGTGAGGATATCACCAGCCTTAACACGCTGACCCTTGTTGCAGATAGGACGCAAGTCGATGGTCATGTTCTGGTTGGTGCGGCGGAACTTAGGAATGCGATACTCCTTAAGAGCCGGCTCGAAGCTTACGAACTCCTCGTCGTCGGTGCGGTCGTAGAGGATACGTATTGTAGTAGCGTCTACATATTCAATAACACCCTCGCCCTCAGCAGTAATCATAGTGCGTGAATCCTCGCACACCTGCTTCTCAAGACCTGTACCTACGATAGGAGCGTCATTGTGAAGCAATGGTACTGCCTGGCGCATCATGTTACATCCCATGAGCGCACGGTGACCGTCGTCATGCTCCAAGAACGGGATAAGACCTGCCGATACAGAAGCAATCTGCTGCGGCGACACGTCCATAAGGTCTACATCTGAAGGAGGTACAACCGGGAACTCAGCGTTCTGGCGGCACTTAACGTTGTCGCGGATGAACGAGCCGTCCTCACGGAGCGGAGCGTTACCCTGACCGATGATGTGGCCTTCCTCTTCCTCAGCTGTGAGGTAAACAACGTCCTTGTTGTCGAGGTCGACGATAGAATCGTTCACCTTACGGTAAGGAGTGGCGATGAAGCCAAGCTCATTGATAGTAGCGTATACACAGAGAGAAGAGATAAGACCGATGTTCGGACCCTCAGGGCTCTCGATAGGACACAGACGACCGTAGTGTGTATAATGAACGTCACGAACCTCGAAGCCTGCACGCTCACGCGACAGACCGCCAGGACCAAGGGCTGAAAGACGACGCTTGTGAGTAACCTCGGCAAGCGGGTTTGTCTGGTCCATGAACTGCGACAGAGGGTTGGTGCCGAAGAACGAGCTTACAACGCTTGAGATAGTCTTGGCGTTGATAAGGTCGGTAGGCTGGAACACCTCGTTGTCGCGTACGTTCATACGCTCACGGATGGTACGGCTCATACGAGCCAAACCTATAGAGAACTGGTTGCTCAGCTGCTCACCAACGGTGCGTACGCGACGGTTAGAGAGGTGGTCGATATCGTCGACCGTAGCGTTAGAGTTAACCAGCTGGATAAGATACTTGATAATCTCGATGATATCATCCTTAGTCAGCACGCGTACCTCAGAGTCGGTGTCAAGACCGAGCTTCTTGTTGATACGGTAGCGGCCTACCTCGCCCAAGTCGTAACGCTTGTCAGAGAAGAAAAGGTTCTGGAACACCTCGCGAGCCGATGCGTCATCAGCAGGGTCAGCGTTACGGAGCTGGCGGTAGATATAGAGCACAGCCTCCTTCTCAGAGTTAGACGGGTCCTTGGCAAGAGTATTGAAGATGATAGCATACTTGTTGGCAGCCTCGGCATCCTTGTGTACGAGAATGGTCGGAGCACCTGACTCGAGAATATCCTCAATGTTGTCCTCAGTCAGCTCAGTTTCACGCTCCATGATAACCTCGTTGCGCTCGATAGATACAACCTCGCCGGTATCCTCGTCAACGAAGTCCTCGTTCCACGACTTGAGCACACGTGCAGCAAGCTTGCGGCCGATAGCAGCCTTCATGTTCTTCTTGTTGACCTTCATCTCCTCAGCAAGATCGAATATCTGGAGGATATCCTTGTCCTGCTCGTAGCCCATGGCACGAAGAAGAGTAGTTACTGGCAACTTCTTCTTACGGTCGATGTAAGCATACATAACATTGTTAATGTCAGTAGCAAACTCAATCCATGAACCCTTAAACGGGATGATACGTGCAGAATAGAGCACAGTGCCGTTAGCATGAACACCCTGGCCGAAGAATACGCCCGGCGAACGGTGCAACTGTGAAACAACAACACGCTCGGCACCATTGATTACGAAGGTGCCATTAGAAGTCATATATGGGATTGTGCCAAGGAATACGTCCTGTATGAATGTGCCGAAGTCCTCATGGTCGGGATCCGTACAGTAGAGTTTCATCTTAGCCTTCAAGGGTACGCTATATGTCAGACCGCGCTCAAGGCACTCGTCAATTGAGTAACGGGGCGGGTCGATATAGTAATCCAAGAACTCAAGAACGAAATTATTACGTGTGTCGGTGATAGGGAAGTTCTCTGAGAACACCTTATACAAGCCGTCATTCTTGCGTTCCTCAGGCGGAGTGTCCAACTGTAGGAAGTCTTTGAAAGACTTGAGCTGCACATCGAGAAAATCCGGATAAGGTAACGGATTATGGACGCTGGCAAAGTTTACTCTGTTATCAACAATTTTTGAAGCCATCAGAAGTTATTATAGGGTGATAAAAATCAATGTATGTGAAAAGACACAAAAAGGTTAGGACCCGCCTACTTGGAAGATCCTAACCGTATAAAAATTTTGAAACGTTTGGTTGCCGAATTATTGTCCGTACGCATTACGTACACAGCAACCAAGCGTTCTGGTTGTCAACGTAATGTTAAATTACTTGAGCTCTACCTTAGCACCAGCTTCCTCGATAGCCTTCTTCAAGTTCTCAGCCTCGTCCTTAGAGAGACCTTCCTTGATCTTAGCAGGAACACCGTCTACGAGGTCCTTAGCTTCCTTCAAGCCAAGACCGCAAGCTTCCTTAACTGCCTTTACTACCTGGAGCTTTGCAGCACCTACCTCAGCGAGGATAACATCGAAAGATGTCTTCTCCTCAGCAGCCTCACCTGCAGCAGCAGGACCAGCGGCTACAGCTACAGCAGCTGCAGCAGGCTCGATGCCGTACTCTTCCTTGAGGACTGTTGCCAACTCATTTACTTCCTTTACTGTGAGATTTACCAACTCTTCAGCAATAGCTTTGATATCTGCCATTTTATTCTAAAATTTTAATTGTTTTTAATATTAATGTTTTGTGACTTGGAGATGTATTATTCAGGACGCTCGCCCAAAGTCTTAAGCACACCGTGAATAGTGTTTGCGCCTGACTGGAGAGCAGAAACAACGTTCTTTGCAGGAGACTGCAGCAATGCCACGATATCTGCGATAACCTCGTTCTTGCTCTTGAGAGCTACGAGTGCCTCGAGCTGGTCAGCACCGAAGATTGTCTCCTCAGCATAAGCAGCCTTGAGTGCAGGTACGCCCTCTTTCTTGTATTCCTTCAGCAGCTTAGCGGGAACGTTAGCTGTGTTGCAGAACATAACAGCTGTAGTACCCTTAAGTGAGTCATACATCGGCTCGAAATCTATGTCGCTTGCCTGGAAAGCCTCACGGAGGAGACTGTTCTTAACGACGATCATCTTGATCTCGCTCTTGAAGCACTTGCGACGCAGATTGCTTGTAGCCTCGGCGTTGAGACCTGCGAGGTCAACGAGGTAGAAGTGAGAATATTCCTTCAACTTCGCACCGAGCTCAGCAATAATAGTATCTTTTACTTCTTTCTTCATTTTACAAAACTTTTAGAGTTACTCAACTGATTTAGGATCAACCTTGATACCCTTACTCATAGTGCTCGAAATAAAGATACTCTTGATGTATGTACCTTTAGCAGCAGCAGGCTTGAGCTTGATGATGGTAGCGATGAACTCCTTAGCATTCTGATAGATCTGCTCCGGAGTGAAGCTAACCTTACCGATTGATGTGTGGACGATACCAGCCTTATCAACCTTAAAGTCAATCTTACCCTGCTTTACTTCCTTAACTGCCTTAGCAACGTCCATAGTTACAGTGCCGCTCTTAGGGTTAGGCATCAATCCACGCGGACCGAGGATACGGCCGATAGGACCAATCTTACCCATGCAAGAAGGCATTGTGATGATTACGTCAACATCTGTCCAGCCGCCCTTGATCTTCTCGATATACTCGTCAAGACCTACATAGTCGGCACCTGCCTCTTTAGCGGCAGCTTCCTGATCAGGAGTACAGAGTGCGAGCACGCGTGTAACCTTACCAGTACCGGCGGGCAGTGAAACCACGCCACGAACCATCTGGTTAGCCTTACGCGGGTCAACGCCCAAGCGTACATCAATATCGAGAGAAGCGTCGAACTTGGTAGTGGTGATTTCCTTTACCAGCTCTGAAGCCTCTTTCAGTGTGTATGCCTTCCCTGCTTCAACCTTATCAGCTACTGATTTTTGATTTTTTGTCAGTTTCATTTCTTAAAAATTGAAGTTATTAAACATTTTCAGGGAAGTCTCCCTCTACAGTGATACCCATACTTCTTGCTGTACCTGCAACAAGGCGCATAGCCGATGCTACAGTAAAGCAGTTAAGATCCTTCAGTTTGTCCTCAGCGATTGCTTTTACCTGCTCCCAAGTTACTTTACCAACTTTCTGGCGGTTAGGCTGGGCTGAGCCACTCTTCACCTTGGCTGCCTCTTTGAGCTGTACAGCTGCAGGAGGAGTCTTGAGTTCGAAGCTGAATGATTTATCGGTGTAGTAAGTGATAACAACAGGAATGATTTTGCCTGCCTTATCCTGGGTTCTGGCGTTGAACTCTTTGCAGAATCCCATGATGTTGATACCCTTTGAACCAAGTGCAGGTCCTACGGGAGGAGAAGGATTCGCAGCGCCACCTTTAATCTGTAATTTGATTAATCCAGCAACTTCTTTAGCCATTTTGTCTGTTAATATTTAATTTGATTAATATAAAAGAATTCTCACGCGTTCGTAACAATGCGTTAGCCTTCTTTTTCGACTTGCATAAAACCAAGCTCCAACGGAGTCTTACGTCCGAAGATCTTGACCATCACCTTAAGTTTGCGCTTCTCGGCGTTCACCTCTTCGATGACGCCACTGAAACCAGAGAATGGACCGTCAGTCACCTTCACGGTCTCATCAACCATGTAGGGAACATCTGCATTGTCGACAATCTCCGTCTCCTCGCATGTACCGAGCATACGGTTGATTTCCGACTGAGGCACGGGTGAGGGATTATCCAAACCGCCAAGAAAACCTAACACATTTGGCATGAAGCGCAGCGTGTGAGCCACGTCGCCTACGAGGGCTGCTTCAACAAACACATAGCCTGGAAGAGAAATCTTCTCTTTTACAACTCGCTTACCATTACGCAAAGTAGCGTGCTTCTCAAGCGGCAGAACCACCTGTGAAACATGCGCCTCGAGCAACGGATTGTGCTTTATCTCAGCGTCAATGTATTCTTTTACTTTGAATTCCTTGCCGCTGGCAGCACGAAGCACATACCATTTCTTTTCAGTTTTAGCCATTTTTTCTTGTGACGATTAACCTGGGTATACCATTCCCATGACCCATTTGAACAACGAGTCCATAGCGAACACCACTGCTGCAATGACAAGGGAAGCAGATAATACAATCACTGCGCTGTGGTTGAGTTCAGCATACTTTGGCCAAGTAGTTTTATGCGCAAGTTCGTCATAGCAACACTTGCAATAATTTACTAACTTTTTAAACATATTATCTTCTTTTAGCACGGGAAGAGAGGCTCGAACTCCCGACACCTGGTTTTGGAGACCAGTGCTCTACCGACTGAGCTATTCCCGTAGGATAGTTCCCGATGCCGAAGCAGTGCGGGAACTATTGTTATTTAGTCAACCTCCCGAAAGAGGTCAGCTGATGGCGAATTAATCGTCGAGAATCTCTGTGATCTGACCTGAACCTACTGTACGGCCACCCTCGCGGATAGCGAAACGAAGACCCTGGTTCAGAGCAACTGCGTAGATAAGCTCAACCTCGATCTCTACGTTGTCACCAGGCATTACCATCTCAACTCCCTCAGGAAGCTTAATCTCACCTGTACAGTCCATAGTACGGAGGTAGAACTGAGGACGATACTTGTTACCGAACGGAGTGTGACGACCACCCTCTTCCTTCTTCAAAACGTAGATAGAAGCCTTGAAGTGCTTGTGAGGCTTGATCTGACCCGGGTGGCAGAGTACCATACCGCGCTTGATCTCGTTCTTGTCGATACCACGGAGGAGAAGACCTACGTTATCGCCAGCTTCACCCTCGTCAAGGATCTTACGGAACATCTCAACACCAGTAACGACGCACTTCTTGTCCTCACCGAGACCAAGGAGTTCTGTCTCGTCGCCTACCTTTACGCGACCAGTCTCAATACGACCAGTAGCAACAGTACCACGACCTGTGATTGAGAATACGTCCTCGATAGGCATCAAGAAAGGTTTGTCGAGGTCACGTGGAGGCTCCTGAATCCATGTGTCAACAGCGTCCATGAGCTCCATTACCTTGCTTACCCAAGGCTCCTTGCCATTGAGTGCACCAAGAGCAGAACCGCGGATGATAGGAGTATCCTCCTCATAGCCGTACTGGTCGAGGATCTCGCGAACCTCCATCTCTACGAGCTCGAGCATCTCCTCGTCCTCTACCATATCGCACTTGTTCAAGAAAACAACCATGCGAGGTACGTTCACCTGACGAGCGAGAAGTACGTGCTCACGTGTCTGAGGCATAGGACCGTCAGTAGCAGCAACTACAAGGATAGCACCGTCCATCTGAGCAGCACCAGTTACCATGTTCTTAACGTAGTCGGCATGACCCGGGCAGTCTACGTGAGCGTAGTGACGGTTAGCTGTTTCGTACTCGATGTGAGCAGAGTTGATGGTGATACCACGCTCTTTCTCCTCAGGAGCGTTATCGATCTGGTCGAAAGACTTAACTTCCTCACCGCCAAAACCCTTATCGTGAAGAGTCTTAGAAATGGCAGCTGTAAGAGTGGTCTTACCATGGTCAACGTGACCAATTGTACCAATGTTAACGTGCGGTTTGGTGCGCACAAATGTTTCTTTAGCCATAGCTTTCTATTTTATATATAAATTGTTTATTCTGTTTTTCTTCTGATTTCGGTTTAAGAAACAAGAAGTAGAGCTGTAACTGAGAGTTGAACTCAGGACCTCTTCCTTACCAAGGAAGTGCTCTACCACTGAGCTATTACAGCAACATTAGAGCGGAAAACGGGGCTCAAACCCGCGACCCCCAGCTTGGAAGGCTAGTGCTCTATCAACTGAGCTATTTCCGCAAAAGTGTTTTGAAAGTGGGTGGTGATGGATTCGAACCACCGAAGGCATCGCCAGCAGATTTACAGTCTGCCCCATTTGGCCACTCTGGTAACCACCCAATCCTTAAAATAATTCGCTCTAATAATAAAGGTTAGCGCGAGAAGAAAAACTGCGACCAGTCATTCTGTTTCGTTTGAGCCTCTTGTCGGATTCGAACCAACGACCCCGAGATTACAAATCACGTGCTCTGGCCAACTGAGCTAAAGAGGCAAAATCCTTGCAGCCGTTAGACCGCGATTTAGGACTTGTTCTAAAACGGCTGCAAAGATACGACTTATTTTTTATCCGCCAAAACTTTTCGGCTTTTTTTTTACATTTTACGTGCTTTTTCTTTGAATTTGGTTAATTGTACCTTCATTGCGTCGACACAAAGGTCTACTCCCTCCTCAAATGTATCGCATGTCTTCTCTACGAAAAGAGTCTGTCCGGGAACGCTCACTGTAAGGCTTGTTTCCTTATTCTGTGAAGTAGCAGGCTTCACAACTTTGAGCTGTACCTCGGCTGTCTTGATGTCTTCGAATGTCTTCTCCAATTTTGCAACCTTCTTCTCGATGAAGTCCTGCAATTTCTCAGTAGCGTCAAAATGAATTGACTGAATCTTGATTTCCATAGTTACCTCCTTTTTTTGATTTTAAGGGTTATGCCCTGGGATGGGCTTTACTATAAACTTTCTTCAATTGTTCGAATGTGGTGTGTGTATAGATTTCCGTTGTCGACAGTTCGCTATGCCCGAGCAGCTTCTGCACGCTCTCAAGGTCGGCGCCGTTGTTGAGCATTGCCGTTGCGAAGCTGTGCCTTAGTACATGCGGTGAGCGTTTGGCAAGGCTGCCTATTGCCGAGAGTTGCATCACTACCAGCTTGCGCAGCTGTTCGTAAGTCATGCGTTGTCCGCGGTCGTTTAGTATTAGTGCCTTGTCCATCCGTTGATGCCAATGTTCGTCGCGCTGCCTGATATATTCCTGCAGTTGGGCACGGAGTTCATCGCCGAAGGGTATGGCGCGTTGCTTGTTGCCCTTGCCCACTACTCTTATCTCACGCCTATCGAAGTCGACAGAACTGTCGTCGAGTCCGGTCAGTTCGGAGGCTCGCATTCCGGTTTCGTATAGTAGTATTAATATGGTACGCGCACGTGTACTTATATAGTCACTGCCCCACTCTGCCGAATCGAGCAACCTATCCATGTCGTCCTCGCGCACAAACTGCGGCAGATAGCGCGACCTTTTAGGTCCGCGCACCATGTGTGCCGGGTCGTGACTGACGAGTCCGTGCGACAGTGCAAACCTATACATCGACCTTACGGCACTTAGTCTTCGGCAGATTGATGTGGCTGAGTTGCCTCGCTCCATCATCATCTCCATCCACCCGCGTATGTCTTCGGTGTCGGCAGTGTCTACTGTCACATGTCCGTCGAGAGTGTCAAGATAGGCGACATACTGCTCAAGGTCGTGCTTATAGCTCGTCAACGTTTGCTCCGAGCGTCTGCGTTCAAAGCGCATGTAGTCCAAGAAATCGTAAATCTCCATATCGTTACACCTCATTTAGGTTTCGTCAACGAATGTACATATTTTATTTCATTCCGCCAAATTTTTATGCGTCTTTTTTCACAAGTGCTACAAAATTGCTGTTTAAGTATGAAAAAGACAACACCTGTTCCGACTACTGTACGTACATTATAAAAACACAATAATTGTAAACTAATACCTGTCAATCCAAATAAAAACGCTATCTTTGCATTATGAAATCTACGTTACGTGAAACTCATAATTTCGTAAACGCCTAAGATTCAAACAACTACTCTACAAATCAATTTAGGAACTAACATTATAACTTAAATCATACTAATTTACAAAATCCTAAAACTATGAGCAAATATCCAAAAATTGGAATTCGCCCCACCATCGACGGTCGTCAGGGTGGCGTACGCGAGAGTCTTGAAGAGAAGACAATGAACCTCGCAAAGTCTGTAGCCAAACTTATCAGCGAGAATCTGCGCAACGGTGACGGTTCGCCCGTTGAGTGCGTCATCTCCGACACCACTATCGGTCGTGTTGGCGAGAGCGCTGCCTGTGCCGAGAAGTTCGAGCGCGAGGGCGTAGGCTCTACCATCACCGTCACTTCATGCTGGTGCTATGGTGCCGAGACTATGGACATGAACCCGCACTGGCCGAAGGCTGTATGGGGATTCAATGGAACAGAGCGTCCGGGTGCTGTGTACCTTGCTGCCGTGCTCGCCGCACACGCCCAGAAGGGTCTGCCGGCTTTCGGCATCTACGGACACGACGTACAGGACCTCGAGGACGACTCAATACCTGCCGATGTTGCTGAAAAGATTCTGCGCTTTGCTCGTGCTGCTCAGGCAGTGGCTACAATGCGCGGCAAGTCATATCTGTCAATGGGTTCTGCATGTATGGGTATCGCCGGAAGTATCGTCAATCCCGACTTCTTCCAGGAGTATCTCGGCATGCGCAACGAGAGCGTTGACCTCACCGAAATCATCCGCCGCATGACCGAGGGCATCTACGACCCCGAGGAGTACAAGAAGGCTATGGCTTGGACCCGCGAGCACTGTATGTGCAACGAGGGCGAGGACATCGCCAACCGCCAGGGCAAGGCCAAGACACGCGAGGAGAAGGATGCCGACTGGGACTTCATCGTAAAGATGATGATTATCATGAAGGACCTCATGCACGGCAACCCACGCCTTGAGGAAATCGGATTCAAGGAAGAGGCCATCGGACACAACGCTATCGCAGGCGGTTTCCAGGGCCAGCGCCAGTGGACTGACTTCTATCCTAACGGCGACTATCCCGAGGCTCTTATGAATACTTCGTTCGACTGGAACGGACCGCGCGAGGCTATCACTCTCGCTACTGAGAACGACGCAGGCAACGGTGTTGCAATGCTCTTCAACCACCTTCTCACTGGCCGTGCACAGATATTCTCTGACGTACGCACTTATTGGAGCCCCGAGGCTGTGAAGCGCGTCACTGGCAAGGAGCTCACTGGCCGTGCTGCCGGCGGTATCATCCACCTCATCAACTCTGGTGCCACCACTCTCGACGGCTCTGGTGCTGCTACCGACGCTGAGGGCAACCCGACAATGAAGCACTTCTGGGAATTGACCGAGGAGGATATCGACGCATGTCTGAAGGCTACCACTTGGTATCCTGCCAACCGCGACTACTTCCGTGGCGGCGGTTTCTCTTCCAACTTCCTCTCTAAGGGCGGCATGCCTGTCACAATGGTACGTCTGAACCACGTTAAGGGCCTTGGTCCGGTGCTTCAGCTGGCTGAGGGATGGACAGTAGAGATTGATCCCGAAATCCACAATATTCTCGACAAGCGTACCGACCCGACATGGCCTACCACATGGTTCGTGCCACGTCTGTGCGACAAACCCGCATTCAAGGACGTTTACTCAGTGATGAACAACTGGGGTGCCAACCACGGCGCTATCTCTTACGGACACATCGGTGCCGACCTCATCACTATGTGCTCTATCCTCCGCATTCCTGTATGTATGCACAACGTTGAGGACGACCAGATCTTCCGCCCAGCCGCTTGGAACGCATTCGGTATGGACAAGGAAGGTGCCGACTTCCGCGCTTGCAAGAACTACGGACCGATTTATAAGTAAAAGAAAAGCCCCTCCCCCATCCCCTCCCCAGCAGGGAGGGGCGTGAATTGCTTTTCCACTTATAATAATTATATAACAATTAAATCTTAATGCCTCACTAACAACCCTCTATACCTGTGACGTAGTGGCTTGTACATTCTAAAGCTTAAGCAGACTGTACATACCACTCCCTCCCTACGGGGGAGGGCTGGGGTGGGGCTTATAACTACTATGACCAGAAGATTCATCCTAAACGAAGTATCATATTTTGGCCCTGGCGCACGTAAGGAATTACCGGGCGAAGTGCGCCGTCTCGGTCTCCACAAAGCATTGGTTTGCACCGATAAGGACCTCATCAAGTTTGGCGTTGCACAGAAAGTGCTCGACGTGCTCGACGAGGCTGGCATACCATACGAAGTGTTCAGCGAGATCAAGCAGAATCCGACAGTAAAGAATGTGAAGCTCGGACTTGAGGCATTCGCCAAGTCGGGAGCCGACTTCCTTCTCGCCATCGGTGGCGGTTCGAGCATCGACACATCAAAGGCTATCGGTATCATCACCAACAATCCCGAATTCGCCGATGTCGTTTCGCTCGAAGGCGTAGCCGACACCAAGCACAAGTCAGTGCCCATCATCGCCCTGCCTACTACAGCCGGAACAGCAGCCGAGGTTACTATTAACTACGTCATCACCGACGAGGAGAACGAGAAGAAGATGGTTTGTGTTGATCCGAACGACATCCCTGCCATCGCTATCGTCGATGCTGAACTGATGTACACTCTGCCCCGCTCGCTCACAGCAGCAACGGGTCTCGACGCTCTCACTCACGCTATCGAGGGCCTCATCACCAAGGGTGCTTGGGAGATGAGCGACATGTTCGAAATCAAGGCTATCGAGATGATTGCACGCCACTTGGAGACAGCTGTCAACGAGCCGTCTAATCCTGAGGCTCGCGACGGAATGGCTGTGGCTCAGTACATTGCTGGCATGGCTTTCTCTAACGTAGGTTTGGGTGCCGTTCACGGCATGGCACATCCGCTCGGTGCTATCTTCGACATTCCTCACGGCGTAGCCAACGCTCTGCTCCTGCCGATAGTAATGGAGTTCAACGCTCCTGCCGCTCTCGACAAGTATGTGACTATCGCCAAGGCTATGAACGCCTACCGCGAGGGCATGACTCGCGAAGAGGCTGCCACAGCTGCCGTTGACGCAGTGCGCCAGCTCAGCATCCGCGTAGGTATTCCGCAGCACCTCGCCGAACTCGGCATCAAAGAGGAAGACCTGCCGCGCCTCGCAAAGGCTGCCTTCGCCGACGTATGCACACCGGGCAATCCGCGTGATATAACAGAGGAGGACATACTCGAACTTTACAAGAAAGCATTCTAATTCCAAGTTGAGAGTTGAGAATTGAGAGTTGAAAGTTATGATATGTTATGCAGCTTATATATTGCATCCTGACTTTATCAAAATAAGGTAATCATAATTCTCAATCACAAACTCTAAACTCTCAACTTTTTTCAAAGAAAAAAGAACAATGATACAGGATTATCAGATACAGGAATTTCTTCGCCAAGCTCATCGCGTTGGCGACGCAGGCTTGACACTTTGCTCAAGCGGTAATATTTCATGGCGCATCGGCGACGAGGCGCTCGTTTCAGGAACTGGCTCTTGGGTACCCACTCTTCCTAAGGAGAAGGTGTCTATCTGCCGCGTAGCCGATGGCGAAGTGCTCAACGGCGTAAAGCCCTCAATGGAGAGCGGTTTCCACCTCGGCGTATTGCGCGAGCGTCCCGACTGCGACGTAGTGCTCCACTTCCAGTCGAAGTATGCCACAGTTGTGTCGTGCATGGCTGAGACTCCGAAGGACTTCAACGTTACAGCCGAGGTACCGTGCCACGTAGGTCGTGAGATACCCGTTATCCCCTACTTCCGTCCCGGCTCACCCGAGTTGGCAGAGGCTGTAAAGGCAGCACTCAAGGACCACAACTCGGCTCTGATGCTCAAGCACGGCCAGGTGGTTTGCGGCAAAACATTCGACGAAGTGTTCGAGCGTGCCATGTTCTTCGAAATGGCATGCCGCATCATCGTTCTCAGCGGAGGCAAGTACAACACTCTCACAGCAGAGGAGATTGACGACCTCGAAGCATACGTGCTGGGAAAGAAGCAGAAGTAACATAAAACAGAAAGCCCCAGCCCTACCCCCATCCAGCCC
>NZ_JADYTS010000056.1 GCF_021531355.1 Leyella stercorea | reverse complement strand
AGCAAAGCCCGAGCTTGTGAAAGTTCGGGCTTTGTGATATTTTAAAAGAGGGTGTGAATTTTGACACACCCCCGTTAATTGTTTTTCGGAGCTTAAGATTGTTTTCAGAGAACTTAAGCTGAATATTACTTGATTACGCCAAGTTCCTTGCCTACCTTAATAAATGCATTGATAGCCTTGTCGAGCTGCTCGCGTGTGTGACCTGCTGAGAGCTGAACTCGGATACGTGCCTCACCCTTCGGAACAACCGGATAGTAGAAGCCGGTAACGTAGATGCCTTCCTCAAGCAGAAGATTAGCATAACGCTGTGACAGAGGAGCGTCGTAGAGCATAACGGCGCAGATGGCACTCTGAGTAGGCTTGATGTCGAAGCCGGCAGCCATCATCTTGTCGCGGAAGTAGTTGACGTTCTCTACCAGACGATCGTGGATAGAATTGTCCTCCTTGAGCATCTTGAACACCTCAAGACTTGCACCGATGATAGACGGAGCCAATGAGTTGGAGAACAGGTATGGGCGGCTGCTCTGACGCAGCATGTCGATAATCTCCTTGCGACCAGTTGTGAAGCCTCCGAGAGCACCACCGAATGCCTTGCCAAGTGTACCAGTGTATATGTCAACACGACCATAGGTCTTGCAGAGCTCGCTTACGCCATGACCAGTTGCGCCTACTACGCCAGCAGAGTGGCTTTCGTCAACCATTACGAGTGCGTCATACTTCTCAGCGAGGTCGCAAATCTGCTCCATAGGAGCTACATTGCCGTCCATAGAGAATACGCCGTCAGTACAGATGATGCGGAAACGCTGTGCCTGTGCTTCCTGCAGACACTTCTCGAGTTCTTCCATATTGGCATTGGCGTAACGATATCGCTTGGCCTTGCAGAGACGTACACCGTCGATGATAGAGGCGTGGTTGAGTGCATCAGAGATGATAGCGTCCTCGTCGGTCAGGAACGATCCGAACAAACCTCCGTTAGCGTCGAAGCATGCAGCATACAAGATGGTATCTTCGGTCTGGAAATAGTCAGAGATAGCAGCCTCCAACTCTTTGTGAATGTCCTGGGTTCCGCAGATGAAGCGAACAGAAGACATGCCGAATCCGCGACGGTCCATCATTTTCTTGGCACCCTCGATAAGGCGTGGGTGATTAGACAAGCCAAGATAGTTGTTGGCGCAGAAGTTGAGCACCTCTTTGCCCTTAACCTGAATGGCAGCCTGCTGTGGGCTTTCGATGATACGCTCTTCTTTGTAGAGACCTGCCTGTTTGAGATTTTCCAGTGCTGTGCAGAGATGATTCTTGATTTTTCCGTACATGATTTGTCAGTTTTTAAAAGTTATTATATGTGGTTTTTGTTAGAAACATGTTTGACGGTTTAGGGTGTGCTTAAAGCTCACTGGGGAAATGTTCCCGTCTAAGACTACAAAATAACTCATTATTTTTTACATAGAGGGTGGTTTTAGTGTTATTTTTTATAAAAAGTGTATCAAAATCAAATTTCTCTGAAATATGGTTTTTATATCATTTTTTTTTTGTTATTTTGCATCGCAAATAACACCTAAATCCATAAGCTTAAATGCACAGGAAGAAGTAGTATATTACAATAAATAATAAATCAACAAATAAAAAACAAACTTCTAAAATTATAAAAACTCTTATGAAGAACATTTTGGTTATCGGTTCGACAGGACAGATAGGTTCTGAACTGACTAAGAAACTACGTTCAATCTACGGAAACAGTAATGTTGTGGCTGGCTACATCAAGGGTGCTGAGCCAACAGGCGAACTGGCTGAGGCTGGTCCTATGGCCGAGTGTGATGTCACAAATCCGCAAATGATTTCGGATGTTGTAAGCAAGTACAACATTGACACCATCTACAATCTTGCAGCTCTGCTGTCTGTTGTAGCAGAATCAAAGCCACGTCTGGCATGGAAGATTGGTATCGACGGTTTGTGGAACATCCTTGAGATTGCACGTGAGCATCACTGTGCCGTGTTTACTCCAAGCTCAATCGGTTCGTTCGGTCCGTCAACTCCTAAGATGATGACTCCGCAGGACACTATACAGCGTCCCCGTACTATATATGGTGTATCAAAGGTTACTACAGAGCTTCTGAGCGACTACTACTTTAATAAGTATGGTGTAGACACACGTGCCGTACGTTTCCCTGGCGTTATCTCGTACGTTACACCTCCGGGTGGTGGTACTACCGACTATGCTGTTGATATTTATTATTCAGCAGTTCGTGGCGAGAAGTTCGTTTGCCCGATTAAGGAGGGAACGCTGATGGATATGATCTACATGCCGGATACACTTAAGGCTGCTATCGACCTTATGGAGGCAGACCCGACACGTCTTGTACATCGCAACGCATTCAACATCGCTTCTTTGAGCTTTGGTCCGGAGACTGTGTTCCAGGCTATCAAGAAGTACAAGCCAGACTTCGAGATGGAGTACAATGTTGATCCGTTGAAGCAGAGCATCGCTGAGAGCTGGCCTGACCGTATGGACGACTCTTGCGCTCGTGAGGAGTGGGATTGGTGCCCGGCATACGACCTCGACTCGATGACAAAGGATATGCTCGAAAAGCTTACTATCAAGCTGAAGGGATAATTAGAGTAGGACATATATAAATGCAAGAAGCAGGAAATACTGATTGTGGAACAATATAAATTCACTATCGTATTTCCTGCTTCTTTTTTTGTTTGTAGAACTTGCGGCTCATGGTTTCTTGTATAAAAACAAAAAAAGACAGAACTCGTAAAAGTTCTGTCTTCTTGTGAGGTACCTAGCAGAGTCGAACTGCTCTACACGGTTTTGCAGACCGTTACCTAACCGATCGGCCAAGGTACCATAGGCTTGTTGCTTAATTGCGAGTGCAAAGGTAGGCATAATTTATGTAACCTCCAAATGTTTTTCAGACTTTTTCTTCAAAACATTCAAATTTCTTTGATTTTCCTATGTCCTTCATCCTTTTGTTCTTTATTTTTCCTTTCAGAGCACATCCTTTGCATCCATAGCATCCACTTTTGGCTTCTTTGAATGTTGTCACGATGCGCTGTATAATGTAGGCAATAACGATAATTAGTATTATAAATACAAATATATATTGTATGGTCATGATGTTGTGAGTTGCGTTATACGAAAAATGCTGCCCTTCTGCATTGGGCAAAAGGACAGCACTATAGATTTTTACCAATTATTCTACCATGCGAAGATAGGATAGTTCTTCATAGTCTCGTTCACCTTAGTACGTACACGAGCGATTACCTCCTCGTTCTCAGGATCGTTGAGTACTTCCTCGATGAGTTCGGCAATGAGCACCATGAGGTCTTCCTTAGCACCACGTGTAGTGATGGCAGGTGTGCCGAGACGTATACCAGAAGTCTGGAAAGCGCTGCGTGTGTCGTACGGAACCATATTCTTGTTTACGGTGATGTCGGCTGCCACGAGAGCGTTCTCGGCTACCTTACCGGTAAGTTCTGGATATTTGTCGCGAAGGTCGACAAGCATAGAGTGGTTGTCGGTGCCACCGCTTACGATGGTGAAGCCACGCTTAACAAGTTCGTCTGCCAATACCTTTGCGTTCTTCTGAACCTGCTTGGCCCACTCCTTGAATTCAGGCTTCAGAGCCTCGCCGAATGCTACTGCCTTAGCAGCGATGACATGCTCGAGCGGTCCGCCCTGCTGTCCGGGGAATACGGCAGAGTTGAGCAACTGGCTCATCATCTTTGTTACGCCCTTAGGAGTCTTGAGTCCCCATGGGTTCTCAAAGTCCTTACCCATAAGGATGATACCGCCACGCGGACCACGGAGAGTCTTGTGAGTGGTAGAGGTTACGATGTGAGCGTACTTCACAGGATTGTCCAGAAGACCTGCGGCAATAAGGCCAGCAGGGTGAGCCATATCAATCATGAGCAATGCGCCAACCTTGTCGGCAATCTCGCGCATGCGCTTGTAGTCCCACTCGCGGCTGTAAGCCGAACCGCCACCGATAATGAGCTTAGGCTTGTTCTCGATAGCAAGCTGCTCCATCTGGTCGTAGTTGACGCGGCCGGTCTCCTTGTCAAGATCGTAGCCTATAGCGTGGTACAGAATACCAGAAGTGTTGACAGCCGAGCCGTGTGAAAGGTGCCCACCGTGTGCGAGGTTAAGTCCCATGAAGACATCGCCTGGCTTCAGTACAGCGAGCAGCACGGCAGCGTTGGCCTGTGCTCCAGAGTGAGGCTGTACGTTGGCATATTCAGCTCCGAAGAGCTTCTTGATACGTTCAATGGCGAGATTCTCCACTTCGTCGACAACCTGGCATCCGCCATAGTAGCGTTTGCCAGGATAGCCTTCGGCATATTTATTGGTTAGGCAAGACCCCATGGCCTGCATAACTTCGTCACTTACGAAATTCTCTGATGCAATGAGTTCGATACCCTTCAGCTGGCGCTGATGTTCTTTCTCAATAAGATCAAAAATCACTTGGTCTCTTTCCATTTTGGCTTAGGTTTTAAAAAAGTAATTGAATAGAATTTATTTTATACGAGTTTTACATCTTCCATGCACTGCTCTTTGTCGCAGTATCTGCACTTGATGATGCCGTGAGCCTTGTCTACAACGTTGAACACAGTCTGCATAGGCTCGTTGTTGGTAATGCATTTGGGGTTGTTGCAAAGCACAATGCCACGCAACTCGTCGGGTGTCTCCACGGTCTTCTTCTCTACAACCTCATAGTCCTTGATTATGTTCAGCACTACGTTAGGTGCAACTACTGAGAGGCGTGAAATCTCCTCGTCGGTGAAGAATCTGTCAGAGACCTTGATAATGCCCTTCTTTCCAATCTTGCTTGACGGATAGTTGTAACCGATAGTTACCGGTACTGCCAGCTCTTGCAGTTTTAGCAGGTTTACAACCTCGTAAGTCTTTTCGGCTGGTATATGGTCGATGACGGTGCCGTTCTTGATGGCGGCAACCAGTCGTTCTTTCTTGTTGTTCATCGCGTTAATGGTATTACTTAATAATAGTTTTGTCGTTCTTAACCTCGTCGAGTGTTATGCCGAGAACATGGCTGAATATAGCCTCGCGTGCAAACAGTCCGTTGCCTGCCTGCTGTATGTAGTAAGCGTGCGGATTGTCGTCGACATCGTATGCAATCTCGTTGACGCGTGGCAGCGGATGCAGAATCTTCATGTTGGGCTTAGCCTTGCCAAGCATAGAGTTCTTGAGTATGTAGACATTCTTGACGCGCTCATATTCCATAAGGTCAGAGAAGCGTTCCTTCTGTACACGTGTCATATACAGGATGTCGGCATCGGCAATGACGTCCTCGTTGAAGTCGGTGTGCTCTACATATTTGATGCCATGCTCCTTGCAATAAATCTTGTACTCATCGGGCATAGCCAGCTCCTTAGGCGCTATGAAATGGAATGTAGGGTTGAAGTGGCGCATGGCTGTGATGAGCGAATGTACGGTACGGCCATACTTGAGGTCGCCTACAAGATATATGTTAAGATTGTCGAGAGTGCCCTGGGTCTTATAGATAGAGTAGAGGTCGAGCAGACATTGTGAAGGATGCATGTGTGCACCGTCACCGGCATTTACAATAGGAACGGGAGCCACCTCGCTGGCATATTGTGCTGCACCTTCTACATAGTGGCGCATCACAATGACGTCGGCATAGTTAGACACCATCAATACCGTGTCTTTAAGTGTTTCTCCTTTCGATACGCTTGAAGCCTTGGCATCAGAGAAACCTATCACACGCGCACCGAGTCGGTTGGCAGCAGTCTCAAAGCTGAGGCGTGTACGTGTTGACGGCTCAAAGAAAAGTGTCGCTACCACTTTGCCTTTTAGAAGCTCTCGGTTGGGATACTTCTCGAATTCCTGGGCCATCTCAAGGAGATACATGATTTTCTCTTTGGAAAGGTCGGCAATTGTTACGAAATCGTGTCTCATTTGTTTTATAGAATTAATGGTTATTCTTTATTTGTGTGCTAAGGTAGTTATATTTTTTCAGATAAGTGTCAAATGAAATGTATTATTTATTCTTTTCTCACTTTTTTACCTTACCTTTGCAATCAAAAGAATAACTAATAGCACTCACTTTATCATAATATATGCGAAAAGTTTTAATACATTTTCTATGGTGGCTGTTGGGCCTGACATTTTTAGGCAGCTCATTGGCGTTTGTTGCTATATGGAACGGATGGATAGGATATATGCCTCCGATAGAAGATTTGCAGAACCCGATAAGTCGTTTTGCCACACAGATATATTCGTCTGACGGCAAAGTGATAGGCACATGGAATTTCAATCGTGAGAACCGTATATGTGTGCCTTATTCCAATCTGTCGCCATATCTTGTCAAGGCTTTGGTTGCGACGGAAGACGTACGCTTCTACGACCATTCGGGCATTGACTTTATTGCGCTTAGCCGTGCCATTGTGAAGCGCGGACTGTTAGGACAGACAAGTGCAGGCGGTGGCAGTACCATTACACAGCAGCTTGCCAAGCAGTTGTATTCGGATACGGCTGGCAGTACGCTTGAGCGCCTGTTGCAGAAGCCGATAGAGTGGGTGATAGCCGTAAAGCTTGAGCGCAACTATACCAAGGAGGAGATAATAGCTCTGTATCTCAACTATTTCGACTTTCTGCATAATGCGGTTGGTATAAAGACCGCATCCTCCACCTATTTCTATAAGGACCCGAAAAACCTTACTCTTGAGGAGGCTGCAACATTGATTGGACTTTGCAAGAATCCGTCGCTGTTCAATCCGGTGCGTTATCCAGAGCGTTGCCGCGAACGTCGCAATGTGGTATTGGATCAGATGCGGAAGGCTGGATATATTACAGACGAACAATATCATAAGTCTTGCGACCAGCCTCTTACACTCAATTTCCATCGTAACGACCATAAGGATGGCACAGCACCATACTTGCGCGAGTTCTTGCGTGTGTATATGTCGGCAGAGCGTCCTGACCGCAGCAAGTATCCGTCGTGGAACAAGCGTCAGTATGTGCTCGACTCAATAGCCTGGGATACAGACCCGCTTTATGGCTGGTGTAACAAGAACTTCAAGAAGGACGGTTCGCCATACAATCTTAACGCAGACGGACTGAAGGTATATACTACAATCGACTCACGTATGCAGCGTTATGCTGAAGAGGCTGTGTATGGACATGTGGCGCGCTATCTGCAACCTGAGTTCTTCAAGGAGAACAAGGGCAAACCTAACGCTCCGTTCACATCGCAACTTACTAAAAAGCAGGTGAATCAGATAATGGAACGGGCTGTGCTTCAGAGCGAACGCTATCGCATACTAAAGGCCAATGGTGCAAGCGACGAAGAGATACACAAGTCGTTCCATACTCCTACCGATATGTCGATATTTACATATCATGGCGATGTCGATACTACGATGACACCAATAGACAGCATTCGATATGTTAAGTCTTTCCTCAGAGCCGGATTTATGAGTATGGATCCGACTACAGGTGCTGTGAAGGCGTATGTGGGAGGTCTGGATTATACGCACTTTATGTACGATATGGTTACCGGTGGTCGTCGTCAGGTGGGTTCAACAATTAAGCCATTTCTCTACTCGTTGGCAATGGAGAACGGGTTCTCGCCATGCGATAAGGCTCCAAACGTACAGCAGACTTATATGGTGGCTGGAAAGCCGTGGACTCCGCGCAATGCAAGTCATAAGCGTGCTGGCGAGATGGTTACACTGAAGTGGGGTCTTGCCCAATCGAGCAACTGGATCTCGGCTTATCTTATGAGTAAGCTGAGCCCGCAGCAGTTTGTACAACTCCTTCATGACTACGGCATCAACAATCCCGACATTCATCCGTCTATGTCGTTGTGCTTGGGTCCGTGTGAGATGACTGTGGCAGAGATGGTAAGTGCATACACTACATTTGCCAACCATGGCATACGTACGGCTCCAATGTTTGTGAGTCGTATCGAAGACAACGAGGGTAATGTCATTACTAATTTCCAGCCGCGTATGAACGAGGTGATAAGTGAGGAGAGTGCCAATAAGATGCTTGTACTGCTAAAGGGAGTTGTTGACGGTGGTACAGCGGGCCGACTGCGTTATAAGTACAACTTTACGGGAGAGATAGGCGGTAAGACTGGTACTACAAACCGTAATAGTGATGCCTGGTTTATGGGTTTCACACCTCAGCTTGTCAGTGGCTGTTGGGTAGGCGGTGATGACCGTGATATTCACTTCGACTCTATGCGTATGGGTCAGGGTGCCACAATGGCATTGCCTATATGGGCGTACTTTATGAAGAAGGTTTATCGCGACAAGACTCTGCCGTATGATCCTGAAGCTAAATTTGATTTGCCGGAAGGATTCGATGGTTGTGCTCATAAGGCTGAGGACGATATGGAATATGGTATAGACGAAGTGTACGAATAATAAATGTAAACGAAGATATGAAGTATTTTGTAGCAAATTTCAAGATAGAATGTGAACCCGAACTCATGCAGCCTGCCCGTGAGTTGTTGTCGGCTGCAGCCTGCGAGGCTGGCTTTGAGGCTTTTGAAGACACAGAGGATGGACTGCAGGGCTACGTGCAGCGCCCATTGTATAATAAGGAAGCTCTCGATGAGGCTATTGCTGATTATATGCCAGAGGGTGCGACGGTGACTTATGATGTGGAAGAAGTGCCCGATCAGGATTGGAATCAAGGTTGGGAAGAAGAGGGCTTTGAGCCAATAGGTGTTAGCGAAAACCTTATTATATATGATGCCAAGCATACAGATATGAATATGTTTGCGGGCAATGATGGTGTGATGCGCATTTTTATTGAGGCGCGCAATGCTTTTGGCACTGGTACTCATCAGACTACACGTATGATTCTGCGTCGTCTGCTTGGTATGAATTTGAATGGAAAGAAGGTGCTCGACTGCGGTTGTGGTACAGGTATTCTTGGTATTGTGGCTTCGCGTCTTGGTGCTGATAGAGTTTTGGGCTATGACATTGACGAATGGAGCTCGGAAAATGCCAAGCATAATGCCTCGATAAATGGAGTGGGCAATTTAGATGTGATGCTTGGTGATGCGTCTGTGCTTGACGTAGTTGATGAGGAGTTTGATGTAGTGATTGCAAACATCAACCGCAATATTCTGATAAACGATATGTCTGCATTCAAGCGTCATATGAAGAATGATGGATGTCTGATTCTTAGTGGATTCTATGAGTCGGACGTTCCGATGTTGGAAAAGGCTGCAATGGACAATGCCATGTCTTTGAAAGATGTTGTTACTGACGAAGAATGGGCTTGCGCCTTGTTTGAAGCTAATTAAGTATACAAAAAAATACCTATTTATAATAAATGCGATTAAGGTATATGAGTGTGTCGATAGCTTTATTGCTGTCGACACTTTGTTTTGGTCAGACGGATTCTGAAACAAATGGAGGCAATAAACGTTATCATGGCGACGGCATAGACAATGTATTGCAGTATGTGCCTACTGTGGCTGTATTTGGACTCAAGGCTTTTGGAGTAGAGTCGGAGAATTCATGGAAAAAACGCTTGACTATTTCTGCGGCTTCGTTTGTAATGAATGCTGGAGTGACGTATGCTTTGAAGCATTCTATACATGAGCGACGTCCTGATGGTACTGACAACCGTTCGTTTCCGTCGGGACATACGTCGATAGCTTTCTGTGGAGCCACAACCCTTATGCATGAGTATTATAGCGTATCGCCTTGGATTGGAGTGGCAGGTTATGCTGTAGCCACAACAGTGGCTGTGGACCGCGTTCGGCGCAACCGTCATAAATGGGGCGATGTGGTTGCGGGTGCTGCAATAGGCGTTGCTTCAGCCGAAGTGGGGCAACTGATAGGTAAACTTGTGTTTGGTAGGGAGAAAAAATGCGAAGACGTTAGTTTGTCCGTATCGCCTGTTGGACTCCAATTCAGTTATAACTTTAATTAAGAATCAAGCAAAATGGGTGCTTGATTCTTTTCACCATACATTGTCCTGATTGCCTATCGTTAATTTCTTCATATCGTAGAATGAGCCGTTATAGATGTTGAAGTCAACGTAGCTCTTTATGCCCGGAAGCCGACCTACATCGGTATGCTGCCAGAACTTCCATGCTCCTTTATATTCCACCTTGTCAACATAATAATGGGCAATCCAATATGGATAGTCGTCGAATACGGGCTTGCTTAAATACTTCTCCTTGAATTTATAATACGTGTAGATGATGGGCTTCACGTGATATTTATCCTCAACTATGTGAAGCCATGTCAGTATGTCGTGCTGAAAATCCTCAACCGAACGGTCGGCAGGCTTATGCTCTACGTCAAGAACAGGAGGCAAATCGCCGTCTTCAAGACGTACGGTATTGAGAAAGTGATAGGCTTGTGAACGTGCCGACGACTTATTACTCCAGAAATGATAAGCACCGCGTATGAATCCATATTCGCGTGCCTGACGGAAATTCTCCTTGAATTTATTGTCTACACGAGTTGAGCCTTCTGTTGATTTTATCATTATAAAGCGCAACGGGCATCCTTCGATGCTGGCTTCACGCAGCTTGTCCCAATCTATGTCTCCCTGATAATGCGAAATGTCAATGCCGTGAATTTCGTATCCGGCAGGGTAATTGGCATCACCGAACAAGGCGCGCCATCTGAATCCGGTAGGACTGACCAGAAACGAGTAGAACAGCCATACGTACAGACACACTACGGCTATGCCGCCCACCCACCATGCTGCATGTGGATTGCGTGCGAGCAGGGCGCTGAGTGCCGACTGTTTCTTTGTGGAAGAAGCCTTGCGTGTAGTTTTCTTTCTTTTGTTTATTTTGCGTGCGTGATACTGTTCACTCATAGTCTTTAATATAATTGCTTTGTGTGCAATGTTCTGAAACAGAGAGAGCAGAATGGTTGAAACCACTCTGCTCTCCATATAGTTCTTTAACTCTGCATTAAGAGTTATAATAAGGCAATTGATTACTTGCCCTGCTCGAGCATCAGAGTCTTTGTAGTCTGATCGCATACCTCAGACGGACCCCAGTACTGAACCGGACCCGGATATACGTAGCAATCGTTCTTGGCCCACTCCTCACGATGAGCAGCGAAGAACTTGAACGGAGCACCGTCGAGCTCTACGAGAGCCTTGCGGATAACCGGCTTGTTGGCACCGTTACGACGCTCGATGTTCATCATCATTGTGATAGGCACACCACCTGCAATCCATTCTGCGGCAGGAGCTGTAGTATTCTTGATAACTGACATGTAGCCAGTCTTGCCGTTTGCGATGAGGCGTGAAGCGTTGTAGCCAAGTGAGTAGCAGTAGTCAGCATCGTAGTTAGAAGGAGCTGCGCAACGTCCCTCGTAACCGAAAAAGTGGTGCTGTGCAGAGAAGTTGCCATTGTACTTGCCCTCTTCCTTCCAAGCCTCGAGCTTCTTCTCTACCATACGTGAGAGAAGCTTTTCAGTCTCGATGAGCGAAACCTGAACGTTTCCGTGCGGGTCGCGGTCGAGGCAGAGCTGACGTGCAACGTCCTCAGGAAGCGATTCGAGAATAGCGAGGTTGTCCTTTGCGATAGAGCTCTTTACGAAGTCAATCTGCTCCTCAGCGTTAGCAAACTCACGTGGCTCACCAGTTGCAGGGTCGGTAAGGACCTCATTGAGCTCAGCGATGAGCTTCTTGATAGCAGGGATGAACTCGATAAGTCCCTCAGGGATGAGGACAGTACCGAAGTTGTTGCCGTCGGCAGCGCGGTCGGCAACTACCTTAGCGATATATGTTACAACGTCGTCGAGAGACATCTCCTTTGCCTCAACCTCCTCTGATACGAGGCAGATGTTAGGCTGTGTCTGCAGAGCGCACTCAAGAGCGATGTGCGAAGCCGAACGGCCCATGAGCTTGATGAAGTGCCAGTACTTGCGGGCTGAGTTGCAGTCGCGCTGGATGTTACCGATAAGCTCAGAGTATGTCTTGCAAGCTGTGTCGAAACCGAATGAAGTCTCAATCTGCTCGTTCTTCAGGTCACCGTCAATAGTCTTCGGGCAACCGATTACCTGAACGCCGTACTTCTTTGCTGCATAGTACTCAGCGAGTACGCAAGCGTTAGTATTAGAGTCGTCACCACCGATGATGACGAGAGCCTTGATGCCGAGTTCGCGGAGAATCTCGATACCCTTCTCAAACTGCTCTTCCTTCTCAAGCTTGGTACGACCAGAACCGATGATGTCGAAACCGCCAGTGTTGCGGTAAGCGTCCATAAGCTCCGGAGTGATTTCCTTGTAGTTGTGGTCAACGAGACCGCCAGGACCGAGGATGAAGCCATAAAGCTTGTTCTCAGGGTTGAGAGCCTTAACGCCGTCGAAGAGACCTGAAATTACGTTGTGGCCGCCAGGAGCCTGGCCGCCTGAAAGAATTACACCAACATTGAAAGCTGGAAGCTCCTTCTTCTCGCCAGCCTCGAATGTAATGACGGGCATTCCGTATGTGTTGGGGAACAAAGCCTTGATGTCATCCTGGTTACCTACTGACTGTGTAGCCTCGCCTTCTACGGCCTTCACGGGACCCTGAAGAGCCTTGGGCAATTTGGGCTGATAAGCAGCTCTTGCAATCTGCAATGCACTAATTTCCATTTGATGTTAAAAATTAAAAAGTATGTATTATTGAAATAAAATCTACCTTTATATTATTTCGTGCTGCAAAAATACGCTTTTTCTGTGACATAATGAAAATATTGGACGGAAAACTTTATTCTGTTACATTTTTTATTGATATTACTTGTCGCGTATTCTTTTTTTTTCTATCTTTGGCAAGAAATTATATAAAATCATAAAAGAAATTATGGCTAATAAACGAATCTTAAAACGAAAAATCAATTACGTATGTAGCGAACTTTTTTCAGAGGTAGTGGCTGCATCTTATTCGATAAAGGCTGATGATGAAAACGTAAAGGCCTTACTCACATCTATTTTGGTAATTCACAACGACTATATCCGCCGCGTGTCGCACGTAGAGCCGGGAATGTCAGCTTCTGAATTCTTCAAGGACCTTATCACAAAATTCAACAAGCAAGTATCTGAAATAATCGACCAGATTTCAAACATTGAGTAATTTAGCTTGTTAGACATTAATATCTGGTTAAGAAAATAATGATTAGTAATGAGTTTATTGCAACGTTTTTGCAGAACGGTGCTCTACAAGCGCATGCATTGGCGTGCTGAAATAAGTGTGGAGTTTCCCGAAAAATACATCTTGTGTCTTGCACCCCATACGAGCAATTGGGACTTTATAATGGGTCTGCTTTACTCGCGTGCCGAGAACTTGAAGATAAACTTCCTCATGAAGAAGGAATGGTTTTTCTGGCCTTTGGGTGCTTTCTTCCGTAGCATAGGTGGAATACCCGTCTATCGTGGCAAGCATACAAGCATGACCGACGCTTTGGCTGAGACGGCACGCAACACTCCCAAATTTCGTCTGTGTGTCACTCCAGAGGGAACCCGTTCGCTTAACCCTGATTGGAAGAAGGGATTCTACTTCATTGCCTTGAAGGCCAATATCCCTATTCTGCTCTATGGGCTCGATTTCGAACGCAAACTAATAGAGTGTAAGCACGTGCTTGTGCCGACAGGCGACGTTGAGGCTGACATGAAATTGATAAAGACCTACTACAAGGATTTCAAAGGAA
This sequence comes from Leyella stercorea, assembly GCF_021531355.1. Lineage (GTDB taxonomy): Bacteria > Bacteroidota > Bacteroidia > Bacteroidales > Bacteroidaceae > Prevotella. The sequence goes on along the minus strand of NZ_JADYTS010000056.1, from coordinate 6,382 downwards.
AGAAGCCCGAACTCTTCACCGTCGGAGACATATAAAATATGTGTGACGAACTGATGTTCGCATACAATATCCAGAATGTAGTCCTTTTGCAATGTAAAAGGACTACATTTGCAATGTAAAAGGGGCTCTTTTGAATGCCGAAAGTTGTCCTTTTCAAGGTGTAAAGTTGTCCTTTTGAAGGACCGGACGACAACAATAGAAAATTCATATAATTAGAGTTGTAAAATGAACCGAGTTCTATCCATACTATTCTGTGCCTTTTCAATGGTTGCAGTTCCGTCTGTTGCTGGCAGCAACAAGATGCTGTCAAATGAAAAAGTGGGCGCAATTCTGAAAAACTATGTTCTGCAGAACAGAGCTAAGAATGTCCATTTTCAGGCACAGCCTTATCTTGAGAAGTTTAGTGTGGACGAGCGCAGCCGCGAATTGAAAGTCTATATCAGTCCGTCGTTTGCGACTCAAGAGTTCACCGAAAAGTCAGTAAAGTTCTATTACAAACGATTGTCCAGAACTCTGCCAAAGCCTTACAACAAGTATTCGCTCAGCATTGTGGCTGCAGGATTGCCCATAGAACAACTTGTAGCAGGGGCTAAAGTCAACAATACTGGCGTCCCATCAGCATGGGGCAAGATTGAATATGATGGTGCTCCATGGGTTTATGATGAGTCAAAGCCTTACTTTATCACACATGGACTGTTTGACAGACATATTTCATTATGGGCCTCGCATGGTATGTTTTATGACACGAAGAAGTCGTGTTGGCGTTGGCAGCGTCCTAACTTGTTCTGTACCACAGAGGACCTTTTCACTCAGACTATGGTTGTGCCTTATCTTATCCCGATGCTTGAGCGTGCCGGTGCCATCGTCTATACTCCGCGCGAGCGTGACTGGCAGAAGAATGAGGTGCTGGTAGACAACGATAATGGTAGGGGGTATGTAGAGGACGACGGCCGTGAGAAGTGGCGTACAGCCCAAGCTAAGGGCTTTGCCCCGCGCAATGGAGTCTATCGTGACGGCGAGAATCCTTTTCTGCAGGGCACTGCTCGTCAGGTGCGCACAGTGCGCAAGGGGCATGAGTCGTGGGCTTCGTACCAACCTCAGATTCCGCAAGCAGGACGTTATGCTGTGTATGTGAGTTATCAGACCCTTCCAAACAGCGTGTCTGATGTGCAATATATAGTGTGTCATAAAGGTCAGCGCACTCTGTTTCGTGTCAATCAGCAAATGGGTGGAGGCACATGGGTTTATCTTGGAACGTTCGATTTTGACAGTGGTAGCAGCACCGACAACCGTGTGATAATCACCAATCTTTCCGACCACAAGGGTGTCATAACAACGGATGCCGTACGCTTTGGTGGAGGCATGGGCAACGTGCAGCGTTATGGTGTTACGAGTGGAATGCCTCGTTGTCTTGAGGGTGCCCGTTATAATGCACAATGGTCGGGCGCACCTTATAGTGTTTATGGTGGAAAGAATGGTACTGATGACTATTCCGACGATATAAATTCACGCTCTAATATGACCAACTGGCTCGCAGGAGGTTCGGTTTATGTACCGACGCGCGAAGGCAAGAAAGTGCCTATCGAGATCTCGCTTGCCGTGCACAGCGACGCCGGTTACACGTCGGTGCCAGATTCTATAATCGGTTCGTTGTCTATATGTACTACCAACTTCAATGACGGCCGACTGGGTAGTGGAATCTCGCGAATGACTTCGCACGACTTCGCCGAACAACTACTTGAAGGTTTGCGTCGTGACTTGACGTTCAAATATGGCAAGTGGACCCGCCGCTATTTGTGGGACCGTAATTACAGCGAGACCCGTCGTCCGGAGGTTCCGTCGGCGATAATAGAGACAATGTCGCATCAGAACTTTGCCGACATCCGACGCGGACTTGACCCTAACTTCAAGTTCACAATGGCACGTTCGCTCTATAAGACCATACTGCGCTACGTCAGCAGCAATCATTCCCGTCCGTGCATTGTTCAGCCGTTGCCGGTTGACAATTTCCGTATAGAGAACATTGGAAACGGTCAGTTGCGCCTGTCGTGGCTTCCGGTCAAGGACGAGCAGGAGCCAACATCGGTGCCTACATCTTATAATGTATATGTGGCACAAGGCGCCGGCGGATTTGATAATGGTCGTATGGTGTGTGGCAATTCGTTTGTGATTGATGTGCAGCCTGGCGTAGTGTACAAGTTCCGTGTTGCAGCTGTGAATAGGGGAGGCGAGAGCTTCCCTTCAGAGATATTGGCGGCTTGTCTGTCGTCTAATCCTCATGCCAAGAACATACTAGTGGTCAATGGATTCAAGCGCCTTTCGGGTCCGGCTGTAGTAGATAATGAAACGCAGCAGGGCTTTGATTTGGATTCCGATATTGGTGCTTCTTATGGGCTTACTGCAGGGTGGAACGGTCGTCAGCAATGTTTCGACCGTAAACGTGCCGGAAGTGAAGGGCCTGGAGCAATGGGCTATTGTGGCGACGAACTTGCTGGCTTCTTTGTTATGGGCAATCAGCAGAACGAGTCGGTTTGTCATGTCGAGAACATTGCTACGGCAGGCGATTACAACGTTGTGAGCTGTTCGGTTGAAGCGTTGGAGAACGATTTTGCCAAACCGTCGGATTATGATGTTATGGACGTAGCCTTTGGTTTGCAGAAGGACGACGGTCACTCGCTGGTTCACTACAAGACATTCACGTCAAGACTGCGCAACCAACTGAATATGTTTGTCAGCCGTGGCGGACGTGTAATGGTAAGCGGAGCTTATGTGGGTAGCGACATGCTGCGTGATGACGAGCGCCGCTTCCTTTCCGACGTAATAAAGGTTTCGTACGAACGTTCCGACCGCACTCAGACCAATAATATGGTGAATGGATTAGGAATCAATTTCGACATTATCCGTAATTTGAATTCGGTTCATTACGCAGCAACGTCGGTAGATGTAATGCATCCTTCTGTTTCATCTGCATTCTGTGCAATGCAGTATGCTGACGGCTCAAGTGCCGCAGTAGCTTATGATGGTGGCGATTACAAGAGTTTCGTTATGGGCTTCCCCTTCGAGTGCATCAACAATATGAAGGCACGCCGACAGGTGATGAAAGCCGTAATGGACTTTCTTGTCAAGCGATAAAAATTTAAGACTAATAACTTTAAAAAACTAATGATTATGTACAAAATTCAGGCAAATGCATCAGGCACAAGAAGTATTGAAGTAAGTGACTTGCATCTTGAAACTCTTCAAAAATATACACTTCTTGACAGCTTGGTTGACAGTAACGGTATTATTGATGAGGCAGTGCTCGACAAGCTTAAGCTTAATGTGCGCTCATTGCTGGAGTCGTCAGGCATTAGCGACAAGAACTTGCTCGACCTCTGTCTTGACGTGATTTACAATAATAACATGAAGGCTATCGGCTTGTCTAATCTTGTGGCGCTCTACAAGGAGTGGGAGAAGAACAAGCCGGCAGAGAACGAGGAAGTTGAACAAAATTAATTAACACGTAAAGTATATACAATGAAAGAATATAGGCTCACCGATTGGCTGCCTACTACCAAAAAGGAAATGGAAATCCGAGGATGGGATAGCGTTGACGTTATCCTGTTCTCGGGTGATGCGTATGTTGACCATCCGTCGTTTGGCGCTGCTGTTATTGGACGCACGCTCGAGTCGGCGGGCTATAAGGTGGCTATAGTACCCCAGCCCGACTGGCACGGCGATTTTCGCGACTTTAAGAAGTTGGGACGTCCAAATCTCTTCTTCGGCATTGCTCCGGGATGTATGGACTCAATGGTCAACAAGTACACAGCAGGCAAGCGTCTGCGTTCGGAAGATGCCTATAGTCCAGACGGTCGTCACGACTGCCGTCCGGAATATCCTACCATTGTCTATACTAAGATTCTGAAGCAACTCTTCCCCGATGTGCCTGTTGTGCTGGGTGGTATTGAAGCTTCGCTTCGTCGACTGACTCATTACGACTACTGGAAGGACGGACTACAGAAGTGTATCCTCTGCGATTCGGGTGCCGACATGATTATATACGGAATGGGCGAGAAGCCAATTCTGGAACTCTGTAGCCAGCTCAGCGAAGGTAAGCACATAGCTGAAATACGCAATGTCCCACAGACTGTCTATCTCACGAAGGAGGAAGAAATTCCTGGCGGAATAACCTCTGATGACATTGTTCTGTACAGTCATGAGGAGTGTCTGCGTAATAAGAAGGCCGAGGCCGACAATTTCCGTCATATTGAGGAGGAATCTAACAAGATGCATGCCCAACGCTTGCTTCAGGAGGTTGACGGCAAGTATGCCGTTGTTAATCCTCCTTATCCTCCGATGACATCCGAAGAACTCGACCATTCGTTCGACCTGCCCTACACCCGTCTGCCTCACCCTAAATATAAGGGCAAGCGCATTCCGGCTTACGATATGATTAAGTTCTCGGTCAACATGCATCGTGGATGCTTTGGTGGTTGCGCCTTCTGTACAATCAGTGCCCATCAGGGCAAGTTCATAGCTTGCCGTTCGAAGGAGAGCATTATAAAGGAGGTGAAGAAGGTGATAGAAATGCCCGACTTCAAGGGTTATCTTTCCGATCTTGGCGGACCCTCGGCAAATATGTATGGAATGCACGGCAAGAACCCTAAGGCTTGTGCAGTGTGCAAGCGTCCGTCGTGCATCAATCCGCAGATTTGCCCCAATCTCGTCACCGACCACACTCCGCTACTTGATATTTACCATGCCGTTGATGCTCTTCCTGGCATAAAGAAGAGTTTCATAGGTAGTGGCGTGCGCTACGACTTGCTTCTGCACAAGAGCAAGGAGGAGAAGTGGAATGCTGCTGCACGTCAGTACACTCGCGAACTTATCTGCAAGCACGTGAGTGGACGATTGAAGGTGGCTCCCGAACACACGTCGGATGCGGTACTGAAACTTATGCGCAAGCCTTCGTTCAAGCTTTTTGAGGAGTTCAAGCGCATCTTCGATAAGATAAATACGGAGGAGAATTTGCGTCAGCAGATAATTCCTTACTTTATTAGTTCACATCCGGGCTGTCGTGAGGAAGATATGGCTGAGTTGGCTGTCATTACAAAGCGTCTTGACTTCCATCTTGAGCAGGTGCAAGACTTCACGCCTACGCCGATGACTGTGAGTACGGAGACGTGGTATACGGGCTATGACCCATATACTCTTGAACCCGTATTCTCTGCCAAGACACCGCGCGACAAGCTTGCCCAGCGCCAGTTCTTCTTCTGGTATAAACCTGAGGAGCGTCGCGGCATTGAGCAGGAATTGCGTCGCATAGGTCGTCCTGACCTTATACAGCAGCTATATGCAGGTGTGCCTGCACCCAATCAGGGACGTAACTTCGGCAACAACCGTCGTCCGGAGTTTGAGCGTCAGCAGTTTGAACGTGATGTTCAGCCAAGAGAGAAGAATCGTCGTGGACACGAGAAGCCGTCAGCCCAGTGTGATGGCTATGGCAAGCAGCGTAATTATTCGGGCGGAAAATATGGTGGCGGAAAAGGCTATAACGCTGGTGGCAATTATGGTAGCAAGGCTAATGACAATAGTCGTGGTGCAGCAGCCCGTAAGGATAAAGGCCGCAATGCAAGAAGAAAATAATAAAAAAGAAACGGCGGACTCCCGTCCGACGCGCAGGTCAACACATAAGTTGTGGCTTACTGCTGCGCGTCGGACGGGAGTCTGCCGTTTCGATTATTTAGAATTCGAATTTCTCCAGTTTCAATCCGTTTTTGGTGAGAGCTTCAATCTTGGGCACCAAGTCGGTGAAATGAGCCGAGGCGATATGTGCCTTCAACACTTCCTCGTCCTTCCATGTTTCGCAGAACATCATCACCAGTGGGCGTGTAGCACTTGTGAAGAGGTCGTAAGATACGCAGCCTTCATCATTGCGCGATTTGTTTACAAGTTCTGTACCGAGAGTTTTTACAGCGTCAATGCTGGCGTTGTCTTTTACTTCGAAAAATGCATTCAGTCTAATCATAATATTGATTTTTTAATAGGGTTGTACAATCAATGATTTAGTTATAAATTCAACCGCTAAGTTATATGTTTTTGTTGAGCTATAAAATTTTTATGCGTTAAATTTATATATTTATTATTTTATCAACTTGTTTTAGAAAGTAATAAAAAAGAAATTGCGGGCAATCAATCGACTGCCCGCAACCAACACAAAAACTAAACTAGACTTAACTAAGCTAATCTAAGGCTCTCACGAGTCCCAAATTATCATGTGCAAAGATAGTCATAATTCTTGAAATAATACCCCCCCCATCTTGAAAAAATGGTTCTTCCGTTAAATGCGTAGACGCTTGTCGTGTAGAGCGTATAGCTTTAACGTGAAGAATTCATCATTTCT
>NZ_JADYTS010000055.1 GCF_021531355.1 Leyella stercorea | reverse complement strand
AAGGTACAAAATTTCTATCACATTGAGGATTAGATAGTTGTAAATAATCTTAATATTTAACGACACTCCCTAAATAAATCGTAAATAAGCAAATACAATAACAAACACGTACGAATATGATGACAGCAAAGCGCCCTGCAAAGGCAAAAGCATTGACAATTATTAATGCTTTCAGCCTTTGCAGGGCGCTATGTTTATATTAGGACTCTTTTAGTCAATCTCTTCGTCAGCCTCGTAGCCTCCCATTTCGCGGATGGCGTTCTTCAGCATGGTGTACTGCTGGTAGAGGTGGTTGACGGGTTCCTCGCCCTTGGTGTAGTCGTGCATAGGCGCCTTGAGGAAGAAGCTGAGGAAGCGCTGTGTACCGTAGCGTCCGGCACGTGCTGCGAGGTCGCTCAGCAGGCAGAGGTCGAGCAGCAATGGAGCGGCAAGGATAGAGTCGCGGCAGAGGAAGTTGATCTTGATCTGCATAGGATAGCCCATCCATCCGAAGATGTCGATGTTGTCCCATCCCTCCTTGTTGTCGTTGCGCGGCGGATAGTAGTTGATGCGCACCTTGTGATAATACTGTGTGTCCTCGTCGTTGCCGTGGCCGTAGAGGTCGGGCTGGTCTTCGGGCTTGAGAATGGTCTCCAGGGTAGAGAGCTTGCTCACCTCCTTGGTGTGGAAGTTGGCTGGCTCGTCGAGCACGAGACCGTCGCGGTTGCCGAGGATGTTGGTAGAGAACCATCCGTTCAAGCCGAGACAGCGTGTGCCGATGATTGGAGCGAAACCGCTCTTCACGAGGGTCTGTCCGGTCTTGAAGTCCTTGCCTGCGATAGGCATACGGGTCTGCTCGGCAAGCTCCCACATGGCAGGAATGTCGACTGTGGTGTTAGGAGCGCCCATGATGAAGGGTGCGCCCTCGGTTAGGGCAGCGTAAGCGTAGCACATAGAGGGAGCGATGTGCTGGCGGTCATCGGCCTTCATGGCAGCTTCGAGAGAGGCAAGTGTGCCGTGTATCTGCATATCCACCGGTACGTAGATTTCGGTAGAGGCAGCCCAGATTACAACGATGCGCGAGCAGTCGTTCTCAGCCTTGAAGTCGCGTATGTCCTGACGCAGAGCCTCAACCATTTCCCAGCGTGTCTTGCAGTCCTTCACGTTGTCGCCGTCGAGACGCTTGGCGTAGTTCTTGTCGAAGGCAGCCTTCATGGGCACTATCTTCTCCAGTTCCTCGCGCACGGGGTTGATGTCCTTCTCCTTGAGCACCTCGGCATACATGGCAGCCTGGTAGGCGTTCTGCGGATAAACGTCCCATGTACCGAACACGATGTCCTTGAGGTCGGCAAGGGGCACGATGTCCTTATAGTGCAGATATTTCTTGTCGGCTCCGCGGCCGATGCGAATCTTGTCATACTGTGTCATTGATCCTACCGGCTTGGCAAGTCCCTTGCGAGCCATGAAAACACCAGTCATGTATGTGGTGGCAACAGCACCACAACCTACTACCATGATGCCGAGCTTTCCTTCGGCTGGCTTTACGATTGTCTGTTCCATTGTTATTTTAGATTTCTGTTAAAAATATAATTCAAAATTTTTAGTCGTCTACAAATGTACGGATTTTGTTTGGAAAAGGGACAAAAAAAGCGAATAATCAGCTATTAATTGCGGATTATTCGCTGTTTTTCACTCTTTTTATTGCGCAGGCTACGGCGAGGACGCCATAGCCTCCTATTACTCTGTCAGGTCTTTCGACTCGTTGATGATTTCGGCTGGCACTTCGGCGCAACGCTCGTAGCGGCTCACGTCGGCTGTGTCGTCCTTGCCAGTCCACACCATTGAGCCAGACTGCACGAGGCGGGTCACGATGTAGCTCTGGTTCCAGTCGCCACGGTTGTAGTCGTAGGTGCCGCTGATGACGTAGCCCTGATAGGGGTCGTTCTTGATGGCGAACGAGCCGGTGATGCGGCGGCCGTACATGCTGTCAAACTTCTGGTACATCACGTAGGTCTGCTCGCGGCGGTCGAACACGATGTAGCAGTAGGTGCCTTCGGGCACTTGCTCGCCGTTGTTCCACTCCACCAGCTTCCATGTGCCGTGCAGATTGGCAGGTGTCACCTCCATCGACGGCTCCTCCATCTCCTCGTCGTCGCTGCTGCACGATGTGAAGGTGCAGGCAAACAAGGCTACCACCAGGAGGGTGAAGAGTTTATATAAGTGTTTCATTGTCTTTGTTGTTTTTACTCTTTTTTACTCTTTTACTTTTTTACTCTTTTACTTTTTCAAGAGTTCGCGAGATACGCTGACCTGTATGGTTCGGTCGGACGGACGGGCGTCGAGCCCCTCAAGCACTACGGGGAAACTGAATGTAGCGGGCATTGTGGAGGGAATCTTGTCAGCCAAGATGGTGATGACAAGGTCGGCCTCGTCGCCGGGCTGCAACACCTCAGGCTCGGTAGACAGACGGGCGTAAGGGGGCAGCAGCAGACTGTTGATGCGCAGCGCCTTGTTGCCACTGTTGCCGCAGAGTATGCGTGCCGACGGCTGTGTGCCAGGCTTCACCTCGCTGATGCTCACCCTTGACTGCTTGAGCCGCAGGGCGCCCATCTTGTGAGGATAGCGTGCCCACACATCGGCTCCAGGCAGCACCTTGCCCGTAAGTGCGAGCTTGGCGGCAGGAGTGCCGGCTGCCTCACGAAGGTAGAGGAAAGCGCCGGTGTTGATGGTGCCGGGATAGCGACGGGGCGTGAAGGTGACGCTGACCTTGAACGCCGCACCGGGCTTCAGCTCCTTGCTGCTCACCGTAGAGCTGGTACATCCACAGGTGGTTTTCACCTGTGTGATGTGCAGCGTACGGCGGCTCACGTTGCGACCTGTGAAGGTATAGGTGCGCGGAGCGTCGTCTTCGGTCATCGTGCCTGCATCGATAACGTTGCGGTCGAACTTGAGCAGCCCGTTCTGTGCCATTGACGCTGAGGGCGACGACACGAGAAGAGCGGCTACCGAAACCATATATGCTAATGTCTTCATATCTCTATTGTCTGTATGTGGAGTTTTATTACATCCAACCGTTGCCGGCTGCGCTCTTGCGTACCGTAACCACTACCGTCTGGCTGGTGCCGTCGGCGGCTGTCACGGTGAGCGTGGTGCTGCCTGCGGCGAATCCCTTCACGCTGAGCACATTGCCCGACACAAAGGCAGAAGCCACATTGGCATTTGCCACGGTGCAGCTGTAGCCCGACATCTGACCGCCGAAGTAGCTGTCAAGACGCAGCGTTGAGGTGTTCCCGGTGGCTACGTACATGTTGGGCAGCTTCATGTCGGAGCTGTACTCCTTGTTCTGGATGTTGCTGAGCAGACGTGCAGCGTCGATGAGTCCGGTGCCCATCTTGCCGATGTACTTGCCAAGCTCTACGGTCTCGGGCGAAGCGCCTACAGTGGTGTGGTTCATATAGTAGGTCTTGGTGGCTCCGTTGGCGTAATGGCTGTCAAGGTTCTTTACCGATTTCTTCATCAGTGCGATGAAGTCGGCAGCACGATAGTGGCGATGCTGCTTGGCGGCGTAGGAAAGGCCCAACGCTGCCACACCCGACACGTGAGGACAAGCCATCGAGGTGCCCTCCATGTAGCCGTAGGCTGGCTTGCCGTTCTTGATCATGGTAGAGAGCACGGCTCCCTTCTGCTCGGCTGTCTCAGCCCAATACTCGTCCTCGGCCTCGCCTATCTTGCCGTAGTACTCGAGGTCGCCGCCAGGGGCGCTCAGTGTGACGAGCTGTCCGTAGTCGGTGTAGCAAGCCGGGGTGTAGTCGGCTGCAAGCGAGGCTACGCACACGCACTTGGAATAAGCACCGGGGAAGGCGGGATTGGGAGCATACTCGTTGCCAGCTGCAAATACGGGAATACCACCGTCGATGACGCCATTTGGCGAACCGGCATTGTTGATGAAGTAGTCGAGTGCCTCCTTCTCCAGCGGATAAGTCTCAGCCCACTCCTTCTCGGTAGCCGGTCCGGGCACGTAGCCCTGAAGCTCGCTACTCTCCGAAGAGTTGTAGCCCCAACTGCACTGGAGAATTACGGCTCCGTTGTCGGCTGCATACTTGATGGCACGTGCCTCACCGGCAAGGGTTACGCTGTTCTGACCGGAGAACACCTGGCACGACATGATCTTGACACCCGAGTCGGGGGTGCCGTCGCCACCTGCCACTCCGCACACGCCGATGCCGTTGTTGTTGGCAGCGGCTATGGTGCCTGCCACGTGTGTGCCGTGACCTGTGTCGTTGGCGTCCGACCATGATATGTTGCCGCTATCCTCAACGAAGTTGTAGCCGTGGAGGTCGCCCTCGTAGCCGTTGCCGTCGGCATCGGTCTTGGCTCCCTGTGTGGTCTCGCCCGGATTGCACCACATGTTGGGCGCAAGGTCGGGATGGGTGTACATCACGCCCTCGTCGAGCACAGCCACGATGATTGAGGGGTCGCCACTACAGGTCTTCCATGCCTCAAGAGCATTGACGTCGCATCCTGCTTCGGCACCGGCATTGTTGTCGTTGAGATTCTCAAATCCGTAGTTGCCCGCACCCAGGTTGCGATAGTGCCACTGATAGGCAAAGCCGGGGTCGTTGGGCTCGCCTTCGGCAGCAGCGCGTGTAGCCTTCTGCTGCAGCGCCTTGTCGCTGAGATAGATGCGCTTGGTATCGGTGCTGTAGGCGCGCTTGATGCGGCCGTTGGTCTGCACCTTAGAGATTTCGCCCAGCTGCTTGAGTCGCTCGGCGGCAGCCTTGAGGTCGGTGCCCTTGTCGAACTTTACGGTGTACCAGAGGTGGAGTCCTGCCTGGCGTGTACGTGCCTCGGTGTTGGCATCGACGGGGAAGACGCGCTCGAAGCTGTAGCTGCCCAATATGGCGAGCACCTCGTCGGTAGAGGGAATGCCCGAACGGGTAGCCTTGCCCGAACGGGTCTTGCTGAGCTGTGCCTGGTCGAGGATGTCGGTCATCTCGGGGCTGAACTTGATGAGCAGCTCACCAGCCTCAGCGTCGGCTGGGATGGTGATGTCGGTCTTGCCCGTAGGAGAATCGGCGGTTGGCAGGTTGTCGGCACAACCTGTCAACGCCAATGCGACCAATGCTATATAGAAATAATTCTTCTTCATTTGTCTATTTGTTTGCTTTTATTTTTTACTTCTCTTGTACTTGGCACGAAGTGCTGCCTCGTCAACGTCGCCGGCGGCAACGAATGAACGATAGTACAACGGATAGGCTACGCCCGGAACCTCATACTTTGAGCCTGGGTCCTTAGTGCCGTAATAGTACTCGGCGCTGTAGGTGTCCTCAGCCATGTTGCTGAATCCGGCTGCCTTGCCTGTTGTGTCGAAGCCACGGTCGGTCTGATGGAAGAACATCACTGCTGGGCTCCACATCACCATACGCGGATGGAACAATACCCACTTGGGCACGGCACCGGTGAAGAAGTTGAGGTTGAGCGACAACTTGCGACACTTGGGCAGTACGCGCGGCACTTGCATAGGATAGACATCCTCGTAGACAATGGTGCCATCCTTCTGCTTGCAGGTGATGGGGTTTTCACTCTTAGAGAGCAACCACTTGCAGGTGTCGCCTACGAGCTTGTCCTGCCAGTCGGCTTTGTCGGTAGAGAAGTCGGCAGCTGTGTAGCGTGTCGGCTTGCCGGCAGCCTTAAGTGCCTCGTCCATCTCCTCGTCGGTGGGCAGCTCGCCCTCAAGGAAGCAGTAAGACAACTCAAGGGCACGCAGATTGTCCCATGTGAGGAGCAAGAGGAACGCCTGACGCTCAGAGTACTCGTTGCTGATATTGCCATACAATCCGATGGGATAATTTTTGTAGACGTAGTTGCCATCGCCATCTTTGTTCAGACCGCTCATGTTGATGCAGATGTCGGTGCGACGCTGGGCGTAGAGGGTCAATGTGTGCAGATGGGGGAAGTTATGGGCATTGACTACCTTGGTGATGTCGGAGAGACGGTTGAAGTTGTTACTTACCAGATTGAGACTCTCCAATGTCTTGCCCAGCTTCTTGAAGTTGGCAGGCAACTTGACCAAGCCGTAAGCCTGGATGACGAGATTCTTGAGATGAGCAAGCTCGCAGATGTCTTCGCCAAGTTCCATGTTGCGTATCTGGTTGTTGGCGTTGCTTGCCAACGAGAAGGTTTCGAGATACTTCAGATTCTTCACTTCCTTAGGAAGCGTCTCGCCCGGCTTGAGGTTGAACATGCTGAACTTGACTGAACGCACACGGCCCAAAGCCTCAGGATGCTGCTTGACAAATGGGTCGGTGGCCTCCCAGAGGGTCACGCCACTCCAGTTGCGCATGTTGTCGCTGGTGTCGAAAGTGACCATGCTGTTGAGCTTCTGATTGATCATGATGACCGAGAGGGAGTCGCCAGCACGGTTGTCCTCAATCTTAGGCGCTGCCTCCTGACGAACTGTCAGCACTACGTCGGCTGTCTTGTTGCCATCGGCATCGACCAGCTCGTCGTCGGCATTGACCGGCACGAGGTGGACCTTAGCCACACGCACGGCAGGCACTACATTCATGTTCCAGCGGAATTTGAACTTGACGCTGCGCGGACGTGCCTTGCGGTCGAGCACAATGCCGAGGTTGGTGCCTACGAGCTTGTCCTCGTTCTTAGAGTTGAGGAGCCAGCCCTGACGCTCGCTCTCGTTGTCAGCCTTCTCGGCCTCGCTGAGATTGCCCTCATACGAATACTCGATGCTGCCAATCTTGCACTCTACATTGGCTGAGATGATGGTCTCGAAGGCGCGCTCGTCATAAGAGCCCGAGTTGTCTATCTCGACAAGCGGCTCGTTGAGGGCAATCTGCTTGCCAAATCCGAACTGCACTACCGATACGGTGCGGCGCTGGCCGTTGTCGCCGATGAAGGCGATGTCGGCTGTGCGGCGACCATTCATCAGCGTAGAGTCGACCACCACCTTGGCAGTGGCAGAACCCACACCGTTGGCAGGAGTGAGCATCAGCCACGGCTCAGCCACGCTGCCCACCCAATTCTGTGTGGCAGAAACGGCAAGCTCGGTGCTACCGCCCTCGGCTCCTATCTCGATTTGCTCCTTGTCAATGGCCAGTCCGCCGGGGATGGCAGAATCGTCGTTGTCGCTACATGATGTGGCAAGCATGCCTGCACCGAGAACGAGGAGCGATGTAAGGAATTTAATATATTTCATATTATCTTACTTGCTTATGTTTTTTTAGTTTTCAAGATTCAGAGCGTCGCAGCCGCGGATGTCCTGAGTCTTGTCGTAGAACAACTTGTAAGCACCTACCTTGATGTAAGGACAAACGCTTGTAACATCGATTGAGATGTTGGGGTTGTCGGAGATGTTCACGATATAGAGGTGAGAGGTCAATTTCTCGTCTACCTTGCGGATATCGTTAGAGCCTATTTGGAACTGAATCAGACTCGGACACTTGGTAATGCCTGTAGGCCATGTGCGCAAGGGGCGGTTGCCCTGGGCGTCGCGCTGATGGTTGATGCCGAACGCACGGAGGTTGGCACTGTTCAACGGCTGTGTGGGCACCTGGCTGAAGCAGTTGTAGCTCAGGTCGATATTGGTGATGTAGGGCATGTTGTCGCTCAAGAAGTCGTCAGAGAGTGACGTAAGCTTGTTGAAGCGGAAGTCCATCACCTGCAAGAGATAGGCATACTTACCACGGATAGAACCCTTGGGGATACTGGTCATCTGGTTGCCGCTCAGGTCGAGAGTGATGATTGGCGAGCCAGCCGAAATCAGCTCTGAAGGGAACTTGGTGAGCTTGTTGTTGGCAAGCGACACGGTAGAGGCGTTGATGCCCTTGTAGCCGCCAGTATTGTCTACACCCGATATCTCGTTGTTAGAGAAGTTGACCGAACCCATCACGTAGATTGAGCTTGCATCGAAGATATTGGGTATCTTCTTGAGCTTGTTGTATGAGAAGTCCAGACTCTCGGTGTTGTCAGAGAAGCCGCAGAGGTCATTTGGTATCTCCTCAATCTGGTTGTTGGTGAGATAGAGCGACGCCAACTCTACTTCCTTGCCAAAGGCATGCACCTTCTTGATGTTGTTGTTGGCGAGGTCGAGCAGACCAAGCTTCAACATATTGCGCAGTGCCCATGATGCAGGGAACTCTTCGAGATTGTTGTGGCTCAGATAGAGAATCTGCAAAGTCTTGCCTATCTTGCTTGTTGCCATCTGCTCCCAGTCGTCGCGCAGCTGAGCGGCTGAAATGCCCTTGTTGCGAGCGAGGTTGAATGCCTGAACATTCGGAAGATTGTAGTAGACCTCGGGCAGACGGGTGAGCTTCGGACAGTTGTAGAGCTCAAGGTCGGTGAGAGTGGTCATCTTGTCCCATGCCTCCTCGGTGAACTCCTCGGCAAAGCGATGATACTCTGACGACTCGTCGTCGTAGAACTTAGAGCAAACCTCGTCGGCTGTAATCGGAGAGTTGCCGATGTAGAACTGCTGCATCTTGGTGAGGCGATAGATGGCCTTAGAGATACCAGTAATCTTATTGGTAGTGAGACCTATCTGAGCGTCCTTCAGCTGAATGCGTGAGTCCTTCTTGATTGTATTCTTGGCGTTCTTGCTGTCGGAATTGAAGCTCTCGATAATCATCTCGGACATATTGGCACGCGGGTCGTACTTGAGGAACTTGTTCTCGTAGTCGTGGCGCATTGACTGCTTACGGGCTGCTGTGAGCTTGTTGGCATCATACTCATTAAAGAGATTGGCACCAATCTTCTCATCGTGCGAACCTAAGTTGAACACCTGAAGCTCGGTGAGCTGACCGATGGCGTCGGGCACGATACCCTTGGCACCGAATCCGGCAATGATAATGCCGATGACACGGCCGTTGCTGTTGAGCGTAACGCCGGGCTGCTCGCCCCACATGTCAAGCTCCTTGTTGAAGTTCCAGTTGGCGCCGTGGAATGTGGCGTCGCCATAGAAGCTCCAATCCTTACCCTGAAGCGACTCCCAAATGGCCTTCAGAGCCTTGTAGTCCTTGATGTACTCCTTGGTCTCAGAGAGGAGGATGGGCACCTGAGCGTCGGCAGTGAGCTGATTGTCGGTGATGACGAAAGCCTTGCCCTTGACGGGCTGTGTCTCGTAGGTGGTCTTCACAGCTCCGGTCTTGCCGTAAGTGGTGTACGACGTAACCTGATAGGTGCCGGCAGGAAGCCAGATGGTAGAGTCGCAATGGGCTGTAGCCACATCCATGTACTTGTCGTCGGCATTGTCGGGATTCTGATGCTCCTTGTTGCCTTCCTTGTATTTCACCTTAAGATTGTTGAAGGTGAAGGTCTCGCGTGTGAAGAGATTGGTGACGCTGACGTCGATCATACGGATGCTTGAGAAGAGATACTCACCGCTTCCGGCACGGGTCTCTGCCCACTGCTTGACGAGATCGAACTGCACCTTGCCACGCTCTACGGTCTCAACCATAAGGTCCTGAACGGTAAGTCCGCTACCCTGCACGGTAAAGGTCTCGCCTGCTGACGAAGCGAGCAACTCCTCGTCTACCCCATCGTAGAGATAGAAACCGATGATGGTGTAGGTGCCTGAGGCAAGCTGCAACTTATCACTCTTCAATCCGTACTCTGCATTCTCGGCATTGTAGGCATTGAGCGTCAATGTCTGCGACACGGTGGTGCCGTCGTGCTCCATGACAACCTTGATTTTCTTGGCATCGCCCAGTTTCTCAAGCTTGTCGACGGCAGCGGCACGGGTAGCTCTCGACGACACCTTCTTGGAGAGCATGAACTGCACATAGCCGTATGTGCCGTCCCAACGCTCAAGGGTGTCTTCAGAGCAGCTTGTCACTGCCATGGTGAGCATTGCCACCACGAGCAACAAGAATGCCTTGCTATAATTTGTGATTGTATTCATTACTTTGTGGTTTTACTTGCTTCTTTACTGCATTTTATTGATAACGACAACGCGCTTGTAAACATGCATGGCATCGTTGAAGCCAACAAGGATAGGAGCGGTAAGCTCGTCGGCCATAAAGCCAATGTAGATGCCCTTATCGTCCTGTTGCATTTCATAGCTGTCTACCGTATTGCCGGTGCCATCGTAGATTACTACGCCATCTCCTGCTGTAGGATCCCATCCGTCAATCTGAGGATAGATGGCTACGTAGCCACCGTAGACTGTCGACTCGAACACGTCGTTGCCGGTATAGCTGAACAGACCCTCGGCGTACGACTTATAGTCGGCATTGGTAGTCAGAGCGCAATCTACCTCCATGCCCATGCTGGTAACGATAGGTGCTGTGACTGTCGAACCGCCATGGCTGGCTTCCTTCTGCACGATGTCCATGAGGAAGTAGCGGTCGTAGTCGCTGCTTACAGTGGTGAAGTCGTTCTCAAGCATATCGTCAAGACCGTTCTCGAGTGTCTCGTAAACGCTCTGAGGCAATGCGTAAACGAGGAATTCACGGCTACCGCTGCTCAACGGTGCTACGGTGAGCTTAACGTTGCCCTTATCGCCCTTCAGCTGTACGGCATTGCTGTCGTCCTCGAACAATCCATTTTCACGATTCTCGAATACTACCAGCTGGTAAGCATCGCCAAATGTAGTGAGTGTGAAGGGTACGAAGTTGTGGAAGGTGAACTCGTTTGTAACGTCGCCATTAAGGCTTGAACCGTTCTGTGTGAACACCTTACCGTCGAGCGACACATTCCATACAGCCCACTGTGAAGCTGTAGGATAAGTGATGTCCATGGTGTTGGTGGTCATACCGTTATAGACAACGGGCACTGTCACGGCTGCCTTGCCATCCTCCGAAGCGAAGGTGATAGTGTAGTTGTCCTCCTTGGCAATGACATACTTGGCACTCATGCCTGCGTTCTCCTTGAATGCAGCACCGCCTACGGCATCCTTGTTGGGTGTGCCTACGAGGAATCCACCCTCCAACTCTACCCATGCAGGAGTGTTGGTAACGGCAAAACGATAGTTGGACTTAACTGTGAACTTGTTGTAGATAGGCTGGCCTGCAATGTCCTTGTAGCCTACGGTGATACCGGTCTGGGTGATGTCGTTGCCCAACTCGTCGTATACCTTAAGCTCGTAGCCAGTAGCCGAACGCTGAACCTCAGCGACAGCCACCTTCTGTCTGCCCATTGAGAGGAAGAGCTGAGCCACACTCATCTCCTTGCTTGCGTCGTCGGCAGTGAGCTTAACCTTGATGGTCTGCTTGCCGGCAGCACCATTGAGCACGAAGGCGTCAGTGTTCTCGCCCTGAGCCAACTTACACCAGATGGCTGATGAAGAGAGGCTCCAGTTGTCGTTGGCCTCGAAGGTGAAGTCCAACTCGTCGCCAGCGGCACCGGCAATGGTCTGTACCGTAGGGAATACGGGGGTTGTGGCATCGTCGTCGTCGCTACAAGCGCTAAACAAGGTCACTGATACCAGCGCCATGAGCACGAGCCAATATTTTGAAATCAATGTTTTCATTTTGTTTTGTCGTTTTTATAATCCTTGTTCTTTAAGTTTCTCTGCCTCGGCATCGCTTATCCACTCAAACATTGAGATGAATGTGCCTACTGTACCGAATGACGAACCGTCCTTGTTGTCAACGCTCATCGAGACATACTGCAACACGTAGTTCTGGCAGGTGTTATAATAAGATGTGTAGATAGAAGGCTGGCTGATGCGCAACTTGCCGTCGCCATAGATGGTGCCGAATGCCTCACCGGTCTCACCAGCTATCTGGTCGTCCATCTCTACCTTAGGCTCAAGAGGATTTTTGGTGTTGAACTTCAGCTTAAGGTCGTAGCCCTTATAGTAAACATCCTTGAGGAGCACGGTGTTCTCCTCGCCTTCTACCACCTCGGTCTTGATAAGACGGTTGGTGACGTTGTTAAGATACTGGCTGTAGAATGTAGACGTTACCACACACCAGCCTGAGAAGTTGTGGATGTCGAACGGACAAGACTTCTGCATCACTACGTGGGTGTAGTCCTTGTAAAGGTCGGTCCAGTTGTACTTCTCGGGAACCACCAGCTTAAGGGTGAAGCCGAGCGAATCTGTCTTGCCTATGTTTTCGTAAACGCCCTGAACCTGCACGTTGCCTACCATCTCGCCCGCCTTGATTGTGACGGTGTTGTTGAGGATGCGATAGTGGCGACCCTCAATGGCGTTGCTCTGCTTGGGCACAACTTCAACAGCAAAGGTGCGGTCGAAGTCGGCCTTCTCGGTAGCCGAAACGGGGACGTTGAACACCTCGTTGGTCTCCTGTACGGCATACTGATAGAGCGTATCAGAGAACATGATGTGGCTCGGACCAGAATAATTGGTATAGTCTTGCGAACAGCTTGCAAGAGCGATGAGTGCAGCTACGGCTGACAAACATCCCATCATTATTTTCTTCATGATCGTCTCTTTATTTTATTTGTTACTTTCATTAGGCTCAATCTGCGAACCCGGCGACTCAAGCTCGTGCTGCGGAATTGGCCATACGAAGAAGGCGTCGTCCTTCTCTACCTTGAGGTCGCTCTGTACGAAGTTGGCTGCGGGCTGGTCGGCTATCTTGCGTTCGAATCCCTTGTGCCAACGCTTGAGGTCGATCAGACGGAAGCCTTCCATGTAGAGTTCCTTGACACGCTCGCCCTCGATTATCTTCAGGGCGTTGCTCTCGCTGAGCGATGTGTTGCCACCGTAAGACGAGTAGCGGGCAGAACGGAGTGTTGTGATGTCCTTGCCAGCCTTGGTGTAGTCGCCCTTCATAGCGTAAGCCTCAGCACGAACCAGATACATCTCCGAGAGACGGAACACCATTGGCTGATGTACGTGCAGGATGTTGTTGTTCAAGAAGGTGGCATCGCCAAAATACTTGCTCAACAAGGGCCACTGCAGTCCGTGCTCATAGCCTGTGACACGAGTGGTGAAGATGGCAGCAGCACGAAGGTCGTTGTTGTCGAACGAGTTGATTACCCATGTTGCAGGCACATAGTCGGGACGGTAAGTCACATAGTTGAAGTTGTCGAAGATGGTGCCCAGGGCGCCACCATAACTATTGATTGTGAATCCTACCTTCCAGATTGCCTCGCGCGAGTCGCCATAGGTCCAGATGTACTTGTAATCCTTCACCTGATTAGAATAGGTGTTGGAAGAAGCCTTCTCCAAGGTGTAGTACTTGCTGCTGATAACCTTCGATGCGTACTTGATAGCATCGTCGTACTTATGCATATATAATGATACGCGCGCACGCAAAGCATGGCAGGTGTACTCGTTGAAGTAGATTTCGTTGTAAAGACTTCCGGTGAAGTCGTCGTCTACCTTAAGATATTCGGCTGCCTTGTCGAGGTCGGCAAGTACAAACTCGTACGACTCCTTCAGGCTGGCACGCTTCTGAGGCTCGTTGCCATGATAATGCTCGGTAAGCACTACGCCAAGCTCGCTGGCTGCCTGCTCGTCGCTGTCGTAAGCCTTACAGTAGCACTTGATGAGCTCAGAGTAAGCCAAGGCACGAGCAAAACGTGCCTCGCCCTCATACTGCTCCAACTTGTCGAGAAGCTTGTCGCTATTGGTGTTGGCTCTCACCTTGTCGAGATTGTCGAGCAAGAAGTTGCATCGGTTGATGACGCCGTAGAGGTCGGCATAAACAGCCTCGATGTCGGTGTTGGTGGCCTTGATGTCCTTCCAACGATAGATGTCGCCATAGGCATTAGAGTAGCCCTTCACGCAGAACACGAAGTCGGCCTGCAAATCGGGCAAAATGGTAAGATTGCCAGAATACAAGGCGCTGCTCTTGAAGCTGTCGTAGATACCTATCACTAGCTTGTCCACATCCTCTACTGTATTGACAGCCTCGTCCATGCGGATTGAATCCTCAGGATACTTGTCAAGACAAGAAGACATAGAGACGGCGAGTATTGCCGACAGCACACATGTCTTTATATTATTGATATTCATTTTTGTAATCTCCTTTCTTATTTAGAATTGCAGTTCCACACCCAGAGTGAACTGGCGTGATGCCGGATACTGTGCCTGGTAAATATTCGAAGAAACCTCAGGATCAAGACCGTTGAAACCGGTGATGGTGAAGAGGTTCTGTGCCTGACCATAGATGCGTGCCATGGTGAAGAACTTGCTCTTGCGCAACAGGCTCTGTGGCAGTGAATACGACAGGCTGAGATTCTTCAGACGGAGGAACGATGCATTCTCAAGGAAGCGGTCGTCAAGCTGTATCACCTCACCCCAACAAGGAATGTCGGTGATGTCGCCTGGCTGCTTCCAGCGGTCGTAGAGCAAGCGCTTCGACTGGTTGTAGGCAGTACCGAACATGATGCCGCTCTCCTCGAAGAAGCGGTCGTTGTTGATGACGTAGCGTGTGCCAATCCAACTGAACTGGGCTGAGAGCTGCAAGCCCTTCCAGCGGAGGCTGGTGCCGAAACCACCCATCCAAGGTGCATCGTAGGTCTTGCCGGTCATCACCTTGTCGCCCTCGCGGAACTCGTTGGTGATGTTGCCGTTCTTGTCGTACCAGAGCTGCTCGCCATTGGCTGGGTTTACACCGGCGTAACGGTTGAGATAGAACTCGCTGACAGAGTGGCCTACTACGTACTTCAAACCTGTGGTTGAGTTGACATACTCGGTAACGCCATTGTAGAGTTCCTTCAGACGGTTCTGATTATAAGATACGTTGGCGCTCACGTTCCATGTGAAGTCGCGTGTGCGGATGATGTCGCCATCAGCGCTCAACTCAATACCCTTATTGGCCATAACGCCCACGTTCTTCCAACGATAGCCCTCGCCAGTAACTGTATATGACTCAGGCACACGCATAAGCATGTTAGAAGTACGCTTGTAGTAAGCCTCAAAGCTGAAGTTGATGCGATTGAGGAATCCGAGACGAAGGGCGAAGTTGTTTGCCCATGTCGACTCCCAGCCCAACTCCTCGTTGCCGCTCTGCGAAGGGAAGAAGCCTGCAGTGTCGTCGTAGTTGGCACCACCCGACACGAGTGCCAAGTGATAATAGTTGGGAATCTCTGAGTTGCCCGAAGTACCGGTGCTGACTGCAATCTGAGCATTGCTTAACCAGTTCATTTCCTTCAGCCAATCGGTCTGCTTGACATTCCACATGAATCCAAGCGACCAGAAGGTACCCCAACGATGGTCTTTACCGAAACGTGAAGAAGCATCGGTACGCAGAGAGAAGTCGGCATAGTAAAGCTCCTTGTAGTTGTACTCGCCACGCATGAAGAATGACATGTATGAGTAATCAGACGAAGAATCTGCCCAACGGCTGGCACGTGTACCAGAAGACACGTTTGTCAGAAGGTCGCTGGTCTGACCCTTGGTGTAAACGTTGAATCCCTCAGAGTGATAGTTGACAGCCTCCTGACCCAACATCACATTGAAAGCATGACTCTCGCCCAGATTGAAGCGATAGTTGGCTGTTGTGGTCTCAGTGAGACTGAGCGCGTCGTTGCTCTGACGAGCCGCTGTGCCCTGGCCATTGTTTGACGAAAGGCTTGGGAACGACTGGAGGAACGCTGTAGAATGAGTGAAATCGGCACCGAACTGAGTACGGATTGTAAGATTCTCAATAGGATAAATCTCGGCGTACATCGTAGAGAGCACCTTATACTTCTTGTTCTTGATAGGGTTCTTGCCCATGTACACAATAGGGTTCTCGCTTGTGCCAGCCCAATCGCCCTTGGCGAGCGAAGCCAGACTACCGTCCTTGGCATACGGACTCCAGTAAGGCAGCATGAAGCGGCAGGCAGAAATAGGAGTAACGGTGGTGTAACTGCCATCGTCGGCCTGCTGTGCCTCCTCGTAAGCAGCCATTGTGTTGGTGCCTATCTTCAGCCACTTGCTTGCCTTGACATCGGCATTGGTGCGAAGATTGTAACGGCGGAAGGTAGAATTCTGTGCAATACCGTCCTGGTCGTAGAATCCACCTGACACGTAATAGTTCAAACGATCGGTGGCACGATTGACAGAAAGCTCGTAGCTCTGGAGCGGAGCACGGTCGTTGAACACCTCGTCGAGCCAGTTGACATTAACCTTCGAGAGGAGGTTGTAGTCCTTGCCGGCATCCAGACCTACTTCCTTCTCAAACTGTATGCGCTCGTCGGTGTTCATCATCATCCAGTTGTTCTGAGCCAACTCAGAGAAACCGTACTGGGCACGCAGAGTAATCTTGGCATTGTCAAGCGACAGACCACGCTTAGATGTGATTACAACCACACCATTGGCAGCACGCGCACCATAGATAGATGTAGAGGAAGCGTCCTTCAATACCGAGATGCTCTCGATGTCGTTAGGACTGAGGGTGTTGAAGTCGGAACTTGAGATGGGTACACCGTCAAGAATAAAGAGCGGCGACTTGCCCGAGTTGATTGAGTTGGTACCACGAATCTGGAAAGTAGCCGCCTTGCTTGGTTCGCCCGACGAACTGATTACCTGCAGACCTGTACTCTGTCCTTGCAGTGCCTGGTCGAAGCTGGCAGCTGGGACATTCTCAATCTTTTCAGACTTCACAGACGAAACGGA
This sequence comes from Leyella stercorea, assembly GCF_021531355.1. Taxonomy (GTDB): domain Bacteria; phylum Bacteroidota; class Bacteroidia; order Bacteroidales; family Bacteroidaceae; genus Prevotella. Next base: position 4,193 of record NZ_JADYTS010000055.1, on the reverse strand, counting down.
ACCCGCAATGGTTCCCTTCTTACGTACGCCATACGCCACTACCACCACCTCGTCGGTAACCTTCGAGTCGGACGACAGCTTCACGTTGAGCGTGCGCGTCTGTGCATTGACAGGATGCTTCTGAGTAACCGTGCCGAGATACGAAATCACGAGCGTAGCCTTAGATGCACCCTTCACCTCAATGACGTAGTTGCCGTCAATGTCGGTAACCACACCATTCGTTGTTCCCTCTTGAAGTATTGTTGCACCAATCAGCGGTTCGTTGTCTTCAGCAGACACGACCGTTCCCTTGACGCTGAAATTCTGCGCCAAGGCTGTTTGTACAGTCAACACAATCAGAGAGACAAGCAATAGGGAAAATCTTCTCATCTTGTTTGTTTCAATTGTTGATTATAAAATGTTTATTAATTATTATCCTTTTTTTGATTTGTAAAAACAATAAAGAAATCAGTGACTCTTCACCAATATTTTCTATACGTTTCACAACATTATGTTATAGATCATATTTATTTTATTAAAAATGTGTTGCAAAATTACTAATAAAATCTCGTTTAATAGATTCTACATTGTTAAAATGTCGATTTTATCACCGAATAGGCGCAAAAACAAGTAATTATGCTAAAATAATTCACAAAAATATTCACAATTATTACTTTTGGCAACAATATTTGCAAAAGATGCGAATAAAAAACTATCCGTTCCGACCATAAAATGAAAACACGGACAACCGGAATGTCAAAGCAAACCAATTGTCCGTGTTTATCAATTTGATAAATCAGCGTTTATCGATTAAATAAAAAAGAAAAAGAATGGAAACAGTGCCTCTATAAGCCGGGTTCCGTTTCTCGTGCGCCATTACTGACGCAAGAGTCTTCTGTCATTTATCTACTACGCAAGTCACCCTGCGTCTCTAGCATTCTACCCTCCACCGTATCCTCGAAAGGAAATCGGACGGGACGCCCTCAAACGATGGTATACATGAACTTGCAGCCCCCAGATGGTACAGCCCGATGATCGCCCACCGGCTGGTGGTCTCTTACACCACCTTCTCACCCTTACCACACACGAAGGTGTGGCGGTTGTTTTCTTCTACCGACACCTGCCGTCGCCGACAGCTTCTACTTTCGGAAGTGGGGTTCCCTATGCTGCCCGGACTTTCCTCTCCTGCACATACGCACAGCAGCGACAGAACCGAAGCACTGTTTCCAATTGAGATGCAAAGATACTGCAAAAAATTGGATTAAACGAAGCGAAAATAAGTTTATTTCCTTCTCGTTGTAGTTTTACGTACAGTTTTCTTTGCTGTTGAAGTTGTCTTCTTGACAGTGGTCTTTGGCGGATTGTAGTAGGTCAAAGCCTCAGGCAACTCCTGCTTGATGGCTGCAATACGCTTGGCGTCAGAGGGGTGGTCGCTGAACATGTCGCTCTGATTGCTGTTATTGCCCTGCGACATACGCTGCCAGAAACTAACAGCCACATTGGGATCGTAGCCTGCCATTGCTGCAAAGATGAGTCCCATACGGTCGGCCTCGGTCTCGTTGTCGCGCGAATACTTCAGACTTCTGAACTGCAATCCCTTCTGAGCTATAATCTGTGCCAACTGTGTAGTAGACGAGCTGACACCGGCGGCATTAAGCACCGAGCCAAGAATCTGGGTGCCGTACTGATTCTTTATCTGCTTGCTCATCTGCTCGGCAGAATGCTTTGCCACTGCGTGAGCAATCTCATGCCCGAGAACGATGGCAAGCGACGCCTCGTTCTGAGTGTAAGGCAACAGACCCTCGTAAACCACAATCTTGCCACCAGGCATGCAGAAGGCATTGGCGCTCTTGTCCTGCACAAGATTAAACTCCCAGCTGTACTGATTTATCTCAGATGCCAATCCGTGATTGCTGAGATAAGCCTCAACGGCTGTGGCAAGCTTCTGACCTACACGTTTCACCATTGCGGTATTGGCGGCATTGGTAGAAATCTTGGCAGACTTCATATAATTGGTGTATTCCTGATTGCTAAGCGAAAGAACCTGCTCGTCAGATACAAGGATGTTCTGCTTGCGACCTGTAATAGGCACAGTACGTGTCGTACCACATGAAACAACAATGGCGGCAACAAGTGCCATCAATACAAATTTTACTTTTTTCATAACTCTAAAAACATTTTTGTTGTTATTATATGCTGCAAAAGTATATAAAAATAAGATATAAAGGAAATTTATCAAATAAAAATATCGTACCTTTGCACTATCTTTGTACTATCTTTGCACTATTTATGTGCAATTTGTTTGAAATAATATAAAAAACAAAATAATATAAAAATGGAAAAAGAGACAAACAAACTTATTGCTGCACACTATCAGCTTTTCACTATCAACGAGAATGGCGAACGTAACCTCGTAGAGGAAACCACTCAGGAGCAGCCTTTCGTATTCATCACTGGCTTTGGCACTGCTCTTGACGCTTTCGAAGATATCTTGAAGAATCTGGGACGCGGTGAGAAGTTTGACTTCGAATTGGACAAAGACAAGTCGTTTGGCGAATACGATCCGAAGCGAGTAATTGAACTGAACAAGGAGATGTTCACCGTTGACGGACACTTCGACAGCAAGAACATCTTCAAGGGAGCACAGATTCCTCTCAAGAACGAGGATGGCAACTTCTTCATCGCAAAGGTTATGGAAATCGGTGCTGACAAGGTGAAGGTAGACCTCAACCACCCACTCGCTGGCAACAAGCTCAACTTCAAGGGCTACGTTATCGAGAACCGCGAAGCTACAAACGACGAAATCCAGACTCTGCTCAACCATATGAACGGAGGCGGTTGCGGTGGCCACTGCAGCGGATGCGAGAATGAAGATGGTTGCAAAGGCGAAGGCGGATGCGGACACCACGACGAGAAGCACTCGAAAGAGGGCGGATGCTGCGGACACTGCCACTAATATAGAATAAAACAAACCCTGCTTTCGACAAGAATACGGAAGCCAAGCAAATAATCTAATTATGCGAAATACATTTGGAAACCTTTTCACGCTGACCACATTCGGCGAAAGCCACGGCCCTGCTATAGGCGGCGTTGTGGACGGAATGCCTGCGGGAGTAGACATCGACATGGACTTCATTCAGGAAGAACTCAACCGCCGACGTCCAGGACAAAGCAAGATAACAACATCGCGCAACGAACCGGACAAAGTGGAGTTTCTCAGCGGTGTGTTTGAGGGAAAGTCAACCGGCTGCCCAATAGGATTTGTAGTGCGCAACACCAATCAGCACTCTAACGACTACGACAACATGCGTTCGGTGTTCCGCCCATCACATGCCGACTTCACATACACAAGCAAGTATGGCATACGCGACCATAGAGGTGGCGGACGCTCATCGGCACGCATCACAATAAGCCGTTGCGTGGGCGGAGCATTGGCTAAGCTTGTACTGAGAAAACTTGGCGTCAGCATAACAGCGTATACGTCGCAGGTGGGCGACATAGCTCTCGACCGCGACTACAGAAAATATGACCTCTCATTGACTGAAAGCAACATCGTAAGATGTCCTGATGCCGACACTGCCACAAAGATGGAACACCTCATAAGCGAGGTGAAGAAGGCCGGCGACACAATTGGAGGCATTATAACATGCGTAGTGAAAGGTTGTCCAGTGGGCATAGGCGAACCGGAATTCGGCAAGCTGCACGCAGTACTCGGTGCTGCAATGCTTGGCATTAATGCAGCTAAGGGATTCGAAATAGGTGAAGGCTTTGATTGTGTAACATCAAGAGGAAGCCAACAGAACGATATTTTCACTTCCGACAACGGTACAATACACACAATGTCAAACCATAGCGGTGGAATACAAGGAGGTATTAGCAATGGCGAAGACATATACTTCAGAGTGGCATTCAAACCTGTTGCAACTATCCTTCAAGAGCAACCTACCGTAGACAAGGAAGGCAACAAGACCTCGCTCTGTGCACGCGGACGGCACGATCCATGTGTGTTGCCACGTGCAGTTCCGGTTGTTGAAGCCATGACCGCCATGGCTATTTTAGACTATATTATGGTGAACAACAGTATTAAAGCAGAATTTTAACACACGTTGTGATATTTTTTATACTTCTTAGCCATTTTTTCGGTTCTTCCGTTAAATGCATAGATAGAAAAAAAATATTTATATTATGATAAAAATAAAGCTGGCATCATCTAT
>NZ_JADYTS010000054.1 GCF_021531355.1 Leyella stercorea | reverse complement strand
CAGAACGAGCTTCCAAATTAGAGTCTAAAGTCAAACAAACTTGACGGTTCGTTTTTCTTCTACCCAAGAATGAATTTCTTCATTCTCGCTTCTTGTACTACTTTATCTGTCTTATGTAAATCTTTTCAAAGAACTCTTTCTTTTAAAACTTTCTTCACCAAACTTATCTCGTTTTGCTTGAGGTTTCGTTCGTTCTTGAAAGCGGATGCAAAGGTAATACTTTTTGCGACAACTCCAAAACTTTTGCCGAAAAAAGTTAGCATTTTCCTCGTTTTTATATTCAAAATTGATTCACATCAACCATCGACTGTTTCCGCAAACAATAACACCTTATTATATATATTTAGGACTCCACATTAGAGTGCATACTGCAGTCCGATACTACAATCAAAAGTATTTGACAACACCTTGTCATGATATTTATAATATGTGTCGCGCCAATAGTTCGACACCTTCATATCGAGATTGATGCGTTTGGACAATGCCAGACAGAAGCGGGCGTTGAGTACGAGCAGCGAGGAGTTGCCCTTATCGCCCTGTGCATTTAGATAAATTGGGTCTGTATTGTCCACATCCTTGTTTTCATATCCCTTCCATGTGAATATACGATAGTAGTCGGCACCGAACGACATGCTGCCTACTCGTCCGAACTCCATCAGGCAACTTGCCTTTACGCTGTATCCGCTACCCATATTGTAGTCGCGGTCGATGACATGATAGTAGTCGCTAAGGCTTCCGCCAAGCAGTATGCCGTCAACGAAGATGCGCTGCTCGAGCTTAGTAAGATTGCCCACCTTTGGAAAACGACAGATGAAGCCCGGTCCTATTGACGCTGCTTCCGAGATACGATAAGGCACAATGTCCGAACCGTTCTTCACGGGTTCGGAGTCGTAATAGTTGAAGTGCTGGAACAATCCGAACACCATATCAGCACCATTAGATATTGTTACTGGAGTGCTCCACAAACGTCCGAGAAGATGAACACCCGTTATGAGCGGTTGGTTTCCACTAAGTCCAAACTGCAAGTCGGCTGTGAAATAGTCGTAAGGCTTGGTCTGTTCGCGGTCGAACGGATCGCCATAGGCAAGGTTGAACTGTATATACGGATTGCCCTCGCCACGAAACAGCGCACCATTATCAGCAAGATAGCGATAACCTAACGACGTAGTGAAATGAACAGGAATACTTTCGTAATCATGATACTTGTAATAACTGCTTCGCACTCGCCACGCATCGCCATACAGAATGCGGTTGAGTCCCTTGATAGGGCAAATCAATGTGCCAATAAACTCACGCATGAAGCGCGGGAAACCTCGCAAGCGGTCGTCGTATACAAGGTTGCTCATGCGATTGGTCACCTCACCAATACACACTCCACCGAACGTAGTAGCCATAAGGTCGTTGATGGCAGGCGGTTCTATCTCGCACGTAGTCTCCCACATCAGGCTTCCACAGAACGAGTAAGGCACTGATTCCCAGAACGACATGCCGTGCGAACGGGCTGCATTGAAGTAGAGTCCGCCATGATAAGGATGTGCAAAAAGATTGGTCGAGAACTGGTCGTTGTCCCAGACGAATCCTGTCTTGATATTATTCTTGATACTGCTCCATGAAATCTTGGCAAAATCCTCGTTCATGACATAGCGGTCGAAGAACTGTACACCCACATTAATGCCGAATGCTTCGAGTGCGGCACGCCACGGATGTTTCTTCTGGCGCATCGGATCGTCGAAGGCGAATGCAGTAGCATCGGCATCATTGTCCTCCACACCACACCCGTCGTCAACAGCAGTATAGAAATGCCTGTTGCGCGAGAGTCGCCATGCCAGACCTGCCTCGAATATGGCACGTTGCCTGTAGCGTCGTGCGTGGTTGTAGTATCGTGTGTCGCCATAGCCCACCGTAGCAAACAGACTCGTGTAATTGCCCAGTATAAGGTCAGCATTGAGACGTGCCTGAAGCGAGAACAGACGTTCGGGCTTGTTGTTTGAGTTTTCCTCAAACGATTCGATATGATAATAACCGAGGTCGCCACTGAGCGAGAATCGTGGAGTGATGTTGAAGTATTGGCCTATACGATAGAACAGGGCACCCGAGAAATGCTTGTCGAGTCCGAAGTAATGAGTGCCTACACCTAATATATTATAGGTGCTTCGGTTGCGAAATCGCACCGCCAAGTTTGCCTTGGTAGCCGTTCCTCCGTAAGTCATGATGTCGATACGTGTATTCGGATTGACATTGACAAGTCCTATCTTATGTGCAAGCGTGTCGCGACTATAGTTTATCACACCAATCTGTACGCCGCGCGGATGCCTTATGCACACGTTGACAAGTCCTATCTGCGAACCGTTGAGTGTGTCGGCATAGTTGTAGAATCCGGTCTGAACGCCTCGCATATACGACGAACAGATGTTGGTGCCACCTATCTGCATGCCACGCTTCATGCCCAGCGAGATATTCGACAGGGCACTCAACTGAATGCCACTGTAGTTCTCGCCAGCCACATTATTAAATAAAGCCACCTGAAAACCATTGCCGCTTTGCAGCAAATTCGACACGCCTGCAATCTGTACGCCACGCATGTCGCTTCCTACAGCATTGACAATGCCTGCAATGTTGACACCACGCATCTGCCTGCGCACCGTAGCCGAGAAAGCTCCTATCTGCGCACCACGCAGAGTGTCAACGTCGCCAAACAAAGCCAGATTGCCACTGCTGTATAATGTGGAGTCGGCAGCATGACGATTGATGCCTACTCCGATGTTATGAGTTTTGCGGTTGTCGTTCTGCGCCTGTGCCGTAAGAGCCGAAAGCGCTAACAAAGCCGCCAATACGAGTTTTATATTCATTTTTTACCGAAACACTTGTCTACTATCAGCGCCAAAGCTCCGTCGCCCGTCACGTTGCACGCTGTTCCAAAGCTGTCCATAGCGATGTACAACGCTATCATCAGCGCGAGCGACTGCTGGTCGAAACCGAGCATTGACGAGAGTATGCCGAGGGCAGCCATGATTGCTCCACCGGGCACACCTGGCGCTGCAACCATCGTCACACCGAGCATCAATATGAATCCTGCCATCATCTGGAAGTCGTAAGCTATGCCCTGCATCATCATGAGTGCAAGCGAGCAAGCCACAATCTTCATCGTACTGCCCGACAGATGAATCGTAGCACATAGCGGAATCACAAATCCGGCTATGTCCTTGTCCACACCGTTGAGTATGGTCTGACGCAGCGTGACGGGAATAGTAGCTGCCGACGACTGTGTGCCGAGTGCCGTGAAATAAGCCGGCATCATATTGCCAAGCATCCTGAACGGATTCTTGTGTACGAAGAACGACGCCACCACATACTGAAATATGAGCAGGAATATGTGCATGACGAATATCACGCCGATAATCTTGACAAACACGCTGAGCACCTTGAACACCTCGCCCGAATGGGTCATGTTGAAGAATATGCCGAAGATGTAGATTGGCAGCAACGGAAGCACCACCACCTGTATTGTCTTGGTGATGATATCGCGGAACTCGCCGAACACGTTCTTCAGCGCCTTGCCGTCCAGATGGGCAATGCCCAGTCCAAGCGTGAACGCCATTACCAACGAAGTCATGACATTGAGCGGTGCCGGAATGGCAACAGTGAAATAAGGCTTGATGCCTTCAGCCTGACTGATTTGTGCTATCTTCAGATTGTCGGAAATGAGCGATGGAAAGAAGGTCTGCCCCACTCCATACGACAGGAAGCCAGAGAAGATAGTGGCTCCATACGCCAATAGCGCCGTGACAAGCAATAGCTTGCCCGCACCCTTGCCTATATCGGCAATGGCAGGTGTGACGAGTCCTACGATGATGAGCGGAATCAGGAATCCGAGGAACTCGCTAAACAGCGCATTGAACGTTACGAACACACGCACGGGCATGTCGGGTGAGACGATGCCAAGACAGATGCCAAGGATTATGGCAACGATGATTTTAGGCAGTAGGCCGAACTTTAATTTCTTCATAGCACACAATTATTTGCATAAGGCTAAATGTGCTACAAATTTAACGAAAAGAACTGAAAGTCACAAATTCGCATACCAAGATAAGCTACATTTGTTTCTACACATCCATATTTCTCAATTATTTTGCCTAATTTTGCAGTCTACAGCCCACCCCCACTTTATTATATATAGACAATAAGACATGAACTTGCCATCTGACTTCATCTCATACACCCGTCAACTCATGGGCGACGAACTATACAGCCGCCTTGAGGAGGGACTTGATTCACAACAGTCGCCCGTAAGCATACGTCTCAATCCGTTTAAGGCGCAATCGCTTGACGTGGCAGCCGGACTATGCGACAGCGCCGTACCATGGTGTAGCGCCACGGGGCGCTATCTGAACGAACGCCCCAACTTCACGTTCGACCCTCTGCTGCATGCCGGTGTGTACTATGTGCAGGAGGCGGCTTCGATGTTTGTCGACCATATAGTGCGCACATTCATCAAGGAGCCTGTGCGTATGCTCGACCTCTGTGCTGCACCTGGCGGAAAGTCGACTGCTCTACGCGCAGCACTTCCCGAAGGTTCAGTGCTCTTTTCAAACGAACCTATGCGAACCCGTGCTCAGATACTCAGCGAGAACTTGCAGAAGTTCGGACACGAAGATGTCATAGTAACCAACAACTATCCGCACGACTATCGCAAGGCTGGCATCATGTTCGACGCAATACTTACCGACGTGCCATGCTCGGGCGAGGGAATGTTTCGCAAGGACGACGGTGCAAGAGCCGAATGGAGTCTGCAGAATGTAGACAACTGCTGGCAATTGCAGCGCGAGATAGTGAGCGATATATGGAAATGTCTGCAACCCGGCGGATTGCTCATCTACTCTACCTGCACGTTCAACGCACATGAGGACGAGAAGAACGTGGAGTGGATAGCAAGCGAACTTGGTGCCGACATTATTGAGGTGCCCGTCGAAGAGTCGTGGAACATAACACCTGCTGTCGTAGGCAATGCTCCCGTATGCCGTTTTATGCCTGGCATAAGTCGTAGCGAAGGCCTGTTTGTAGCCGTACTGCGCAAACACGGCGAGAGCGAAACTACTGCATTGAACGCATCTGCCGCCAACTCCAAACCGAAGAAAGACCGCAAGAACCAGCGCAAGCAGACAGCGCAAGGCGGCAAGCAGCAGGCGCCTGACACGATGCAGGCACTATGCTCGCCCGACAACTTCGTAGCCCGACGCAACAGCGACACCATCATAGCAATACCCCAACGCTGGGCAGACACCTACGACACGGCAGCCTCAACGCTTAAGATTATGCACGCAGGCGTGACACTTGGCACCGAGAAGGGACGCGACATCATACCCGACCAGTCGCTCGCTCTGTCGCGACTGCTCAACATCGACGCCTATCCGCAAGTGGAACTCAGCTATACAGCTGCCATCAACTTCTTGCGCAAGGAGGCAATAACGCTGCCCGAAGGAACACCGCGCGGATTTGTCGTAGTGACATACAAGGGCTTCCCGCTCGGAATGGAAAAGAACATAGGCAACCGCGCCAACAACCTCTACCCCACCGAATGGCGCATCAAGAGCACACACGTACCCGAATCGGAATGTCGTGTGCTTGCCAAAATATAACATATAACACTCCACATTTCACACTTAACATTTAACATATCACATTAAAATAAGCAATGCAACAATACTTAAAACTTCTTGACCGCATACTCACTGAGGGTGCTACCAAGACCGACCGCACCGGAACGGGCACAATGAGTGTGTTCGGCAATCAGATGCGATTTGACATGGCAGACGGATTTCCGTTGCTGACAACAAAGAAACTGCACCTCAAGTCGATAATTTACGAATTGCTGTGGTTCTTGCGTGGCGACACCAACGTACACTACCTGCAGGAGCACGGCGTGCGTATATGGAACGAATGGGCTGACGAGAATGGCGAGCTTGGTCCGGTTTACGGACATCAGTGGCGTTCGTGGCCCGATTACAACGGCGGCACTATCGACCAGATACAGAACGTGGTGGATATGATTAAGAACCATCCCGACTCACGCCGAATGATGGTGACAGCATGGAACCCGGCTGAGGTAGAACAGATGGCATTGCCTCCCTGCCACTGCCTCTTCCAGTTTTACGTTGCCGAAGGTCGCCTGTCGCTGCAACTCTACCAGCGCTCTGCCGACACCTTCCTCGGCGTGCCATTCAACATCGCTTCGTACGCTCTGCTGTTGCAGATGATGGCTCAAGTGACCGGATTGCAGCCGGGCGAATTCATCCACACAACCGGTGACACCCATCTCTATCTCAATCATCTCGACCAGGCTCGTCTGCAGCTGACACGCACTCCTCGTCCGTTGCCTACAATGAAAATCAACCCCGACGTTAAGAATCTCTTCGACTTCCACTACGAAGATTTCCAGCTCGAAGGCTACGACCCATGGCCGCATATCGCTGCAACAGTTAGCGTTTAGCTCTCGTGCTTGGCACGAGAGAATTTTGAGTTTTGAATGTTGAATTTTGAATTGTCGGCTACGCCGATTAAGAGTTTTGATTTTTGAATTTTGAATTTTGAATTTTGAATTGTCGGCTACGCCGATTAGGAATTATTCAATTTTGAATTAAAAACTCAAAATTGCCGAAGGCAACAATTCAAAAATCAAAATTCAAAATTACCAAAGGCAACAATTCAAAACTCAAAATTCAAAACTCAAAATTGCCGAAGGCAACAATTCAAAAATTAAAATTCAAAAATCAAAATTCAATAATGATAACAATAATCGCTGCCGTTGCCGCCAACCGCGCCATCGGACTGAACAACAAATTGCTGTATTGGTTGCCCAACGACCTAAAGCGTTTCAAGGCACTCACCACAGGTCATACAATAATTATGGGCCGCCGCACTTTCGAGTCGCTGCCTAAGGGAGCGTTACCCAATCGTCGTAACGTGGTGTTGAGCCGCACACAGACCGAATTCCCGGGCTGCGACACCTATCGCTCACTCGACGAGGCACTTACCCACTGCTCTAAAGACGAGGATATATATATAATAGGTGGAGCGAGTGTCTACGAGCAGGCACTCAACTATGCCGACCGCCTCTGCCTTACTGAGGTACACGACACTCCCGCCGATGCCGATGCCTTCTTTCCCGAATACAAAGGATGGAAAGAGACAATGCGCGAGGAACATACAACCGACGAGAAACATCATCAAGCCTACGCATTCGTAGACTACGAAAAGGAATAGATTACAAACTAAAAGAGGTTATGGCATTGTTGCCATAACCTCTTTTAGTTTGTGTTAAAATAAAGACTTTGTTGATATCGTTATTCTGCCACAACATCTGCGTCGTCACCTTCTTCTGCTTCGTCATACTCGTCCTCAACGGGCAGTTCGCTGATAGGAATCTGGCGGTTGATAGCGGCATTGAACGAAATAACGGTTTCCGAGCGCGACAGACCGAGCGGCTGCAACTGATCGTGGATGATATTTAGCAGATGATGGTTGTTGCGTGCATATATCTTGATGAACATGTCGAAGCCGCCTGTTGTGTAGTGACATTCCACTACCTCAGGAATCTTCTTCAATTCCTCTACTACGTCATCAAACTTAGCAGGATTCTGCAAGTACAAACCTATGTAGGCGCATGTTTCATATCCCACCTTTTCGGGGTCAACGATAAACTGTGAGCCTTTCAATATTCCAAGGTTAGTTAGCTTCTGTATGCGCTGGTGAATAGCAGCGCCACTGACATTGCAAGAACGTGCTACCTCCAAGAACGGGATGCGCGCATCTCCGGCAATGAGTCGGAGTATCTTCTTGTCAAGTAAATCTAAATTGTGATGTGCCATTTATGAATTGTTGTTTTAATATTGCACAAAGGTAGTATAAAATTACGATATACACAATTTTTACCGAAAAATCTAACAATTTATAACCCGTCAAGAAAAATAAAAGATTTATTTGCGCTGCTCAGCCGAATAACTGATGCGTTGAACACGTGCTTTACGCAGTGCCATCTTCACATCGGTTATCATTCCCATTGGTGTCTTACGGTCGGCTTTTACCGAAACAGTCTGATTTGAACGGTCTTCTTCCGACATTCGTTTGCGCTCGGATGCCATAAATCCGGCTATATCCGAAGCAGTAGCTATGCGGTCGTTTATCTGCATCTGAAATCCATTATTGGCATCAGCAGATGCCTTGACATTATGTCCAGAAGTGGTAGCCGGACGACCTATATACACATACGACACCGCAGTCTTCTTCGTAAGTCGTGTCAGCTCTGTACCTTGAGGCACGCGAAACTCCACCTTCAGTGCAACGGTTCGCATATGTGTCACCACCATAAAGAAGAACAGCACGGTGAATATAAGGTCGGGCAGCGATGCAGTGTTCAGCTGCGGCATCTGTCTTCTGTTACGATTATCGAATATCATTGCTCGTCTCCTTTCTGATCTGATGTCCTGTATGTTTCCAGGATACGCTGCGGACACGCCTCGCGCACCTCCTCACGTTCTTCATCCGACAGTTTTGCATATCCGCAACGGAATTTCTTGCGTGCTATGCGGTCGCGCACGTCGGTATAAGCCCCCACAATGGCATCCTCAAGCGCAAAGTAGGTATTGTAGTCGGCAGCCGGATCGGTGTCGATGCTTATAGCATGATGCTCCACACGACTGCCCACAAAATCAGCCACACGGCTGCGCACCTGACGCACATCGATAGGCTTGCCGTTGAGCGTGAGCTTTCCTTTGCTGTCAATGACAAACGCCATAGTGTTCTCGCGTTCCACCTCCACAAAATCATTATGCTTCTCATGCTCATCATCGAGCGAAGGAAGCTGACGCACGAGTCCACGGTCCACATCCATCGACGTTGTGACGAGGAAGAATGTGAGCAACATGAATGATATGTCGGCAGTGGCTGTGGTGTTGAGCACCGGCATCCTGTGTTGTCTGCGTTTTATTAACATTGTCAGTGAGATTTACGTATGTATCGTGTGGCACCAAACGCCACAGCCGCAATAGCAGCTACAACCATAAATAGCGATGTTCCGACAAACATGCCCGAAGCACGCAACCAGAAACTGTCGGTGTAAGCTGCACCGTTGATTTTAAGCGCATCTGCCGACGACAAGGCGAATGTCAGCACAAGAACGAGCAACGTGCCCAATGCCACACACACCGAAATGCGGCGTGCGGGAATGTTGTTAACTACACGGTTCTCGTCTTTGTTTAGACGCATTCCTCTTATCATGGTACAAGCCATGAGCAGCAACGTACCGCCAGTGAGCACAAGCATGAACGTCACTACAACACCTGTCAGCACCGGTGCGTTATAGTCGAAGTTGTATTCGTATGGCATGTCGAAGCCAACAAGCCTGAACAGCAACGCCAACACCACTATGATACCTATCAGCACGTAGAACACAAAGTTCGACAAGCGTTCGGTGGCATAGTGTCTGAAATCTATCTTCTTCATAGTGTACGTTTTCTTATCAACCCTTATACTTCAGTATCGTGTCGAGCAGCGTTATTGCACTCTCCTCCATCTGTGCCGTCAGATGGTCGATTTTCGACAGCACATAGTTATAGAACAGCTGCAATATCAAGGCTACGATTATACCGAAGATTGTAGTGATGAGCGCCACCTTCATACCGGCAGCCACAATTGTCGGGTTGATGTCGCCAGCCATCTGTATCTGTTCGAACGCCATAACCATACCTATCACCGTGCCCAAGAATCCGAGCGACGGAGCCATGGCTATAAACAGAGTTATCCACGAACATCCCTTCTCAAGATTGGCAGCCTGAACGGTGCCGTATGCTGCCACCGAACGTTCTATGTCCTCTATCGGAGAATTGATGCGCAGCAGTCCCTGATAGCATATAGATGCTACAGGTCCGCGTGTGTTGCGACACTGGGTCTTAGCCCCTTCTATGTCGCCTGCCTCTATCTTGGCGTCTATCTCACGCATAAAGCGCTTGGCATTAATCTCCGACAGACTCAGATAGATGATGCGCTCAATGCAGAAAGCCAGTCCCAGCACAAGCGCCAGGGCTACAAGCGACATGAACGAGGCATCGCCCTCGATGAATTTCTCCTTCAACACCTGATGAAAGCCTGCGCTTTCGTCTTCGGCAAGTTCTACAGCCGGAGCGGCACAAGCCACAGCACCCTGAAAGAACCACATTAATACTGTTATGACCACAACCGACAGGGCGGTGTGTCTTCCTGAATAATTTCTCATACAGTGCAAAATTACCTATTTATTTTCGTATATACCTACGTTTCTATCTGTTTTTATCATTCCCCGGCTTCTATATCTTTCAGTATCGCAACGGCTTCGCCTACGGTGGGAACTCCCGTCACCACCATCGAGCGCTTGCCCTTCACCTCCTTCAGATTGCAGCGACGGGTGTGCTGTGCTATATAGGAAAGCATCTTGCCGAACGCCTGACTCTTGTAATAAGCCGACTCGGCATTGCTCACAAACTGCATCTGCATGCGTCCTTGCTTGAGTATTATCTTCTCACAACCGAGACGCTTGCCATATCTGCGCAGCGGAACCACCTGCAGCAGCTCCTCGCCTTGCGGCGGAACCGGACCGAAACGGTCGGCAAGTCGCTGACGGTAAGCCTCCAGCTGAGCGTCGTCGGCAATGTTGTCGAGTTCGCGATACAGCAGCATACGCTCCGAACTGCCCGGCACGTAGGTCTCGGGGAAGTACATCTCAAGGTCGCTCTCGATGGCGCAATCCTCTACAAACTCATCGCCCGAAATCTGTCGTCCCTGAGCTATCTCGGCTGCATACATGTCCTGGAATTCGTCGTTCTTAAGCTCTGTAACCGCCTGGTTCAATATCTTCTGATAGGTTTCATATCCCAGGTCTTCCATGAATCCGCTCTGTTCGGCACCCAGCAGGTTGCCAGCACCACGTATGTCAAGGTCCTGCATGGCAAGATTGAATCCGCTGCCCAGTTCCGAGAAGTTCTCAAGAGCCTCCAATCGGCGGCGTGCTTCGGGTGTGAGCACCGACTTGGGCGGTGCCAGCAGATAGCAGAAAGCCTTGCGGTTGGAGCGTCCGACACGTCCGCGCATCTGGTGCAGGTCGCTCAGTCCGAATCGGTGGGCGTCGTTGATGATTATGGTATTGGCATTGCTTATATCGATGCCGTTCTCCACAATCGAGGTGGATAGCAACACGTCGTAGTCGTAATTCATAAATCCTATGAGTATCTTCTCCAACTCCTCGGGATTCATCTGGCCGTGACCGATAGCCACACGTGCATCGGGCACATACTTGTGTATGAGCGATGCTATCTCGGGCAGAGTCGATATGCGGTCGTTGACGAAGTAGACCTGTCCGTTGCGCGACATCTCAAAGTTTATTGCGTCGGCTATAATCTCATGGCCATACACGCCCAATTCGGTCTGCACCGGATAGCGGTTTGGTGGCGGCGTGCGTATGATGCTCATGTCGCGGGCACCCATCAGCGAGAACTGCAGGGTGCGTGGTATAGGTGTAGCCGACATGGTGAGCGTGTCGACATTGGTCTTCAGTTTGCGCAGGCGCTCCTTGGTAGACACTCCAAATTTCTGTTCCTCGTCGATGATGAGTAGTCCGAGGTCGTGCCACTCCACGGTTTTGCCTATAAGCTTGTGCGTTCCGATAAGTATATCAATCTTGCCTTCCTTCAGGTCGGCAAGCACCTGACGTGTCTGCTTGGCAGTTCGGGCGCGCGACAGATAGTCAACACGCACGGGCATATCCTTCAGTCGGTCGCAGAATGTGTTGTAGTGCTGGAATGCCAGCACCGTTGTAGGCACCAGCACAGCCACCTGCTTGCCGTCGGTAGCGGCCTTGAAGGCAGCACGTATAGCCACCTCGGTCTTGCCGAAGCCTACGTCGCCACATACCAGACGATCCATCGGGCGTGCACGTTCCATGTCTGCCTTTACGTCCTGTGTAGCTTTCGACTGGTCGGGCGTGTCCTCATAGAGGAACGAAGCCTCCAGTTCGTGTTGCAAATAGGAGTCGGCTGAGAAAGCGAATCCCCTCTCGTGCCGACGCTTTGAGTACAACTTTATCAGGTCGCGGGCTATGTCCTTGATGCGCTTCTTGGTGCGTTCCTTCAGTCGGTCCCACGCTCCTGTGCCCAGTGTGCTCAATCGTGGTGGCTCGCCGGTGTCCTGACGGCGATACTTCGATATCTTATAGAGCGAGTGTATCGACACGTCAACAATGTCGCCACGCTGATAGTATATGCGGATGGCTTCCTGATAGGTGTCGCCTACGGGCACACGCACCAGTCCGCCGAACTTACCGATACCGAAGTCGACGTGCACTATGAAGTCGCCCGGCTCCATTTCCTGCAACTCTTTCATAGTGAGCGCCATCTTGCCTGTACGTGCAGCGTCGCTCTTGAGGTTGTATTTGTGGAATCGGTCGAATATCTGGTGGTCGGTGAAGAAGCACAGTCGCAGGTCGTTGTCGGCAAATCCCTCGTGCAGTGTATGGTCTACTGGGGTGAAGTCGAGCTGGTCAGCCACACTCAGCGCCTCCGAATTGGCTGAGCCGCTGGTATGCGTATTGCGCAAAGCCTTCATCTCCTCGCTGTCGAATATGTCGCGCAGACGGTGTGTCTGTTTTTCCGAATCGGCAAGTATATACAGCTTGTAACCCTGAAGCAGATAGTCTTCGAGCGACTGTGCAAGCAGTTGGAAATTCTTATGGAACAACGGTTGGGGCGAAACGTTGAACGTTATGGTGGTCTGCGGAGTACCCGTAGGCTGTGCGCCGAACTCCACCGTTCGGAAACGGCATATCTCCTCACGGAAAGCGGTAGGCGAAACGAGATTGTTCTCCTTGCGCATGTCGCGCATTATCTGCTGCTGTTCCACCTCGGTGGCACCCTCCAGACGTTCTGCCAATGTCTGGTTGGAGAATCCGTCGTTGTATATCTGCTCTATCGACGAGCACAGATACAGTCGGTCTTTCATCACGAGCAGGGCGTTGTCGGGCAGCATCGTGGTGAAAGGCTGTTTCTGTTCGGCAGTCTTAGCCAGTTCGGGCACGATGCTGACGCTTTGCTTCGAATCCTTCGACAACTGGTCTGCCACTTCAAACGTGCGTATTGTGTCCACCTCATCGCCAAAGAAGTCGATACGGAATGGCAGTTCCGACGAGTAGCTATATACGTCGACTATACTGCCACGCATGGCAAACTGACCGGGCTCGTAGACATAGTCAACCTCAGCAAAACCGAAATCACGCAACTTACGTCCTAAGTCGGCAAGATTTACAATGTCGCCAACAGCTATGTTTATGGTGCGCTCGTCGAGTCGGCGCTTCGAGACCACGAGTTCGCTGAGCGCCTCCGGACACGTCACAACGTACAGAAAGGGAGCCGCCTCATTTTTGTCGCCACGCTTCTTGGCATCGCCGCCCACGGCAGCGAGCCTGCTCAGCGCCTCAGTGCGCAATATCTCGTTGGCAGCATCGTGCTGTCCGTACTTCACGGCACGTCGATAGGACGACGGAAAGAAGAGCACATTGTCGGTACCGAGTATCTGTGTCAGGTCGTGATAGAAGTATCCTGCCTCGTCGTTGTCCTGAAGTATAAAGACAGAAGTAAGCGTTCTCTTCTCACCTGATTTTTCACTTCTAACTTTTCCCTTTTCACTTTTCTCTTTTCCCTTTTCACTCTCCCTTCCTGCGGCAGCAAAAAACACAGAAGCCGATGAGGCAAGCAATCCCTTAAGATATACATGCCTCATCGACTCATCGGCTATAGTATTCAAAAAAGCCCCACACTGCGGCAGGGCTGAATATATGCTACTTATCTCTCTAATTTCCATACTTAGTGCTTGTCTACGGGATATTTTCTGAACCATCCGTCCCATCTGAGGCGCATGACTCCGAAGAAAGCCTCACCGAAGATGCCGCCATTCATCTTGCTCACACCCTCGCGACGGTTGACGAAAATCACGGGCACCTCCTTAATCTTGTATCCCATCTTGTAGGCGGTGTACTTCATCTCAATCTGGAAAGCATAGCCCTTGAAGCGCACCTGATCCAATGGTATCGACTCAAGCACACAACGGCGGTAGCACTTGAATCCGGCAGTGGTGTCGTGTACATTGAAGCCTGTGACAAAGCGCACGTACTTGGATGCGAAGTAGCTCATGAGCACACGTCCGATAGGCCAGTTTACCACGTTGACACCGCTCACATAGCGCGAGCCGATGGCTACATCGTAGCCCTCGTCGTGGCATGCCGCATAGAGTCGTGGCAGGTCGTTGGGGTCGTGCGAGAAGTCGGCATCCATCTCGAATATATAATCGTAGTTGTGCTCAAGCGCCCACTTGAATCCGGCGATGTATGCCGTACCAAGTCCCAGCTTGCCCGAACGCTCCTTGATGAAGAGTCGGTCGGCAAACTCGGTGTCGATGAGTCGGTGTACAATGGCAGCCGTGCCGTCGGGACTTCCGTCGTCGATGACAAGGATGTGGAAGCACTTGTCGAGTGCGAACACCGCGCGTATGATATTTTCTATGTTCTCCTTCTCATTATAGGTGGGAATGATAACAATGCTGTCGCTATTATTCATATATGTGTCGTTGAGTAATAATATATAATAGGTGTAAACTATTGTCGTGATGCAAAAATACAAAGATTATTCTAAAGCAATATACTTTTATGAATAAAAAACCCTAAAATAAGGGCTTACGTGCCTCATTACAGTTCCAATGTGCGCATCTCAGCATTATGCATGGGTTCGATATCCTTCATGGGGCGATTGTAGTACACGCTCTGTATCGCCTTGTTTATTATGCCGTGACCCACAGCCAGCACTGTTTTTCCTGCGTATTCCTTGCGTATGTGGTCAAGAAATCGGCTGCCTCGAAGCTTCATCGCCTCAAGCGTCTCTATGTCGTCGGGCCACACGGCATCCTTCAGGTCTGGTATGTAGCGACCTGTAAATCCGCCCCAATCACGCTCGCGCAGCAACGGGGTCTGCTCTATCTTCGGCTCGGCTCCATCGAAATGGGGTTGCGCTATGATTCGGCATGTATCGTAGGCACGCTTCAAGTCGCTCGACACAAAGGCGTCGATAGGTGTCGATGCCATCTGTCGGGCTACAGCCTCAGCCTGCTCTATACCATGCAGGGTCAGACAACCTGGTGTCTGACCCTGCATTATTCTGTTTACATTGTCCACGGTCTCGCCGTGACGGACAAGCAATAGTCGTGTCATTCGTTTGTTTATTTGTTGTGCTCGGTGAGCCAGCGCTCAGCCTCAAGAGCCGCCTTGCAGCCCGAACCGGCAGCCACAATCGCCTGACGATAGGTCGGATCAGCGCAGTCGCCTGCTGCAAACACTCCGTCAACATTAGTGCGCGGTGTGCTACCGATAGTCTTGATATATCCTGTCTCGTCGCACTCTACAGCTGGGCGGAACACGTCGGTGTTGGGCTTGTGGCCGATAGCAAGGAAGAATCCGTCTATAGCTATGTCGTAATGAGTCTCGTCTGCCTCGCCCTTGCGCTTAACGAGGTGTGCGCCCTCAACGCCGTCCTCACCAAAGAGTCCCTCGGTGTTGTGCTCGTAGAGTATCTCTATCTTCTCGTTGTCCTCAACGCGCTTGCGCATAACATCAGAAGCACGCAGATAAGGCTTGCGTACAATCATGTACACCTTCTTGCAGAGACCAGCCAGATAGAGAGCCTCTTCACAAGCAGTGTCGCCACCGCCTACTACGGCTACAGTGCGCTTGCGATAGAAGAATCCGTCGCATGTGGCGCAGGCGCTCACGCCCTGACCGTTGTACTTCTTCTCGTCGTCCAGACCAAGATACTTGGCGCTGGCACCTGTTGCTATGATTACTGTATCAGCCTCAATCTCCACTCCAGTATCAGTAGTGAGCACGTATGGCTGTGCCGAAAAGTCAGCCTTGACGATTGAGCCCTCGCGCATGTCAACACCGAAACGCTCTGCCTGTTTGCGCAGGTCGAGCATCATCTGGTTGCCGTCAACGCCCTCGGGATAGCCGGGGAAGTTTTCAACTACGGTTGTCTGTGTCAGCTGTCCACCAGTCTGTATGCCACAGTATTCTACCGGATTGAGGTTGGCACGGCCAGCATAGATGGCAGCTGTGTAACCTGCGGGGCCGCTACCAACGATGAGGCAGCGTACGTGTTCTCTGTTTTCCATTACTTATATTGTTTATAGTAGTTCTTCAATTTGTTTTGCTATATTCTCGATACTTTCTGTAGGCTCGAAGCGAGCCATCACCTGTCCGCGCTTGCTGACGAGGAATTTGGTGAAGTTCCATTTTATGTCGCTTGTCTCCTTATAGTCGGGATTCTCCTTTTCGAGAATCTCCTCGAGCACTGGTGTGAGCTTGTGTGCAGGGTCGAAACCGGCAAACGACTTCTGCTCCTTAAGGAACTTATAGAGCGGATCGGCGTCGTCCCCGTTCACCTTTATCTTCTTAAACCGTGGAAACTCTGTGCCGTATGTCAGCTTGCAGAACTGATGTATCGACTCATCGGTGCCTGGTGCCTGTGCTCCAAACTGATTGCAGGGGAAATCCAAGACCTCAAATCCCTGTGCGTGGTATTTCTCATAGAGCTTCTCCAGCTCTTCATACTGAGGTGTGAATCCGCATTTAGTGGCGGTATTGACAATGAGAAGCACTTCGTTGGCATACTCCTTCAGAGATACTTCCTTTCCTTTTCTGTCCTTTACAGAGAATTCATAAACAGTTCTCATTTTCTTTCCTTTTCTGTTTTTTATGTGTTTCAATCTTTATATGAGGTACAAAATTAGATAAAAATAATGAGAAACAAGAAATACATTTACAATGATTTGTCAATTATAGTCAAAAAAAACATTATTTTTCTGCAATGCACTCTGCCTCAACAAGCCATTCCGGACGGCACACTTTGCCGTGTACTATGATGTATGGCACACTTGGAAAACGACTGCTGAATACGGCATCCACCACCTGATAGTCGCTTATGTCGCGCAGATATACAATGAAATAACGTATGTCGGACATCTTGGCATCGCCTTCGGCAAGCAGAGCCTCCACATTTTCAAGCAGTCTGTACGTCTGACGTTCCACATCGCCCAGATACAGCACGTCGCCATGATTGTCTATACTGGCTGTGCCCGATACATAATAGTGGCTTACATTGTCTACGGTGAGTCGTGTGGCACGTTCGAAAGCCACTCCATACTCATGCGTGGGATTAAGATATTCGGGAGCTTTGAGGTATGTCTTCTGCTCTTCGGCTATTTCGGGATAGGTCAGAAAGTCGATGGCTACACACGCATGGCGCGACTGGCTGTCGCCACCAATACCCGTAGACGCTATGTAATGGTTGTCGGCAGTAAGCCCGTAACGCTCGAAAATATCATTACGCGCCTTCACCACGCCAGCATAGTTGACGTCTATATCGGCTATGTATATCCATGTGCGCACCAGATGGGTGCTCATGTCAAGCCCATGCGCCTCCATATAGTTAATGTATTTCTCAAAGAGCATCATAGTCTGCATGTACGAGCGATGGCCTTCAGCCTCTTCTTCGCTAAGGCGGAGGCTGTGCAGACGGAAGCATTCGTCAAGATCGGATGTCTTCACGAGTACAGCAATCTTCGAACCGCACAATGGGGCTTGCCCTACTATGCTGCACGGAGCCTTGCTGAGCATGTCGGTATACAATGCCGATTCTGTGAACATCGAGTTCTGATTGCGTATGTCGCTGAGGAATACTTTCGAGTAAACTATACGGCGACCATTCTGCTTCTCTTCATTGATATATTCGCCTACCGTAGCTTCGAGTTCTTCTATGCGCACCGCAAACGACTGTCTGTCTTTCGGATAAAAAATCTTGTAATTTTCCATGTCTTGTTTTATATGCAAATAGCTTTCTTATGACAACAAAATTACGTGTTTTTTACACAACCTGCAAATATTAAGTGAATAATACCTATTAATAAGTAATGTACCGTTGGATACCCGGCTTTTTACTAATATTATTTTGTCACAAAAATGAAGAAAACGACACGATTAACATTTGTTAGTTTTTTTTAATTTCGCATATTTGTTATTTAATTGAAAATACCTAACTTTGAAAAAATTTAAATCAAACCTTAAAGTACAAACAAAAAAACATTCATCTATGAAACAAAACCATTATAACCAATCATTTGAGAAGAATGATATAATATATGCTGCAACCATGAAAAAAGTACTACTAATAATACTATTATTCACATTTGCGATACAATCCAGAAGTATGCCCAGCTTCAAGGACACTATCATGGTGTGTTCTATTGTGAAGGACGAATTTACGGGTGAGGTAATAGGAAATGCTGCTATTCGTGTATACGACGAGCAAAACAATCTTATAGCACAAGGTAAAACAAGCAGCCAACCAAGTATGAACAACAATCAGTTGGCTAATTTCACTCTCTTTATACCTCGACGCAACAATACTGTTGTCTTTAAAATTACAGCGGACAACTATGAAGATTTTTCACACACATATCAGCTGAAGGTTGGTGCACGTGAAAAATATATAAATATATCTCCCATTATACTAAAAAAGAAGCACAAGAAGATAAAAGAAGTAAAGCTCGACGAAGTTACTGTGACTACATCCAAAATCAAGATGGTGATGCATGGTGACACAATTGTATATAATGCTGATGCATTCCAATTGTCAAACGGCTCCATGCTCGACGAATTGATACGCCGTCTGCCTGGTGTCCAACTTAAAGGTAACCAGATAACTGTGAACGGCAAGTTCGTCAGTTCGCTGCTTGTAAACGGTAGTGACTTCTTCAAGGGCGATCCTGCAATTGCTCTTCAAAATCTTCCGGCTTATACCGTCAATAAGCTAAAAGTGTATGAGCGTAAAGACGACATAGCCGAATTCGCCCAGCAAAAGGACATAAAAGGTATGGCACCACTTGTAATGGATGTCACTTTGAAACGTCAATATATGCAAGGAATGCTTGCGAATGCTGACTTAGGAATGGGTACAAAAGACAGATGGATGTCACGCCTTTTCGCATTGCGTTATACCAAATTGTCACGCATTGGAATATTTGCCAATCTCAATAATATAAACGACGAACGTGCACCTGGCACTAACGGAGAATGGGGAACAGCACAATTGGAAAACGGAACTTCAATACAAAAGAAAGTAGGTGCCGACTATCTGTTCAACAACAAGGACCGCTCTTTTGAGTTTTCTGGAAATACTACATTTGCACACGAAAATACCAACCAACAGTCAATCGTATCGTCAGAACGATTCCTGCAAGGCGGTAATACTTACGGACGCAGCCGTAATTATGGCAAGGAAACTGAGAGTTGGATTATGAGCATGAATACCATCAAAAAGAACTGGACCAGGACCAAATTAGAAATCTTACCGCAGTTTACATATTACAAGAATACGACAAACAATCTCGTACAAAGTGCCACTTTATCAGTTGCGCCCAACGAGAAATATCGTGGAGCTTCACTCGACTCGCTGTTTGCTTCACCAGCCAGCAAACAGTTGAAGGAGGCAATGCTCAACCAATTGAGCGACCATCAACTCAACAGAATGCGTTATTATGACGGTAACCTCTCAGGACAGATTCAATGGAAAATGCCACAAAGTCCAGATGGTATCATTCTGAAGACAGAAAACCGCTACTTCAACAAGAAGAACGAGAACGCCTCCATCTACGACCTTAACTACAAAAACGGCGTACAGGATTTCAGAAACAAGTACAACGACAAGTGGAACCTGAATCTCCGCACCATATGGGATGCTTGCTACTATTATAATGGCAATATTGACTACAAGTACAGTTTCTCTGCTGGACTGAAATACACACACATATACGACAAGAACAACAACGACCTATTCCGACTCGACAAATATGCCGAGTATGGAGGGGCAAGCAATGTCGGTGTGGGCTATCTGCCATCAACTCGCGACTCCCTACAACGTGCAATTGACGCAGACAACAGTTTCCGTTCGCATATAAACAAGGACCGCTACGAACTGACTGGAAGAACTCCTTCTATAAAACTTCCGGTTTTCGGTCTGCATGCGTTTTTATCACCTGGAGTGAACTATCGTAGCGAACGTATCGACTATACGCGAGGTGCGTACAAAAAGAAAATGACACGCAACCTATGGTCGTTAGAACCTACACTTTTCGTAGGTAAGGAAAACTGTCATTTCACATACAATGTGAAGAAAGTCCTACCTGAACTTACAGACATTCTCGACATCACGACAACCGACAACCCTCTGAATCTATGGAGTGGTAATCCGAATCTGAAAAATACAGACATACACAGGATTGATTTTTTTAGAGGATTCTACAAGTATGATGAGTACTATACAAGCCGTAGGGCGATAGAAATCAAAGCCTACTGGCAGGTGATGCGCAACGCAATCGGACAATATGTAACTTACGATCGTAATACGGGTGTGGTACATTCCACACCTATGAACATCAACGGCAACTGGGATATGGGAGCCTCATTCGATTTCAATGGCATTCTTGACAAGAAGAATCGTTTCACATTATCGAACAGGACTGAAATAGGCTATATCAACAGCGTTGACTATGTGGCAATTGAGGGAGAGTCGGGAAAGGATCCGCGCTCATCAGTACGCACAGCCAAAGCCAACGAGACAGTATCGCTCGACTACAGTTTTGGCAAATACTCATTCGGTGCCAAGTTGCGTTGTGCCTACATCCACGCTGAGGGTAATCGTGAGGATTTCAAGACCATCAATACAGCTGATGTTGATTATGGTCTGAACGCTACACTTGAATTGCCGCTAAAGCTTAGGCTGTTTACCGACATTACACTCTATAGTCGCTACGGCTACTCAGACAAGTCGATGAATACGAATAATCTTGTATGGAATGCCCGACTGGAGCGCTCATTCGGTAAGTTTACTGTTATGGCTGACGGTTTCGACCTGCTCGGAAAACTCTCAAACGTACGTAAGGTTATAAATGCACAGGGACGCACCGAGACATGGTATAACACGGTGCCACGCTACGCAATGCTACACATTATGTATAAGTTGCACTTCAAACCAAAGCGCTAAAAAAAATTAGTTATCATAGAGAGGGTACATCAATACCCAATTATACGGGCTGAAAGCCCAATAAGCACATAG
>NZ_JADYTS010000053.1 GCF_021531355.1 Leyella stercorea | reverse complement strand
AACGGATATAAAATTCTTTCTTTTCAGACTTACAAAACTATATGCTTAATCCCCCTGGTTTATCGGATGAGCCGGATTGATAGTTGGGTGCCAACTAATAACAACTATCAATTTTTATGGCAAACAGTACATTATCAAAAGCAAAGGCTGCCAAGAAAGACGAGTTCTATACTCAGTTCTATGACATTGAGGCCGAGATGGAGGCATATCTTGATTATAACCCTGATGTGTTTCGTGGAAAAACCGTGTTGCTGCCTTGTGACGATCCTGAATGGAGTAACTTTACAAAGTATTTTGCGCAGAACTTTGAGGAATTGGGTTTGAAGAAACTTATATCAACAAGTTATGCACCTGACAGCAAAACGTATAAAGGTGGTACGCAACTATCGCTATTTGAAACGCAATCGCCGAAATTCGACAAGGACAAAACAAAAACCCACGGAAAAATCTTTGTGCTTACAGAAGATACTACAGGCGATGGAGTTATTGATCTTGATGATTTGCAGTGGGATTATCTTGAAGGTGATGGCGATTTTAGAAGTGATGAAGTAAAGAAACTGAGAGATGAAGCCGACATAATCATAACAAATCCTCCGTTTTCTTTGTTCAGAGTGTTTTTAGCTTGGATAGTTGAAGCTAAAAAGCAGTTTATCATTATCGGTAACATAAATTGTGTTACCTACAAGGAAGTATTTCCTTTAATTCAAAATAATAGTGTTTGGATGGGATGTACAATTCATAGTGGCGATAGGGAGTTTGAGGTGCCTGAAGGATATCCGCTTAAAGCTGCGGGGTGGCGTATTGATGAGAATGGGAAGAAGTATATACGTGTTAAAGGCGTTAGATGGTATACAAATATAGATCATGGACGCCGCCATCACCCACTCGAACTAATGACTATGGCTGATAATATAAAATACAGCAAGCATAAAGAGGTTAAAGGCAAACAATACAGTGTATATGATAACTTTGAAGCAATTGAGGTGCCATATACAGATGCTATTCCGAAAGACTACGATGATATAATGGGTGTGCCTATTACATTCCTTGATAAATATTACCCCGAACAATTTGAAATTGTCGGGATAACACAGAGTTGGTTTGGCATGGCAAACAAAGTCTATCCCAAGCAAATACAAGTCAGCAAGACTGGCAAGAAGTCTGTTGTAACAAAACTTAATGATGGTGCTGCTATTGAGGTGGATGGACCTATAGAAGGGGATGTGTATTATATTGTAGATGGCATTTATTACTCAAAATGTTATGCTCGAATCCTGATACGTAAGAAAAAGTAACAAATTCCCAATACTCAACAAACTAATCACAATGAAAGTAGAATTAAAGAAATATACAATCAAAGAACTTTGCGAGGGGTTCACTTTTAGCCAGATTGACGGCAAGGGACTCTACGGATTGGCTGGAAAACTCACTATTCAGCCTGAGTATCAGCGTAATTATCTCTATAGTGAGAAGAATGGAGCAAAGGAGGTTGCTGTTATCGACTCGTTGTTGAAAGAGTATCCTCTTGGTCTGCTTTATTTCAATCGTCGTGCCGATGGACAACTTGAAGTGCTCGATGGACAGCAGCGTATAACAAGTATAGGACGTTATCTTATTGGTAAGTTTTCTGTAATGTTTAATGGAAAACCATATAAGTTTAAGCCTTTGCCTGTAGACAAACGACAGTTGATAGAGAATACAGAGTTGATAGCCTATATATGTGAAGGAACTGAGTCGGAGATAAAAGAATGGTTCAAGATTATAAACATGGGTGGTGTACAGATTAATGCCCAGGAAACACGTAATGCCATATATTCAGGTCCGTTCGTTACGGCTGCGCGCAAGGAATTCAGTAACAAGGAAGACTCACGTTTGCAGAAATGGGGCTGTTATATACATGGGTCGGCGAACAGACAGGAAATATTGGAAACAGCACTCAAATGGGTGAGTCGCAATAATATTGAAGAATATATGCAGGAGCATCGTATGGATGATAATATTAACGAACTGCGTATGTATTTCAATGATGTGATATCGTGGATAGAACAGACTTTCGATGATGTGTATCCAAAGATGTGCGGGTTGGATTGGGGCGAACTATACGAGCGTTTCCATAACAATCCCTACGATCATGTAGATGTCTCGCACAAGGTTGCAGAACTTTATAATGATGACCGAGTAAAGGATACTAAGAATGTATTTGAATATGTGCTTGGTGGTTGCAAAGATACAAAACTGTTGAACGTAAGAGTGTTTGACGATATAACCAAACGTCGTGTGTACGATCGTCAAACTAAGGATGCGAAGGAAAAAGGTGTCAGTAATTGTCCACTTTGCGCCATTGGACATGATGCAAACAAAGAGAAAATATGGAATTTATCAGAGATGGATGCCGACCATGTAAAGGCTTGGAGCAATGGCGGACCGACAGACGAAAGTAATTGTCAAATGTTGTGTAAGACACATAATAGGGCAAAAGGTAACAGATAGCCTATTTTCACTAAAACATGCAGTCTATACACTGCATATTTCCATTGAAATATGCAGTGTATAGACTTCATTCATTGCTATATTGCTTGTTTTTTCAGTCTATGTTGCACCCAAAGGAAGGCGGGGATGAGGAAGAGGTCTGCCATACACCAGGCTACTGGGTCGCCTAAGCAGACACCGGTCCAAGCCAATGCGGGGACGAGCCATAGGCTAACACCACAGCGGGCAATCATTTCCATGACACCGCTAAGCATTGAAAGGTTGCTGAAACCGAGTCCTTGAATGGAGTAACGCAGTATGGTTAGCAGTCCGAGAGCAGGGTAGAAGTAGTTGGCAATGCGCATGAACTGTGCAGCACGGCTTACTACCTCAGCCTCACCACTGTCTACAAATAGGCGCATCATCCAGTCGGCAAAGGGATAAATCACGATGAAGGTGAAGACGAAGTAGACCAGCATCAGGCATATAGCATCCTTCACTCCCTTGGTGATACGACTCATTTGGCGAGCGCCAAGGTTCTGTCCGCAATAGGTAGCCATAGCCACACCGATGTTCTCGAAGACACAAGTGAAGAGATATTTAATTCGCATTGAGGCAGTAAAGGCTGCCACGCAAGTAGTGCCGAGGGCGTTGTTGGCACTCTGAAGCATAATGATGCCGATGCCGGTGATGGAGAATTGCAGACCCATAGGTACTCCGTTGTTGAGCAGAATACTTGTTCGCTTGTTGTCAAACTGTCGTTCGTCGCCATGAGGAATGAGCAGCTGCATGTGCTTGCGTATGTACCATATACACAACACTACCGAAAGGGCTTGCGACAACCATGTGGCGACGCCCGCTCCGGCTACACCCATACCGCAACCGAGTATAAGCACCACGTCGAGCAGAATGTTGACAACGGCAGATGTGATGAGAAAATAGAATGGCTGGCGCGAATTGCCGAGCGCACGTATCTGACCTGAGAACAGATTGAAGCCGAACGTGAATGGTATGGCGGCAAATTGCGACATAAGGAATATGTAGGCATCGTGGAAGATGTCGGAAGGAGTGTTGACCAGTTGCAGAATTCTGTGGCAGAACATAAGCGACAGCAGCGTCACAACTGTTGCAATGACAGCCGATATTCTGACGGCATTAGCCACGTAGACGCGCATCTTGTGATAGTCCTTAGCGCCGAACGCCTGTGCTACGGGAATTGCAAATCCGGCACATGCTCCGTTGCAGAATCCCATAACGAGAAACATTATTGACGACGATGCTCCCACAGCTGCCAGCGCACCTACGCCAATCCATCTGCCCACGATGGCGGCATCGATGACGAGATACATCTGCTGAAGGATGTAGCCCAATATCAGAGGCAGGGCAAACTTGCAGATCTGGCGCAGTGGCGAGCCTACAGTCATGTCGCTGACTGACGCAGACTTTGAAGATGTGAAATAAGCACATAGAGAAATAAGAATACAATATCAAATGGAAAGCGTGTAGCTCAATGAGTTACACGCTTTTCTTGTTTTTGGCCGTACACAATAATATTGCTATCTTTGCGTTATTATTATAAACATCTGTACCTTATTTGTACCTGTAAGAAAAAGTAGATATGATGAGAAGAATAGATATTAAGAACTACAAAATGAATGAATTATGGCAGTAGCAAAGTATAAGATAGTACGGAAATGTCCTGTGTGCGGAGAAGAGTTCTTCGCAAGGACTTTGGAGTCCTGGTATTGTTCACCCAAATGCTCCAAGGTGGCGTGGAAGCGTAAGCATGATGAAGAAAAACGCCAACTTGAACTGGACAAGATTGTAAGCAATATGCCCAAGTCTAAAGAGTATATCAGCATAACGGAAGCGTATGCTATGTTTGGTGCAAGCCGCTCAACCATTTATAGGCTCATCTACATGAAAAAGATTTCCTTCATTGAGCCAGAGAAAGGAATACGACTTGTATGCAAAGGAGAACTAATGAATCTGTTTCCGTTAAGACAGTCTCCGCTTGACACCAAGCCAAGGAAACCAGTTACCATGTACCGCATGGAACCAGAGGATTGCTATACAATAGGTGAGATTTCCAAGAAATTTCATCTGGATGACAGCACCGTGTATGCTCATATACGAAAATACTCAATACCGACCCGGCAAATCGGTAATTATGTGTATGCTCACAAGGAATCAATAGACAAACTTTATAAAGATATAAAACCATTATGAAAAGATTAGATTATACTAAAGTCTCCGTCAAATTAAAGAAAAGTGAGTGGAGAGATGAGTGGTTCATCTATCTTGAAGCTTATCCTGTTTATGAGACGGGAAATGACAAACCCAAACGAGTGCGTGAATATCTCAGGAGGTCTATTACTACCCCTATATGGGATAAACGACGAAGCGAGCGAGCCGTTGCTGGTAGAATAAAGTACAAGCCCAAGCGAGATGACAATGGCGTTATTCAGTGTAAATCCAAGCAAGATATGGAAACTTGCCTTTATGCGGATGGCGTTCGAGTCCTGCGTCAAAAAGAGTACGACAACATGGCTCTCTTTACTGACCAGCAAATGGAAATGGCAGAACAAAGCGAACGCTCAAAATGCAATGTTCTGGAGTATATTGAGAAGTTAATCAAAGAAAGAGAGGAAACTGCGTCAGAATCGATAGTTGTCAACTGGCGCAGATTGCACACACTGTTGTCAATGTTTGCCAAGTGTGACTACATACAGTTCTCGCAGATTGACATGAAGTATATTGAGGCATTCCGTTCCTTCTTGATAAAGGCACCGCAGGGTGGTTCTAAGAAAGGAACTATTTCAAGGAATACGGCATCGACGTACTTCTCTATCTTCAAGGCGGCACTCAAACAAGCTTTCGTGGATGGCTATCTGAATTGTGATATTGCTGCCAAGGCTAAAAATATCATGTTTCAGAGTGCTCGAAGAGAGTATCTGTCACTGGAAGAACTTAATATATTGGCAAAGACTCCGTGTGATGATATACTAAAACGGGCAGCCTTGTTCTCTGCACTGACAGGAATGCGACATAGCGATATTCAAAAGCTTAAATGGTCAGAGGTTGAAGAATACAATGGTGGGTACCGTCTCAATTTCACTCAGCAGAAGACTAAGGGCGTTGAATACATGCCTATATCGCCACAGGCATACAAGCTTTGCGGTGAGCGCAAGAAAGACGGAGAACTGTTGGTGTTTGCCGGACTGCCTGACCCTTCATGGATATCTAGGCCTTTGGAACGGTGGGTAAAAGCATCAGGGATTACCAAGCACATCACCTTTCATTGCTTCCGCCACACCTATGCAACGTTACAATTGGCTAACGGTACAGACATATATACCGTAAGCAAAATGTTAGGGCATACCAATGTAAAAACCACGCAAATCTACGCAAAAGTAATTGACAAGAAGAAAGATGAAGCTACAGAAGCTTTTAAGTTGGACATAGATGAATAGTGATTATCATTTGTAAGCACTTAGTATAGAAGACCACTTGTATCAATAAGTCCTTTATTGTACAGGTGGTTTTTAGTGCCTTTCATTTTCAACATTCTATGTAATGATGCTATTGTTTTGGCACTTTAACCTTTCGTGGAAACCAAACATTTATAACAATAAACAGATAAAAATGAAAAAAGACAGCCTTTTTTGGCTTCTCTCTTTTTGAAGAGAGCAAGCGTGTCCACAAACATGTGGAGTGTACAGAAGACTTCTACAGAGAACTGTATGAGTTGTTTGAGATCGCAAGAAGTTGGTATCTTCAAGCTGAAAAGAATCATATGAAGACAGAGTACTTCATAGAACTATTTGAGCGCAGTCACCAATATATTGACTGTGATTGTGCACGTTGTAAGAACTCGCGACAGATGGCAATTGGCATTATTGGTACTTTGTTTAGAGACTCTAAGTGTGTGTCAATAATCAAGAAAAAAGAAGATTATTCCAAGCAGGAACTTATTGAGTTGTTTCTTCAACATGTGGGTACTGGTCTGCCAATCCTTACCCGAAAGAAATCGTCCATCCTCACTTTGGGATGCCAATTGTCAGACAGACAGATGGATTTGTTGGTAGAACTTGT
Organism: Leyella stercorea; assembly: GCF_021531355.1. Lineage (GTDB taxonomy): Bacteria > Bacteroidota > Bacteroidia > Bacteroidales > Bacteroidaceae > Prevotella. The sequence goes on along the minus strand of NZ_JADYTS010000053.1, from coordinate 14,750 downwards.
CCAAAGTCACGACATATTTGATTTTGCCGACAACAGTGATGTGCGTAGCGAGTTGTGTCGCCTATTCAAGTGCGACTTGGACGCATCTATCCGTGTAAAGAATGTACGTAATGTAGCCGTACTGTTTGACGCTATGGCTCAATACCATTTGATAAACAATAATTGGCAATATGTCATGGGAGAAGGTCGCTTCTTAACCAGTATCAAAAAGGATGGAACAGAGAAATTCATAACTTCAAGTTGTCTTTCCTCTTCTCTTTCAAGGATAAGAAGAAACGTTTCCATGACAGCAAGTCAATATGCCATCTGCAAATCCATCGAACAGATATTAAGAGAGGAATAAATCACAATAATTCTGCTAAATGAAAGTAAAAACGTGATAGTTTGGTTGATACTGCCTTACTATCACGTTACTTTTTCTATTTAGTGACAGTCTCCCCATAACTTTGCATCAAAAATCATAAAAAATAATTAGCATGGAAGAAAATAGTATAAGATTTGAAGATATTCCCAACGCTATAACGGGGGTACTGAAAAAGCTGTCATCATTAGAAGACAAGATTGATGGTATATATGAACTTGTTCAATCAGAAAAAGAAGAAACATGGTTTACGGTTGCTGAATTATGTGCTTATCTCCCAACACATCCGGTAGAGCATACCATATATTGCTGGACAAGCAATCGGGAAATACCGTTTCACAAGAGAGGCAAACGCATCATGTTCCTCAAATCTGAGATAGATGAATGGCTTCAAGGAACCAAGGGCAAATCGAAGAACGAGATTCAAAGAGAAGCAGAGGAATATGTACTATCTACACAAAGAAAGAATAGACGGCTAATATAACCGTGCTACTGTCTGTAAACAATTTAATTAAGGTACGTGACACATGAATGAAAGACATTTTAGACTCTATGAGCGAATTGTCGCAATAGAAGACAGTTTGGAGGCTTTGGGACCTATTGACAAACTAATAGAGCGAATCGAGGAATTGGAGAAGATGGTCAAGCAGACCAAAACCGTCTTGGGGTTTGACGAAGCATGTAAGTATATTGGTGTTTCTGAAAGCCTGCTATACAAACTTACAGCCGCAAAAGAAGTTCCATACTATAAGCCAAGGGGAAAAATGCTGTATTTTAATAGAGAAGAAATCGACAAGTGGCTGCTCCAAAACAAACAAGAGGTCATTGGAATGGTAACGAAAATAGAAATTGATAATCCGAAAGAATGAAAATGGAAGAAAATAACAAACATGTACAGCCTAACTCAAAAGAGGAAGGAGTACAGCGTCTCAATCGCATATTGAGCGAATCGTTGATAAAGGCAACAGATACTTATAAAACACCTCCTCAGATTATATGGGTTGATAATTCCAGCATAGCCACATTGGGCAACTTCAGTGCTTCTACTGGTAAGGCAAAGGCGAAAAAGACCTTCAACGTGTCTGCCTTGGTAGCCGCTTCCCTCGCCAACGGCAAGGTACTGAACTATCGCGCCAGTCTGCCAGAGGGGAAACGCAAGATACTGTATGTAGATACGGAGCAGAGCCGCTATCACTGCCATAATGTGCTGGAGCGCATCCTGAAGCTCGCTGGTCTACCTACAAGCATCGACAACGAGAACCTTGACTTTATCTGTCTGAGAGAGTACACGCCCTCCGTCAGGATAGAGGTCATAGACTATGCGCTTGCCCAAGACCAAAGCTATGGACTGGTCATCATCGACGGAATCAGAGACCTGCTTCTCGACATCAACAATGCGGGAGAATCGGTCGAGGTCATCAACAAGATGATGGAATGGTCATCAAAGTATGACCTGCACATCCATTGCGTATTGCATCAGAACAAGGGCGACAATAACGTGCGCGGGCATATCGGTACGGAGATGAACAACAAGGCAGAGACGGTGCTTGTCATCACCAAGAGCACCACCAATCCCGACATCAGCGAGGTGAAGGCGATGCACATCCGTGAGAAGGAGTTCAAGCCGTTTGCCTTTACAGTCAATGAGGAAGGGTTGCCAGAGATTGTCGAGCACACGCCGGAGAAGGAAGAAGGTGACAAGCAACCGTCAAGGTTTACTTACCAAGACTTGACATCCGAACAGCATAACGAGGCGCTGACGGCTGCATTCAAGGAGAAACCTATCAAAGGATTCGATCGCATGGTGGAGGAATTAACGCAAGCCTATGCAGACATTGGCTTTAAGCGTGGCAGAAGCGTCATCATCAAAATGCTGAAATACCTGATTAACGAGCAAAAGCTCATAGTGAAGCGGGATAATCATTACTATTTCGGATATACACCTGCCGAGATTGACCTGTTCCATGAAGAGGAATAAAAACAGTTCAGAAACCAGTTTAGTTTACGTCCGTACCTATATATAAGAAATAAGGCCAAAGTAAACCGAAATCGGAGGCTGAATTGGGAAGCGGAAAAGTAGTTTAGCAAATGGTTTAGTTTACGGGTGTGCCTATATAGGAGAAAGGGTAAAGTAAACTGTTTCCATGGACAAAGTAAAACCGAACAAATGAAAGTACAATGAATATTGAACAATCGAAGAAACTGAGCATTATAGACTTCTTAGACAAGGAGAATGTAACGCTGAAAAAGAAGAAGGGCAATGCCTACTGGTATCTGTCACCCTTCAGGGACGAGAAGACCGCATCGTTCAAGGTCAGCAAGAAGGAGAACCTGTGGTACGACTACGCCATTAAGGAGGGCGGTGACCTTGTGGAGCTGGTAAAGCGTATGTATAACAAACAATCCGTTTCCGATGCCCTTGCCTACCTTGCGTCCAAGAGTATTGCCACTGTGGATAAGGCAATCGAGACCGCTATCGCAGCCAAGGAATACACGACAACCAAGATGAACGATGTGAAGCTGCTCCCACTGAGCAACCATTCTCTGCTGTCCTATTTCAGTAGCCGACGGATAGACATCACCATTGGCAGGATGTATTGCAGGGAGATACACTACAAGGTTGAGCAAAAACATTACTATGGCATTGCCTTTGGCAATCTGAGTGAAGGACATGAGGTGCGCAATCCCTATTTCAAGGGCTGCATCGGGCATAAGGACATCACCCTGCTTGCCCATACGTTCAACGAGTGGCAAAACGGTTGTCTGGTCTTTGAGGGCTTCATGGACTTCCTTGCTTATATGACCCTCGTTAAACAGCAAGACCGATGGTTTGTCGTTGAAAGCCCTTGCGACTATATGATACTGAACTCAGTCGCCAACCTCAAACAGGCATTGCATTACCTTGACCGTTACACCCACATCCATTGCTTCCTCGACAACGACCAGGCAGGACGCAAGACGGTTGAGAGCATCAGCAATGTATTCGAGTACAGGGTGACGGACGAGTCCTTCAGATATGCCGACTACAAGGATGTCAACGACTATCTGATGAGGAAGAAACGAACGGCATCTGAATGACATTATAAAGACGAAAACACCATCATTTGATGCAAAAATGGCTCAAATGCATTGAAATTACATATCAAATCTGCACTTTTTCGCCCAAACATGCTTGATTCTCAATTATTATCCTTATTTTTGCATCGTTTTAATACATTATTAAAATGTAGCAGAATGGAATTGAAAAAAGAAATAAGGATATTGGGCAGACGCTTTGAGGTGGAACCTCGTGCCAAGGAAAGCCTGAAAGGCATCACGGTTGGCGAGAAACTCTCATACCGTTTCTATGATGGCACATACCAAGGCACGCCCCTGCTGTTCGTTGAGCCCAAGAAGGGCAATCCCTCTCCACGGACTTGCGCCATCACGGGCAAGCGGTTGACCGAAGCCCTGGGACTGCCTGCGGTGTTTATCCTTGCGCCCGGACCCACCTACGAGCGACACAGACTGGCAGACAAAGGAGTCTTCTTTGTCATGTCCGAGGAATATGCCCATCTGCCAGGCATCATAGCATTGGAGAAGACAAGCAACAGGAAGATTGCCGAAGTATTGACCCCTGTGGCGCAATACATACTACTCTATCACCTACAGGTGGGCAGTATTGAAGGAATGTCGCCAAGGGATATTGCACCGTTGCTTCCATATTCTTACGAAAGCGTCACGTTGGGTGTCACCTGTCTTGAAGATGTAGGACTGTGTCAAAAGATTCAGAACGGACAGCGCAGCAAGGTGGTACACTTCGAGTTGAAGGGCAAGGAACTGTGGGACAAGGCTCAGAACGTCTTGCTGTCACCTGTGGAGAACCGCATCTTTTGCGATGACATACGCTTGGATGCGGAATACCCCGTATGCGGCATCAATGCCCTGGCACATTATTCCATGCTTAATCGTGACCGGGAAGAGATGATAATGATGACAAGCAAGGAATATCGTGCCGTCAAGTCGGCTGATGTCATGGAGAATCCCAACATCTATGACGGCAACTATATCATAGAGGTATGGAAATACCCTGTTGTCAGCAAAATGGGCGACAAAAGCCAGTGGGTTGATCGCCTTTCCCTTGTCCTTTCGTTGAGAGATGATGATGATCCGAGAGTAGAAAAAGAAGTAGAACGAATAATCAGTGAACAGAAATGGAAGGATTAGTCAAGTTCCGTGAAGCATTTGCGGAATACTCAGAAAACTATGTGGTGATAGGCGGAGCAGCCTGTGACATCACCATGACCAATACCGTGGTGCGTCCACGCGCCACACACGACATCGACATGATAGTCATCGTAGAGAACATGACCGAGGCTTTCGCCAATCGCTTCTGGCAGTTTGTGCGGGAGGCTGGCTATCGACCTGAAAAGAGGAAACAGGAGGCTGGTGAGCCACCAAGGTATGAAATGTATCGTTTCCTTGATGGTAAAGACGGCTATCCCGAGATGATAGAACTGCTGTCACGCCACCCCGACGTGCTTGGAGAGCCAAAGGGATTTGTCATAGAACCTATCCCGACCGATGAAGATGTGTCGAGTCTTAGTGCCATCATCATGGACGATGATTACTATCACTTTACTATCGCACACAGCCAACTGACTGATGGCATACGCCATGCCAATTCCGCTGCCTTGATAGCACTGAAGGCAAGAGCCTACCTAAATCTCATGGCAGACAAGCGGGACGGCAAGCATGTGAACACCAAAGACATCAAGAAGCACCGTTCGGACATCCTGAAAAATGTGGTCATAATGACTGAGGACAACATTGAGGCTCCTGCTTCAATAGTGGCATGTATAAGGGAGTTTGTCGCCTCCATCAGAGCCGACTGGTCAACTCTCGCAGAACCATTGTCAAAGTCACTCGGTCAAGACGAGGCATTTGTGACCGGACTGTTAGATCAACTGGATGAATTGTTTATAGAAGCATGACCAATATGAAGATACAATACGCATCCGACCTGCATCTGGAGTTTGCCGACAATTGGCGGTATCTGAAAGCCCACCCCTTGGAGGTGACGGGCGACATACTGCTGCTTGCCGGCGACATCGGCTATCTCGGCGATGACAACTACTCCAAGCATCCCTTTTGGGACTGGGCATCGGAGAACTACAAGGAGGTGCATTGCTGCATGGGCAACCATGAGTTCTACAAATATTATGATGTGGCGACACTGCCCGACGGCTATCTCTTGGAGGTACGTCCCAATGTATTCAGCCACTACAACGGTATTGCGAGGATTGGCGACACCGACATCATCCTCTCCACCCTTTGGTCGAGGATTCCTTTGGAGGACGCTTACTTCACCGAGCAAGTGATAAGCGACTTCCGCCGTATATTATATAAAGGTGAGCTGATGACCCATGCCCAATTCAATGCTGAGCATGAACGTTGCCTCACCTTTATCAAGGATGCAGTGGCATATTCGCAAGCAGCCCATAAGATTGTTGTCACCCATCATGTACCATCGTTCCGTATGCTCCACCCAAAGTTTCAAGGCAGCAAGGCAAACGTGGCGTTCACCGTAGAGTTGGAGGACTATATCACCGATAGCGGCATAGACTATTGGATATACGGACATTCGCACACCAACATCGATGCCAGGATAGGCAACACCCAATGCTTGTCCAACCAGTTGGGCTATGTTTTCTCTAACGAACATCAGGACTTCTCCCATGGCAAGTACCTGACCATATAGCCATCCACATTTTTTTCATCCACCCTCTTTACAAGCTCTTCCCTATCGGAAGGGCTTTTTTTGTGCCTTTCGAGTTTGATTTTTGAGTATGATTGCGAGTGTAATCAAAATTAGAGTTAAGATTTGGCTCCGCGGAAAGTCATTTCGGTTTAAGATTGAAGAAAAGGTAGTTCCTTTGCATCGGCAATAAGCCAAACCATAGTAAAATCAAACTTGAAAATATGAAGTCATTTGTAATATTCGCCATTGTCGTGACCATAATCTATGTCATCTACTATACGGTCATCATCGTGCAGGATCTGTACGGAAAGCCCAAGGACGAGAAGTCACAGGGCGAGTCGTTTGATGTCAGTGACATGACCGACGAGGAAGAGTCGATAGCGGTCAGCGAGAGCGACGGTGGTTTCAGCGTAGGCGACAACCAATATGAGACAGCCTACGAGGAGAAGCAGCTTGCAGAGCCTACAGAGGAGGCAGCCGCCACTGCGGAAGAGAGCAAGCCTCATGTGCTTGAAAAGATACAAAGCGCAATCGAGAAGAAGATGGAGGAAGTGAATACCACCTATTCCGACCCCATGTATTCGGAAGAATTGAACAACACCATCATCGCCCGCGGTCTTCGTCACAATGGACGTGACATGGTCAAGGTGGAATCACTCAATAATGAGATATGATGTCAAAAACAAGAAGTGCATTTCTATCATTATATGCCGCTTTAACCCCAGCTCTGGCCAGTGCTAAGTGTGGCAACGTGGACTACAGCTGGGGAGCGGACGCACTTGCGAGTGCCCATGACTATGCCGTGACGATGATGCTCTATATCGTTTATCTGTGCTATGCAGTGGCGGGCATCGTGGTCATAGTCAGCGCCTTGCAGATATATATAAAGATGAATACGGGCGAAGAAGGAGTGAAGAAGAACATCATGATGCTGGTGGGAGCCTGCCTGTTCCTCATAGGAGCGACCATCGTCTTCCCCGCTTTCTTCGGTTATCAGATTTGAGATACAGGTGATACGAGATAAGATAACTCAAAGTGTAACAAATTAAAAGGTAAAAAGAATGTTTGAAAGGATTAACAAGAAGGTGAAGGGATTCTTCTCTTCACAGCGCATGAAAACGCTCGCCCTGATGTTGCTTGTCGGCACCACCGCAGCAATGGCACAGAACGCAGCCGGCGACTACTCGGCAGGAACGACCGCGCTTACCACAGTGACGGAGGAAAACGCATTTTGGCTAAATCATACTCAAATCAAGTATGATAAAATGAATATCAAACTAAAGAAAACACGCTACAAATGAAGGATTTACGAGTATAATCCAAATCTTAAACTTCTTAAACAGGTTTGCAATAAGTTTGATTTCTCTGGGAACAATTGTCGGAACATTGCTAACTTTGTACCCACAGACTGAATAAAAACAGATAAAATTGAAGAAATATGAAGGTAATTGCAGTATTGAGAAAAAGCAACTCACTCGTGTATATCAGAGTGATGTTTGGCAGGGATAAGGATGTCAAGGTTTCAACCTCCATGCACATCGACCCCATCTATTGGGACAGCAAAATCCCAGGTTATAAGAACACGAAGAAAGTGCCCAAGGAGGTGCGTGAGAAGTTCAACAACACGTTGAAGGAAATGATTGCGTATGTAGAGAAGAATGTTGACAAGGATGTGACCTGCCCTGTTCTGACCGCCGTCATTGATGACTTCCTCCATCCTGACCGAAAGAGCAAGGAGAATACCGAGGCTGAGGACACTACTCCATGGGGAAGCGGCTTCTTCGACAGAGCCGAGCAGTATATGACCGAGTACAAGACCAAAAACGCAAGCGGAATCCGTGCCGTGTTCAGAAGGCTTGAACGGTTGGAGGCATGGAAAAGGGAAATGGAAGGTGATACCGATTTCCGGTATGAGGTTTCTACCTTCGGAGCGGAGCAGCTGGAGGAGTATATGAAGTATGTGACGGAGGAGTACGACCTCTATGTGAAGCATCCCGACTTCTTCGCCAAATTCGAGCTGTATCACTCCACCATGCGCCCCTCTTCCAAGAACTCCTCTTTTAGCGGAGGACTACGGTTGAAGGCATTTCTCAACTGGTGTGTCAAGAAGGGCTATTCGGACGATGTGTCTTTCCGGCAGGTGCAGACCCACGGTCATGTCTATGGCGATGCCTACTATCTGACTATCGAGGAGCGCAACCAAGTCTATCAGTGCCAGTACGGACGCAGCTATCATGCTTCTCTTGTAAGGGACATGTTTGTCTTCCAGTGCTTTGTCGGTTGCAGGATGGGCGACCTGTTCAATCTGACTCGCAGCAACATCATTGGCGGATGGCTGGAGTATATCCCTGGCAAGAACCTGAACAACGGCAACACCGAGCTTGTGCGTGTGCCTCTAAGCGACACTGCCAAGGAGATACTGGCAAGATACAGCCATGTCTCGCCACGTCTGTTCCCTGCCATCTGCGAGGCCCAGTACAACATGTACATCAAGTTCGTGCTTGACTTCGCTGGCATACACCGTATGGTCACGGTGCTCAATCCTCTGACCAGACAACCCGAACAGAGGATGCTCTGCGATGTGGCGACCTCCCACACGGCACGCAAGACTTTCATCGGCAACCTCTATGCCAAGGTGAAAGACCAGGCTTTGGTTTCCTCACTCACGGGACACTCGCCCCAGAGCCGTGCATTCCAGCGTTACCGCACCATCGACGACTCCATGAAGCGTGAGTTGATTGGCATGTTGGAAGAGTGATTTCACCACCTTATATATAATCATTAGATATATACAGACTATGAACGTAACAGCATTTGTAAGGCAGACCGCCACAGCCAAGAAGAAGGCAACCATCTATATCCGTGTTCGTGACAATGACACCAAGACCGACATTAAGGCTGCAACGGAACTTTCCATCAATCCTGCCTATTGGGATGCGGACAGGCAAGGCTACAAGAGCCGCGTGACTATGGTTCGTGACGAGGAACGCAGAACACTGAATGATGCCGTTCACGACCTGTGCCGAATGGTGTCGCAGGAATACTTCAAGGGCGCAACGAGCGACTGGCTGAAAAAGACCATCTTCTGCTTCCACCATCCGAATGCGTACAAGCTCACACAGGCTACTGTACAAGAAACGAGGCTTTCAAAGTTGGTGGAGGAATATATCTCGCACAAGGACTTCGACAAGCGGCAAGCCACTTCGGTAAGGGGACTGGTGGGTAAGATTGAGCGTTTCGAGAGGTTTCAGCGCAACGTCCGCAAGAAGAAGGACTACACCATGAATGTGGACAATTTCACCGTGGATGATTTAGAAGCCTTCCAGCGTTATCTCATCCATGAGAATGAATACTACCACCAATACCCACAGCTCTATCTGGGCATGGACAAGTGGACAGCAGGAACGAAACGTTCGGACAATACGCTGCATACGGTCTTCACCCGACTAAGGACAGTTGTAAGGTGGTGCATCCACCAAGGCATCACCAAGAACAACCCCTTTGACGTGTTCGAGATACCCAAAGCCATCTTCGGCACTCCGTTCTTCCTCACCATCGAGGAGCGTGACAGGATATGGAGCCACGACTTTTCCGACAGCCCTCATCTGGCAATGTTCCGTGACATGTTCGTCTTTCAGTGTCTCATCGGTTGCCGCTTCGGCGACCTGATGCGTCTGACTAACGGAAGTGTCATTGACGGGGTACTGGAGTATATCGCCCACAAGACGATGAAGCACGATGCGAGAACCATACGTGTGCCACTCAGCAAGACCGCCATGACCATCTATGAGCGATACCGGGGTGTCCCCACCAAGTCGCTGTTCCCACACTACAATGTGAGCGACTACAACAAGGGCATCCGTGAGGTGTTGCGGACAGTGGGCATCAACAGGATTGTCAGCGTGCTCGACCCGGTGACGAGGCAGAATGTACAGAAGCCGCTCTATGAAGTGGCAACCTCCCATACGGCACGCAAGACCTTCATCGGCAACCTCTACAAGCAGGTGAAAGACCCAAGTCTGATTTCCTCCATGTCGGGGCACACCAACGGCAGCCAGGCATTTGCCAGATACCGCACCATTGATGACGAGATGAAAAGGGAACTTATCGGGATGCTCGACTGACAGGACATTTGCCATTATTGATGCCACATCCCCCCCCCCTGTCGCCTTTACAGAACAAGATTGTTTCAGGATAACTTTTTTAGATTTATGGACCTACTAAGCATGATAGAAGCAGGCGGCAAAATGAAAATCGAGGTGTCGAGTGACGACCTTGTTCTCTTTGCCGACCGACTAATTGAGAAAGCGATGGAAGCCAAGGCACTCATGATGGAGCAGACTCCCGAAGATGAGACCTGGCTGAGTACGGATGAAGTTTCCAAGATGTGCGGTGTCTGTGAGACCACACTCTGGTCATGGGAGAAGAAAGGCTACCTCGTGCCTTCACGCATGGGCAGGAAGAAGCGATACGCCCTTTCCGCCATCCAGAAGTTACTTTCCTCACATACAGATGCGGCAGCAGCCGACAGATAGCGATTTGCAGCCATTTGTATCAACCACGGCTCGGTACGGCTTCGCAGCCTTGCCTCTCGGGGTGTTCACCCTTATCTGTCTTCCCTCTTTTCCCTTTCCGGCAGCACGGCAATTTTGATTGCCACGTCTGAGAAGAAAGTTTGGAGTGTTTGGGGAGCAAGTATAGGTTTTACGTCCCGAAAAACCACGGCAGAGAAGCCGACCGTGCCACACACGACAGTCAAAGATATGGATAATCCCCAAACACCCAAGAGCGGAAAGCAGAAGAACAAGGGCGGTCGCCCAAGGTCTGACGAGAGGGAGAAACGGAAGTATTCCGTCAAGGTGTATTTCGACCAAGGCAGCTACACGAAGCTGCTGCGAAGGAGCAAGAACAGGCAATGCTCGCTGTCCTCACTCGTCTATGAGCTTGCCGTAAACGGCTATGTCCGTGAAGCGATGTCGAAGGAGGATGCCGCCAACCTCCGCTCCCTGTCGGGCATGGCGAACAACCTCAACCAGCTCGCCCATGAGGCTCACGTCCACCATTTCTCCTTTGTTGAAAAGAGGGTCTTGGAACTGGCAGGGAGGATTGACGATGTTCTCGTCCGGCTCAGCAACTCTTAGTGATATATACTTACTCGTCCCACTATGTGCACTTACTTTGCCAAGTATCTGCACATACTTGGGCATTTATCTGCACATACTTTTTTATAGCAACTTTTATGATAGCACAGATTAACACCGGCAGGGGATTCGGAGGGCTGGTCAACTATGCGAATGACATAGCCCACAAGAACACTGTCATCATAGCGTCTGCTGGTGTAAGCACCACTTCTAATGTCACTATTGTTGCCAGTTTCAAGGCACAGGCTCGGATGCGTCCATCACTGAAGAATTTCGTGGGACACATATCACTGAGTTTCCACCCTGATGACACTCCCAGGCTCACCAACGAGTTCATGGCGGAAGTGGCACGGGAATATCTCCGCAGACGTGGGATTGTGAACACACAGTTCGTGATATTCCGTCACCATGACCAGCCGCATGGTCACGTCCATATCGTTTACAACCGTGTCGATAATGATGGCAATGCCATAAAGGGCGACTGCAATTTCCGTGCATCGGCAGCAGTCACCAAGGCTCTGACGAGGGAGTACGGACTTACCTTCGGCAAGGGCAAGAGGGATGTTAGGCGCAGCCACCTCAAAGGCAGGGATGCGGTGAAGTACCAGTTGTATGACACCATTTCCGCAGTCCTCAGCCATTGCCACGACTGGCAAACGCTTCGGACAGCACTGGCGGCTCGGGGCATCACCATGAACCTTGTCCAAGGCGATGACGGTCGCATCTGTGGCATCACTTTTACGGACAACAGTCATGGGGTCACTCTTTCAGGGAGCAAGATAGACCGCAGCCTGTCTCTCATTCAGTTGAACAGGACGCTGGGCATACCTGAGAACCAAGTCCACCTCTCTTCCCTCATTTCCAATCGTGACGAGGTCCAAACAGAAATCGGTCAGTCGAGTGGCTTGTTTCATGGCAGCACCTCTTACAACGAGTGGCAGCACGAGGCTTCTGCTTCTTCACCTGTTGGGTCTGACGAAGTGGCAGGCGGTGCCGATAACGATGGCTCGTCTATCGGCAGCGATATAGCGGAAGCAGTGGCAGAAGTAATACTCCAGCCATCCATTGCTCACACATCGGGAGGTGGCGGTGGAGGCAATGACCGTGGTTGGAATGACGAGGACAAGGAGAAGAACAAGAAGAAACGTAACGGAGGAATGAGGAGATAAGTGTATGGCAAACAGAAAAGTGACGCCCTTGAAGGATGAACCTGGCACGTCTTTGGAAGACATACAGGTTGAACTGTCCAATTGTATTCAGGCAATCAACAACCTTTCGGGCAAGATAGACACCCTTGCCAAGCCTACCGCCAACGACACGTCTTCATTGAAGGATGCTGTTGGCAAGGCTGCGGCTAATGAGGTGAGGCTGCTTTTGGAGGCACGGCAGAGGAAGTTTGAGGAAGAGGAAGAAGCGGCAAAGGCAAGAGGCGAGATAACCCAACAGGAATACTTCCAGACATTGACCGAAAGATATGATGAAGTACTCGCCAAGTGTATCGCCCTTGTAGATGCCCACAAGAAGCATTGGCCGGGGTTAGTACACCAGTGCGAGGACACCGTGAAGAAGGTTGGAGAACAGAGCAAGAAGAACTCGGATGCCTTGACCAAGATAGCGGATTTTGTCAACAGGGTAACAGGAGCGCAACAGCCCAAATGCGTTCCTCCTCAATTGCCCAAGGACAAGGCAGAGGTCATTCCATTCTTGAAGCAATACCTCTTGTATGTGATCAAGCGGCTCTGCCATTCCCGGCACTTCCGCAAGTTTCTCCACATCTGTATGTGTACATTGTCGGCAGTATTCCTATGTGCCTTGTGCATCATCGCCAACGACAACGCAAGGCTGAGAACCATCGAGGAGAAGTATGTCCTTCTCCGTGACTTCTCCCGGCTGGATGACCGCACATCGCAGCGAGCCGACTACATCGAATGGCTCTACTCGGACGAGGACGAGCACCGTCAGGAAATAGATGAGCTTTGGCAACAGAGACAACAACGATTGCCTTAATTCCGCAACACTTTGATTTAAATTAATTTATAAGTTCCTGAGCAACAAAAAGTTGCCCAGGATTTTGCCGTGTCAGATTTTTCACTTATCTTAGTGTTGCAATCACTAGTGTCCCGTTAAAACGAGACGATTTAAATATAAGTTATTAAAATAGAATGATTTAGACTCGATATTTCATGTACACGATTTGAATTGACTAACTTTGCAGTCTTTATCAAAGAAGCGTGTTACATGAATTTCGGAAAGATCGTATTCGCACAGATTATGCAGTTCATACCTCGTAGGGAATTCAATGATATTGTTGCCAAGTACAGAGGCAATTACAGGGTGAGAAACCTCACCTGTTATGACCAGTTGCTGGTTATGTGCCTGGCTCAATATGCTGATAAGAATAGTCTGCGCGATATAGAGGCAAGCCTGAATGCGTTGGCTGTTACACATAAGCTCTATCACTGCGGTATTAGCTATGCCGTCCCTCGCAATACTTTGGCTAAGGCGAATGAGCTCAGAGATTGGCATATCTATGCGGAATTGGGGCAAGTCCTTATCAAAAAGGTGCGTCCGCTCTATGCGAAGGATAGCTTCAGACTTGACATTGACAACATGGTCTATGCGTTCGACAGCAGTACCATCAGTCTCTGTCTCAAACTCTGTCCTTGGGCAAAATTCAGAAAGAAGAAGGGTGGCATTAAACTGCATGCCCAGCTTGATTTGAGAGGCAATCTCCCAGTATTCGTGCTTTTGACCAAAGCTTCGGTTCACGATGTTAACGCTTTGGATGAAATCTGTGTCGAGATGGGAGCTATCTATCTGATAGACAAAGGGTATGTGGACTTCAACAGACTCTTCAATATCATCCACAAGAATGGCGCATTCTTTGTAACAAGAGCTAAGGACAACATGCAATATGAGATTGTCAAGTCCATGCCTGTTGATAAGCAGACAGGTGTTATCAGTGATGAGATTGTCAGACTTACTAAGGAAAACTCCAAGCAGAAGTACCCAGAGGAATTTCGCATGGTAGTCTATGAAGACTTTGCCACGGGAAATCTCTACCGTTTCATCACCAACCACTTGGGATACGATGCTCTTACCATCGCAGAACTCTATAGAGAGCGATGGAACGTGGAACTTTTCTTCAAATGGATAAAGCAACATCTGCATATCAAGTCGTTTTACGGAACCTCAGAGAATGCTGTCTATACACAAATCTGGATAGCAGTCTGTGCATTTCTGCTACTGGCTATAGCCAAGAAGCACATGCATATCGAGGAACCATCTCTGTATATGATTTCCCAGACCATAGGTACTATGTTGTTTGAGAGGATACCCATACCTGAATTGTTTAACAAACCTATTATTAACGTCCCAAAGGATGATGGTCAACTCGATTTATTTCGAGATCTAAAATCTTAACGGGACAGTAGTGTGTTGCAATTAGAAAACAAGCGAAAATCGTAACAAGGCATGGCAAAGGTACAAATAAAATCTGAGAAACTCA
>NZ_JADYTS010000052.1 GCF_021531355.1 Leyella stercorea | reverse complement strand
CCCTTGTTGTATTATATATATTATAGAAGTGTTATCAGTAAATATGGTATGATTACACTTTATTCAAACTCTACATCGCCGAAGAAGTCGGGACGGTGGAAATCAGGCTTTGGCAGGTCTATGGGGAATAGTGAGAGGAAGTGCGGATGCGGCAGCATATCGCCACACTTATACACATTGCCCTTCACGTGCAAGCCGTCGAAGCTCTTAAGGTTGTGACGATAGTAAGCCTCAACGGGCACAGCCAGACACAACTGCCATGTACGCTCGCCCTCAATGTTATTAAACGGCTCACGACCCATTGTCGACCAGCGCTGCACCTTGTCCAGAACATCCTGCTGAGCACGCTCACGTCCTTCACGACTGGGACCAAAACCGATGAGCAGTGTGCCGGCTGCATTGCATTCCATATTATAATATGTTCCGTCAGCCACTGGCGAGAGGAACAGCTCGCAGCACGAGTCTTCCCAAACGTTACCGTCGTCGTGCGGTGCAACGGCACGCACGCACTCTTCAGTGACGCGATAGTTCACGAGCAGCTGGCTGCCATTGTGAGCCATACGCACCTCAAACTTTGGCTTGTAGGGGAAATCCGCAGCCCAGCAGTGGTTGTCTACCGGAACGAACTCAATCTGAGCCTCGTCCATAATACGGCAAATCTCAGCCGCCTCGACCGAAGCAGCTGAGATTTTCTTTATGTTCAATGCTTTATGCATAGACGTAATTGGGATTAGAGGTTGTTCTTCTCGATATCCTTGAAGTAGCGGTATGTTCCAACCTTGAGTTCCTCAGTAGCAGCCTCGTCAGCTACGATGATACCGTGCTGGTGCATCTGCAGAACAGAGATTGTCCACATCTGAGTAACCGGACCCTCAACAGCAGCCTGGAGAGCGCGTGTCTTGTTGTGGCCATTAACGAGAATCATTACCTCGCGAGCTGACATTACAGTACCTACACCTACAGTAAGAGCAGTTGTCGGAACCTTCTTCACGTCGTTGTCGAAGAAACGAGAGTTGGCAACGATAGTGTCAGTTGTAAGAGTCTTCATACGTGTACGTGATGTGAGTGAAGAACCCGGCTCGTTGAAAGCGATGTGGCCGTCAGGACCGATACCACCGATGAAGAGGTCGATACCACCAGCCTCAACGATCATCTGCTCGTAGCGTGCGCACTCAGCCTCCAAGTCCTCGGCGTTGCCATTGAGGATGTGGATGTTCTCCTTCGGGCAGTCAACATGGTCGAAGAAGTTCTTAGCCATGAATGAGTGGTAGCTCTCCGGGTGTGACTCGGGCAGACCTACATACTCGTCCATATTGAAAGTGAGGACATTCTTGAACGAAACACGACCCTCCTTGCAAGCCTCAGCCAAAGCACGGTACATACCGATTGGAGAAGAACCTGTAGGCAGACCGAGCACAAATTTGTGATCGGGTGTCGGATTGAACTTGTTGATACGCTCAATTACATGCTCAGCAGCCCACTTTGAGAGCTGATCATAATCCTTTTCAATAATAAGTCTCATAATATCTTTGTTTTAATAAAATTTGATTAGCATTTTTGAAAGCGTGTCCCGAAGTCACATCGGAACACGCTGTTTGATTGTTGTAGTAGTTGTAACTAAATAAGCAGTCATTTGTTAGTTGAAAATCGGTTTTTCCAAACTAATACGACTTGACGCCCACTTTTCATGCAGGCGTCACACTTCATAGTTTGTCTTAATCCATACAAAGATACTCATTTAATCAGTAACGCCAAAGATAATCGAACAAAATTAGTTGTTTAACATCAATTTTTAAGCACAATTTCGTATTTTTGCACCATTCATACATTCCCCTACACCCTATGGCATGCTGTTTGTGCCAAATTAATCGGAAGAAACACTTCACATTGAAGTGATATATTAAAATTATTCAATAACATTAGAATTTAAGACATTATGGTTTATACAAGTAATCCGTGCCCTCGTGCCGAGAGCACACAAAACAACGAGCGCGAACGCAAAATCTACCGTGTCACGATATATGGAGCCGTGGCAAACATACTGCTCTGCCTCTTCAAACTGCTGGCTGGCATCATTGGACGCAGCTCGGCAATGATAGCCGATGGCATCCACTCGCTCAGCGACCTTATCACCGACTTCATCGTTATTGCCTTCGTGCGTATATCGAGCAAGCCGCAAGACCGCGGACATGAGTACGGACACGGCAAGTATGAGACTCTCGCTACAACCATTATCGGACTGATGCTGCTGTTTGTAGGTCTTGGCATCATGTGGAACAGCATCACTCAGATATGGTCGTGCCTTAACGGTGACACGCTGCAGTCGCCAGGTTGGATAGCGTTCGTGGCTGCCATATTGTCTATAGTAGTCAAGGAGGCGTTGTTTCAATACACGCGCAAGCAGGGCAGACAGTTGCAGTCGCAAGCTGTCGTAGCCAACGCATGGCATCATCGCAGCGATGCCCTCTCGTCAATTGGCACGGCAATAGGCATCGGTGGAGCCTTGGCGCTCGGTTCACACTGGATCATACTCGACCCCATTGCAGCCCTTATCGTGAGCGTTCTCATCATCCACGCATCCATCGAACAGTTGCGCCCGAGTCTTGGCGAACTGGTGGAGAACTCTCTGCCCGAACCTGTTGAAGAAGATATTATCAAGACCCTACTCTCGTTCGACGGTGTAAAGGATCCACACAATCTGCGCACACGCAAAATAGGCAACCGTTCCTCTATTGAGGTTCATGTGCGTATGGACGGACAGATGACTCTCAACAAGGCTCACGACATTACTCGTGCCATGGAAAAGAAACTGAAGGAACAACTCGGTGATGGAACATTCGTGATAATACACGTCGAACCTATTAAATAAGGTTCTGAACTTTCATAAGTTCAATAAAAAAAACTTTGCCTATGTTTTTTCAAAAATAATCATTGTTTTGCTTAGTTTCTCGCTTTGCTCAACTGTATATAGGATATATGACACAGGAAAAGGACATAGAACAGATGTTTCGGCGGCATTATGAGAAGATGTACAATCTGGCCAGATACATTCTTTCGAATGACGACGAAAGCAAGGATGTGGTGAGCGAAGTGTTCACGCAGATTCTTGCAGATGATGTGGTCCTATTGCCTGAGAGCGAGGAAGGCTATTTGATGCGAAGCGTACGCAATCGATGTCTAAACCTGATTGCTCACAAGAGCGTGAAGGAAAGGGTGGCGAGACTGTTGACTGATGATGCCGATGTTATTCTTTCAGAAGACACCGACGAGCGTCTCGAACAGCTGTTGCTTCTCATCGACGACCTTGAGCCTCCAATCCGTAAGCTTATCTTCCGTCTGCGCTATCTACAAGATAAGTCGTATAAGGAGGTGGCTGATGAAGTGGGAGTGAGCAAGGTGACGGTGTTCAACCATATCTCTAAGGCAATGGATTGGATTAAAGAACATATAAAATGAGCAAAACAATGACTAACATGAACAAAGACGAAAAACGGCTTATGCTCTTTGACATGCAGGAGCATCCCGATAAATATACAGACGAGCAAATAGAACACTTGCTTACCGATGAGGAAGTGAAGGAGTTCCTACGCGACTTGGCTATGGCGAGAATGGCTGGCAAGAAAGCCACGCCAAAGAAGGTTGACGTGGATAAGGCTTGGAAGGAGTTTTCTAATAGTTCTTATCGCAGCCGAATGAAGATTGCCGCATCCATCGTGGGCGTCATCTTTCTTTCGGGTGTGGCTTTGGCTGCTGTGCAGAACGGTTGGTTTAAATTCTCTACTTCTGACAAAGCAGTAGAGAACAAAGCTGCTACAGAACAGACTGCCAACTATAAACAATTAACCAACGACAGTCTTAAAGCTATAACGACAGAGCCTAAGGACTCGCTCGACATGAAGCCAGTGGTGTTTGACAATGCTGAGTTAGGAACCATTCTTATGCAGATGGCTGACTTCTATCACGTCAAGGTGGAATATATGAATGCCAATACACAGCACGTGCGCCTCTTCTTCAATTGGAACAAGACGAAGACTTTGGAGCAGAATATGGAGCTGTTGAATGCTTTCGACCGCATACAGATAGAATACGTCGAAGGAATATTAATAGTGAAATAAGAAGGGAGGACATCTTATGAAAAACATATTCAAGACTACACCCAATAACAGCAAGACCATCAGCCTGTTCCTCCTCTTCTTCCTGCTGATTTTGGTTCAGTATTCTTACGCCCAGCGCATCACCCGACAATATAATAATGTGTCGTTCTCAGAGGCATTGAAGGACTTGAATGCACGTCAGCATAAGTACACCATCAACTTTGTGTACGATGAGTTGGAGGACTTTAAGGTGACCAAGAGCATCCGCAACTCGAATGTTCCTAATGCCATTATGCAGCTGATAGGCTTCTATCCTATCAGGATGACGCAGGTGGAGAATAATATTATGGTGGAATGCACACAGAAGTCAACATTTCGTTATAAGGGACGTATTGTTGACGAGAGAGGCAATGCCGCTGAATACGCAACCATAGCCTTGCTGTCGCCCATTGACTCCACAATCGTAGGTCATGGAGTGAGCAATGAGAATGGCAGTTTTGTAATTCCTTGCAATTCCCGAAAAGTGTTGGCACGTATCACATACATTGGTTATAAGACAGTCAGTCGTATATACAACAATACAGAGATGGGGGTCATCAAATTGCAGCCTGAAACGATGATTATCAAGGGAGTTGTAGTGAAGGGTGAAAGACCTCAGTATAAAATGTCGCCTGGAGGAGTGGAGGTTGCCGTAGAGCATACCTTGCTTTCTAAGATGGCAAACACTTTTGATGTCCTGAATCTGTTGCCCCGTGTCTCTGTTGATGGACAAAAGATATCCGTGTTTGGTAAAGGCACACCGATTGTTTATATCAACAACAAGCGTGTGAATGACAATAATGAGATTGTAAACATCACTCCCGACAACATCAAGTCGATTTCCGTGATAACAAGTCCTGGGGCAGAATATGATGCCGAGGTAGAATCGGTAATTCGTATCCGTACCAAAGAGCGGCGTGCCAATGGGTTCAGCTTGCGTGCAGATGCTTTTGGTAAATACAACAAATGGATGTCGGATTACGAGCTTGTCAGCACCCGGTATCAGACCAAGAAATTCGAGATAGCCAATAGTTTATGGACGGGGGACTCTCATTTTGGTGAGGATAATCTTCTGAACACCGATATCAATTTGCCCGACAAGCATTATCACAACGACCAGCATTTTAATTCGGATGCCAATATCCGCTTCTTGTCGGAAAAACTCTCAGCCGACTATTCGCTCAACGACAGCAATTCCATTGGTGGCTCTTATCGCTACTATGGCATGTTGAATGGCAGGACGAAAGGTAGTAGCCAACAGAATGTATTTCTGAACGGTGTGGCACAGGGCAGCATTGAGCAGAATGAGGTTGGAAAGCCTCACCTTGGTTCACATGAGGCAGAAATCTATTATGTGGGAAAGATAGGACAGGTAGGCATCGATTTCAACGCCACATACTATACGGTCAATAACAGACGTAGTGACGAGATTATTGAAAACAGCAAGGAGTTGGGTAATCAGGAGGTACACTCAAGCAATCGTCAGAATAGCGATATGTGGGCAGGCAAGTTGGTTGTGAATATTCCTTTGTGGAAAGGAAATATGTCTGTAGGAACGGAGCTGTCGAAGACCGACTCTCATGGAACGTTCCTGAACGAAGAGCAGTTGGTGCCATCTACAGAGACGGATATCCATGAAAGAAATGTTGCTGGCTTTGTGCAATATGGACTGTCCCTCAGCAAGTGGAACATTGGTTTGGGTGTGCGTTTCGAGAATATCATTCGCGACTATTTCTCTGGTGGAGTAAAGCAGGATGATGTAAGTAGAAGATACAGCAACTTCTTTCCTAACCTCAGTATTTCATGGAACAAAGGTAACTGGAATTGGCAGTTGAATGTCAACGAGAAAATAAGTCGTCCAAGTTATCGACAGTTGGGCAACTTCATGCAGTTTGACAACCGTTTCCTTTATGAAGGCGGAAATCCTACCTTGCAACCGGAGAAGGTGTTCAATGCTGAGGCAATGATGATATATAAATGGCTGAATGTTTCCGCAGGTTATAAATACCTGAAGGATGTGATAGAGTGGACCAAGTATATCTATCCTGGAAAGGAATTTGCTTATAGTACGTCGTTGAATTTCGACCATAAGCAGCTGCTTTATGCTTCTGTCAATGTTTCGCCAAAGTTCGGCATCTTCCGTCCTACGTGGGGATTCAATTATAACCAGCAGTTCTTCGACACCAAGAAGTATGGTGCCAGCAAGGCATTAAGCAGACCTTTGCTGTCTTGTTCGCTCAACAATAATTTCGCTCTTTCAGAAACCATGAACGCAGCTATCAGCCTGAATGCAGCAACACCCAATGCAGATGGATTTCTTATGAGGAAGAGTAATTACAGCGTCGATCTGCGGTTCGACAAGTCGTTTGCCAATCGCACATGGATCATTTATCTTTCTGCAAATGACATATTCAAGACTACAAAGGAACGTTGGACGATGTACGGACTGGGAGCGGGTACCACAAAAGACTGCTACTACTATACTCGTAGCATCTCCCTGCAGGTTACGTATAATTTCAATGCCAAGCGCAGTAAGTATAAGGGCACAGGAGCCGGCAATGAAGAAAAGAGCCGCTTGTAGTTTTTGTTAGGAAGAAACTCTCTTAATAAACAACAAATATATGACAATCGGTCAAGCGAAGCGTTATCAACGAAAGGTTGACGAGCTACTTTGCTTGACCGATGTCTTTTAGAGGAAAACTCCGTATAACGGCATATTGGTGATGTTCTTTTGTTGGCGGTATGGCAGCATAGAATAGCGTATGGCTGATATGTCAGGATGTTCCATTAGATAGTTGTGCAATGAAGTGGCCTTTATGCTTGTTCCGCCCTTTACCTCTATAGGCAATATGGCACCATTGCGTTGAACAAGGAAATCCATTTCCATACGAGAGGTATCGGAACTGTAATAGTAGATGTGATAGATGCCCAACGCAAGTAACTGTTGAAGAACATATTGTTCTGTGAACGCTCCTTTATACTCTGTAAACACGTTATCGCCAAGCAACACATCCTTCGCAGCGGTATCTGCCATAGCCCCCATCAGTCCACAATCGCATAGATAAAGCTTGAATGCCGACAAGTCTTCATAAAACTTCAATGGCAATTCCGGCTTTGTCACCTTTGTTATCTTATACACCAAACCAGCATCTACCAACCATTGTATTGCCAGTTCAAACTCCTTGGCTCTGCCACCTTTCTTCAATACACCATACACAAACTTCTTGTTCTCTTTAGATAGTTGACCCAATATCGACTGCCATACCATGTCTATGCGTGGCACCTCTTGCGTAGGAGCATGCTTGGAGAAGTCGCTGGCATAGTTGGAGAGTATTTCGTTCTGTATAGTGCGCACTTGGTTTAGCAATTTGTTTTCCACATACGTCTTCACTACTTCAGGCATTCCACCCACGTAATAGTATTGGCGCAAATAGTCTTTCAACTTTTCGTGGAACGCATTCATTAACTCGTAGTCCTTGCTGTACATTAGTTTAAGCAACTGGTCTTCGCCCATAGCCATTAGGAATTCTTCAAAATCCATAGGGAACAGACGCATTGTCTGTACCTTGCCTACTGGAAAGGATACACCTGCATGCAAGGCAACACCTAATAGCGAACCTGCCACCACTATATGATACTCTGGAGCATCTTCGCAGAAATACTTCAATGCTTCCAATGCCTGTGGGAATGCTTGCACCTCATCCAAGAATATAAGAGTCTTGCCAGGGATTATATCCACTCCAGTCAAAGCACTTAATCCTCGAATGATTCTTGCAGTATCAAAGTCGCCTACATATATAGCATGTAGATTCTCATTCCTATCACAACTGACGTAAGCAAGATTATCAAATTCATTCAGACCGAATTCTTTTAGAATATAAGTCTTTCCACATTGTCTTACTCCATTTAATATCAATGGCTTATGATGCTCTTGATTCTTCCATTCAACAAGTTGGGTATATATCTTTCTTTTCATAGATTTACACTTTTAGACATATGATAATGTCAGAATATTACACTTTTGGACACATGATAACAGAAAAATTATACATTTTCTGACATATAAAATCATCACAAAGCTACACTTTTCGACACATACGACCAAATAAACATAGAAAAACAATTAGGTTATTATATTTTTTTAAGCATAATAACCTATCTTTTTTATTACCTTTGCCTAAAATAGGCTACAATACTTTTCCAAAAAGAAAACACGAATATTTCTTCATTTTAGGGGTAATTGATTTCCGGAAAGCTTGTCTATAAAAGTAGAAACAAGAAGAAAATGACATAATGACTGAAGATAATGAACAGCAGATGGAACAGCTGTTTCACGACCATTACGAACGGATGTATCGCTTTGCCTTTGCCTTGCTACATGACAACGATGTGGCGAAGGATGTGGTGAGCGACGTGTTCTCAAGGTTGTGGGATAAACAGCTGATACCTGACCAGGCTTATCTGATGCGAAGCGTGAAGAATGCTTGCATCAATATTATTGCCAAGAAGAAACGGGATGAAAGGCTTAAGCTGCTTCTTCCTCTCTCAGAAGAGAAACTGACGGAGGAAGAGCCTTACCGCCTGGAAGAACGATGGCAAGCTACGGTGGATTGCATCGACAATGACTTGACCAATCAAACAGCTTCCGTTATCCGATTGTGCTATCGCGAAGGCATGTCGTATAAGGATACAGCAGAAGAATTAGGCATCAGCATCTCGGCTGTGAACAAGCACATCGTGAAAGGTTTGCGAACGCTCAGAGAAAAGTTGAAAGGAAAGTAGCATAACGTTTTTCTATTGTATGAAGACGTCCTTACAATAGAAACTCTAAAATGAAGAAAAGAAAATGAAACAAGAATTATATAGTATAGATTCACAGAAATGGGATATGCTCCTCGAACTCTTGGAGCATCCTGAAAGGTATTCCGAAACCCAAAAGGCAGAACTTTTGGGCGATGAGGAAATGAATGAAATCTATCAGCAGATGGTTGAAACCAGACAGGCACTTGATTTCGACAAGTCGAATGAAGAAATTAAGATGCCTTCGGTTGATGAAGAATGGAAGAAGCTGAAAGAGGAAAAGCTGAAAAGTACCAAAGTGGCTTTTCTTTGGAGTCCAATGAGAAAGGTGGCTGCCGTTGCTGCTGTACTTGTCGTCTCTGGCTTCGCCTTTGCAGCCATTCATCTGGTTACACACTCTCAGCAGTCATCCGAAAAGAACGACACCGAACTCGTGGCATCTGACGATAATTCTGCACAGCAAGTCTCAGCTTCACAGAAAACATATACGGAAGAGAAGACTGACACTGCAAGTATTGCCAAACTCCCATTGGTTTATGAAAACGCTGAGCTTCAGAATATATTGACCCCTATCGCCAAGCATTTCCATCTTAAGGTGACTTATCAAAACGAGTCGGTTCGCCATATCCGTCTATTCCTGCAACTGAGGGAGGATATGAGCATAGATGATATCATCACGCTGATGAATCATTTCGAGAAAGTGAACATTCGTCGTGAAGGTCAAACGCTAATAGTGGAATAAGATGAAAAGATTAAGATACGTTATATTGCTCGTGGGCTTGATGAGTATTTCTCTTCACTCTGCTTATGCCCAACGCATCACCCACAACTTCCGCAACACTTCGATGTCAGAAGCTCTCACCGTCCTTGCCAAGAGCACAAAGGATTATCACATCAATTTCATATATGATGAGTTGGAGGACTTCACGGTTACCACTGATGTGGTGAAGCGAACCGCTCCTGATGCCATCAGGCAAATCATTGGTTTCTATCCGATGAAGATGACGATAGATGGCGACAATATATTCGTGGAATGCACGCAGAAGTCATCTACAAAAATGATTGGTCGCGTAGTTGACAGCAATAATCGCCCGATAGATTTTGCCAATGTAGCGTTGCTTAATGTGGGTGACTCTTCATTGATAAATGGCGGTGTGACGAACGAGAACGGTCATTTTGTGATTCCATGCAAAGCCCGTAAGGCAATAGTAAGGGTGAGTTGTGTGGGCTATCAGACCGTATTCCACTCATACAATACCGGTATGATAGGAGCAATCGTTCTGCATGAGAATACGATAAACCTTAAAGGCGTGAAGGTAAAAGCTATGCGCGAGAACATAAAGTTGGGACAGGAGGGTATGCTTGTTGATATAGAACACTCCGATCTTAACAAGATTGGTACAGCAACTGATGTGTTGCGCGAGATGCCTCGTGTTGATGTCAGTTCGGATGGAACGGTGAATGTGTTTGCCAAAGGTTCGCCGCTTATCTATATCAACAACCGACAGGTGAGAGATCTCAACGAACTGCATCAACTGAAGTCGGATAATATAAAGAATGTAGAGATTGTCACCGCACCAGGTGCTAAATATAATGCAGAGGTTAAGTCCGTAATACGTATCAATACAATACGCCGTCAGGGCGAAGGATGGAGTGGCGAGAACTATACTACTACAATGTTCAACAAGTGGTGGGGTGGTTCGCAATACATGTCGTCAATATATCGTACTAATAAGGTAGAAGTATTTGGTGAACTATGGGGTTCAACGACACCCGGAGGTGAGGATAATGTATTGTCTAACGAAATCAATGGTACGAAGAATATATTCATTGAACAGGCAGCACCGCTTAAGTATCGTTCAAAAGGAGCCGGAGCTAAGGCTGCCTTTGCTTATTCCATAGATGATGACAATACATTTGGATTGAGCTACGAAAATCAGTCGGGTTTGGGCAAAGGAGAGACGACAGGCTCTTATCAGAAGATAATGGAAGATGGAATGCAAACAGCATTCGTAAACGAAGCAGCCAGTATGAGGGATTGCTTTAGTCCAACACATAACGCCAATGCATATTATGTGGGTAAGATAGGCAAGTTGGGTGTGGACTTCAACGCTACTTATTTCTGGAAAAAGAAAGGTAGGACGATGTCAATCAAAGAGAGCAGCGTAGATATTGAGAGTCGCGACGTTCATACACGCAATAGACAACATAGTGATATGACTGCTGCCAAACTCATTCTGTCTTACCCCGTTTGGAAAGGAACGCTAAGCGTAGGCACCGAATTTACATCATCACGTATTCGGGGCGAATATACTAATGCCGAGCAATATGTCGCTGCGTCGAATACAAAGATAGAGGAACAGAACATTGCTGGCTTTGCTGAGTATGGCTTGAAGTTTGGCGACTTCTCGGTAAATACAGGTGTAAGATACGAGCATGTAAAGTCCGATTATTATTCTTTCGGGGATTGGCAGACTGAGCCGAGTCGTAGATATTCCGATTGGTTCCCTTCTGCTTCTATGTCATGGAACAGAGATAAATGGGCATTGCAACTTGCTTATACATGCAAGACTCAGCGACCCAGCTATAACAGTCTGCGTGATGAGGTGCAGTATGATAATCGTTATACTTACGAGGGTGGAAATCCTTATCTCCGTCCATGTATAACAAATAATATTGACTTGAATGTGGTGTACGATTGGTTGTCGTTCAATGCCGGCTACAACTATATCGACAAGCCGATGGTATGGGTAGCAACGCTCTATCAAGGCAAGGACATCGTATTTCTGCGCAATGTCAACTTCAATCATAGTCAGGATGTGTATGCGTCGATAGTGGCTTCGCCCCGTTTTGGCTGGTATAATCCTATGGCAGAGATAGACTACACACAGTCGTTCTTGTGTATTGACGGTTTCGATATCAACAAACCGTCAAACATACCATGCTTCAACTTCCGTCTAAACAATCGTTTCAACATAACGCCCACACTAAAGGCGTTCTTGAATATGCGATATAAAACAAGCCGACTTTATGATATTCAATATTCCAAACAGTTCGCTCAAGTGGACGTGAAGTTCACAAAGTCGTTTCTCAACGACGCTCTTGTGATAGGCGTTTATGCCAACGACTTGTTCAAGACCGATAAGGAACGTTGGACAATGTATGGTAACCATAATGTAATGACCAAAGACTGTTATGGCTATACACGCTGCGTGGGTATGACCTTGTCGTACAACTTCAATACTGCAAAGAGCAAGTACAAGGGTAAGGGTGCTGGTAATGCAGAGAAGAGCCGCTTGTAGCGTTGGGGTTATAGAAACTCTCTATTAAAATACAAAGATTTTTTATTTTATAATGCCATTATCCGTATCTCGCAGGTTTATTCTCTTTTCCGCCGACCTATGCTTGCTGCCTCGGCTCAGTCGCCATGAGATGTTCAAAGAGATCAGATTGCCGTTGGTCTTTGAGTAGCCTACAGTATGCTTATGGATATTTCGGTTGAGCAATTCGTTCTCGTACGACTTGTAGTTTTTGTTGAATGGATTTGCCCATGACAACGAGAACTGCAAGTCGCGCCATGTGTAGGATGCTTTCAATACAGAATAGGCTCCGTTGTAGCCTTTTGATTCACCCTCCAAGAATCTATTGCCGTTGTCAACATAACCTTGCAACGTGAAGTGCCCGAGATAAGCCGTGATGCTGCTTGCATAAAACCATGAGGTGTAGCAATGTGTATAGTCGTAGCCGAAATTGAAGCATCTATATATTACTCCATTGGCTGCAATTTGGAGTTTTTCGGGCAAGAGCCAATAGCTGGCGTATGCATAGACATCCAGTACATCAATCTCCTTTTGGTTTATCTGGGTATAAATAAACTGATTGTCGTCCGTTCGCTCATAGTGAGCCATATTAGGTTTTAGACATTGTTTATAATAACCTTCAACGAATGTCTGCAAGCGACTGGTGTTGTATGAAACATGTAGGCGATGCTCAATATCGTGCGAAGGTTTCAGATCGGGATTGCCTACTGTCCATTCCATACTGTTTGTGCGAACCATAGCATTGCTCGTCATGGCTATGCGCGAGACTTTGTCCTGCATCCCAAAAGTATATCTCAGCTGCATGCTGTTATTAATCTGATATGTCAGAGATGCCTTTGGGTGGAAAGTCCAGAAATTATATCTGTGACCGTTCTGAGTGTAATGAATGTAACTTGCGCCCACACCCAATGCGTAGCTAAATGGTTGGAGCATGCCCTTGATTTCGACAAAGGCATATAGGCGGTTGTTGTTGGTCTTAGTCAAAGAGGAAGCATCACCAAGATAGTCGTTCTTGATGTACTTATAACTGTTATTCAAGCCAGTTGATAGAGTGAAAGGCTTCAGCCGATTCTCGTAGATTATCTCAGTAAGCAGAGAAGCAGTCTTGCCATCTACATTATATTTATAAGGTGTGCCCTCGTCATAATAACTGCTTGTCTGTGTGGAGATATACGTGGCTACAGCATTTGCGGTAACAGACTGACATGGCGTGAGCTGACGGAAGAAGTAAATATCCAATACGGGCGAATAGCTCTTGTCTTTCGCTCTACTTGTTGCTTTATATTGACGAGTGCCGTCCACAATGTCCTTAACAGTATAATTGTCGGGAGCGTTGTTGAATGCTCCGCCCAATGACGCCTGGAAGACAGTTGCCGTTGAGTCTGCCCAGTTATAGGTTAGTTTTGCGTCATGCGATATGGATTTACGAAGCGACTCCACATCGTTTCGCTCAATAGTATAGACATTGCCATCTGTCAAGGTGTAATCTGCCGTCTGCCTGCTCTTTTCGCCTTTGGTTTTATACCCGCTCACGTCATACGAAAACGATAATTCGCTCTTGCCCTTGTTCCATTTACCATACACCATACCGTCGCCTTGCAACGTGGTAAGTGCCGAGGTAAGGTCAGTGCCAACGGTATATCCGCTCCCGTTCCTGCGTGTTACGATATCTATGACATAGGCTATGCCGTCACCATAACGAACACCGGGATTGTTGATGAAGTCTATCTTGGAGATGTCCTTTGGATTGAGAGCCAACATCTCCGGTTTGCCAACCACAATACCATTTATTCTAATTTGAACTCCTCCCCTATTGTCGATGGCAGTAATAGAATGGCTGATGTTGTCGATACGAAGATTGGCAAGTGTGAGTTTCTCAAGAATGCTGTAGCCATTGTTAGAAGCTTGCTTCTGAGCATCGGTAGGATAGATTATCATACCGTCTGCCTTGTTCACAACTTTGGCTGCTTTTACTGTCACTTCGTCGAGCGTTATAGTCTTCTCCACATCCTGAGCATAAGCACAGAATGTGGAAGAGAGAATAAAGGAAAGTGTAATCAATCGTTTCATTTGCACCATGTTTTTTGTTTTTGGTGCAAATTTATGTTCTCCTTGCAAGAAAGCCAATTATTCAGGCTGACATCCCCCTGACAATTGGCTGACAAAAAGCCTATCTATTTGATTTTCAAGCTATAGCTCTTGCCTCTGTCCGACTCTATCTTCAGCATGCTATTAGCTTCTATAATAGGTTTTATTCGTCTTATCAAAGTGTAGAGCGTGTCATTGGCATCAGGCTTCTTGGGCCATAACTGGTCGCAAATCTCCTGCTTGGATAGTGTATGAGTGTCGGCGGTTATAAACATCTTGAGCAAGGAATGCTGCATAGGTGTAAGACGTATCTGCTCGCCCGATTGCGTCATGAACATATCGTTATGATATACTATGCCCCCATACGACAGACCTTGCACTATCAGCTCTGGTCTATTCCTCCTGACGTACCACAGACTGCCCAATAGCCACAGCATTCCAACCATGAGAAGAGAACCCGAAGCCTTCTGGTCAGACATCATGAATGTAGTGGCAAAGCTACAGTTAGCCTCAGCCACAAGCTTTGTCTCCAGGCGTCCATTCCTACGCACAGTACGCATGGCAATGCCTGCCGTATCTTTCAATTCGGCAATGGTGAGGCAGTTGCGATAGCAACGTATTGTATCTGTAGTGACCACATTGTCAGGCATCTTTGCCAGCACCTGCTCCAATGCACGATTAACGTCCTGCGCTATCAAGCCTTTAGTTCTGTGATAGCTGTTAATGCCTGTGCACAAAGCACAAAGCATAAGAAAGCAGAATACTATGTATGGAAGTATCTTCATAATATCGTCATCAGTTTAAACATGTTCAGAACAACTCAGAATGCGAACCGAAACGAGAGAGTATTATGATTTCTTCTCCATCGGACGACTGTTCTATCCAAATTAAGAGAGAATCGTTTTCAACATGACATTCCAAGGCTCCCTTGTAGTTGCCACTCAAAACGTGCGGTCGTTTTTCTTTAGGTATAGGTTGACCATTAGCCAACAATTCAACGACCTTAAAAAGTTCCATAAGTGTTTTAGGATTGTTTTGGTATCTTTTTAGATCTTTCTTGAATTTTGTTGTTCGCCTAATCTTCTTCATTTCCTAATATTGAGTTTACGAATGCATCATAACTGCTCACGTCAACGGCTTTTGTATGACCATGACGCGCCTCTTCAATAGCAGCCAAAGTTTCTTCATTCGGTTTTGCAGCAGAATTGCCAAGCGCATTTATGAGAATACATTCCACATAATTGTTGAGACTTCTATTTGCTTGTTTTGCTTGTTCCTTCAAAGCAGAAAGCACATCAGCCGGCAATCTGAAAGA
This sequence comes from Leyella stercorea, assembly GCF_021531355.1. Lineage (GTDB taxonomy): Bacteria > Bacteroidota > Bacteroidia > Bacteroidales > Bacteroidaceae > Prevotella. Next base: position 5,958 of record NZ_JADYTS010000052.1, on the reverse strand, counting down.
AGTTGAAATTCTCAATGATTTTGTTTCCATAATCTTTCGTTTTTTTGATACATACAAATACAATACATTGCAATGCTAATGTAATACATTGTAATGCAAATATAGTGGAATAAAATGGAGTGAAGTCATAAATCACACATTTTAACGTTCTCTCCGTCAAAGATAGCATTACTTATAACAATACTATACTGATATTATATGACTAAAGAAAAGGAAAGAAAAGTATTGTGATTTGGGGAAATAATCGTAAATTTGGACTTGGAAACTAATTATTTAGGAACTATGGTAGAGACAAACAATAGAAGATTGCCAGTAGGCATCCAGTCTTTTGAGGAAATAAGACAAGGAGGATACCTTTATGTTGACAAGACAGATATTATCTGGCAACTTGCCAATGAGGGAAAGAAGTATAATTACCTGAGCCGCCCACGCCGCTTTGGCAAGTCAGTGCTTGTCGATACACTCGAAGCCTACTTCACTGGCAAGAAGGAACTGTTCGAGGAATTGAAGATAATGCAATTGGAAAAGGAATGGGTGAAGCGACCTGTCATCCGACTCGATATGAGTCGTGCAGGAGCAGAGCCTGATACCTTGCGCTCTTATCTCAATAATACTTTCAGAGAATATGAAAATGAATATTCATTGATTCCTGACCCTACAGATAGTCTTGCCGACCGCTTCAATACCATAATCGTCAAGGCGTATGAGCAAACCGGACAGCAAGTGGCTATCCTCATTGACGAATACGATTCTCCATTGCAGCATTCATGGAAGACTCCTCAGCACGAAGCATGTACCAATATCTACAGAGAGGTGTTTGCCATATTGAAAGCTGACGACAAATACGAGAAGTTTGTCTTTATCACTGGCATCACCAAGTTTACACAGATTTCTCTCTTCTCTGTACTAAACAATCTGAGCAACATCAGCTTTGAACCGGAATATGCTGCCATCTGCGGCATTACCAAGGAAGAGGTGTTGCGTGACTTCAAGCCTGAAATAAACAAACTGGCAGAATATGAAGACTGGACATTCGATGAAGCCGTAGCACAGTTGACCGCATACTATGATGGCTATCATTTCAGTCGCCGCAATATGGTGGATGTATTCAATCCTTTCAGTCTCATCAATGCATTGGCTGATTCTGACCTTAAGAACTACTGGGCTTCATCCGGTGCAACCTCGTTATTGCCAAAGTTTGTGGATGACATGGAACTCAAACTCGGAAAATATGACCCTTGCACCATCCTTCGCCAAACCATTGAGACTTCAGATGTGACTGGCGGTGGAGCAGAACTGTTCCTATATCAGTCTGGTTATCTTACCATTAAGGATTACCAGATGGGAGTTTATATTCTTGGCTTCCCTAATCAAGAAGTAAGACAAGCACTTTACGAAACTGTATTACCAGCTCTTACCTTAAGAAATAATAGTGAAATCCAATCAGTACAATCAAGTCTGTTTCTTGCGCTTCAACTTGGCAATCTCCCCGAAGCCATGAAAAGCCTGAAAGCCCTAATTGCAGATGTTCCCTACAGCAACAAGAAGCTTGCAAGCATGGACATGGAAGAACGCTACCGCCTTATACTGAGCACCATATTCAATGCCATCGGTTGTCGGGTGGAAGTAGAGAAGATGATTGCTACGGGCAGAATTGACATGGTAGTGGAAACTACCAACTTCATCTATGTCCTTGAACTGAAGCTAAGCAACAACGGCGGTATTGACGCAGCGACCGAGCAGATTAGAGCAAAGCAATATATCGAACCATTCAAGGCTGACAAACGCAAGATAACAGCTCTTGCCATAGAACTTGATGATAAGGGAAAAGGACTGGTAGATTGGAAGGAAGTGTAGATACAGACTATTATATACCTTCGCTCCAATAAATCAGCTTCCCGTCAATTCGTTCGGATTTCATTACTACAATTCTATCTACCGATATAGATATTTCTGGAATGTCTATATCGGTAATTATATTGGTAGGTTGTCTGACCAGAGAGTTGCCATAAGGGCAATAGTTACCCATCACACCTTTCGCCTTCAAGGTGTTCTGTATATCGACAAGAGTCTTTTTAACCTCATCGTTGAAACGTATTGCTACAAATATTCGAGCCATATTGTACTCTTTTACTTTAACCACATTTTAACGTTCTCGCAATAGACATCAAAGATTGCACAACTTGCAACATTATAGTCGCTAAGTTGTTCGGGAGATACCCGCAGAAATGCCAATTCATAAAGGGGTACGGTTGAAACGACTCCCTTGAACGTGGGGTGTGATTACATGTCATACCCTTTTGTTCTAAAAAGCATTTTTGTGTAGTTTACGATGCTACGTTTTACTGTTTCTTGACTTCTTAAACGCAGTTTTTTCATTGGTTATGCCGTGTTTCGAGATAAAAACGCTATCTTTACAGTGTAAAATATGATACCAATATCAAAAATAGTACTCTAATAATTCGTCAACCAATCCAACGAGAATAGCCAATACCTTTCAATCTGCACAAGGAGTAACCATAAAAAGAGACACTATAAAACAATATATTGACTATCTGAAAGACTCTTTCTTGATTGAAGAAGCCTTACGCTATGATGTGAAAGGCAGAAAATATATTGGTACCAAGACGAAATACTATTTTGCAGACATCGGCATTCGTGCAGCCATTCTAAACTACCGCCAACAAGAGGAAACGCACATTATGGAAAACATTATCTATAATGAGCTTCGCAGTCGAGGATATAATGTGGACGTAGGATTGGTTGAACTTGGTGGTAAGGATGAGAACGGTAAGTTTGTCAGAAAACAGTTGGAGGTAGACTTTGTGGTGAACCGCCCTCCATACAGAGTGTATATCCAATCGGCTTTTCACATGCCTACGCCAGAAAAGGAACAGCAAGAACGTCGTCCATTATTGTCAATCAATGACCACTTTCGTAAGATTGTCATTGTTGGGGATGATATTCATCGCAAAGAAGATGAACTCGGCGTGTTGACTATTGGGTTGTTGGATTTCTTGACGGACAAAGATTTACTTTAACTGGGATAAACGTAATAATGATATTTTTAGCGAATACACAAATCCAGTCTTTGGTCAGTTGTCTATTATGAAACAATTCTCTAGAAAATCAGTTCATAAGGACAATTAACCACAGAAATCCCGAAGACATTCCTACATGGAACATCTTCGGGATTAGTATTTCGTAGTATTTAAATTTATTACTTTACTGCAATCTTGATGGTCTGATTGCCCATTTTGGCAATGACAACAGATTCGGATACGGCTTGTGATGCTGTGCCATTGACAGCCTTGGCAGCACCCAGCTGCTTGCCGTCTACTGTATAGAAGCGTACAGTCTCGTCATTGTTGAGACCCGAGAGCGTTACGATACCGTCGTTTGAAGTGACGATGATGCCACGAGTGGCTGTCTGATTGATATTGGTGGGGTTGTTCTGCAGATTGGCTTCCACCCAATAGAGGGTTGCCGTAGCCTTGTCAGAAGGCTTGTAACCGTCGGCTGTGGCGTAAGCCGAAATGTTGTAAGCTGCCGAAAGCTTTACTATGCCGTCCTGACTATACGTATCCGATGCCATATCTGTGTCGGTAATTGTGTAGTGATACTCGGCGTTGGGTGTAGAGCTGGCAAAAGTCAACTTGCCCTCAGCATATGAAATAGTAGGTACTGCGCATTGCTTGTTAGGCTTCTCTTCGCCTGATTCCTCATCCTTTGAAGCATAAATATAAGAATACTTGCTACCCAATGCATCCTTATAGTCCTGGAGATAAGCCTTGGGAACGTAGAAGATGCAAGTAGATTGCAAGTCACAATCTATAGTGTTTCTGGGGAGAGTGCCCTGGAATGTGGCTTTTTCAAGTTTGGAACTATAGCTGTATCTATTATTAGTTGATTATCAGTATTATACGCTCTAAACGGTAGAAAAGTGATTGTGTGGATTCTGTTTAGATACGAAAAGGTAATAATTTAACGTATTTAACTTTCGATTACACCGATATTACCCCAAAGTGTATGATGTTGGGCGATTAGTAGAATGAGCAATTCTTCTTGGAGAGACAGGCATGATGGAGCTTACTTTGTTCTCCACTATTGAACGGTGGCAGCAGGCATTTCGTAACAGTGTCAAAGACGTTATTCAAGATTCTAAGACGATTGGTTGCAAGCCAAAGTAATACGATATGAGCTTGCGTATCCTTACTTCTTCCCTTTTGTTGGGAAATTGCCGTCAGGCTGTATTCAAAAAACGCTTGTGTTCAAATAAATCTGCAAGACTTATCTGGACACAGGCTTTTTCATGTTCAATTTAATCTTTGATAAAAATGACAACAGGAGTAATATACGCTCGTGTCTCCAGTATTGGTGACAGACAGAGCACGGAAAGACAGGTCAAGGACTTGTTGGAGTATGCAAAATATAAGGGTATCGAAGTCTGCAAGGTCTTTGAGGAACACATCTCTGGCGCAAAGAAGAATGATGAGCGTCCAGTGTTGTGTGAGGCAATGGAATACTGCAAGGCAAACCGCATTGGGATCCTACTTGTCAGTGAACTGTCAAGATTGGGTCGCAATGCGTTTGAGGTGCTTGCCTCTGTCAAGGAGCTCATTGACTGTGGCATCAACCTCTACATACAAAAGGAACAATTTACATTATTGGACGATGAAGGGCATCCGTCCCTCTTTGCTCCTATAATGATAGCCACGCTTTCGACCTGTGCGCAATTGGAACGTGATAATATCTCATTCCGATTGCAGTCAGGAAGGAAGCGGTATATAGAGAAAGGTGGAAAACTCGGACGCAATGTAGGCTCTGTAAAAACGGCAGAACAGATGAAAGCCGAATATAGGGAAGTAATAAGTTTACTCCGCAAGGGATATTCCATTCGGGATGTGGCGAAGTTAAGTGGAAGGGCCGTGAGTACGGTGCAACGAGTTAAGCGATTAATAAAAGTACAATCACAGCAATAATACTATTGATTTTACGTTCTTTTCAAAGAAAGGGGTTGTGCAATAGTGGCTTAAAGGCTAAAAGCACTACCTTTGCATACAATAATAAGTAACAACACGTTTAAGGTCACAATTTGTGACCTTAAAAATAAAGATAGAAATATGGCAGATAATATAGAACATCAAGATAAAGGAGAACTGGTCGCAAATTGTGACCAGTTACAAAATGATGAAGTCGTAGTTACCACTCCTGTAGAAAGTCGAATAATGTCTATTCGTGGAAATCAAATTATGATAGATAGAGACTTGGCTGAACTTTACGGAGTGGAAACTAAAAGATTAAACGAGGCTGTAAAACGTAATATAGAACGTTTCCCTGAGCGTTTCCGTTTTCAACTAACTAAGGAGGAAATGGCTGAACTGGTCGCAAATTGCGACCGGTTCAATAGTTTGAAGCACTCAACAGTTCGTTCATATGCTTTCACGGAGCAGGGAGTGGCTATGCTCTCCACTGTTCTTAGAAGTGAAACCGCAATTCGTGTAAGCATACGAATTATGGATGCATTTGTTGCAATGAGACGTTTCATGGTGACAAATGCAGAAGTTTTCCAACGTCTTTCAACAATGGAGTACCATCAACTGGAAATGCAGCAACATCAGCAAGAAACAGACAAACGCATTGACGAGGTATTCCGCAGATTGGACGAAGGTAATGCAAAGCCGAAACAAGGTGTGTTCTACAATGGTCAAATTTATGATGCCTATACTTTCGTGTCCGACTTGATTAAGAGTGCGAAGAAACGTATTGTTCTTATCGACAACTATGTTGACGAGACAGTATTGACATTGCTCGATAAAAGAGGAAACGATGTGTCTGCCGTAATCTATACTCAACAAATAAGCCGTCAGTTCCAACTCGACATTGACCGTCATAATGCTCAATATGCACCGATTGATGTTGAAACATTCCGTTTATCACATGACCGCTTCCTTTGTA
>NZ_JADYTS010000051.1 GCF_021531355.1 Leyella stercorea | reverse complement strand
GGTACAAAATTTCTATCACATTGAGGATTAGATAGTTGTAAATAATCTTAATATTTAACGACACTCCCTATATATGCGTATTTCTATGCTTTTGCAACATAGTTGCATATCTTATTCCTTATCTTTGCAACTAACTTTTTATCTTTGTAATAAACACTTAATGAAATATGCTTAAAAGATTTTCTTATTACCTATTATCAGTAGTCTTCGTAGCCGGAATTACGGCTTGCGGAGGCAAGTCGCACGACCACGAACATGACCACGAACATGGCGAGGAAACCGAGCAGCACGACCATGAAGCCGACCACGATCAAGACCACGACTCTGAGGAAGAGGACCATGATGCCAAGGGCGCTCACACCGACGAGATAATCCTCTCGCCCGAGAAGGCTCGTGCAGCCGGAGTGAAGGTGGAGGAAGTAAAGCCAGGCATGTTCCATGGCGTCATTCACACCAGTGGCAAGGTGATGTCGGCATCGTGCGATGAAACCACCGTTGTAGCCACCATTAGCGGACGTGTGCAGTACAAGAACCACGTCAGCGAGGGACTGAAGGTGGCTGCCGGAACAACGCTTTTCTCAATCACTTCAGCCGGAATGCAGCTTGCCGACGGCGACCCCGTGCAACGTTCGCGCATCGACTACGAACGTGCTGAGCGCGACTATACACGTGCCAAGATACTCATCAAGGACAAGATAATAAGCGAGAAAGACCTTGCTGTAGCCAAAGCCGAATACGAAGCTGCCAAGCTTACATATACAAGTATGAAGCGTACGCGCAGCGAGGGTGGGGTAGCAGTGTCGGCTCCGCGCGGCGGCTATGTCAAGCAGTGCCTCGTTAACGGTGGCGATTACGTCGAAGCCGGTCAGCCTCTTGCCATAATCACCCAGAACAAGCATCTGTATCTGCGTGCCGAAGTGTCCGAACGTCATTTTGGTGAGGTCAACAAGATACGTTGTGCCAAGTTCCGTACCAGCTATAGCAATCGCCTCTACGACATCACCGACATGGGTGGACACATACAGTCTTACGGTCGTTCGGCTGAGGTGAACAACTCATACATCCCCGTCATCTTCGAGTTTAACAATACTGGCGATGTAGTTCAGGGTTCATACGCCGAGATTTACCTCATCACTCAGGACCGTCCCAACGTCATAACGCTGCCCCTTACAGCCCTCACCGAGGAGCAGGGCATCCACTTTGTCTACATCCAGGTAGATGCCGAAGGCTACCGCAAGCAGGAAGTTACGCTTGGCGAGAGCGACGGTGAGCGTGTCGAGATACTCACAGGAGTGAAGCAGGGCGACCGCGTTGTCACAAAGGGCGCTATGCAAGTAAGATTGGCTTCGGCTTCAAACGCTATCCCAGCGCATAATCATAATCACTAATAACTATGCTGAATAAGATAATACGCTTCTCGCTTGAGAACAGAATCCTCGTGTTGGTGGCGTCCGTGCTGCTTGTCATAGCCGGCTTATACTCCACCGGCAAGACCGATGTCGACGTGTTCCCTGACCTCAACGCACCTACCGTAGTCATCATGACCGAAGCCGGTGGCATGGCAACAGAGGAAGTTGAGCAGCTCGTTACATTCCCTATTGAGACCGCCGTCAACGGCAGTACTGGTGTACGTCGCGTCCGTTCGCAGTCTACCAACGGCTTCTCAGTTGTATGGGTAGAATTTGATTGGGGCACCGACATCTATCTTGCCCGACAGATAGTGAGTGAGAAACTCGCAGCCGTAGGCGAACAGATGCCAGCCGGAGTGAGTGCTCCCGTGCTCGGTCCGCAGTCGTCCATACTTGGCGAGGTGCTCATTGTGAGCCTCACCAGCAAGCACACCTCGCAGCAAGACCTGCGCACCTATGCCGATTGGGTGATACGTCCGCGCCTCCTTTCTACCGGTGGCGTGGCTCAGGTCAGCGTACATGGTGGCGACATCAAGGAATATCAGATACTCGTCAGTCCGGGCAAGATGAAGCACTTCGGCGTTTCGCTCTCCGACATCATGGCTTCTACGCGTGGCATGAACGTCAACACCAATGGCGGCGTACGCTACAAGTACGGCAACGAATACATCATCCGTGGCATCACCTCAACCAATGATGTGGAGAAGTTGGGCACATGTATTGTCAAGAAGAATGGCGAGAGCGTCATCACCCTTGCCGATGTTGCCGACATAAAGATAGGCAACCAGTCGCCAAAGCTTGGCGTTGGCAGCGAGCGAGCCCAGTCAGCCGTGCTCCTCACCGTCACCAAGCAGCCCAACACCAGCACCATCGACCTCACCAAGCACCTCGACCTTGCTCTGGAAGACCTTCACAAGACCCTTCCCGAGGACGTACATATCTCAACGGACATCTTCCGTCAGTCCGATTTCATCGAGAGCAGCATCGACAACGTACAGAAGTCGCTCATCGAAGGAGCCATCTTCGTCGTCATCATCCTCATGCTCTTCCTCGCCAACGTGCGCACCACGGTCATCTCGCTCGTTACAATCCCCCTCTCGTTTCTCGTTGCCATGATAGTGCTCAACGCCCTTGGCATCAGCATCAACACCATGACACTCGGCGGACTTGCCATTGCCATCGGCTCACTCGTCGACGATGCTATAGTAGATGTGGAGAACGTGTACAAGCATATACGCCATAACCGTGAATTGCCCGAGGCAGAGCGAGTGCCAATCATCGAACTTGTGTTCAACGCTTCGCGCGAAGTGCGTATGCCGATACTCAATTCCACGCTCATCATTGTGGTAAGCTTCGCCCCGCTCTTCTTCCTCAGCGGCATGGAAGGCCGTATGCTCATACCCCTTGGCATAGCCTTCGTCACAGCCCTTTTTGCCTCAACCCTCGTGGCATTGACGCTCACCCCCGTGCTCTGTAGCTACCTGCTCGGCAAGAGCAAAGGCGAAATGCCCAAGGAAGCCTTCCTGGCAGTATGGCTCAAGAAGTATTACGAGCGTGCATTGCTGTGGGTTCTCGCCAACACACGCAAGGTAATCGTAGGCACCGCTACGCTGTTTGTCGTAGCCATAGGCATCTTCTTCTGTCTGGGAAGCAGCTTTCTGCCCAAGTTCAACGAAGGCTCTTTCACCATAAATATATCCTCGCTTCCCGGCATCTCGCTCGAAGAGAGCGATTCTATAGGTGCGCGTGCCGAGCGATTGTTGCTGCAAGTGCCCGAGATCAAGACCGTAGCGCGCAAGACCGGACGAGCAGAGCTCGACGAACACGCCCTCGGTGTAAACGTGAGCGAGATAGAAGCACCATTCGCACTAAAAGACCGCAGCCATGAAGAAGTGCTCAACGACGTGCGCAAACGTCTCTCGGTGCTTGCAGGAGCCAATATCGAGATAGGCCAACCTATCTCTCACCGTATCGATGCCATGCTCTCCGGAACACAGGCGAGCATCGCCATCAAGCTGTTCGGCACCGACCTCAACCGTATGTTCACCATAGGCAATCAGATAAAGAGCGCCTGCCAGGACATCGACGGCATTGCCGACCTCAACGTAGAGCAGCAGATAGAGCGCCCTGAGCTGAAGATAGTGCCGCGACGTGAGTTGCTCGTGCGCAACGGCATCACCCTGCCCGAGTTCAACGAGTTCCTTGCCGTCAACCTTGCGGGCGAGACCGTGTCGCAGGTGTACGAAGCCGGACGCGCCTTCAATCTCGTTGTGAAGGCCGACAAGTATGACGACATACAAGACCTCATCATCGACACGCAAGACGGACGCAAGGTGCCCTTGAGCGACGTTGCCGACATCATATCGAGCGCCGGACCAAACACCATCAACCGTGAGAACGTACAGCGCAAGATAGTAATATCAGCCAACACCAGCGGCAGAGCATTGAGCGACGTAGTGGCAGACATCAAGGAAGCCGTAGGCGAGAAAGTGCAGTTGCCCGAGGGCTATCACATCGAGTACGGCGGACAGTTTGAGAGTCAGGAGAGCGCCAGCCGCGTGCTCTACCTTACCTGCATACTCGCCATTGTAGTCATATTCTTCCTCCTCTTCATGCAGTTCCGCAACGCCATGGAGGCAGGCGTCATACTCCTCAACCTTCCCTTGGCGCTCATCGGCGGCATCTTTGCCATCGTGCTGACCACGGGCGAGGTAAGCATCCCTGCCGTCATCGGATTCATTTCGCTCTTCGGCATCGCCACGCGCAACGGTATGCTGCTCATCACCGAGTACAAGCGTCTGCGCACCGAGGAGCACAAGACCATTCGCGACGCCATTGTCGAAGGCTCGCTCTCGCGTCTCAACCCTATCCTTATGACCGCTCTCACCTCCGCCCTTGCCCTCGTTCCGTTGGCCCTTGGCGGCGACCTGCCCGGCAACGAGATACAGTCGCCCATGGCAAAGGTGATACTTGGCGGACTCATCAGTTCAACATTACTCAACGCATTCATCGTACCTATTATATATGAAAAGATATCTAATCGCCACAATCGTGGCATTCAGCACGTATAGCGCAGCCCTCGCCGACAACATCGGCGACGTACTCAAGCAAGTAGCAGCCAACAACCTCACCCTGCAGGCTCTTGCACACGACAATCAGGCCGACGTTCTCGACATCAAGGCATCCAACACGCTTGGCGGACCTTCGGTAGAGTACAGCCCGTTCTTCACCAAGGGCTACTCCGGCGTAGCCGAGAGCGAGCTTGTAGTGAGCCAGGAGATTGACTTCCCTACCAAGTATGCCGCACGCAGCAAGCAAGCCAAGATGCAGCAAAGCGTAGGCGAGCAGCTCCTCGCCAAGCAGCGTCGCGACATACTCTTGCAAGCGCAGCTTCTCTGCATCGACATTATCCGTGCCAACCAGACCCTCGCCATGCTGCGCGAGCGTCTTGCCAACAGCGAGACTCTGTTGCAGATGTACAACAAGCGTATGGAGGCAGGCGATGCCAATGCCCTTGAGTTGAACAAGGTGAAGCTCGACTGTATGGAGGTGCGCACCCTCGTCAGCGAGGCGCAGGGCGAGCGCACAGCCCTTCTGCAGCAGCTTCAGCAGCTCAACGGAGGCAAACCCGTTGACGTTACCGACACCGTGCTGCCCCATTATCAGCCCATAGCCGACTTCGAATCGTATCGTGCCTTGGCACTCGCGTCGGATGCCGACGTGGCAGTGGCGCAGACATCGCTCCGCGCAGCCGACCTGAATCTGAAGGTGCAGAAGAACGAGTGGTTGCCCAACATCTCCTTCGGCTATCGTCGCAACACCGAGCGTGGCGAAGGCATCAACGGCTTCCTCGTAGGCGTGAGCTTCCCCCTCTACACCAACAGTAGTAATGTCAAGGCAGCACGTCAGCGCCGCGAGAGTGCCGAGCTGCAAGTGTCGCAAGCCAAGCACGAGGCAGAAGCCTCAATGCGCACCAACTACGAGCAGTTGCAGGGTCTTCAGCAGGTCATCGACCACAGCGACGTCAAGCTCCTGCAAGAGTCGCTCACGCTCTTCAACAAGGCTCTTCAGCAGGGCGAAATCACCGCCCTCGTCTATTACGTCGAGATAAACAGCATCTACGAGAAGCTCCAGCGTCACATCGACCTGCACTGTCAGAGCGTGAAGCTACTTGCCGAACTGCACAAGGCAGAGCTGTAATTGGTCATCGTTGAGCGTTTTTTTTTCTATTATATAGCATTATAGCTGATATTGTGTCGCTAAAAATCAAAGTTCGGTCGGAAAAGTGTTGTTTTATCCTAAAAGTTCGGTCGGAAAAGTGTTGTTTTTCTTGAAAGTTCGGTCGGAAAAGTGTATCTTTGTAATGGAAACCACTTAATATCAATGGATTATGTATAGGAATGTCATTACTCAATTAAAACAATGGAAAAACAAGGAGAATCGTAAGCCTCTTGTTTTAGCTGGTGCCCGTCAAGTAGGCAAAACGTTTATGCTAACCGAGTTTGGCAAACAAGAATTTGAGAATGTAGCTTACATAAATTGTGACGACAATGATATGGCAAAAGACCTGTTCCTGCAAGACTATGATATGCAGCGCATCATCCTTGCCATAGGTGCTATTACACGCCAAAACATCGTGCCAGGCAAAACCCTTATTGTTCTTGATGAGATACAAGAATTACGAAGAGGTTTGACAGCTCTTAAGTATTTCTATGAGAAAGCGCCACAGTATCATGTTGCAGTGGCAGGCTCTTTATTGGGTATAACCATGCATCAGGGAGAGTCGTTCCCAGTAGGTAAAGTCGACATACTCAATATATACCCAATGACATTTGACGAATTTATCTTGGCAAAGGGTAGGGAGCAAATGGTTGAAATATTGAAAAGTAAGGATTGGAATACCATCAAACTACTTCGTTCTGAATATATAAAGCTTCTCCGAGAATATTATTTTGTTGGTGGTATGCCCGAAGCAGTAAAAACTTTTGTAGATACAAACGATTCTTTGAAGGTAAGGGAGGTGCAGAATAACATTCTCTTCACCTACCAGAAGGATATATCAAAGCATGTTCCTACTTCTGAGGCCAATCGTATCAATATGGTTTGGCAGTCAATGCCCTCTCAGTTGGTAAAAGAGAATAAGAAGTTTATTTACGGTGTAGCTAAGCCGGGAGGTAGAGCCAAAGACTTTGAGACAGCTATTCAATGGCTTATGGATGCCGGATTGGTTTATAAGGCGGAAAGAGTGACAGAACCGAAAATGCCGTTGAAGTTTTATGTAGACATCAGTAGCTTCAAGCTATTTCTGCTTGATTGTGGTTTGCTTGGAGCCATGAGCGAAATTCCAGCCGAAAAATTATTGGTTGCAGATAATGGTATGGAAGAAGCGAAAGGTGCATTTACAGAGAATTATTTTATGAGCCAATTGGTAGCAACTAATGATACTTCGGTTTTCTACTATAGTAATGATGCTAAGCTGGAGATTGACTTCTTAATTCAGCATGGATGCGACATAGTGCCAATCGAGGCGAAGGCTGAAGAGAACCTGCGCTCTAAGTCTCTGTCAACGTTTGTTGCCAATCACCCACAGCTGCATGGGGTGCGCTTTTCGATGTCTGATTATAGGGAGCAAGATTGGTTGACTAACATTCCGCTATATGCTGCTTCGGTATATTTTTAGAAACGTCAAACCATACCATCTCAACACTTCAACACGACACTTTGGAGCAAGGCTCCAAACTATATTTGCATTTCTAACCGCTCAAAACTGCGAGTTGAACGCGTCAAAGATTTCCTTGTGCGTTCAATCCGCAGTTTTGAGCGGTTTTTGTTATGTTGTTCATATACAATGAGTTATATGGATTGTGACGCTGTGGCGTAAATTTTCACGCTGAAAAAACGCTCCATTTTGTTCGAAAAGGACCACTATTACAATGCAACTGTAGTTCATTTACCTCTCAAAAGGGCTACAGTTGCATAGCAATAGTAGTCCTTTTGGAGTGCAAAGAAGCCTTGAATGGAGAATCAGCAGGTCATTGTCACCTCAAAAACGCATAAAATCCCCTTCCGCAATCTCCAGAATCGATTTTTTATTTGTAACACTTTTTTACTGCCAGTACGATATTTGCATGGTAAAAAAGTGTAGTGGATATGTGTTCAATTCGACTTTTTTATCTAAATTTGCAGAAAACAGAATTGCTTATGCAGGATTATCAGTTGGACTTTATAACATATTGCGTTGGCAACCTTGCCGACCGACTCAAGATGAGTGCAAGCACAGTATACAAGATGTTGCGCTCGACTGGTATATTGGATGGATATATAGTGCCCTGTTATGATGTGTTGCATACATTCAGCAAGGATTATATCATGGACGACTTGATTGGTATGCTGAAAAAGAAAGGAGCATTGTCATGAAACTATTCCACGCCTCCAACTGTATTGTAGACAATCCTGACGTTCTTCATTCGCGCGATTTTCTTGATTTCGGAAAGGGCTTCTATCTGACAGCTCTTGAAGAACAGGCAAGGAAATATGCCTTACGCTTTCTTCTGCATGATGACAAGGCCTATCTTAACTGTTATGAGTTAGACGATAGCCTAAGTGGTTTTCGTATTAAAGAGTTCAGTTCGTATGATGAAGACTGGCTGGATTTCGTGTCATTATGCCGTGTTGGAAAGCAGAAAGAACGTTATGATATAGTTTCTGGCGGTATTGCTGATGATAGGGTTTTCAACACGATTGACCTTTATTTTTCGGGTAATATCAGTAAGGCTGAAGCCTTGGGACGTTTAGCGTTTATACATCCCAATCATCAGATATGTATCCTGAATCAGGAAGTTATAAACCAACATTTGCGATTTGTTAAAGTAGAAGATATTAAATTTTGAAAAAGATGGAAGCAAATAAGACTATTCTTCAGATGAAATACGCCCGTGTGGTGAAGCTGTTTGCTGAATTGTCGGGCACTTCTTTGGAAGATTCGTTGGAGTTTTTCTACGACTCCTATCTCTATAAGATGATGAGCGAAGGCATTGCCGATATGCATTGCCGTAGCGATAATTATCTCGCAGGCCTGCTTATGGATGAGCGAAAATAGAAACTTCAATTAATAATAACACAATAAAATATGTCTAATCCCAAAAATACATATGATTTTTGGGATTACAATCCCAAAAGTTAGTATGAATTTTGGGATTAGGCTGTTTTTTTTCTTATCTTTGCCTCGACAAACAATCCATACATCTATGATAGAACGACAGTTACAGCAAAAGATAGAGTCGCGTATGTTTGCAGGCAAAGCAATCATCGTTATAGGAGCGCGGCAGGTGGGCAAAAGTACGCTTTTAAAGATGATACTTGTGTAAAGGAGACTGCTGTCATTACGCCAGACAATTGGATGGAATGGGTGGTTTGATGTGTACTGTGAAAGTCCTTTTCTTTGCCTCTGGCTTTGGATTTGATACTGGTTTTTCTGCTGGTTGGTTTGGATTTGACACGAAAATTAGCGAAAGTTGGTTTGGATTTGCTCGGTTTTTCGTCTGATTTTGGTTTGGATTTGAAAATAATGTGTATCTTCGTGATACGCTATAAGTCGCATCTGCTGCCCATTGAGGTAAAGACTGGCAACAATTCAAAGCTCCGCTCCCTGCATCAGTTTATGGAAGAGTCGCGTGAGAATATCGCCCTACGATTGTGGAACGGTCCGCTGTCCTCCGATGTCATCACCCGAACCGACGGTAGAGCATTCACTCTCTACAACATTCCGCTGTATTATGCAGGCCATTTGGACAATTGGCTTAATTCCCTAACTCCTTAACTTCTCTCGCTCGTGAAGTTCTTGCTAAAGCAAGCGGCAAAGCCGAGCGAATTGACAAATTCTGCGTAGCTGTCGGTAACTCACGGGTTGCATCGCATGGAGGGGTGGCTAAAAAAAAGGCTTGCCAGAATGGGGTAACCCGGCAAGCCTTTCAATCCAAAAAAGATCAACTCTTATATTTGCTTTATTATTCTCCAAAAAGTTCGGAGAGCTTGGCGTCAAGCTCGGCGGGATTGTCGAAGCGACCAATCATTGTGCCATCGGCTGCGACGAGGAATTTAGAGGGGATGTATGAGACGTTGTAGATGTCGTTCTGGTCAATCATCTTACCGTCTTCGCCTTTGAATTCACGGAGGATGTGATGGAAGGGTTCTATACCGTCCTTGATGATGGCTTTACGCCAGCCTTCCACGTTCTTGTTGTCGGAGGCGATGCAGAAGACTTCAAGTCCGCGGTCATGATACTTGTTGTAAATCTCTTTGATGTGTGGAAATGACTTGCGGCAGGGGACGCACCAGGTTGCCCAGAAGTCGACGAGGACGGGTTTACCCTTGAGTGAGCTGAGGGTGATTGTCTTGCCGGCAGGTGTGGTGCCTTGAAGCTCGGGAGCGGGTTGCCCGGGCTGGATGGCGGCGAGGCGATTGAGCTGATGTTTCACAAGGGTTGCGGCAGCCTGGACTTCGGGGTTCCAGCTTTCGTAGATTTCCTTGATCTGAGGATATGTGAGGTCCTGAGCCAGAACGTACATCACACCAAGGTTGTTGAATGAGGCTGGATGAGTCTTGACGAAATTCAACCGGGTGTGGAATACGCTATCGCGCATCGGTGTGAGTACAAAACGCTGCAAACTGTCGATGAGTGCGGGAGTTGTTGTTTCGTGGTTGCGGATAATGTCTTTGTAAGGGTCAGCCATACTGTAGATGCCTGCAATCACAGCGTCAAGAGAGTCAGACTCTACCGTGGAAGGTGAACCCGAGACGGGTGCTTTACTGTAATCATCGCCGCTGAGAGAGACTGTCATATCGGCGAGATCAAGCATAAAGCGGCGGATGCGGTTGTTGTCACGAGCATTCAGTTCGCCGGCATAGAGGTAAGCGTCGGTAGGATGGTTCAAAGTTCCGGAGAATGAGAATGAGCCATTAGCCACTGTGGCGGTATCCCTAATCATTGAGTCGTTGACCGAATAAGAGAGATAGAACTTTTCACCGTCGGCAGCGTCTGTCGTTCCGGAAAGGGTGAATTGGTTGGAAGGCTTGCTTGAAAAAGCATAAAGCAAACCGAGAGAGAGGAATCCGATTAATTTAATAATTTTCATAACTTTTGATAATTAGAAATTCTGTTTAACCAAACTGTTGATAGAAGTCACAGAAGTGGGGAAGGGGAAAATCCAGAGGGTGGATTCTGGAGTGATGGTGTAGGTCTTGCCATCAATGGTGTGAGAATAGTTCTGTTTGTAGTCGGGGAGCTGATTCCAGCGTTTGCGCTGCACGAAGTTATAGAACGTGTAGGCACATTCACCGTGAGAAATCTGCTTCAGCTTGGCGATAGCAGTAGCCTTGTCGTTGATGCCAGTGCCTTTGAGGGGATGATAATCAGCAGGGCGGAAACGCTTCTCACGGATAGTGTCAAGATAGCCCATCGCCTCGTCGAACTGACCGCGCTCAATGGCATCCTCAGCAAGGATCAGATACATGTGGGTAGACTTGGGTCCAACGGGGTTCCAACAGTCGGTACCAACACAGACAGCCTTGCCTTCGATACCGAGATTTCCTTTGCAATAACCACCTACCTCATCCCACTGGTGAGTCATATCATAATCAGGTATCGCAGTCAGAGAAAGGTAGCCCGGTTCAAATGCAGCCATACATTCGGGGAGCAGAACGTTCATGTCAAAGAAATCGTAGGAGCAGAAATAATCCTCCTTCATGCCAAGCATCGGGCGAATGATACCTTTTCCCATACCATAAACGGCAGGGCCAATGAGCGTGTTGTAATCCTCGATGGTGCTATTGTATTTCAAGGCCTCACGTGCAGCATCTGCAGCCTCCGAGAGACGGTGCATAGCAGCGAGAGTCCATGCCTTAACAGCATATAGCATAGGTTTACCCATACGCATGGTGTTGACCGGTTCGGCAGGAAGTCCATCAATCTCAATGGCTTTGTTGCAGTCAGCAAGGATATCGTCGTAAACCTCCTGCAGGGAGCGCTGAGGCTGGTTCTTGATAATGTCGTCGGTTTCCTTGAAATATATGATAGATGGGGTTTCAGCAGCATAAGATGAATTATAAGCCTTAGCGAACTTCTGGACAGCAAGGAAATGAGCGAAGGCCCGGAGAGTGAGGGCCTCGCATTTAATCTTGCGCTTATGGTCTTCCTCGCCCTGAGCCTTGTCAACAAGCTGGAGGATAGGATTGGCAACCTTACCGATAATCATGTATGCACCGGTGTAGGTGTAGTCTATATTGACGAGGTTTGGCAGCTCTTTATCATGACCTACCTCATCATAAGTCCAATAAATGGTATTTGCTGATTTGTAGGGTAATGAGAGCTGATAAGGTACAGATGAGCTTGTGAATACGATATCACTACCGATTGCACGGACATCGTTCATCATCATGAAATACTGGTAATAATCATTGAGCAGCATCTCAAGCTGGGCACTTGTCTCAAGGAGGTTCATACCCTTAGGCTGGATGTCGGTGTACTCGGAACATGATGTAATCAACATAGAGACTCCGATAGCAGCCGACGAAAGTAATTTATATATGTTCATAATAGTCAATTATATGTTAATGTTAAGACCAAAAACGTAAGAAGACGGGGTGCGGATGCCTAATGTCTCGGGATCTACGCCAAGATTATTCTTAGTCCAAATGGCTTTTGGATTATTGATCTGGAAACGGAAAGTGCAGTGGTTGATACCGAAGCGGCGGAGCCAGTTTTCGGGAATGTCGTAACCAAAGACGATATTGCGTATTTTCAGGAAGTCGGCGTCGTGAACAGAGGTGTTGCTATATTCGGTCTCATCGCTTAGCATATTGGAGCCATACTGACCGATACCAGGAGTGTTGGTAGGATTTTCAGGAGTCCAGGCGTTGAGGAAATATGAGGCAATTGCGGTGTTGGGGACATCAAAAGTCTCATTCTCACAAAGGGCACGCATCTTATGACCACCATAATAAGCCATCAAGAGACTGAAGCTGAAACCACGCCAACGGAGAGAGTTGTCCATGCTGACAATCACCTTAGGATCGGTCTGACCGGAGTATTCAAGGACATCCACGGTGTTACGGGAAACAGAGCGCTGAGGATTTCCATCTTCGTCAAACCAAGTGGTCATACCTTCACGGCCAGTGTCGGAGCTAATGCCTGCAAAACGATAGCTCCACAAAGCGCTTGCGGGATATCCGCTGACAAAAGGAGTACGAATCAATTCAGTGGCAGTCTTGGCTGCATTCTGTACCTTGGTGACCTCATTCTTATTATGAGTGAAAGTCAAAGAGGTAGACCATGAGAAATCCTTGCGGTCGGATGGCTTGAACCAGTCATATGAAAGCGCGATTTCAACACCTCGGTTGCGCATAGAGGCAACGTTTGCAAACATGGAAGCGAAACCGGTAGAGGGGTCAAGCATCTGATTGTTGAAA
This sequence comes from Leyella stercorea, assembly GCF_021531355.1. Classification (GTDB taxonomy): domain Bacteria; phylum Bacteroidota; class Bacteroidia; order Bacteroidales; family Bacteroidaceae; genus Prevotella. The sequence goes on along the minus strand of NZ_JADYTS010000051.1, from coordinate 9,609 downwards.
ACGTCTTTGCTGACCTTATTATAGTAATCAATATTACCACGCAGACGATAATTGAAAAGGCTGAAATCAACACCGATATTGGTGGTACGTGCCTGTTCCCAACGTAGGTTAGGGTTGGCTGGACTGCTTATAGTACCAAGTGGAAGCTGAGTGAATGGATTATTACCCTGTGTTGTAGCCACCATATAGCTTGACGCACCCTGATAGATGTTACCGGTGACACCGTAGCTTGCGCGGAGCTTAAGGAAGCTGAGCCAAGTGAAATCGTGCATAAATGATTCCTTGTGGAGGTTCCAACCACCACCTACAGACCAGAGGGGTTTGCCACGGAACTTGGTGTTAAGACCGTAAACGTCGGCATAGTCCTTACGATAAGAACCGAAGATGTTGTAACGTTCATCGTAGGTATAAGTAAGGTTGGCATATCCTGATGCGTAGCGGTGACGTTGTTCGACGACAATGCCCATGCCATTTTCAAAATAAGGCTGGTAAACGAATTGGTAAGCGCTATAGCCGCGACCTTCCATCATATAACTGCTATTGTAACGCCATTCTCTTCCACCGAGAGTACCGAAGTCAACGGTGTGGGTAGAGCTGTTCTGAAGCTGCTCGTCGTAACCGAGGACTAGAGACTTGGTGCCATTCAACTTGGTTTCACGGAATTCAAGACCAGCGATTGCAACAACGTCGTGTTTCTTAAAGAAAGTGTTGGAGTAATTCAACTGACCGCGGAGGGTGTAATATTTGCCCTTGGTGTTTGTGGTCTGAAGCATACCGCCGTTTTCTGGGGTGTTGTATTTCACACGGCCAGCAGCATCAACTGTGGTATAAGCATTGCGAATGACACGAGAGGTAAGACTCTTTTCGTTGGCATGAGTCTGTTCCTCAACGTTATCAATCTCATAGCTGAACATTGCGTTGGCGGTAAGTCCTTTGATGATACGGAACTCGAGGTCGGCCATATAGCGCATGTTCTGGCGAGTGTTGGTCTTGACATTGTTCTTTAACTCGCTCACCGGGTCGGTGCCGAGGTCGTGGAATCCATTGGGGACATCCCAATATTCGTTACCGGTGAACCAGTAATAGGTTTTGCGGATGGATCCATCCTCATTATAGAAAGGCATGTAGGCAGGGAGAGTCCATGGGTCAAAGCTACCACGGTAATTAGCATTGTATCCAAGAGATTTCTGATCAGAATAAAGGCCGTTTACACTGACGGTAGCTTTTAGCCATTTGGCAAGTTCAAAAGAACCTTTGTAGTACGCGGTGAGCCAGTCAAGGTCATTGTTGATCAACTCGGCATTATCATGTTTGTAATTGACAACTAGATTATTGCTCGAAACATCGGAGCTGTTGCGGAGAGCGAGGTTATATTGCTGAAGGAGACGTGTGTGGTAAACATTGTCAGCAAAATCGCGGGCATAATTATTGGTACGGTATTTGGCAAGGCGGCTGTCAAGCTCCTGACGGGAAATTTTGCCACTAGCGAACTGATAATAGTCATAGTAAATAGGTGTCACCTGACTACCTTCGGTGATGGACTTTTTCATGTTGTCCAACGCATTGTCGCGAGTGAGGTAATACTCCATATATTTTGCCTCTGTATCGACCTGTTGGGCCGGAGTCATATAGAAGTTGTCGGCATAGTCCATGTTTTTATTCTCGTAAACGGTAAGGTTTGCGGAGAAGTCAATGTCAACTTTGCCTTTTTTTGTGGCGTTTTTGGTGGTGACGACAATGATGCCGTTGGCGGCGCGGGCACCGTAAATTGCGGCTGCAGCTGCGTCTTTGAGGACGTTAACTGACTGGATGTCGTAGGGGTTGAGGTCTTCGATGGCGCCTTCGATGGGGACTCCATCAACGACGAGGAGAGGGGCAGTGTTGCCGTGGAGGGTTCCGACACCACGGATGATGGGTTTGCCGCCATAGGTGGAGAGTCCGGCTACGCGGCCTTCGAGGTTGTCAAGGACGTTGGTGGTGTAGCGTTCGTTGAGTTTGGCGGATGAGATTGTGGTTACTGAACCGGTCATTTTCTCTTTTTTGACTTCCTGATAGCCTGTTACGACGACTTCGTCCATGACGTTGGTGTTTGGCTGGAGAGTGATGGAGAGGTTGTTGCGGTTGCCGACTTTTATTTTCTGCGAAATCATACCTACATAAGAGACCGCGAGAACAGGGTCGGAGCCGCTGACATGGATGGTGAAGTTTCCATTAATGTCAGTGACCACGCCTGCTTCGGTTCCTTCGAGTATCACGTAAGCTCCGATGAGAGGCTCGCCTTCGGTGTCAAGGACTGTACCACGGATGTTGCGGTTGGCACGGTTGACTTTTGCCGCAGTACGTTTGTCTATGGAGACTGTGATTACGCGGCCTTTGATGGTGTAAGTCATCGCGGTGCCGTGAAGAATGGTTTTGAGCGCATCGGCAACGGATGCTTTTTTGATATCGCATGTGACGCGATATCGCTGCACCTCATCGTAGATGTAGGAGAATTTGTAGCCTGACTGGGCTTCAACTTGCTCAAGGACCTTTACCATAGGTGTGTTAGTGGCCCGGAGCGTTACTGTGGATTTTTGATCTGCCGCGAGTGCCGGAATGGCGATGAACAGGCAGAGGAGGTAGCAAATGAGCTGACGACTGATGGACGTCAGGGCTACGCGGTGATTTGGGTTTTCATGATAATCCATAACAATATTTAATGATGGTTTATACTTCAAATGACAAGCCATCGGGAGTTATGGGTAGCTGTGAAACGATTTTTTTTCGAAAAAAAAAGTTTCCTGCGGCGATTATTTTGTGGGCGAGATGCGGATATTCGTGCCGTCGAAGGTGACGTTGAGAGTCCCGAACGTGTTGAGACTTTCTACGATTGACTCTACCGGTTCATTGCGGTCGGCTACGAAGTGGAGTCGATATGACATGAGAGTGCGGTCTGAGAGTCCGACGTTGACATTATACCAGCGTCCAAGTTCAATCATGACATCTATAAGCGGAACATTGTCAAAGTAGAAAAATCCATCACGCCATGCGTCAAGCTCACGGTTGTTGATATTTGAAACCACAAGTTTCCCACCTTTCAGGGTCACATCCTGTCCGGGGTCGAGGGTCACAGATGATTTGTCGGTCATATCCAGGACAAGCACTTTCCCTGAGAGCAGCGAGACACGCACGTCGGCGCGGTTATAGGCGCGCACATCGAACTCGGTTCCGAGAGCTGTAGTTGAGATTTTGTCTGATATTACTATAAACGGGTGGTTCTCGTCATGAGCTACTGCGAAGTATGCTTCTCCTTCAAGATTGACTGTACGTCGGTCTGAAACAAAGCGGGCGGGAAAGCGGAGTGAGCTTTCGCCATTGAGAGTCACCTCTGTTCCATCGGCGAGGATTATGCGGATGCGTTTCCCTCGGGGCGTGGTGACCGTGCGTTCCTCAAATACCGATGTCACTGAAACTTTTCGCATATCCAGTACTTCAGTGTCAAGGTATACCGGTTTATTGGCAGTCTCCACGTTTTTCTGAGGAGCGGTGTGAGTTTTCGGTTTTGATGTTTCAGCCGTCGGGGTAGAAGATGTCATAGTTATGCGGCCATCCTGCTTGACGGCGGCAAAGAGCACGAGGTCTTCCTCCTGTGGGATTTCAGGCTTGGTGAAAAATCCGAGAGAGAAGAGGATTATGAGACAAGCGGCTATGCCTGCCACCGCTCCTCCGAAGGCATAGAGCCAGCGGAAAGTGGCGCGAGGTGACGGTTTTTCCTGAACATCACAGGCTGCCTCGGGGCGCAATGAGAGAAAGCGCTGCCATTCACGGTCAGCGTCGAAGCGAGGCGCCGACTCGCGCATGAATGCGGCTCCCACATCGCGCGCGTCATCCCTGATCAGGTCGGGATTAATGTCAATTGGCTGCTCCCGGTCGATATCTTTATGGCGTTTTTCTGTTTTCATTTAAGTATGTGCTATATTATAAAGACATTTCAATCGGGATTTTGGTCAGTTCCCTTTTTATATTTTACACCGAAATACTTCCTGATTGTCTCAAGTCCCTTCATGATGTGCATCTTTACGCCATTGGTCGAGATATCAAGCATCTGCGCCACTTCCTTGTATGTTTTCTCTTCATAGTAGCACTGCTTGAGTACAAACTGGGTGCGCTGCGGCATATCATGTATCAGCTCGGATATTTTTTCAAGGCGTTCATCATATTTAGCCGCTGTCTCGCTGTCGAGTGGTGGAATGTCGCGGAGGGCGTATTCCCGGTGTTCGTCAACTACACGGAGATGCTCAATTGAGTTCAGACAGTGGTTACGGACAGAAGTGAAGAGGTAGGCCTTGGCATCTTTCACGTCCATGGTATCGAATCGGTCCCAGAGGGTGCAGAACACATCCATCACGATATCTTTGGCAGCGTTGTGGTCACGCAGGATGTAGGACGCATAGTGCTGTAGCTGTTCGGCATGGGTGCGGAACAGAAACTCAAAATCTTTTTTCTTGAATGCGTCCATATAATGGTTCTTAGGGGTCAGCGAGGGTCACCAGCCTCCCGGTCCGTTGATCTCCGGACGTGCCGGAAACTTATGATACAATAAAAAAGGTCTAACTCAAAAGAGCTAAACCCATTACTTAAATTAGTCGGGGTGAGTAGACTCGAACTAGCGACCTCACGCCCCCCCCCCAGAGGCGTACTCTAACTGGGCTGAGCTACACCCCGTTGTTTTGGTTTGACGGGTGCAAAAGTACGTATTTACGGGGAATTTGCAAAATTTTTCAGACGCTTTTTTGCTCAAAAAACGTTTTTTAATTGGTTCAAACGAATAGCACTCAATTATCTTCGCGACTGGGCACGTAAGGACGAACGTAAGCCCTTGGTTTTGCGTGGTGCCCGCCAGGTGGGCAAGACAACGCTTGTCAAGATGTTTGCCGTGAAGTTCTTGCTAAAGCAAGCGGCAAAGCCGAGCGAATTGACAAATTGTCAACAGGTTGTGTCTATTTGTCTGAAATCTGCCAGAATTGCTTACTATTTAACACTTTAACCTCCATTCAGTCCTTGGCATGTAAGTTGCGATAAGGATAGTGCAAGCCGAGAGCAAGAAGCTCGAAGGCAAGCAAAAAAAGAACATTAATAATTAAAATATAATTGGAGGTTTTTGATATGTTACCAGTAATGAGAAATTCTTGGATGCCTGAAGTTTTCAACGACTTTTTCGACACTGACTTTATGCCGCGTACAAATGCTACGGCACCGGCAATCAACGTTAAGGAGACCGAACACGAGTATACAGTGGAGCTTGCTGCTCCTGGCATGAAGAAGGACGACTTCAACATCAATATCGACAACGATGGCAACTTGCACATCAAGATGGAGCAGAAGAACGAGAAGAAGGACGAGAACAAGAAAGAGCACTATCTGCGTCGCGAGTTCTCTTATTCAAAGTTCGAGCAGACGCTTATCCTGCCTGACGATGTCAACAAGGAGAAGATTGCAGCCAACGTCAGCGACGGTGTACTGACTGTCAACTTGCCTAAGGTTGAGCAGAAGGAAGAGAAAGCAACACGTCACATTGAAGTGAAATAAATCATAAGCGATTGATAGCGGTCCTGCCTCACTCAGTTAAAAGAGTGGGGCAGGACTTTTTGGGGTTTGTTGTGAATTTTTGTCACAAACCTATAATTTTAAGGAAGAGTGTAAGCTGCATTTGCTTCATTCTTCCTTTTTTTGTTATTTTTGTATGCCCCAATAATACAATTTGATATACAGAATAATACAATTTGATATATATAAAATGAAAAACCGTACGAACAAGAACTTTTTAACGACTCTGCTGTCGCTTGTGGCCGTGGTGCTGATGCTTTCGGCTGCGGCTATTGTGCGCGACGGCAGGATTTTCGGTTTCAATCTGCGCGATGGCGGGTCTGCGGAGCACGGTCGGCACGGTGTGCAGGCTTCTTCAGCTGCCCCGACTGCCAACAATGACACGCTGACTGTGATGCCCGATGGCGCTATTGTGGTCAATACCCGACTGCTGGCTAAGGATGTGCAGGGCTATGGCGGGCAGGTTCCGCTGCGCATCCATATTGACAAGGGTGGGGTGGTAGACAGCATCGAGGCTGAACCTAATGCCGAATCGCCAGACTTCTTCAATCATGCTTCTTCCCTCTTTGGTAAATGGCAGGGCAAGACTGTTGATGAGGCTATGGCTGAAGAGGTGGATGCTGTGACGGGAGCTACGTTCTCCTCGTGTGCCATCATTGCCAACGTGCAGCGCGGACTGGCTTATGCGAAGCGCCATGCTGAGCTTGACAAGGAGTCTGAGGCAGATGGTCCGGACTCAGATGCTTTTGGTTCGGCAGGAGTGCCGGGCGCTTCAGCCTCGGCAAAGGGTTGGACTCTGGGCGGCATTGCTGCATTGATTGTGGCGCTGTTGGGTGCTGTTGTTCCGCTGTTTGTCAAGAACCGCCGTTGGCATTATGTGCAGTTGGCGCTCAACGTCATTGTGCTGGGCTTGTGGACCGGCACGTTCGTGTCGTACACTCTGCTTATGCGACTCTTCTCGGGGGGCGTAAGCCTTGCCACGCTCGGCACGCTCGCCGCTCCGTTGCTTATGGTTCTGGTGGCTATACTCTATCCTTTGGCAGGTAGACCGGGTCACTACTGCGCTCACGTCTGTCCGTTTGGTTCGGCTCAGGAACTCGCCGGCAAACTCACCCGTCGCAAACCGCGGCTCTCGCCACGCTTGAACAGAGCGCTCAACATGTTCCGCAACGTTCTGTGGGGAGTGCTTATGGTGCTCATGCTCACCGTTACGTGGACAGCATGGATGGACTACGAGCTGTTCACGGCGTTCCTTTACACCTCGGCTTCGGTGTGGGTGATAGTGCTTGCCGTGCTCTTCCTCGTCCTCTCGGTATGGGTGCCACGACCCTATTGCAGGTTCGTTTGCCCAACGGGAAGCCTGCTTAGGAGTTAGGAATTTTGAATTTTGAGTTAGGAATTGGTTGCCTGCGGCAATTTTGAATTTTGAATTTTGAGTTTTGAATTATTGTTTTTAGATTATAGAGTTATGAATTTACAGAACAAATCCGTTGTACTCAACGTTGTACTTGCCATAGTTGCAGTAGTGCTTGGAGTGCGCCTGGCATCGGGCGAAGCCCCTGCCGCGAAGTCAGCCGATGCTGAACAGTCGTCTAACGCAGAGCAGGCTGTGCTCGACAACATCGCTACTCGCACTAGCATACGCGATTATGAGGCGCGACCGGTAGAGAAAGAGAAGATTGAGAAGATGCTCCGTGCCGCCATGGCAGCCCCTACGGCAATGAACAAGCAGCCCTGGCACTTCGTAGTAGTTGACCAGCGTAGCGTGCTCGATGCCCTCTCTGAAGCCAATCCCTACGCCAAGATGCTCAGAAAGGCACCCCTTGCAATCGTTGTATGTGGCGATACTGAGAAGATGATTGAGGGTGGCGGTCGCGACTTCTGGATACAGGACGCATCCGCAGCAACTGAGAATTTGTTGCTTGCAGCCCACGCCATGGGTCTCGGAGCAGTCTGGACGGGTGCCTATCCGGCTGAAGATCGCTGCAAAGCAATCAGTAAAGCATTGTCGTTGTCTGACAATCTCATTCCCCTCAACATGGTTGTAATAGGCTATCCGGCAGAACATCCGCAGCCTAAGGACAAGTTCAAGGAAGAGAACATTTCGTACTATGTGGATGAACAATAGGTACATAGAATATAACGATAACTGGGAGCGGGGACGCCCTCGTCCCCGACAAAGCAAAAGAATAATCTAATACTTGTCGGGGACGAGGGCGTCCCCGCTCCCAGTTATTAATATAGGGTGTATTCAGAAGGTAAGCAATGGGAAGGGTTTTGTCTTATATAATTGATGACTCGATTGTAATGGTCTTCGTTTCTAATAATACGGTCATAATATTCCTTTTGCCAAATAGAACCGGTTTGGTTAATATATTTGTTGATTTTATGTGCAGAAACAGATTTTATAGTTTTTATTATCTGTTGAATAGTAGCCTGTCCTTTAGGTTCTATGAGTAAGTGAATATGGTTTGGCATAATGACATAGCTATGCAATTCATACATAACAATGTTGTCGTGTTCAAGAGTCTGTATTATTATATCTCGATATTGCTTATTCTTTAATATGCATGAACCATAGCCCTTATCAAGATATTTCTCCAGTTGGTTGTGTCTTTTAGTTTGTAAAAATTCGAGTTCTTTTTGATTACCTTCTTTTAATAATTGCTGCTTGATTGATTCATATTCCGTTTTGATGAAGTCAATGACGTGTTGGGGTAGTGAGTCGGCAAGACGGAATGTAACGAAAGTAATCTTTCCGTATTGTGTCCAATGGGGTAGGTTGCCTTTTGTTTCGTATATAGGTTCGTGTTTGTTGAGAAAATAATTCATGTATGAGTGTTTAATAAGGAGCGGGGACGCCCTCGTCCCCGACAAAGCAAAGAGAATACTCTAATACTTATCGGGGACGAGGGCGTCCCCTTTCCCAGTTATTTGTATTCGTGAATGGGCAGTTCGCCGTTGAGGGCGCCGAGGGCGTTGAATGCGAGCGACTCCATTTCGCCCTCGCCTGGCAGCACAACGACCGGTGCGAGGAACTCCACTTGCTTCCTTATCTCCTCAACGCAGTACTTGCTGTAGGCAATACCGCCGGTGAGGATGATGGCTTCTGCCTTGCCCCATAGTGCAACAGCCATGGCACCAATCTGCTTGGATATGGTGTAGAGCATAGCTTCGAGCACTTCGTGGTATGGTTGTTCTCCAGCTTCGGCGCGACGTGAAATTTCCTTCATGTCCTTCATGCCGAGCAGAGCCTGGCAACCACCGTAGCCAGCCAACATCTTCATAATCTGACCCTCGCTGTACTTGCCCGAGAAGCAAAGACGCACGAGTTGGTCGGCAGGCAGAGTGCCCGAGCGTTCGGGAGCTATAGGGCCTTCGCCGTTGAGTGCGTTGTTCACGTCGATAACCTTGCCCAAATGGTGAGCCGACACGCAGATGCCGCCACCGAGGTGAGCCACGATGATGTCCATGTTCTCGTACACCTTGCCGCAGGTCTTGGCATAGCGACGTGCGGCAGCCTTAGCGTTAAGGGCGTGGAAGATAGACTCGCGCTTCATGAACGGCAAACCGGTGTAGCGGGCGCGCGTCATCATCTCGTCTACCACCACGGGGTCGGCCATGAATGCCGGACAACCGCACTCTCGGGCTATGTCGTCGGCTATAAGACAACCGAGATTGCACACGTGCTGATGTTTGGCATGATGCAGGTCGTGCTTCATAAGTTCGTTGACAGCATACACGCCGCCGTGCAATGGCTTCAACAGTCCGCCGCGTCCTATCACGGCATCGAACTTCAATGGTATTCCAGCCTTGCGCAACAGCTCCAAAACGAAGTCTTTGCGGTATTCATACTGTTCGTCCACGGTCATGAACTTTTCTATTTCTTCTTGCGGATGAAGTCCGTCGTCGGTCCACACCGCCTTGTCGTCCTCGTATACTGCCACCTTGGTTGAGGTGCAGCCGGGATTAATGACGAATATTCTTTTCATATGTAATTGCGCCCCCATACAGCCCCACCCC
>NZ_JADYTS010000050.1 GCF_021531355.1 Leyella stercorea | reverse complement strand
GCTTTTCCCTTCCTATTGAGGGGTCGGGGGTAGGGCTTTTAATTAATATTATGAGTGTATATACAATTTATTACAAGGACGGGGCAAAGCTTATGCGCCCCGTCAAGGACGAAACGGAATACAGGCTGCTGCGTGACTCACAGCACAACCGCACAGCCGACAAGCACCACATGGTGCAGATGAACTACTCGTGTCTGCCTAACGACGATGGCACGCTGAAAGGTTCTACACGAATGAGCCGGTCGGTGGGTATGGACATCGACTTCGACCCTAAGGCTGCTGACTATGAGCAGAAGATGGCGAGCGTGCCCGATCTCGTGATGGGCAAGAAGGACGAACTGGGACTGCTGATGCTCGAACGCTCTGCCAACAAGGGCTACCACATCGCTTTCAAGCGCAAGCCGGAACTCTCGCAGGAAGAGAACCTGAAATGGGCGTCGCAGCTGCTCGGCGTGCAGTACGACAAGGGAGCAAAAGACATAACTCGTGTGTTCTTTACACCTCCATGCGAAAAGTTGTTATTCGTAGATGCAGATTTATTCGATAATGATGGTGTTGTGTTGAGGGGTTGTGGTGGTGAGATTTCCTCGTCAGCTGCACAGCAAACTAACACCATCTCAACATCTCAACACACAACTTCAACCTCAACACCTCAACACACAACCTCTTACTTAGGCATTCCCTACGCCGACATCATCCGCAAGTGGTGGGCAATGTACAACGACTCGCAGGAGCCTGTGCGCAGCAACCGCAACACGCTGACCTTTGAGCTTGCCGTCAACCTCCGCCACATCTGCGGTTTCGACCGCCAACTGCTGGACAGCATCATTCCGTGTTACGACGGATTTCCAGAGGCGGAGAAGCTTGCCTGTATCGACTCTGCCCTGAGCGAGAAGCGCACGCAGATGCCCAAGCGACTCAAGGACGTGCTGCTTGCCTTGCGACAGGAGCGCATAACAGGCGCAGACGTAGAACAGGCGGAAACCGACGGTATAGACGAGGCGCTGGCGCAGGACGAGCTGTTCTACTACAATGCGCTGCCACGAATGCCGCAGGGCGTGAAGGATTCTATCGACGCTGTCGGTCCTGCCTTGGCGCTGCCAGTACTGACAGCCATTTGCCCCGTGATAGGTATGCTGGCAACGGGCGTGAAGGTGGACGTGCACGGCAAGATGAACTCCCTGAACCTCATCTCGTACATAGCCGGCGACTTCGCCTCAGGCAAGGGCAGCATCGACCCCGTTGTGGAGGAGTGGACGCAGGAAGTGAGGGCAATGGACAAGATGTATCAGCAGCAGGAGGACGAATGGCGAGCCAAGAAGCGAGCAGCCAAAAACAAGAAGGAACAGCCCGAAGAACCTAAGCTGCCCGTGCGCTGTCTGACGCTCAACAATACCGTAGCCAACCTTGCCGAGCGACTTGCCAACACAAACGGACAGCACGCCTTCTCGTTCACGCCCGAGGCTGACACCGTGGCGCAGAAATGGCGGTCGGCTATGAGCGACTTCTCCGTGATGCTGCGACAGGCTTACGATGGCACAAGCTACGAGCGTGAGGCGCGAAGTGCCGAGGCCGTGAACGTGCATATCGACCGCTTGCTGTGGAACGTGGTGATGTGCGGAACGCCCGATGCTCTCTACCGTGTGGTGACCAACTACACGGACGGATTCCAAAGCCGTATAGCCATAGCACGCACGCCCGACAACACTTTCACGCCTCTTACCGAAAATCTCCACGTATTGACAGAGCGCCAGCGTGAGCGCATCCGTCAGATTGCCCACTTGCTGCCATTGATGCAGGGCGAGGTGGTGCTGCCCAAGCTGGAGGCAAAGGGCAGGCAATGGCTGGAGCAGGTGCGACTGGAGACGATGAAGAACGACGACAAGGTGAAGGCACGCCAACGCTTCCGTATCTGTCCCACGACGATGCGCATGATGACCTGTCTGATGCTCTGCCGAGTGGCTGCACAGCTGATAGACCGCCACGGACTGACTGGCGCCGAGACACGCTTGAAACAGCAGCCTGGACTGTGGAAGGAGCTGACAGTGAAGCAGCAGCAACCCTCGTTTCTCGCTGCCTTCGACGTGCTTGCCGATTATCAGATAGACAACGCCCTGCACTTCTTCCGCGACCGCATAGAGGCGGCATTCTCGTCGAAAGACTATTGCGGACGTGCCGTTTCGGAGCGCACCAAACGAGGCAGGAACGACTCAATCTTCGAGCGTCTGGACACTACCTTCAGCTTTGAGCAAGCCCTACAGCACAGCATCGCCGTGAAGGGTGCCAACACGTCGCGCAACGCCGTGCATCAGATGCTCAAGAATTGGCGCAAGCAAGGATTGATAGTTGATTTACAAAACCTGAAGTATCAGAAGACATTATGAATGTTGAGTTTTGAATGTTGAATGTTGAGTTATTCTCGGCTACGCCTGCGATTGAGAATTATTCAGTTGTGAATTAAAAATTCAAAACTCCTAATTCAAAACTCATCTTGTCATCTTGTCATCTTGTCATTTTGTCACAATTCAAAACTCAAAACTCCTAATTCAAAATTCAATAACATGCTGATAGAAATCAAACGCTACCGCTACTCGCCCTATGGCGTAGACGGCATGCTCATTATAAACGGTCGCACTATTTGCGCCACCTTAGAGCATCCTCGTAATTATCTCCCTGCTGGCTCATATCCATTGGAGCTGGAGATAGACAGGAAACTCTGCCGCAGGTTGCCCACCACTCCAAGCGGCGCTGTTCTTAGACCAGGCAACGGTCCCTTCACGCTGAAGAACGGCAGCATAATCATAGGCAAGGAGTACATCCCGGGACTGGTGATAAAGTCGTCGCATACGTTTGACAGGCTTTACGAACGTATTGAGAAAAACATAAAGCGCCGCAAGGGCGTAGTGCTGACGATAGTATAGCGATTAAACCAACAGACGGTCTGAACGAGACTAATAGCTTATGTAGCTATCAGCCGTTCAGACCGTCTGTTTTGCTTAATGCTATTCTACTTTACTTGGTAGCAAACTTGAAGCTGCGGAAGTAGACTTTCAGGTCTTCACCCGAGATGTTGGTGAGGCGAAGCTTTTTGGCCTTCAGTCCGTCAATCTCTGCGCCGGTGTTCACTACTGTCTTTCGACGCTGGTTCATGCTGAGGCTGATAGGTTGCCATGCGCCACCTGTGAAGACTTCGAGCTTGAACTTATGGGCAATGTTCTCAACGTCGAAGTTGAAGTCCATACCGTTGAGCGTTACCTCGTGGTCGGTCTCTATCTCGATGAATCCGTCCTTCTGCCAGTTGATTACCTCGTTGGAAGGGGCAACCATGACGTTGGTGTTCTTGATGCTGACAGGCAGCAGGCGGAGCTGGTCGACGTTGCTCGTCAGCTTGTATGGCATGTATTCTGCCACATTTGAGAGCGTGGTGCCGTTCAGCCTGTTGTAGTTGTCGACAGCCAGGGTGAAGAGCTTGTGAAGTGTGGGCAGCATAACCTTTGTGCCAACCTTGATGCCGGGCTGAAGAGCGTGGCGCACGTCGGAGTTCTCAAGCTCGAACATCTGCTCCTGAATAGATGTAGCCTGGCGGTAGAGATTGTCGAAGCTGATGGCTGGGTTGCCTTGGAGCATCATTACGACCGTAGTGCCGTAGTCGGCAAGGTTCTTGGCTTGCAGCAGCCATGGACGCAGTTCGCGTATAAGCTCCTTGTTGGTCTTGTCGGAAAGCAGGAGGTCGCAAGCGTTCTTGAGTTGCAGACACTTGGCATTGATCTCTTCAATAGCCTTGCGGTCGCCCTTTACGGCAGCTGCTGCCACATCTTTCAGTTCCTCGCCCTCATCGCGGCGGAATCCGTGTCCGTTCTGTCCGAGGTCCTTGTTGTAGAGTGCGAATGTGCGCAGAGCCTCGGCGTTGGCAGGCAGCAAGTCGTTGATGCCCTTGAGCCAGTCGGTCTCGGCATCGTAAGCCTTCATGTTCCATGTGTAGTCGGCTATGCCATAGAGCGAGATTTTTGAAGCCTCGGCATGTTCCATTGGGTTAGACACAAATCCCGACACGTCGTCGGCGATGTCCTTGCCGTTGCCGTAGGCTGGACCGAGCAGAATGTGGTCTCTCACGAAGTCGCTCACGGGGAAGTTCCACCAGATGTAAGCCTTGCGGTCGATACGGCTGTTGATCCACTGCATCGACTCCTTGTCAATGCAATGCACCACGGAGTTGCCCGTCCACATAATGCGTATGTCCTTGTTCATCTTGGTGCCGAGTGTGCGCAGATAGCCCTTCTCGTCGTTTGCCCAAGCACGGTTGTATTCGGTTGGGCACATAATAAGAGGTGAGATGTCCTTATGGCGGTTGATGAAGTGGTCGTCGACATAGTTGAGCAGTTCGGCTTGCTTGTCGGCCTTGGCGCCTTCGCCCCAGATGTCGTCGAAGAATACGGCGAATGAGCGTATGCCGAGGGCGTACATCATTTCGAGCTTGTTGATGAGGTTGTCGCGGTCTTCGTTGTTCCACTTGATGTCAACGCCCGGATGTATTGCCCAGTAGAAGTTGACACCATTCTGCTTCGACACCTCGTTGAGTTCCTTAATGCGGTTGGCCTCGTCGGTAGGGTAGGGCTTGCGCCACTGGTCGCGATGATAGGGGTCGTCCTTCGGTCCGTAGATGTATGTGTTCATCTTGTTGCGACCATAGAAGGCAATCTGGCTGAGGCGGGCCTCGTGGCTCCACGGTGTGCCATAGAAACCCTCTACAGTTCCGCGGAAGTCAACGTCGGGCCAGTCGGTAACGGTGCCTTTCTCAAGCTTGCCCTTGGCTATTGAGCCGAGCAATGTCTGCACGCCGTAGAAGAGTCCCTCCTCGTCGTTGCCTATGATTACGGCTCCCTTGTCGTTGATGCTGAGCCAGTATCCCTCAGCCTTTCGTGGAAGATGCTTGGCGTATGCCTTGACACACTTGTCGCCCTTGATGCCAAGTGTTATGGTAAACTTTGCGTTGGATTCCACCTTCATGCCATTCTTTAAAGTGGCAACGGCAAACGAGTTGTCTCGGTTGTTGCTGGTCTTGATACTAACGCTTTGTGGCAACTGTGCAAATCCTGTGCTCTGTATGTTCTGCGGCACGGGATTGACAAGTTTGAACTGCGCTTTGGCGGGCATAGTACCAGCCAAGGCAAGTGCGGAGATGATTCTGATGGTCAGTTTGTTCATTTTATTTGTATGTGTTTTGATTGTCTATAATAGATATGGTTAATTTTGTTTTGCAAACTTACATAAAAAAGTAAAGAAGTAGAAAAGTAAAAAGGTAAAAAAAGTAAAAGAGTGAAAAGTGTTGTCAGAATGGCACATAAACGAACGAATTGTGCAGAAGTGAAATTAATTTGTAAAAAACTGATATAAAAATTTGCAGGTAGCTTATAATTTATTATCTTTGCACTCGTAAAAGGAACAAAATAACACCTCGACCAGTATAAAAACACTCCAATCAATAGTTTGCAAGACAACTAATATAAAGGAAATATATAAACCCGCGGTCGTCAGTTTGACCGCACAAAACAATTGTAGTATGGCACAAATGAATTTCGGTGGCGTTGTAGAGACTGTAGTCACCAGCAAAGAGTTTTCATTGGAAAAAGCACGTGAAGTTCTTAAAAACGAAACAATTGCCATTTTGGGATACGGTATTCAGGGACCTGGTCAGGCAGGTAACTTGCGCGACAACGGATTTAATGTAATCGTTGGTCAGCGTCCAGGCAAGACTTATGACAAGGCTGTAGCCGATGGTTGGGTGCCGGGCAAGACTCTGTTCTCTGTAGAAGAGGCAGCCGAGAAGGGTACTATCATCTGCATGCTTCTTTCTGACGCTGGTCAGATTGCAGTATGGCCGAAAATCAAACAATATCTCACACCGGGCAAGACCCTTTACTATTCACACGGCTTCGCTATCAACTGGAACGACCGCACAGGCGTAGTTCCTCCTGCTGATGTAGATGTCATCATGGTGGCTCCTAAGGGCTCGGGTACTTCGCTCCGTACAATGTTCCTCGAGGGCCGTGGCTTGAACTGCTCTTATGCAGTATATCAGGACCACTCAGGCAAGGCTGAGGAGAAGACAATCGCCTTCGGTATCGGTATCGGTGCCGGCTATCTGTTCAAGACTACATTCCAGCGTGAGGCTACTTCAGACCTTACAGGTGAGCGTGGCTCGCTGATGGGTGCTATCGAGGGACTGCTTGAGGCTCAGTATGAGGTTCTGCGCGAGCACGGACACTCTCCTTCTGAGGCTTTCAACGAGACTGTTGAGGAGCTGACACAGAGCCTTATGCCTCTCTTCGCTGAGAAGGGTATGGACTGGATGTATGCCAACTGCTCTACAACAGCACAGCGTGGTGCCTTGGATTGGGCTCCTCGATTCCGCGAGGCTATCAAGCCGGTTATGGAGTGGCTCTACCTCTCAGTCAAGACTGGTAACGAGGCTCAGATTTCAATCGATTCTAACTCTAAGCCCGACTATCGTGAGAAACTCAACGCCGAACTTAAGGCTATGCACGACATGGAGATGTGGCGCGCTGCCGAGACAGTTCGCGAGCTTCGTCCGGAGAACGAGGCTAAGTAAAGGATGACTTAAGGCATAAACATAAGGATTTATTAGATCATATTTGATAGATTTGTAGAGGTCGGCTGGGAGCGCCCAGTTCTGACCTCTACTTTTTTTTGTATTTATACTATTATTTTGTAGTCAGAATTATATTTTGTAACTTTACATCCGCCAATAGGCAAAAAGGCTTTTCGTATTACCCTTAAAACAACAATCACTATGGATGCAACCTATATCGAAATAACAATACGTCTTTCGTTGGCTCTTCTGCTGGGAGGTGCCATAGGCATTGAGCGTGAATACAGAGCCAAGGAGGCTGGTTTTCGCACTCATTTTCTTGTTGCCTTGGGCAGTGCACTCTTCTGCCTTGTGTCCCAGTTCGGGTTTGGCATCGACCTGAAAGACTCGTCGCGTGTGGCGGCACAGGTGGTTTCGGGCATCGGATTCCTTGGTGCCGGCACTATCATATTCCAGAAGAATGTGGTGCGTGGACTGACGACGGCTGCCGGACTATGGGTGACGGCTGCCATCGGATTGGCTTGCGGTACTGGTATGTATGCTGCCGCTTCAATAGCTACGTTTATGGTACTGCTCGGCCTTGAGGTGCTCAATGCCTTGATTCCGCAGTTGGGCACGTCGACAGTAGAGCTGTCGTTCAAGGCTCCGTCGAAGGATAGCGTGCGCCATCTTATTGAGAAGTTGAAGCATGAGGGCATGGAGATTCAGCTGTATGAACTGAAGGACAGCTTCACCTCGCAAGGCGAGATTTTTGAGGCTGACATACAGTTGAAGGTGAAGCGTGGCGAGAGCAACTGTCTGCGGATGATTGACTATATGGAGGATTTCTCTGATGTAACGATTGTTACTACAGAGGGGTAGTGGTTGAGTGTTGAATGTTGAATGTTGAGTGTTTGCAAAATAATAATATAAACTATATATTTTTGAACAATGAAAACAAGTGATAAAACCCTGCATCGGCTGCTGTTTATATGTCTTGGAAATATTTGCCGTTCGCCGGCAGCTGAGGGCGTGATGCGTGCCAAGGTGCATGCTGCCCATAAGGATGACGAATTTGTGATTGACTCGGCTGGTATAGGCGACTGGCATGTAGGACAATTGCCCGACCGTCGCATGCGCGAACGTGGTGCTTTGAGAGGCTACCGTTTCGACAGCCATGCCCGACAGATACGCCAGTCGGACTTTGACGACTTCGACTTGCTGCTGGTTATGGACAGCGACAACTATCGTATTGTCACGTCTAAAGCTCCAACCGAAGAGGCTCGCCAAAAGGTGCGCATGCTTGCCGATTATATGCCTGAGGGAAGCAAGGCAACCGTTGTGCCCGACCCTTACTATGGCGACCTTTCGGACTTTGATTATGCTCTCGACCTTATAGAGGAAGCGTGTGACGGGCTGCTGGCTGCGTTGTTTTAAAACAAATAGAACTAAAAAACAACATTGTTTCACTTCTATATAGTGTTACAATGTTGTTTTTGTTTTCTTGGATTTGCAGTTTGGACATTCGCCCTTGATGACGAACGAGGCTGAGTGCTGGCTGAAGCCGGGGGGCAGAGAGAACACAGGAACCGGTACATTCTCCATACAGAACGAGCGTCCGCACACTTCGCAGTAGAAATGTACGTGGTTGTCGTGATGGTGGCATTCGCCCTGTTCGTTGCACAATTCATAGTTCATCACTCCGCGTCCGTCTTCAAAGGCATGTACAACGTCGTGCTTGAGGAATAATGTAAGCACGCGGAATATGCTCGACTTGTCCATCGACAGCAGGAGATTCTCCATGTTCTTAAGACTTTGTGGAGACTCTTGGCGGGCAAGAGCGTCGTACACCAAAATGCGGTTGGCTGTTGGTCGTATGCCCTTGCTTGCTAATCGTTCGGTAATTTGCTGGCCGTTCATTTTTACTTTGTTACAGCCTCAAGAGCTTTCACCCAGTTGGTGTCGAGTGAGAACTGTGTGATGAACTTCTCGTTGTCGACATAGCTGTATATCACCTCCTTGTCGACATCGTTGAACAATGAGTTGTTGATAGTAGCCGTGCGGAACTTAGCCTTCAGTAGCTCCTTGTCCTTTGCTTTGGTGGTTTGGCTGAGGCGTTTCACAAACAGGTTGACAAATTCAATCATAGCGTTGGTCTGTTCGCCCAGATTGTACTCTGTGAATGTGCCATCCTGGCTACCCTTATCAATGAGATAGAAGATGGCATCGTACTTGAAGCAGGCGATTTTGCGCTCGTTCAGATTCTTTGTTGTATCGTTGGCAAGTGTTTCAGCCTGTTTCTCAAGACGCTTTACCTCCTTCAGTATCTCTTGTGCCGAAGCATTTGCTATGGTGGCACATATCATGGCGAGTATCAATACGATTCTTTTCATACGTAATATTCGTTTTTATTTGTTTTTATAAAGTATCTTCTTGTGGTTGATGCACGCAGGCAGTTCGTCTTCGTAGTGGGTCACCATGATAAGGGTCTTGCCCTTGCGCTGGCAGAAAGCCTCTATCACCTGCTTGACGTGTCGGCGGTTGGGCTCGTCGAGTCCGTGCAACGGTTCGTCGAAAATCAGCAGTTCGGGATCCTTCACCATGGCTCTTGCCAGCAACACCAACCGCTGTTCGCCGCTTGATAGCTTCAGGAAACTCTTGTCGGCAAGCTGCTCTATTCCGAATATGCTCATCCATTTGAGGCATGTTTCGTGATTCTGAGGGTCGGGCTTTACGTACAGGCTCACGGCGTTGCTGAATCCGCTTGCCACTATGCGTTCTACCGTCACGTTGCTGCGGAAGGCACGGTGCATTTCGGGCGAAACGTAGCCTATGTGCTTCTTGATGTCCCAGATGCTTTCGCCGCTTCCTCTTGTCTTGTCGAAGAGAGTGATGTCGCAAGCGTAGCTCTGCGGATTGTCGGCACATACAAGGCTCAGCAGCGTAGACTTTCCGCTGCCGTTGCGTCCGGTCAGCGCCCAATATTCGCCGTTCATCACCTGCCAGTCGAGGTCTTTCAGAATTGTTCGCTCGCCGTAGCGTATGCACACCTTGTGCATGTCTACTACGCGTTGTGCATTGTATTCCTCCTCCTTGTATGCCATCTGTTCAATCATCTGGCGCCAGTTGTCGGGTATGTTGGCAGGAGTGTCGTCGGGCTGTTGCTGAGCCATATACTCGCTACGTGTCATCTTGCGTCCTACTGTCATGCCGCTCACCTCAACTACGTGCGACACAAACTCCGGGATGTCCTTGGTGCGGTTCACTACGAGCATTATCTGAATGCCGTGCTCGGTCGAAAGAATCTGCAGCAGATTGGTGAGTTGTTCGCGTGCCTCCTTGTCGAGTCCTATGTAAGGATTGTCGATGATGAGCAGTCGGGGCTGCGAGAATATTGACGATGCGATGACCAGCTTGCGCAGTTCGCCGCTCGACAGCAGTATGACGTACTTGTCGAGCAACGACTCCAGTCCGAACAGCTCGTATATGTGCTGCTGTAAGTGGCGGCGCTCTTCGGTGTCGTCGCCAGCTGCCTGATATGCTGCTTCGAGACGTGAGCCTACGGTAGCCGTTTCGGGATTAATCTCGGTCTGATTCCATCGCTGCTGCAGATAATACGTAGAGTCGTTGTCGCCTCCGTAAGTATCCTTGAAGCAGACGTATTTGATGTTGTCTGAGATGTACTCCTTGGTTGACGGCGTGAAGTCGTACTTGATGCTGTCGCCCAGAAGCGGATGCTTGCCCGTGATGATGTCTACGAACATTGACTTGCCGCCTCCGTTGGGGCCCGTTATTGCTATGTTCTCACCGTCGAGAAGTTCGAAGTTCACGGGCTGTGCCATGCGCCATTCGGGCATGCGTGTCACCCCATTCTTAATGTCAATTATCCTTTGCATAGTCTATCCTGATTCTTGTTGATGAAATCTTTCCACCCGTTGTAGTGTGTGTCTGTCACGGGGCGTCCCTGCTGCATGAAGTGGCAGTAAGCCACGCCCAGGGCGTCGGTGGCATCCATAAGCTTTGGCATCTGGTCGGCGTTGAGTCGGAGCAGACGCTTGAGCATGTCGGCCACCTGTTCCTTCGAGGCCTGTCCCTGTCCGGTTATCGCCATCTTTATCTTCATCGGAGCATATTCGTGTACTGGTACGCTATGACCAACGGCAGCCGCTATTGCCACGCCTTGCGAGCGTCCGAGCTTGAGCATCGACTGTACGTTCTTGCCGAAGAAGGGGGCTTCGATAGCCATTTCGTCGGGCAGGAACTGGTCGATTATCTCCGTCACGCGGCTGTGTATCTTGCCCAGTCGCAGATAAGGGTCGGAGTCACGGCGCATGTCGATGACACCCATAGCCACCATTTCTGCCTTGTTGCCCGTTGCTCTCAGCACTCCATAACCCATGACGTTGGTGCCGGGGTCGATGCCGAGTATTATCTTTTCTGTTTTCAAATCTTTCTCGTCTTATCTGTCCAGATAGGGGTTGTGTGCCAACTCATATCCCATAGTAGTCTGCTGTCCATGTCCGGGCAGCAGAGTGATGTCGTCGGGGAACTGCACAAACATGCGCAGGCTCTGAATGATCATGAGCATGCTGCCGCCTTCGAAGTCGGTACGGCCTATAGAGCCACGGAACAGGGTGTCGCCGGTGAAAGCCACCTTCTCGTCCTTTATGTAGAGCACTACGCTGCCCATAGAGTGTCCCGGAGTCTCGATTACCTCAATCTCGTGTGTGCCGAACTTGATGATGTCGCCAGCCTTGAATGTCTTGGTCTCAGTCACGATAGGCTCGTCGAGAGTAATTCCGAAGTAGGCAGCCTGCTTGTCGGCAGCCAGCACGTAGCTTTCGTCGGAGCTGTCAATCTCGAGTGGCAGTCCGTAAGTCTTTGTTATGAAAGCGTCGCCGAAGTTGTGGTCGAGATGTCCGTGAGTGGCAATGAGGTGAACGGGCTTCAGCTCGTTAGTCTTGATGTATTTCTCGATAGCCAGTTTTTCAGCCTCGTAGTAGGCACCGCAGTCGATGATGACACATTCCTTGGTGTCGTCGCTCACAACATAGCAGTTCTCCTGCAGCATGTTGCATGTGAAAGTTTCTATCTTAAGCATATTTTGTTTTTTTAGCTTAGCTGGGCCTTACTAAGCCTTACTAAGCCTATCTAAGCCTTACTAAGCCTTTTTAACTTTTTACTTTTTACTTTTTTACTTTTTTACCTTTTACAGTGGCAGGTAAATCAGATATTTCTCCTTAAACCATTCCTCGTCGAACATGTCGTGAATCTCGGTGAGGCTCACAATCTTCTTGAACGGCTGGGTCTCGGCCTGCAGATTGCCTCCCTTCAGACAGATGAGTCCGTTGGGCAGCGAGTTGTGCTGGTTCTTGTGTGAGATGTTCTTCTTAATGATCTTCACGAGGTCGGGCAGGGGCATTACTGCACGGCTGACCACGAAGTCGTACTGTGCCTTCTCCTCTTCGCCCGACAGCTGCTCTGCCACAACGTTCTTCAGAGCGATGGCCTGTGCCACCTCGTTCACCACGCGAATCTTCTTGCCCGTGCGGTCGATCATCTTAAACTGGCACTCGGGAAACATTATAGCCAAGGGAATGCCGGGGAAGCCTCCGCCCGTGCCAAGGTCGAGTATGCGCGAGCCGTCGCGGAACTTTATCTCGTGGGCTATGGCAAGCGAGTGCAGCACATGGTGTTCGTAGAAGTTGTCCATGTCCTTACGCGAGATCACGTTTATCTTGCTGTTCCAGTCCTCGTACAGCTCCTTGAGCTTGGCAAACTGCAAGCGTTGCGTGTCGGTAAGGTTGGGGAAATATTTCAGTATCAATTCCATATCTTTATATATAATATTGTGTATAATAGAGTGCAAAGTTAGTGGAAATCGAAGACACTACAAAAAGAAAACCGTTCATTTAAAATATATTAAAGTTTAGCAAGTCATAAAACTTGCTAAACAGTGGACAAGTAGACGAGATACAAAATGTGGCTCATCCTGGTATTTGCCTGGATGAGCCACATTTATTTATTATTCTCCCTTGTTCACCACCGTTGTAGTAGAAGCGTTGGTTTCGTTTATGGCTGTGCCCTGTGTTCCGTCGTTGATGAAGAATTTGGCGTTGGTGTAGCCAGCCGGAATCTCTACTTTGTACCATCCCGTCTTGCCGTTGTGCGAAGCGCTTGCATCGTAAGTCATCTTCACGCCAGGCCATGTCGTCGATGATGTCTTGCCGTTGTAGAAGTAGCAATATACATTAGCCCAGCTGTTGCTGTTGTCGAAATAGACAAACTTGTCAGTACCTGGCAGTACAATGTCGTTGTGGTTTACCTTTGTAATTCTGGTCTACATATTTGCTCCAGCCATCACCCGGGTCATTTGCGTAGGTGTCATGGCTCTCGCCCCAGTATACCAGTTTGTTGGCAGATATTCCTCTGTATGTAAGGTTACCGGTAGATGTGCTTACATTACCATTAGAGAACGACTGTGTAACGCCGTTGCCTATGATATAGTCGTAAGGCTGGTAAGTCATGTACCATGCAGAGTTAAGAGGTTCTTTCTGATGCAAGGGCGAAGTCTGCACAGCTGTAAAACCAGCTTTTGCTATGTTGGGTATTTCAGCCTGTATGTCACTCAGTTTCCAGTCGAAGCAATGCAGTATCACGCCCTCCTGAATATTGTCTTTAAGTCCGTATTTGTTGTCGGCGAAGATGTTGGATGCAAAGGCAAAGAGCACCAGCAACATCAGTATACCTCGGTTCGTTATCTTTTTCATAAATTAATTCTTATTTTCTGATTATTACTTTCTTTCCGTTATGGATGTTGAGACCAGTCTGTGTTGGCTTGTTTATGCGTATGCCAGTTATGGTGTACCAAGCATCGTCGGTGGTGCTTAGGGCCTCTTCCATTGTGATGTTCTCGATGGCAGTAGCCGTTCCGCTCACATAAACGGTCTGTCCCTTAAGTGTAATTTTTTTGCATAGTCGCAATCGGTAATTTTTTAGTTTATAAGTTTAGGTGATATTATTTCTTGCTCCAAAATTAATACGTTTTTCTGTGTCGGCGTGTATGGACTATGCAAAAAAGGATTACGCTATGCAAACGATTGCGTATTCCCCTGGTTCAGAGTCAGCCCCTTTCAGGGGTGTGCTCCTGTTTATTCGGTTGACTCCCTTTCCACTATTTCTCCCCTCAGCACAACATCCTCCACTTGCTTGTCGCTATCAGATATTTTCGCCATGAGCAATCGGCATGCCTCAGCAGCCATTTGCTCAACAGGCTGTTCCACGGCAGTAATTGTGGGATGAACAAGTGTGCAGAGAGTAGTGCCTGACACACAGCAAACGCACACTTCTTCGGGTATATGCAGTCCACGTTTTTGTATTATGCTCTTTGCACCTATAAGTGACGTCTCGGTGAATCCAAACACAGCGTCAAATGCTATATTCTTAGCAAGAAAGTTGCTCATAACTTGACTACCCTCATCGGCACTCAATGCCGGAGGCAACACAAGGTCAGGATTATAGGCTATATGAAACTTCTCAAGTGCGTCGCGATAGCCACGCAGACGCTCATAACCATTGCGTATGCGCGAAGGTCCAGGGATATGAACAATCTGTTTGCAACCGCTGCGGATGAGCTGTTTCACCATGAAGAACGACATTATATAATCGTCGAGCCTCACTTGCGAGGCCTCAACATTCTCAACAGTACGGTCGAAGAACACAACCGGTGTGCCATGCGAAACGATATGGCGGTAGATATCGGCATTGCGGTCCTTG
The DNA here is from genome assembly GCF_021531355.1 of Leyella stercorea. Classification (GTDB taxonomy): domain Bacteria; phylum Bacteroidota; class Bacteroidia; order Bacteroidales; family Bacteroidaceae; genus Prevotella. Next base: position 8,240 of record NZ_JADYTS010000050.1, on the reverse strand, counting down.
TCGCAAACGCTGATGAGAAGCCCGTCGACCATGCAACGCTCCATCATATCTATATTCTCACGTTCCTGTTTGTAGCTTTCGTTGGATGCTGCTATCAGCACATTGTATCCATGTTCGCGCAATATTGCCTGCACATGACTTATGAAGGTCATATAAAAAGATGTGACTATCTCGGGAATGATGATGCCTATATTGTGAGAGCTTTGCTTGCGCAAACTCACAGCCATCTCGTTGCGATGATAGCCCATGCGGCGTGCTGTCTCGGTGATGAGTTGCATTGTCTCTGCCTTCACATTCGAGGAGTCGCCCGAAAGAGCGCGAGAGACTGTCGACTTAGAAATACCAAGTTCGTTGGCTATATCCTTTATGGTGATGTATTTCGACATTATCTTTGTTTTTAGCTATTACAGAAATGATAATGCAAAATTAGTAAAAAGATTCGGTATTGAGAAGAAAAGAAAGCATAAATGGATGTTGTGCGAATAGCTTTCTTTCTCAGTTATACATCAATAGGAATCTCTGGGAACGGTTGCGCCAATCGGGAACGGTTGCGGGAACGGTTGCGTAAAAAGTCTGATATTTTCTTACCATTTATCTTGCGGGAAAGCATTAACTTTGCGTCAGAAAATAACAAAAAAACCTAAAAGTAAATGAATACAACTTCAAACAAAGGCCGTGTGCCGTTCATCAGCAAGATTGCCTATGGAATGGGCGATGTAGGCTGCAACTTCAGTTGGATGTTCGTAAGCAACTTCCTCATGATTTTCTACACCGACGTGTTTGGCATCGGAATGAGCGCGGTGGCTACACTTATGCTCATATCGAGAATATGGGATGCCGTGAACGACCCTATCATCGGAACCCTTACCGACAAGACCCACACTCGTTGGGGACGCTTCCGCCCTTGGCTTCTCTTCGGAGCACCTATAACGGCTATCATACTTATGCTCACATTCTGGGCACACCCCGATTGGAGCCAGACTGCAAAGATTGTGTATATGGCTGTGACCTACTGCATCTTGGTGCTTGGCTACACTTGCGTCAACCTGCCTTACGGCACACTCTGCGGAGCTATGACACAGGACATTGACGAGAGAGCCAAACTTAACACAAGCCGCTCGGTGAGCGCGATGATTGCCATCGGTGTGCTGAACATCATAACCGTGCCTCTCGTAACATTCTTGGGTAAGGGCAACGCACAGTTCGGCTATCTGGCAGTAGCTATAATATATGGCATTATATTCGCCGCCTGCCATCTGTTCTGCTTCAGCAAGACAAAAGAGGTGGTTGAGGTGCCTGTGGGACAGAAACTTCCTCTTTCGGTACAGCTGAAGTCGGTACTTGCAAACCGCCCTTATCAGCTTGCCATTCTCGGACAGTTTCTCTTTGGATTCATTCTCTACGGACGCAATGCCGACATCCTCTACTACTTCACCTATGTTGAAGGTTCGGCAACGCTCTTCAGCTACTATTCCATGGCTATCATATTGCCGTCAATAGCAGGAGCCGCCTGCTTCCCGTGGATGTTCCGCAAGACTGGCAACAAGGGATATGCAGCAGCCGTTTTCGCTCTACTCTGCGGAATATTCATGGCATTGCTCTATTTCTTCAGTCCTAACACCACCCCTATCCAGTTCTATATATGCTCGGCAATAGCCTGGTTCTTCTTCTCTGGCTTCAACACAGCCATCTATGCCGTAATACCCGACTGTGTGGAATATGGCGAATGGAAGACGGGCATACGCAACGATGGTTTTCAGTATGCCTTCGTGTCACTTGCCAACAAGATGGGCATGGCTCTCGGCACAGCAATGTTTGCCTTGGCTCTCGACTCGGCAGGATATGTGGCAGGAGCAGAGCAGAATGCTGACGTAATAAATATCATGCGCCACACGTTCTCCACTATTCCTGGTATGCTTTGGATGGTAACAGCTGTGTGTCTGTGCTTCTACAAGCTCCACCGCCATGTGTACAACAAGATAGTGGAGGAACTGAAGGTGATCAAGAACAAATTATAAAATCGTATAACAAATAAAAACATTACAATAACATCCTTTAAAAACATTACAACTATGAGACAAGCAATATTAGTAGCCCCTAAGCACATTGAGTTCAAAGAAGTGGCAGCACCTAAGGCAGCAGACCTTAAGGAACACCAGATACTCGTCAACATCAAGCGCATTGGCATCTGCGGCAGCGAGATCCACTCTTACCACGGACTCCATCCTGCCACATTCTATCCCGTTGTTCAGGGACATGAATATTCGGCTGTGGTTGTGGCATGTGGCAGCAAAGTGACGGTTTGCAAGCCTGGCGACAACATCACAGCACGCCCACAACTGGTTTGCGGAGAATGCAATCCTTGTAAGCGTGGACAATATAATGTATGCGAGCATCTGCGTGTGCAGGCTTTCCAGGCTGACGGTTGCGCACAAGACTACTTCATTATCGACGACGACCGTGTGGTTAAATTGCCAGAGGGAATGAGTCTCGACTATGGAGCTATGGTTGAGCCTGCGGCAGTAGGCGCACATGCAAGCAACCGCACCGACGTGAAAGGCAAGAACGTTGTGGTAAGCGGAGCGGGAACTATCGGCAATCTTGTGGCTCAGTTCTGCAAGGCTCGCGGAGCAAAGCGAGTGCTCATAACAGATGTGAGCGACCTTCGACTTGCCAAGGCTCGCGAGTGTGGCATTGCCGACACTCTCAATATCACAAAGCGACCATTGAAGGAAGCTGCCAAAGAACTTTTCGGCGACGAGGGTTATCAGGTTGGCTTCGAGGTGGCTGGTGTTGAGTCTTCAATACGCTCGCTTATGGAGACTATCGAAAAGGGCAGCGACATCGTTGTTGTGGCTGTCTTTGCCAAGGACCCTGCTCTTAGCATGTTCCACCTTGGCGAGCACGAGCTGCGACTCATAGGCTCGATGATGTATCGCCACGAGGACTATCAGACAGCTATCGACTATGTATCGCGCGGCATTGTAAACCTCAAGCCTCTCGTTAGCAACCGCTTCGCTTTCGAAGAATACGATGATGCCTACAAGTATATCGACACTCACCGCGAGACTTCAATGAAGGTGATTGTCGATCTCGAACAGAAACCGAAGAACAATAGATAAGAAGAAAGATAAGTTGGATACATAAAAGTTAATTAAGTTTGAGTTTTTTCAGCCCGACAGGAAGTGAGTACTTATATCGCTCTTGTCGGGCTTTATTGGTTTTTGTTATCTATCGGTTTTCAATTATTTTGTTTTTACATTAGGAGGATTTGCTTTGGGAACGTTTGCGCAAATTGGGAACGATTGCGGTAACGTTCCCAATAAACAAGGCGTTTTTTTGTTTTGTCACCTATTTGGGATGACGTAAATTTGCAAGCGTAAACAGTAATAACAGAAAACCTAAAACCTTGCAAATGAAAAGAATCACCACATCACTCATTGCCTCGGCAATATGCCTGACGGCTTCAGCACAAATCCACCTTACTGCCGACTTGCAGAACAACCATCTGTGGCGAGGCATGGAGGTGGCTGACGGTTGCCTTATACTCACTGACCTTGGCTATACGTTTGCCAATGGACACATGACACTCGGACTGTGGGGAGGCACAAATACTCAAGGCTCATATAAGGAGTTCAACCATTATGTCACAGTACGGGGTGCGGGCTTCGAGTTCTCGGCTATGGACACCTACAACTTTTCACCGGGTGCAACGTACAACAATCGCCAGTACTTCAACTATAAGGCCCATGAGACAGGACGATTTCTGAATTGCACGCTCAATTACCGTTTCCAGCAGCCTCGGTTTCCATTGCTGCTGAGCTGGTCGACGATAATGTTCGGACGCGACCGCTCGGCCGACAACAACACTCAGAAATACTCTACATTCGTTTATGCCGAATATCCCGTATATAATAAGGAGGGATGGAGAGTGGATGCAGGAGTGGGAGGAGCATTCGCCCTGAACAAGGCTGGCGAGAAACAAAACTTCTACGGCGAAACTTCGGGCGTAGTGCATACACAACTGAAAGTGAGCCACGACCTGAAGATAGGTTCCTGTACAATTCCAGTACATGCAATGGGAATGTGGAATCCGCAGACGGAGAAGGCTTACTTCCAGATTGGCGCACAAATCATCCACTTATAAAACACTTAGATTGACAACATAAAATCCATAAACATCCATAAAATCCATTAGCATTATGAACATCAAAGATTTCACAACAGGCGTTCAGCACATCGGTATCCCGACAAACAACATTGAGGAGACCATCAACTTCTACCTCACACTGGGTTTCACAACAGCCCTTCGCACCGTGAACGGCTCAGAGGAAGTGGCTTTCCTGCAGCTCCACAATCTCGTGATAGAGACTTATCAGAATCGCCAGGCAGCAATGGCGTACGGTGCCATCGACCACATCGCCATCGACGTAAAGAACATCGACGAACTGTTCAAGGTAGTGCAGCGTGCCGGACTGAAGATGCTCGACACACAAGTAAATGGTTTGCCGTTCTGGGAGAACGGAGTTAAGTTCTTCACTATCGAGGGACCGAACAAGGAGAAGATTGAGTTCTGCGAGAGGCTCTGATTAGTTGAGAATTGAGAGTTGAGAATTGAAAGTTATGATATGCTTTAACATTAAATGTTTAGCATGGTAATCATAACCCTTAACTCTCAACTCTCAATTCTCAACTTGAATAAACTCTCAACTTCCAACTGGAAATTTATTTCTTCTTTATCTCATACCCAATTTTCTTGAAGGCCGCAACAAAGTCGTCGTAGTTGGCTTTCTTGGAGTTGTATACGATAGTGACCTTCTGCTCTTCGAGTGAGGTGCTGATTTGCTTTGTGCCTTTCACAAAGCGGATGTTGCTCTTGATCTTGTTCTCGCAACCCTGGCAGTGCATCTGCGGCTGAGTGGTTACCACTAATGTGTCGGCTGCAGTCTGTGCAAAGCTGTTGCCGGCAAGCATGAGCATAAATGCTGTTAAAAGATTCTTCATATTGTCCTGATTTTTTAATGATGAATGTATGTATTATAACTTCTCTAATTTGAATCTAATGCCTACGTAAGCCATCGCTCCCGTTACAGGTCCCCACACCTGAGTGGCATCGAAGGCGGCGCTCCATGGATGATGAGCACTTTGTATCGGGGAGTCCATCTTATAGTTGGTGAGATTTTCGCCACCTAAGTAAAGGCTGAAGTTGCGGAACTCTCGTGTCACTTGCGCCTGCAACTGGAAGTAGGCAGGATAGCTGCTGCGGTCGTAAAGCTCGCCGCCACCATTTAGCTGACCTGTCATGTCGAACTGCCAAAGCTCCAGCGGTGTCTTATACGAGAGAGTAAGCAATCCTTTATAGCGTGACGTGAGAGGCTTCTGGCGCAGACTGCCATCATAAGTACACTTAACATCGTTCAAGCGGAAGGCTGCAGTGGCAGACATACCACTGAACAATGAGTATGTGGCATCCACCTGGAAGGTGTGGCTATAGCTCTTGCCGTCGAGATTCTCAAACGAGAGAGTATGACTTCCTTTGGCTCCATCGAAGTTGATTATCATCTGATGCTTGAAGTCGGTGTAGTAATACTCCGCATTCAGCTCAAGATTCTTGCCGAAGAGGGGGATGTTGAAGCCCAAAGAAGCTCCCATGTTCCATGCCTCCTCCTGCTTAAGGTTCGGATCGATGATTATCTCTCTGCCACTTGCCAACAGCGTAACGTTCTCTGCCAAGGCATGAGGTGAACGATAGCCCTTGCCTACCGAAGTGCGTAGCGTGACAATATTTGATGGAGAATACTTGATATGCAGACGTGGTGTCAGGAAGCTGCCGTAAAGATTGGAATGATCCCAACGCACGCCAGGCATTACAGTAAGCTTGTCGCCCAACTTATATGTGTACTGAGCATACAGACCAGGAGTGGTCTCCTTTGTCACCTTGCTTTCTGCTTTAGGCAATGCACCCAATGGGTTGAAACGTTCGTCATAGTAGTCGTGGTTGAACGACGCACCTAAACTAACGTTATGATTCTCCGTAATATCAGTCTCAAACATCAGTTGGGCATAACCATTTTTCTGAGTGACATCATATTGGGTGGTTCCAAACATATTGTCGGCATCATGCCACGAGCCATGTAGCATCAAGGCTATTGACGTGTTGTGATCGGCATTAAGGGTAAAACCGTTTTTCCATTGCATCTCATAGCGGTTGGTCTTTACTGAGGTTGAGTAGAGAAGTTCCGATGAAGCAGCATTAGCGTGCTTACGGCTTTGTCCGCCTTCGCGCTCATCGTGCAAACCACGCAACATCAACTGGCTTATCCACCGTGGCGACACATACGCCCAGCGGTGCATAAGGTTGTATTGTCGCAACTTGGGCATATCCATAAAGCCGTCGCCATTGCCGTCATGATCCATCTGTCGGTTCTCGAAGTGAAGGAGGGTTGCCGTAGAAAGGCGGTCGTTGAGATGTATGCTTCCATCGAGGTTGACCTCTGTCTTCAGTTCGCTATCCTGATAAACATTCGCTCGCACACCATCTGTGCCCTGTGGTTTCAGAAACTCAATGTTTATCTGACCCGTAGTGCTCTCATATCCGTTCTTGACGCTCGAAGCACCCTTGCTCACCTGTATCGACTGCATCCAAGGACCAGGCACATAGCCTAAGCTATAAGGCAAGGAAGCACCACGCAGATTAGGGATGTTCTCCGTGAGCATCTGCACATAAGTGCCGCTAAGTCCAAGCAGCTTTATCTGCTTCGCACCAGTGGCAGCGTCGCTGTAGCTCACGTCGACCGAAGGATTAGCAGTGAACGACTCGCCAAGGTTGCAGCAAGCAGCACGTATCAGTTGGCCTTGTCCTATTATCTCGGCGTTATCCACTCTGTATTTCGACTTGATGCCGTTGGTGGCTTTCACTGTCACATTCTTCAATTCGTGCGTATTGGCTATACTATCCGTCTGTGCCGAAATCTGCTGCGACACAAATGTATATCCCAATAAACCAATCAATATTTTTCTCATGTACTTTATTTTATAACAATCTCTAATACTAATAACAATATATTTTTTCTTAACGTGAATTAGCATGAATTATATTTATACTGCGTATTTCTACACAACAACAATTTTCGAATATTCACGTGACATTTACGACAATTTACGTTCAGCGACAGTATTGTATTACAATGCATCCAGGGATGTTCTGTCGTGTTTTCCCATTTCGCGAAATCCTTTTGGAGTCATACCCGTCACTTGCTTGAACTGTGAGGAGAGGTGTGCCGGCGAACTATATCCAAGCCTATATGCAATCTCGCTTGTAGAAAGCTGACTATAGCACAGAAGTTCCTTGGCATATTCAATACGGTGCAGGATGGAGAACCGTTCGATGGTGATGCCTCGCACTTCAGAGAACAGCTTGCTTAATGTACTATAGTCCTTGTTGAGCTGACGCGACAGATAATCGGACAGCTTAGTACGCTCCTCATTCTTTCTTACCCATTGTTGTACGGCTATGCGTATCTGCTCCACCAATTGCGAGCGTGGGTCGTCAAGCAGTTCAAAACCTATGTCGTGCAATTTCCTCGCAATAGAAAAACGTTGCCCGGCAGTAAGCTCTTGCTCTATCTCTGCATCGCCCAAACTTATTGACTTCACCGTCAGGCCTTCCGACTCAAGAATTTCCTTCGCTGCCGATATGCAGCGCGGACAAACCATGTTCTTTATCAATAGCTTCATCGGCGTATATATTTATCTGTTTCCATTACGATGCAAAGATATAGATTTTCGATTGATAATATATACAAAATTAGGGAGAAAACTTACAATCACATAAAAAGCCCCACCCCCTAACCCCTCCCCCGTAGGGAGGGGAGTAGTATGCTTTGTTAGCAATGTGCAATTGACTCTTATAACAAATTGTTATATTTTGTCTTTTGCATGCTTTGACTATAGTTGGGTTTCTATAGCCAATTGTGCATATCACTCCCCTCCCTGCGGGGGAGGGGCTGGGGGTGGGGCTTTTGTGTGGCTTTTTCCTGACTTCGTCACTCAAAAAACATGCATTTTATAACTTGTTGATAAACAATATTTTGTATCTTTGTGTCACCTAATATTGGGTGACACGAAAGATATTTTAACTATGTTTGTCCGCAAAAAGAAATATCCATCCGGCAATATCGGAGTTATTGTTGTTGAGAAAATCGGTGGCAAGATGAAGGAACTTGCCACAATTGGTGTTG
>NZ_JADYTS010000004.1 GCF_021531355.1 Leyella stercorea | reverse complement strand
CCCGAAGTCCTATTTTACGGGGCTTCGGGGAGGATTTTTATGCTCTTTGGTGTTTTACCGGACAGCAATAATTGAAAATACATACTAATAAAAACGACAATAGAGACAAATGGCAACAATCTTATGCGCTATGGCATAGTAGTTATTGTTGACCTTTGTCTCTATTGTCGTTTTTGTATTATCTTCAACGGCATCATCAACAGTTTAAGATGTTGCTAATTGTTTTTATTTTCTGATTACCAGACTGTTGTTGTCCAACCCAACATGATAGGCAAAAGAAATGACAGTACCGTCGAACACCGCCGACACATCAATGCCACGACGCACAAGCTCGTCAATAAGAGCCCGGTCATGGGCTGCACGCATGGAGTTGAAACCACGATTTCCTACCTGATTATTAAATGATTCAACAAGTGAAGTGAGTGTTGTTGCTGCAAAACGCGCAGCAAAATCGTTGTAAAATGAATTGTTCATAAAGACTTATTTTTGAAATTAAACTTATTTCCACATCGTATATTGACCACCGTGGCTGTCGTGCTCGGTTGGTGCAGATTAATACTGCTCTTGATGTTTCGTGGGCAAAGGTATAAAGAAAAAATGTGATTGACAAAAAAAACGGGAGGGAAAATGGCTTTATAATTGCTTGAAAAAGTTTACGAGCAAGGAAGCCACGGTAAAGGCAATTCCTACCCCAACCACACCTGTCCACCCGTAATGCTGCCAAGACAGACCGGAAACGAATGTACCGGCAGAACCACCCAAAAAGTAAATGGTCATATAAACGGTATTGATACGATTGATGGCAGATACGTCAAGGGCGACTACGCTGGTCTGATTCGACAAATGGATGCATTGCATACCGGCATCAATCAGCAAGATAGCAATTATTATCCACAAATAGCTGTCATTCCCCCAAAATGCCAGTATCCATGCAGCCAATACTACGCATCCTCCGACAATAGAGAAGAACCTCGCACCGTACTTTTGAACGTAGCCGCTGATGAAAACCACCGTGGATGCACCTGCCAGTCCACACAAGCCGAGTGCTCCGATAATGTCGTCGCTGGCAAAAAAAGGTTCCTGTTTCATCCGAAAAGCAAGGCAACTCCACAAAGCGAAGAACGAGCCATAAGCCAATGCCGCCCTCAGCGATGCGATACGCAAGTACGGGTATTTGGAGAGTAGGCGCAACAAAGATTTCATCAACCCTGCATAACTTTCTTGCGAACAGGTAGACAACGCGGGTAGCATCTTGTGAATCATCAGGAAGCATCCGAGCATAAACAAGCAAGCTACAAAATAGACGGAACGCCAGCCCCACACGTCAGCCAGAAAGCCACTGAATACCCGTGAACCAAGAATGCCTATGAGCAGGCAAGATTGTATAATCCCTACGTTGCGCACCTTGTGCGCAGGGGGTGAATAGTAAGATACTAACGGAATGAAAAATTGCGGCATAACCGAAGATGCGCCGGCAAGCAATGATGCGCCCCACACCCAATAGATGTTCGGTGCAAGGGCTATGGCAAGCAAGGCGCACGAAGATATGATATAATTGGTCAATATCAGCTTCTTTCGTGAGACCAAATCACCAAGCGGGATGACAAACACAAGTCCGGTCACATAGCCTATCTGTGTCAATGTCGCTACCATGCTAGCAGAAAAGTCGTTTACCGCGAAATCTTTTGCCATGCTACCCAACAAAGGTTGGTTGTAGTAGCAGTTGGCAACGGAAAGTCCGGTAGCAACTGCCATCAGAGCCAGCAGAGCTACCGGAATGCCTTGGTTCTCTCTTAATTCATACTTCATTTGTCGTCTCCTTTCAGTATGACACGACTTTCAATCCTATCAAGGATGCAATGAGCACGAAGAGGAAGAAAAGCCTGATGGGAGTGGCAGATTCCTTGAAAACGAATATCCCAATCAAAACCGTACCAACCGCTCCGATTCCCGTCCAAATGGCGTACGCAGTTCCCAAAGGCAAAGTCTGTACCGCTTTGGCAAGCAAAGTCATGCTCAGTACGGTAGAGGCAAGGAAACCGCTTCCCCACAAATAAAATCCAACTCCTGATGCCGCTCTCGCTTTCCCTAAACAAAATGTGAGGCTCACCTCAAACAATCCTGCCAATAATAAGATTATCCAATTCATACCTATGTTTTATTAAATTCGGGCACAAAAATAAACAAACAATCCCTAATAGCTTTTTGCATTTGGCAAAAACATACTTTTCATTTGACAAAAACCATCTGTTTATTCTCGTTTCCGTATGCTATTTTATAATTTTGCACACTAACAACAGCAATGAACTATGGATATAAAGGAAATCATCAACCAAAGATATGCCATGCCGGACGCATCTTTGGACAGGTTGCAACAATGCCTGACGGAAGTCTCATATCCCAAAGGATTCAGAGTATTGGAATGCGGCAAGGTGGAGAAAGACATCTTTTTCATTAAACAAGGCATTGTCCGTGCCTTTACTTCGGTGGATGGGAAAGAAATTACTTTTTGGGTCGGCAAAGAGGGAGCGACCCTTGTTTCTATGAAAGGCTATGTAAATGACGAGCCGGGATATGAAACAATGGAATTGATGGAAGATTCCGTCTTATATGTATTGAAAAGGAAAAAAATGAAAGAGCTGTTTTCGGAAGACTTGCACATCGCCAATTGGGGACGGCGTTATGCGGAGATGGAGTTGCTTGCCACTGAGGAACGGCTGATTTCTATGTTGTCTGCTATCGCTTCGGAACGGTATAAGGAGCTATTGGAGAAAGAACCAGATTTGTTACAGCGATTGCCGCTGGGAAGTATTGCCACCTATTTAGGCGTAACACAGGCAAGTCTGAGCCGGATTAGGGCAAAAATCAGGTTCATACAGAATATGGAGTGATAGAAGTGTGAATTGCAGTTTATCGGTGAGAAGATAGGACAAGAGGACTTGTTGATGTTTGAAGACAAGAGAACATAAGGACAAGAGGTTTAAGATATAATAGGACAAGGGGGCAAGTGGTACGCCCAGAAGGGTAGGGTGTATTATTTATGGCTCATCCGACATTTCGAGTAATGCGACAGTCAGTGGTCTATAATTTCTTCATCACTTGCCGCCATGCCGAGCGCAGTCCAGGCGATAGAGGTTCGCAGCTTATCATTTCAAGCGTTTGGCGCAGTTCATTAAGCAGTTCGGGCCAATAGTGCATTTGCACGTAGGCAAGCTTAATGCATTGCGCCCTTACGGCATAAGGCGACTTAGTGTCGGCGAGTCGCGTCAGGCAGAAGTCTATAAAATCGGTACGGATATCTTCTTCGGTATAAGGCTGACGAAGAAGCAGATTGAGCATTAGACGAAGCTTTGTAGCATCCTTCTCATTCAAGCAACGGTTAATAAGCTGGTCGTGCTTGGCATATAGCCACTCCATGTCTACTGCAGCAAAATGCGTGAATACCCACAGCGCATTGGTTGCTACACGGCGGTCGGAGTCCAATGTCAACTGGTATAGCTGCTCCTTAAGACTGTTGTTACGCTCGCCTTGGGTCAAGGCGCATAGCTCATGGATGTCGGATTGGGAAAGGCGGTTGATGAGTGAGAATTTCATTGCTTTTAATTTATAACACCTGTTTCTATCTCGTTTTCTAAATACGAGAACACATATACTGCCCCTTCATAATACAAACCACAATCTGGGTTGCACAATCGCTTATAGGTTTCTGAAGAATACAATTCATCAAGTGCCTTCTTCATATTCCATCCATACTTTTGCATCAACATTTCAACCAACTCGGTAGAGAGGCATTCAATCTTAAATTGGATATCTTCGCTCATAATTAGATTCTCTTTAAGTAACGTATTGCTTTTTCTGTTCCAAAGAAATATTGAATAGCCGGTTTATGGAAACGCAGTTCTTCAATCATTCTATCTTGTCAACCACAACGTTGCTTCCATGATATAATTTCAGCATCCCAATCGTCCTCCATTCTTTTGGCATAACAACATTATATCCTCTACAGCATCCTCTATAGAAAGAGTATGCTCTGCTGCATAGCAATCAATAAGAAAATCAATTCCTTTAAATCTGCGTAAATAGGCATATGACTGTGATAATGTCAAACTAAAACGATTTGCAAATGCTCCTACACAGCAATTTACATATTCTATTATATTATGTGTCAAGTCCATAAACTTCTAAAGCTTTAGTTATTATCCAAATAAGTATCTCACCGCAAATCTACAACAATTAATCCACACGGCAAAATGTTTTCATAAAATGTTAGAAGCTACATTCGTTTGAAAATATAAAATGGCATGATTCTGTATATTAGAGCAAGTATGTGCCATCGTTTGGTGACATAGACCTTAGACTTCTTTTTGCTAATAGCAGCAATGATTTGACTAGCCACTTTCTCTACCGGCATCACCCAGAACAAGCCCTCACCCTTTGCCATAGCTGTATCAACAAGACCTGGTCTGACATCTGTTACGGTTATGCAACCACCATTTCTGAAAGCCTTTTTGCGTATTGCTTCCATATAATTAATTTGGTAAGCTTTTGTTGCGCTATAGGCTGGTGCAGCCGATTCGCCTCGCAATCCACCAGCAGAAGTTATAGCTACAAGATGACCATAACCTTGTTGTTCAAAAATGCAATACAATCTATCAATAACATATGTCCAACCTACAACATTAGTATCAATGGCAAGACGCTCAATCGCATAGTCAAGCGTGGCATTAATGTCACCAACACCTGCACACATAATAGCAAGGTCAAAGTGACCGAACTCTTTTAGAAGAGTATTTATCGCTTGTTCTATCTCATTTAAGTTTGTGACATCTGCTTTTGAAACAATGGTTTTGGACTGATACTGCTGACTTAATTCATTAAGCAGGTTTGTTCGCCTACCTACAATGCCAATACGATTATCTGCATTAGCATACTTCACAAAAAGAGCTTTACCAATACCCGAGGTAGCTCCGATTATAACGATATTCATACTGTAATTTTTTGTGCAAAGTTAATGCTTGCCCATTAAAAACAGCACGTATTCTAAGACTATAAAACATTATATGGGCAAACTCTCAAAATGTTTTGAGAGTTTGCTACCCGAAAGTAATTTCCCTACGTATATTGCTTATAGTTGTTGGTGTAACTTTCAGATAAGAGGCTATATCCTTCAAGTTGATGCTTTGAACTAATTCCGGGCAACGAATTAGCAAACGCTTATATCGTTCTCTGGTTGTCATACGATAGGTATCAAGATATTGTGCATAAACTTGAGCAAAAAGACAATCGGATATAGCCTGTTTGAGTCCTTTGGTATTTACAGAATCTAATAACGTCCCCAGTTCTTTCCCTAATATTTGGAATATCTTACACGGAGTCCCAGCCACAATAGTTAACTCAGACTTTCTGCCTGTAAGACAATTCGGATAGTCAGCCACAAACTCTCCTTCGAAGGCAAAACCAGTACAGTAGTCTTTACCTTCCTCTCCGTTATTCACCATATACTTGAAGCATCCACGCTCCACATAAGCCACATATTTTGACGGTTTGCCTGCATCCTCAAATATCTCACCACGCTTCAATAAGCGCACTTCTCCATGTTCCATGCAGTAATGACGCAGAGACTCTAAATCAAGTCCATCCTTATACAAATTGAACATCTTCACTTATGATTTCTTTGGGCAATATGATATAATTTCAGCATCCCTATCGTCCTCAATTCTTTTGACTAATAAAACAAAAACGACAATAGAAACAATGGTTGGCAATTCTCTTGTGATGAGTTGTCAGTCATTGTCTCTATTGTCGTTATGTCGTTTTGAGTTTTGAATTTTGAGTTGTGCGCTTCGCGCATTTTGAATTTACCAATTACGAATTCCTAATTCAACATTGAACAATTCAAAATCGGCGTAGCCGACAACTCAACATTCAAAACTCAAAATTCAACATTGCCATAGGCAACATTCTACATCGCAGATGTAGCAGCTACCAGCCATCCGTATACGCAGCTGCATACACCGAAGAGGAGTACGCCTGCTGTGCAGAGGGCAAGAGCTGTGCGTGTAGCGCCATCGCTCTGGAATGTAGCGATTGGAGTATCTGTCTTGTTGATGTACATGCACTTTACAATCTTCAGATAGTAGTAGAGTGACGGTACGGTGTTAACCAATGCCAGGAACACTACTGCATAGGCGATATTCGAGCCCTGCTCGGCAGCTGCCATGAACACGAAGAACTTACAGAACATACCAGCGAACGGAGGAATACCTGCCAATGAGAAGAGAGCGAGAGTGAGGAGGAACGAGAGCTTAGGGTTGGTGGTGTAGAAACCATCGAACACCGACATCTCTGTGTTGCCCTTGCCACGTGTCTCAACAACGTTGATGACGGTGAACACTGCCATGTTGGCTGCAACGTAGATGAGCACGTAGTACATCAAGGCTGTCAAGCCCATTGTCTCGTTGCCTACGGCTGCAAGCATGATGTAGCCTGCCTGTGAAATAGAGCTGAATGCCATGAATCGCTTGAGCTCTGTCTGACGAAGTGCGAAGAGGTTGGCGATGGTGATGGTGAGCACGATGACGATGTACATCAAGGTCTCGTAGTATTCAACCATCGGACCGAACACCTTCAGCAAGATTGTCATCAAGGCAAAGGCTGCAGCACCCTTAGATACAACGCTCAGATAACCTGTCACTGGTGTAGGAGCACCCTGATAGGTATCAGCTGTCCAGAAGTGGAACGGTACGAGCGAAATCTTGAAGCCGAGTCCGCTGAAGAAGAACACAAGACCCATGATTGTCAAAGGTGTTGCGCTAATCTTGGCAGCCATATCATCGAAGTAGAGTGTGCCACAAGCACCGTAGAGGAACGAGATGCCATAGAGCATTACACCGCTTGAGAATGTAGCGGTGAGGATGAACTTGGCAGCACCCTCAGCCGAAACCTTCTTGTACTTGTCGAAAGCCACGAGGCAAGCCATAGGCACTGAAGCCATTTCCAGACCAAGGAAGAACATGAGGAAATGTCCTGATGAAATCATCATGTACATACCGAGCAATGTAGAGATAACGAGCTCATAGAACTCACCCTCCTTGCGCAGCACATCCTCACGCTCAATCCACGACTGAGCCATAACAACAACAATGTACGCTCCGACTGTAAGGATGACCTTCATCACCTGAGCAGCTGCTGTGGCTGTATAGAGTCCTGCAAATGCCTCTGCAGGCTGGGCATTGAAGCATAATACCACCTGAGCTACCAACAAAGCACATGTCAGCATGCTCAATGTAGCGTGTTTCTTCTCGCCCTTCAAGAAGAGGTCGGCGAGGAATACTATCACGAGGATTGCCATGAGGCCAGCCTCGGGTATCATATAAAAAAACTGACTATAATCCATTTTTTACTGCTGAACTTGTTATTAAAGTGTTGGAATTACGCTAAGGATAGGAGCTACTGCATTGTCGATGACATGGCTTGCCCATAATGGAGCCGAACCGAGACCTGCAACACAGAAGATGAGGCAGCATACTGCGAAGCGCTCGTCCCATGTAGCGTCAGTGAGTTCCTCGAAGTGCGGATTCTTCACCTTCTCGAAGAGGATGAAGCCTACAGTACGGAGGATGTACACAGCTGTCACAACGATAGATGTGATGGCGATGATGGTGCAGCAACGGTGGAATGTATCGGCATTCTCAAACGAACCGTTGAAGATTGTCATCTCAGCGATGAAGCCTGAGAAGCCCGGAAGACCGAGGTTGGCAAGACCAGCAATCACATAACCTACTGAGAGGAACGGCATAATCTTCATCAAACCTCCAAGCTCACGGATGTCACGTGTGTGTGTACGACCATAAATCATACCGATGAGGGCGAAGAAGAGGGCTGTCATCAAACCGTGAGAGAGCATCTGGAGAATAGCACCTGTGCAAGATACACGAGTCATCATCAACAGAGCGAAGAGCACCAGACCACAGTGTGACACTGAAGAGTAAGCATTGATGAACTTCAAGTCGGTCTGAACACAAGCAGAGAATGCACCGTATACTACTGAGATAGTGGTGAGGATAAGGAATATCCAAGCCAAATCATGAGCAGCCTGTGGCAGGAGGAACATGGCGATACGGAAGCAACCGTAACCACCAAGCTTCATGAGCACACCAGCGTGAAGCATTGACACAGATGTAGGGGCACAACCGTGACCGATTGGTGACCATGTGTGGAACGGGAACAGAGCACCAAGTACACCGAAACCGATGAACACAAACGGGAACAACACGTTCTGAACGGCTGCAGGGATGTGGTTGTTGTGGGCAATCTCAAGGATGCTCATTGTAGAGGCACCGTTGAAGAAGTAGATACCTACCAAGCCGAGGATGATGAGGGCAGAACCACCCATAAGCATCAATGTCAGCTTCATAGCTGCATACTCCTTGCGACCTGAACCCCAGAAACCAATCAAGAGGTACATAGGGATGAGGGCAACCTCGTAGAACATGAACATGGTGAAGAGGTCGATCGAGATGAAGAAACCGTAAACACCTGTTGAGAGCAATGTGAACCACATGAAGAACTCCTTGGTAAGCGGCTTAAGCTTCCATGAAGCGAAGGTACCTGTGAACACGATGATGCTCGAAAGCAGAAGCATCACAACGGAGATGCCGTCAACACCCACCTCATAGTTGATGTGGAGCGAAGGGAACCATTCCGTAGTGGCGCGGAGAATCATCTCCTCGGTGTTGCCTGCTGCGCGCTCGCCGATGAAGTGGAGTGTGAGCCATACGCTCAGTGCCAAGAGGCAGGATGAACCGGCAACCATCACACCACGCACCTGATTGACGTTGCGGGCGATCCAAAGACCGAGCAACATCAGGACAGGGATTACTACGAATAAACTTAATATATTCATAATTTAATTATAAGCAAAGTAATAATAATGTTAAAGCTACCGTACCGGTAAGGAACCAAACGGCATACTGGCGAACGTCGCCGCTCTGCCAAGGACGTATGGTCTCGCCAGCCTCGTTGGCACCCCAAGCAGAGAAGTCGATAAGACCGTTGATGATCTTCTCGTCAATCCACTGTGCCGTGCGGCTTACGTAGCGGAACAGAATCTTGTGTGTGACGTACTGATAAACCTCATCCATGTAGAAGCGCTTGTAAGCCCAACGATGCAGACGCGGGAATGTAGCGTACATCTTGTCGGCGATAGGCTGCTTCTCACCTTTATATATATAGGTGGCGAGGGCGATAGAGAGGATTGCAATCACGGTTGATGTGGCTGCAACCTGCGGGTCGAAGTGAACTGTGTAGGCTGTGCCTGCTGCGCTCACGATTGAGCCGAAGCTTGCCCAGCTCCAGTCGCAGAAACCTCCAAGTGTGGTGATAACGCCAACACCGACAGTGACAATGCTCAAGAAGATGAGCGGGAATGTCATTGTAGCAGGAGCCTCGTGCGGAGTGTGATGAGCGTGGAGTTCCTTGTTCTCTGTACCCCAGAAGATGCCGTAGTAGAGACGGAACATATAGAATGCTGTCATGGCGGCAACACCTGTCATCCACCAGCCGCATACTGGAGAATACTCGAAGCAAGCGGTGATGATCTCGTCCTTAGAGCTGAAGCCCGAGAAGAACGGAATACCAGCGATGGCGAGACAAGAGATAAGGAATGTAGCGTGAGTGATAGGCATATACTTGCGCAATCCACCCATTGCCGACATCTCGTTAGAGTGAACAGCGTGGATGATGCAACCTGCTCCGAGGAACAGACAAGCCTTGAACATAGCGTGTGTGAACAAGTGGAACATTGATGCCATGTAACCAAGCTGAGCGTGGTTGTCAAGAACGGCACCGTGATGACCAGGCAGACATACGCCGAGGGCTACCATCATAAATGCAATCTGTGAGATTGTAGAGAAGGCAAGCACACGCTTGATGTCGCTCTGTGCACAAGCTACAGCAGCAGCATAGAAAGCGGTGAAAGCACCAACAATCACTACTACCTCAAGAGCCTGAGGAGCGTACTCAATCCATACCGGGAAGAGACGTGCAATCTGGAACACACCAGCAACCACCATGGTGGCAGCGTGGATAAGTGCAGATACTGGAGTAGGACCCTCCATAGCATCTGGCAACCAGATGTGCAACGGGAACATAGCCGACTTACCGGCACCACCGATGAACATCAGCACAAGAGCTGTAGGCAGAATCATACCGCCAGCAGCAAGAGCGCGTGCGTTGTCAGCAACGGTAAAGGCTGTAGCGCATGAACCGTAAGCAATCTCAGTACCGGTGAACGAGAAGTTGTAGCTTCCAGTGTAGTAACCGAAGATGAGAATACCGATAAGGAAGAACATATCGGCAAAACGGGTCACGATAAACGCCTTCTTCGAAGCATGTACGGCAGCCTTCAGAGTGTAGTAGAAGCCAATGAGGAGGTAAGAGCTAACGCCCACAAGCTCCCAGAACATATACATCTGGAAGATGTTGGTGGCGAGCACCAGTCCGAGCATTGACATGGTGAAGAGTGAGAGGAAAGCGTAGTAGCGCTGGAATCCCTTCTCACCGTGCATGTAGCCGAATGAGTAGATGTGAACCATGAGGCTGACCGTAGAGATGACGATGAGCATCATCACTGAGATTGGGTCGAGCAGGATGCCGAGGTCGAAGTGCAGATGGCCCAGCGGCAACCATGTTACGTTGTACGGAACGAAGGTTGCGAAGGTGCCGTCGGCAAGACGGTCGGCTGAGAAATACTTGAACGCTGTGAAGTAGCTCAACACTGTAACCAGTCCGAGGGAACTGGTACCGATGAGTCCGGCTACCTTGTGCGACCAGGCATACTTCTTATTCACGAATTCTGGCAGACCGATAACCAGGAAGCTGATCAGCGGCAACAGAAGAATCCATATTGAATATGTAAAATCCATAATCTAAAATTAATATTTCATGTTTTCAATACTGTTCACCTGATCGCTGTGGAAATTGCGGTAAACGTTGATAATAATCGCGATAGCTACGGCACTCTCGGCAGCGCTCACGCCGATAGAGAAGAGGGTCATGAAGAATCCCTCAAACTCGCCCGGGAAGAGCAGGCGGTTGAATGCCGCAAAGTTCAAGTCGACAGCGTTGAGCACGAGCTCTATAGAGACGAGCATTGCTATCAGGTTGCGGCGGGTGATGAAACCGAACACGCCGATGAAGAACAGAAGTGCGCTAAGCACGAAATAACATTCTACTGGTATCATAATTACTTGTCCTCCTTTTCTTTACGTGCTACAACAATTGCACCTATGATACATGCCAGCAGGAATACTGAAATGAACTCGAAGGGCAATACATACTGATACTTCTCCGAACCTAGGAGAGCCTCACCGATAGTCTGCATCGGAACCTCCTCGCCCTCAACAGCGAGAGTCAGGAAGCCGTTCTTGAGCTGGATGCCAGCTACGGTAAGCAAACCTACGATGCAGAGCAATGCACCTGAGAGAGCGCGGCTACCCTTAACGTGCTCAACAAGTCCCTGAAGAGTGCGCTTGCTCACGAGCTGTACGGCGAAGATGTACATCATCACCATACCACCGGCGTAAACGCTGATCTGGGCAGCACCAAGATAGGTGTAGTCGAGCAGGAAGTAGAGACCTGCCACTCCAAGGAGCACGAAAAGCAGGAATGTGATAGAACGCATGATGCGCTTTGTCATCACGCACATGACAGCCGAGCCAAGGATGACCACTGCCAAGATGCAAAACATTACTAAACTTGCCATTGTTTTCTTACTCCTTATTTGGTTTTAGTGTTAAATGTTCCGATTTCGAAGTCAGCACCGCCGTCGATGAGGTTGGGCAGTGAGCCTCCCTTGTAGTCCTCCTTGTCGAGGTGAAGCACGAGTGCCTCGCGGTCGAACACTGAGTTCTCGAAATCGTTGACAAACTTGATGGCACCGAAGTTACAAGCATTGACACAAAGCTCGCAGAACATGCAGTCGCCAAGGTCGTACTGGTAGTCGACAAGCTGCTTTTTCTTCTTGCCGGTCTCCGGGTTCTCCACCATCTGCGATACAATCTTGATGGTGCCGTTCGGGCAAGCCTTCTCGCAAAGTGTACAAGCAGTACACTTAACCGCTCCGTTCTCGTCGCGGTTCATCACAAGGCGTCCGCGGTGGCGGGCAGCAACGTGAAGCGTAGTCTTGCGGTTCTCGGGATACTGCTCAGTGCTCTTCGGTGTGAAGTACTCCTTCCAGGTGGTCTTCATACCTACGGCGAGAGTCTTCACAGCAGCTCCGATTTCTCCGAAATATGATTTTTTGTTTTCTTCCATTGTTATTAATAATGTGTTTTTAGAAGTGCCAACCGAATGCCACAACTACTGTCATGAGAATCAAGTTGATGAGACACAAAGGCATGAGGTATTTCCACTCGAGCTTCAGTATCTGGTCGATACGCAGACGTGGGAATGTCCAGCGCACCCACATGAGCAGCCATACAACAGCGAATGTCTTGCCAAGGAACCAAACGATACCAGGGATGAAGTTGAGGATACCGTCAACGGCCTCTACGCCGATGTTGAACGGAGCCCAACCGCCAAGGAATACTGTGGTGGCGATGCCTGAAACTACGAAGAGGTTAAGATACTCGGCGAGATAGTAGAAGCCGAATCCCATACCCGAATACTCGGTGTGATAACCGGCTGTAAGCTCCGACTCAGCCTCAGCCAAGTCGAACGGGCCACGGTTTGCCTCAGCGTTACCTGCTACGAGGAACACGAGGAAAGCGATGATGGCAGGGATATGTCCCTTGAAGATGAGCCAGCCGAAAGCACCAGTCTGAGCCTCAACGATACCGCTAACCTGCATTGTGCCAGTGAGCACAACGGCTGTGATAAGGCAGAGTGCGAGTGACATCTCGTAAGAGATAAGCTGCACAGCACCACGCATAGCCGAAACTACTGAGTACTTGTTGTTAGAACCCCAACCTGCCATAAAGATACCTACGATGCCGATGCTTGAGATAGCAGACATGAGGAATACGCCAACGTTGAAGTCGAGCACCTCGGCACCGTTGTTCCAAGGCAGGAACGAGAATGTGCCTACAGAAGCTATAATCACGAGGAACGGAGCAACATAGTAGAGCACCTTGTCGGCGCCGTCGACTGAGAAAATCTCCTTGATGAGCATCTTCAGCACGTCGGCAAACACCTGGAACACGCCCCAAGGACCTACACGCATCGGGCCAAGACGGCACTGGAAGTAGGCGCAGACCTTACGCTCCATGAAGATCAAGATGATTGCAAGGATGGCATAACCTGCGAGAATGCAGACACCAACCAGGATGCACTCGATCAGTATTGTCCAGAAATCTCCGAGTCCGCAGGTCACTGCGAGGAGATTGTGGAACCAATTTGTTACAATACTAAAGTCAAACATTTTTCTTTAAATTTTGATTTGTGAGTTTTGAGTTTTGAATTATTGTGGCAAGCCACAATTTTGAATTATGAGTTGTGAGTTTTGAATTATTGAATTGCGATTTACCCTATCAATTCAAAATTCTTAACTCCTAATCGGCGAAGCCGACAATTCAAAATTCAAAATTCAAAATTCAAAATTCCGATTAACGGTCGATGTCCGGAATAACGAAGTCGATAGCAGCACCTGTTGTAATCAAGTCGGCAATCTTCTGTCCGCGAAGCATCGGATCGAGAGCACCAGTAAGGGTCAAGCCCATCGGACGCATCTTCATACGGTAAGGACTCTTGTCGCCCTTAGAGTCGAGATAAACGCCAAACTCACCGCTGGCACCCTCAACTGAGAAGTACCACTGTCCCTCGGGCACCTTAATGATAGGCTTCTGCTTGATGTAGAAGTCGCCCTCCGGAATATTGTCGATAAGCTGTTCGATGATGTTAAGGCTCTGATAAAGCTCCTTGATGTGGCAGTAGTAACGATCCATTGAGTCGCAACCGGTCATTGTTATCTCCTCCCACTCTACCTTGTCGTAGAGGTCGTACGGATGACGCTTACGAGTATCGTTCTTCCAACCGGCAGCACGTCCGGCAGGACCTGTCACGCCGTAGTTGATACAATCCTCAAGACCCATAGGACCAACGCCTACAAGACGATTGTGAGTGATAACGTTGTCGCCAAATACGTCGAGATACTCCTGAATCATCGGACGCAGATACTTGCAGAGCTTCTTTGTGTTCTCTACAAACTTCGGGTCGATGTCGGCCTGGAGTCCGCCGATGCGGTAGTAGTTCTGGATAAGGCGTCCGCCTGTTGTCTCCTCCATAACGTTGAGCACGTGCTCACGGTCGCGCATGCAGTAGAGGAAAGCAGTCAGTGCACCCAAGTCCTGAGCTGTACAGCCGAGGTAGAGCAAGTGCGAGTCGATACGCTGCAACTCGTCCATGATAGTACGGATATAGTGGATACGGTCGCTGAGCTCAATGCCCATACCCTCCTCTATCACGCCAACAAGAGCGTGGCGGTGCATCATAGCCGAGAGATAGTTCAAGCGGTCGGTCAAGGCGAGAGTCTGCGGATAGGTCATGCCCTCCCACATCTTCTCAATACCACGGTGGATATATCCGAGGTGAGGATAAACACGCTTCACCTTCTCGCCGTCGAGCACAGTCTGCAAACGGAGCACACCGTGAGTTGACGGGTGGTTAGGACCAATATTCACCACGAAGTCCTCATCGTCGAACAGACGCTTCTTGGTAGCAACGAGGTGGCCGTCAGCGTTGAGCGAGTATTCTACAGTGTAGTCGCTCTCAGGCTCGTCGGTCAACGGGAACTGGTTTGCCTCGGGACTCATGTCGAAGTCCTTGCGCAAAGGATAGCCGTTGAAGTCGGTGCGGAGGAAGAGGCGACGCATGTCGGGATGGCCGAGGAACTTGATACCTACGAAGTCAAACACCTCGCGCTCAAGCAATTCAGCCGACTTCCACAGATTGATGACAGTAGGGATAACGTCGCTACCGTCTACCTTCTTGGCGATGGTCTTTACAGAGCAGCGCTCGTTGTTGTCGGTATTCTCAAGGATGTAGATACATCCGTAGCCTTCCTCGCCGAAGTCCTCGCCGATAATGGTAACAAGGTAGTCGAAATGTTTCTGGTTCTTCAGCTTCGACATCTCACTTGCGAAATTGTCAAATGAGAGTTCAATGTTTTCAAGTTTCATATCTTATACCTTATTATATTAATCAGTTAGACCTTTCTTAGCGTCGAAATCCTCGGGAACGTTGTTCACTACGATGGTCTCGCGCTTCTTCTCGCTTGCGAGAGCCTCGTTGCTAAGTCCGTGCAGACCGCCCTTCGACATTGAGAGTTCCTTCTCCTCGCTGTTCATCTTGTGGTTTGCGCCACCGAAGAACTTCTCTACCTTCACCTTACGCTGAAGCTGCATCATGCCATAGAGGATAGCCTCTGGACGTGGAGGACAGCCCGGAACGTAAACGTCTACCGGAACAATCTCCGAGATGCCACGCACCACGTTGTACGAGTTCTTGAACGGACCGCCCGAGATGGCGCAACCGCCCACAGCTACAACATACTTAGGCTCAGCCATCTCGTCGTAGAGACGCTTGAAGACAGGAGCCATCTTGTTTGTGATGGTACCGGCACACATGATGAGGTCGGCCTGACGTGGAGAGTTACGTGTTACCTCGAAGCCGAAGCGTGAGAAGTCGTAGCGGGCACAGCCCACTGCCATGAACTCAATACCGCAGCACGAAGTACCGAATGTTAATGACCACAAAGAGTTGGAACGGCCCCAGTTGATAGCCTGGTCGAGCGAGCCAACTACTACGTTGACGCCTCCTTCATGGAGTTCGTCTACGATTTTCTCAAGGCCCTCATTGTCCTTGAACTCATCGTAAGGGATACTCTTGATGACAGGTTTTCTTACTTCCATTCCAATGCTCCTTTCCGCCATGCATAAGCAAGGCCAAATACCAATACCAGCATAAAGAAGCCTACGCTCGCAAGCGCCATGGCTCCAAACTGCTTGACAACCACTGCCCAGGGGTAGAGGAAGAGTGTCTCAATGTCGAACATCAGGAAAAGGATAGCAAAGAGGTAGTAGCCCACGTGCACAGGAATCCAAGAGGTTCCACGCGTAGGAATACCACACTCAAAAGGCTGACCCTTAACTGGGTTGTACGAACGAGGACCTACGAGCTTTGCAACTACGTATGCACCTACCACCAATACAACAGCCGTCAAGATGACTGTGATTAATAAAATAAAATCCATAAAATTATTAAAACAATTTGTTTTCTCTACGTAGAATACTTTATAAGTATCCGAATTGCAATTTTCAGTTTGCAAAGTTAGCAATAAATATTGGAATGTTGTGGATTTTTAAGAAAAAATCCTAATAAGAATGAAAGAAAATGCCAACAAATTTATCAAACAAAAAAACGCAAATGTTGCCCGTAGCCACAATCTTATGTTTATGGCTCGGGCAATGGTGGCATATATAATAAAAACTGCCACAATCAGTCTTCATCTCGGCAAGCTCCGCATAAAGCTGTCAATATTCGGTCCAATCCGTCCAGCTCCTCTTCCTTTGTCGCCCAACTGGTGACGAAACGGCAGACAATCTCCTCATCACTCTTTCTCTCCCATATCTCAAAAGCCACCTTCTGTGAAAGTGCCTCGTAAAGTTTTTTGGGCAGAACAACAAATTGTTGGTTAGTTGGCGAGTCGTAGGCTATCGCTATGCCATGCTTTTTGAATATATCGCAGATGCGGACAGCCATATTGATGGCATGTTGCGAAACCTTAAAATACAGATTGTCAGTGAATAGCGTGTCAAACTGGATGCCAAGCATTCTGCCTTTGGCGAGCAAAGCTCCGTGACGTTTCACGATGGTGAAGAAATACTTGGGAGCCTTCATACCTGTAAACACCACTGCCTCACCAATCATCGCTCCAACCTTAGTGCCACCGATATAGAACACATCGCAATGCTTGGCGAGGAAGGGCAAGTCATAGTCGCAAGCCTCCGACATCAGTCCATAGCCCAGTCGTGCTCCATCGATAAACAGACACAGATCATATTTCCGGCATGTGGCGTACAGATTCTCAAGCTCAGTCCTTGTGTATACCATTCCAAACTCAGTAGGCATTGAGATATACACCATTCCTGGTTGCACCATGTGCGGATGCGTCTCGTCAGCCAAGAATCTGTCCATGTATGCAGACAGAGTGTCAGGAGTCAGCTTGCTGTCGACGGAGGGAAGAGAGATAACCTTATGTCCGAATGCCTCCACGGCACCAGACTCATGCACCTCAATATGTCCTGTCTCCACACAAACAACGCCCTCACATCCCAGCAGCACAGAGTCGATGACCGTTGTGTTGGTCTGCGTACCTCCCACAAGGAAGAACACGTCAGCCTCCTCGTTATCTACAGCCTTGCGAATCTTCTGTTTTGCCGACTCTGTATAATGGTCGTAGCCATAACCAGGAGTCTTGTCATCGTTTGTCCTACCAAGAGCCTCTAATATCTCCGGCAGCATACCGTTGTTGTAGTCACTTTGAAATGAAATCATATAATGCAATTATTTAAATTCTCTTCCCATTAAAACAGGTTATGCAGAGCGAGATTGCAGCCAAGATTGCCCCAACCGCACACACGCCAATCCATCCCTTATGGGCCCAAGCCAATCCGGCACAATATGTGCCAAAGGAGCCGCCTATAAAATAAGTAGTCATAAATATGGTATTGGCCCTGTTGGAAGCTTGAGGCATCTCCTGTATACAGCCGCTTTGATTGCTTAGTTGCAGACATTGCAAACCTACGTCTACCAATATGATAGCCACAACAAGCCCCATGAAAGTGTCACCAAACAGCCAAGCCGTTGCCCACGCCACAAGCTGCAAGCAAGCTCCATAAACGCTCATATTCCTTATGCCCAAGCGGTTAACAAGCTTGCCCACACCGCTTGCCGCTATAGCCCCGGCTATGCCACACAATCCTAATGTTCCCACCATCTCGCTACCTGAATAGAACGGAGCCTGTGCCAACCGAAAAGCGAGGCACGCCCAAATTGCCATCATGCTGCCAAAGCTGAAGGCGGCACGTACGGCATAAAGACGTATGCGCCCATTACTCTTCACAATATTAAATACGCTGGCCATCAAGCCACCGTATGTGCCGACATAGTTGCTCTTTATCTGTGGCATAATCTTGAGCGTAATGGCCATGCACAGCACCATCACAAGAGCCGCTATTAAAAACATTTCGCGCCAGCCCAACCATTCGCCTACATAACCGCTAACCACTCTTGAGGCAAGTATGCCCGTCAGCAGCCCCGACAGAACGACGCCCATATTCCTGCTTTTATTCTCCTTCTCGGAATATTGTCCTGCTATAGGTATGAAAAACTGCGGAATTACGGAGCAGGCTCCCAATAGCAGAGAGGCTCCCCAAATCATCCACACATTGTGGGCTACGGCAATGACGACGGCCATGATGGCTGCCACCGTCATGTTCACAACTATAATGCGACGGCGCGAGTAGAGGTCGCCCATAGGGATAAGGAAGCACAAACCAAGCGCATAGCCTATTTGGGTGACAACGGTTATCAGGTTTGCCTCATGTTGGCTCACTCCTATGTCGTGACGTATCATCTCCAGAAGAGGTTGGTTGTAATAGCAATTTGCCACGGTCAATCCTGCTATAACAGCCATTGCAAGTAACAAGCTACGCTCTATGCCTTCATTTTCCTTAAGTTGTTTCATCTCTTTTTCCTTATGCCTATAATCATACGGATTTAACCTTTCGGATTGTCCGCAATTGCAAAATTACGAAATAAAAACATATAATCAAAAAAATATTTGGTACCACGCAAGCAGCGCCAAAGACCTCATAGAACAGTGCTAGGATGAGTATGATGGGGGGGGGGTACACAGCGTCCCCTTGCTCCGCGGAATCGAGCAAGGGGACGTTATTATAAATCAAAATACATCACTATGAGAACCTGTATTTGTTAAAATCAGCACAAGCTTATCATCCTTCTCAAAACGTTTAGTAGCAATAATTGATATTTCATATACCCAACTTTTCAAACATTTCATCAGCATCTTTATATTCTGTCACTCTTCCATGGCGAATATCATCCATTGCTTCTTCCATGCCTGACTTCTTGTTTTTATGAGTAGGTAAAATAACGACACCATTCATGGACTTCAATACTTTTATAAGTCCTGACATTACATTACGGTCTTCAACCTGTATTGTTATTGTATTCATAATCACCTCCTTTTTATTGAAATGCAACCTTGCTTATTTGCAAAGTTACATATTTTTCCGAATACGCAATCCATTAGCTTACGAAATCATACTACCACAACATATGGGATTGAGCAAAATAATTAAACACTATTTTCCTAATTGACATCTGGGACATGAGAATGGATTCCAAAAACATTACCAAAAACTCCAAACAACATAACGTCCCATTGCTCCACGAAATCGAACAAGGGGACGTTTTTATGTATTGGCTTTTTCTTCATCAATATACAATGTAGGAATTTCAATATTCCAACCCAACTTCATCCTCTTATCACTTCCAGTACCTTACCCAAACTAAATTTCACAATGCCGCCGTTATATGTGGTGTCAACCACTTGAACCACAGCGCAATCCCTGTCAGAATGATAGCCTACGCATAGTCTCAGCGCATCGTATCGTTTGAGGTAACGCTTGCCGTCTGTCTCGTCAAGATACGTGTATTTATTCAGAGTATTCTGTTTTAGTTCGCGATATTCTTCTGTCTTTTCGCCAGATACAATCTGCTCAAAGTACATCTTCTTAATTACAAGCGTCAGAACCTTAAGCCCAGACAAATCCAACTTTGATTGAACCTTCTCAACCCTTTGCTCCAGACATTGCAGCTGCTTGTTGTAGGAGAAAAAAAGAATGGTGCCATTCATTATTTTCTGAATGATGCTGTCTATTATTTCCAACGGCACTTGATACAATTCCGTTGCCTCGTGCATTTCTCTTTTGCCGTCAGCCACCTTAAAGCGGAAGTTCACTTCCTGCAACACCTGATGCACCAAGTCCTCAAACTTCTGCGAGTGCATGTTCACAATTTTATAAGTGCTCACAATCTCCACAGGAGCCATCAAGTAGGTAGGCTCATGCTCGGCATTAGCCACACGATTCTCCACCCTATTGGTTGAGAAACCTATCTTATATAGATTCTTTATATTGTTTATCTCTGGATTCTCCGAAAGCGAACGAGCACATATATGTAACCCGTAACTTTGTCTTCATTCTTCACATCTTCAGCATTAAAAATCGCTACTGCATTTCTTCGTTTGTCTCCGTAATGGCATAACCATTTGCTACAACACCCTTACGTAGGGTCTGTAGAAATATTTTTATTGCTGCATTTTGAAATTCATTCGTTATTTCTTATGACGGATTTTTTCAATTCAGCCTTTATGTATTTGCTTAACAAATCATTACGTACTTTCTCTTGTAAAACCAAAGTATCGGCTTTCTCCATATAGGGAACTTGATAAAACAAAGTATCATAGTTATTTTTGTTAATAGTCTTTTCATACGAAATGTTTTCATCGTCAGACAAAGTGTATCCAAAGGCTGTTGTCCGAGATGATGCGAACAGAGGTTGTTAGATATATACTCAGTGGCAACCCTGCCAACAAGGCGATGATAGAATCGGGTAGGAGGTAAATGTTATTCATAAAAGGCATTTACCTCCTACTTTCACATTTACCGACCTCCCACACCACCGTACGTGCGGTTCCGCATACGGCGGTTTCGCGCTTTTACACCTTACGGTGTGTGGCAAGTTGTTTTCAGCCATCCCTTCGAGATACGTCACTTCTATTCTATTGTCGGATTCCGTCCTATCTTGTGAATAGAGAGTTCCTTTTCGGACATCTGACTACAAAAGACTCTCAAGGTAGCAGTCATTTACTGTTGCACTGCACGATTCAGTCCTTCCCTATAGGCACACGTGCCTTGGGTACTATGACCTCTGCTGACTTCTCACGGCAAGCTTTACTCCGTCATGGTGCATCGAATAACTCATCTTCATCCATGCGTCCGTGAGACCTCACTAGTTAAGCATGTTGTCTTTCCATTTTATACCCACTTGATTTACTACTTGCAGTTCCGAGTAGTTATTGGACTTTGACTCTTTTTGCAGTCTTATCCCTGTAAGTAGCCTTATATCAAGTTTCTGTGCGTTGGGTCAGATATTTGCCGCTGACTTCTTTCAGATTCCGTGTCGCCACGGACACCCTTGTCTCTCTGGCTAGACGATTCCCACTACTAGGGCTCGTTAGGGACTTGCACCCATTAGACAACACACATGCTAGTCAAACAAAAATCGGCACCCTCCTGGAACAGAAAGGTGTCGATAAGGTTCATAGCACTATATGCAACTAAATTTTCCTCTTACTTTTCCCTTAAACTTACTATCAGTTAATGTGATATTAGATAAGTCTTGTACCAATGCCTCCACAATTAGTCTTTGTGCATCAGAAGTTTGCGGCCCCATCATAATCTCCATGTTATTTAATGCATCATCTTTAATAGGCATAAACAATTCTGATGTTTGGGGCTTGTAATCTTCTTCAATAGACCTTACAATTGCAGGAATCACCTCAATAATAGCCTTAGTTAATACCATCCTATCCATTGTGTTGAGAATTTCAGCAGAATAGCTTTTAACATAGGCATAGTTTAAGGGAAGAGTTTGTATTCTAAAACGACTTTCCTGTTGAATAGCCCATTCCTTACTTTTAACAAGTCCCCAGTTTGAAGTCTTGATTGATAAGGTGTTTCCAGAAATGCTAACAAGGTCATTTACAGCAAAGCGTGGAGAATCGATATATTTGACTTCTTCAAGCTTGGTAAGGTTGTTCTGTTGCGCAGCACAGTAGTCTGGACCGAAGTGAAAAATATCCTTATAAAATGACTCTATTGTATCAAATGGCGTGTTAGGATAAGATACAAACAAATTTTCATCTAAACCAATCCTTATACCGTTGTACCCTGCGTACATTTTCCACAATGCGAGGTTCTCTTCTTCAGATTTTGTCCAGCACGACACAAAAATGTACTTACTTAGGTTTTGGTTCTTAGGGCCAGAGCCATACATGGATTCTTCCAAATCATCCACGTTATCCAATCTATTGAATCGTATGCTTTTACTTTTCAGAATTAAAGCCAAAGTTTCTATAGATGTGTAATGATATATCTTCATTCTATTATGATTTACGGACAAGTTGTTTATGCACAATTATAAAGCCTAACAATCTCAGTCTTAATGTCTTCAAAACTGAGCTTTGTTGTCAGTTCCGAATCTAAGCCTGTATTTACGACATAGATAAATGACTCTTTCCTGTAATATCGTTCACCAACTGTTCGCAGAGATTTTTCTATCGTGTCAGCTTTTGCTAACAAGCAAACTAACTGATAATCTCGATTAATTTCCTGAGTGCGGTTATTTGGATGCGCCTTTGTGAAATGCTGTGTTGCGGTCAGCAGTATTAGGTTCTCTACATAGTGAGCAATCTGTGGAAATTGTGATTTTGGGAAAATGTGGTGTACCTGAGTTGCTACACCATTGCCCCAACTATCCTTAACCTCAGACTCGGTCTGTATCTTTCTTATCAAGGCAATAGCTTTCTGCACATAGTATGAGTTGATGGCATGTTGGGTATCCATCTGATAAGTGTCTGTTGCGACCTCTTGTCTGGTTTGTGTTTTGTCCTTTTCCAAATCACGCCAATTCTTCCTATTGTACATTAAATCAGAATAATACATAGGCTTGCCACTACTACCAACCAATCCATTTTCAGCCGCATAGATGTTGAACACTTTGTGGAACATACGTGTAATATCAAATCTTGAATGCGATGGTGTGTTACCGTTTATCAACCTGTAATACCTTTCGTATATTTCGGTTTTGGCAGCTCTCGGATTGGTGGCAGAATTGACTTTATATTCCTCGAAGTACTTAGTAAATCCACTATCGTCCATCACTTTCATAAAGTAGCAATACAAGAAGTTATAAGCATTTCTATCCTTACGAGCGATATAATCAAGTAATTCCTCGTTCTCTACAGAAAAAGTAAGTAAGCCGTCAATAGTATGTACACTCAGAACATGAGCGTAAGCTAACAGTTTTAATGGCTGTGATAGCACCTTGTTATATTCATTGTAAGCCTTTTTATCGTTTGCCCAGGGCTTGTTGAAGATAACACGTGAGTTTTGTATAAAATACTGCGTTTCCCATATATCGTTTATTACGAACAATGTTTTTGTCGCAATCATATTCAGTACACAGTCGGCCATAAAACACACGATATCTGGTGTGCATTTTTGGTCAACAAATCTTGCATCGTGAGATTTTCTTATATCCAAGTCAAAAGCACTCAGGTAGTTATTTATTACGTCTCTCATTTTTATCTTACATTTTGCTTTCCGAAGAAAAATACAGAGTTGTTGTCAATGTTTAGCGATCTTGTTCCTCTATTGCGAGCTATAGCGTAGAATTTAGAGAATTTTTCTGTAGCATAGAACGCCAAATCCTGTTCTGTTATTGTTTCGTTTTCGTTTGGTGTTAGTATCGCTACAGAGCCATCAGCTATACAATTCTTTGGCAAGAAACATGCGCGAGGATTGTATGTTAGGTTGGGAATTAACACACATCCTGTCTGATTAAGATATTTTGCGACATCAAGATTTGATATGTCATCGATGTAGCTGTCATAATCAGCAATATCCACAATCGCATTATCGCCTATGTTACGTGATTTCAAGACTCTAATTTTTCCAGAAGACTTAGTTATTGCCTTTGTTATGGTTCTGTCTCTATAAGACTTGAACACGTTGAATGTCATTGTCTCTGCAACTTTGTCAAAATCTTCATTCCTATAGATGAGCCAATAAGGAAAATCCGTAGAAGTCAAGTAGCTTTGTGGATGACACTCAACTTCTCCTGTAATATAAGATTCAACCACTGTATCTACTGGCTTAGATACGGTGTCGACTTGCAAACATATGGTTTCAATCTTAACTCCCTTAAATCCTTTCTCTCCAAAGTCTATAATCCTGCGGATTGCATTCTTTCCAACAAGTTCTCTTGTTTCGTTGAACTCAGGCGCATTAATCAGACTTTTAGGAACGATTAAAGACACAAATTTACCAATCTTCATAGCTTTCTCTATGAAGAATGCGAAAATGTTGTTGGTATTTTTATTGTAGGCATTCTCCTTATACATGGCCAACAATTTCTTGTCTTTGGTGAGCTTCATATATGGAGGATTCCCAACAATTATGTCATATTTCTTGTCGAACTGGTGCAAGAGAAAGTCATCGTTTATGTATGTAATATGTATATTTGATGGCATATGTATCTTTTGAACAAGTTCTTTTAAGATAGCAATGCTATTGGCATCAATGTCTACAACATCGATGTTAACCTCTGATGCAGATTCATACTTTCGTATTAATGTAGGCAAAAAATTACCCACACCAATTGATGGCTCCAAAATGTTGACAACAGCCTGGCCTTTGGGAGTTGGCAGAGAGTTTGCTATGGCAAAACACAAATCTTGACGAGTATAGTATGCCGCATTGTTGTCTCGTTGGGCATTAGCTAGTTCTGCTATTTTTGACAACTCTGCAAATGTATGAATAGTTGACCTCTTGATGAACTCTATCAATTTAGCAGTGTCTACAAGATTCCTTTTTTCTATAAGGTTCTTGATGTCTTGCTCCGAAAGAGCATTGCGACACAAAACCTTTCTAACCTTGTGTGCTATTTGTTTGAAGATGATTGTTGGGACAGCTTCACCTAAAGTCTGACGAATATTTATCTCCTCTTTCTTGAGGTATGCTTCCTTTTCCTTTAGAGTGAGTGCGTTCAATTCTTCAAGACTCTTCTCTGACCACTTGAATGTAGAAGGTACAGACATCATACGCATAACCTCACGAATGCTAAACACCCTGTTGTCAACAGGGTGTACAGTATTCTGACTCGCCATGATGTCATTACGCGTGTGAATACAAGGTGCAACTTTATCCCAGTATTGACGAGTGTATTTGTCACCATTCTTTTGCGCATTGTACACAATGACACCGTTTTTCAAAGTATGTGGGATGCGCTCAATATCAGTATTGTCAAATGCAGACTGACCTTCTTTTATTTCTGAAATCCATGATTCCATATGGGGTGCATACCTCCTGAAGTTGTGATATATGTCGTCAGGGCATATTTCGCCCATGGTCTTCAAAGAAGGTAAATCTCCGATAATTTGTCGAAGTGTTTGCTCTGGTTGCTTATCAGGAAAAATATCGTATGGAGTTATCTCTTTGATGTCCTTACGAACACCTATAACCAAAGTTCTTGTTCGACTTGAAGGATTGCCATAATCCTTAAAGTTCAAAACGTTATAAGAGATATTGTATAGTCCTGACAGGTTTGTTTCAATTGCCTCTTTAATGGACTTGTCTTTATCGTCTAAGTCAGTACAAACAGAAGTAAGGAAAGCCCTCACATTCTCAAAGATAAAGAACTTAGGAGCGACTGATTTCACCATTGATATTGACTCAACCACCAAAGAATTTCGTTTTAATTCATCTTTCTTTTTGTGATTGGCTACAGACATACCTTGACAAGGAGGTGTTGCAACCAACACATCCAAATCTTCCACACCAAATCCCCGTTTCCATAAGTCAAGCTCATGGAAAATTTTATCTTTCGTACTCTGCAGAGTCATGTCTCCACAAATGTAGCCGCTCTGGTAGATGCACTTATTGTTGCATTTCTGCACATTAAGACGCCTTTCAAGTAGTTCTACTGTTGCAATGCAATAGAATCCCTCTTCCTTAAAACCATAACATCCAACGCCAGCACTGCTGAACAGGCTCACATATGTTCTCAGACCATAAGGAGACTTGCTTTCTGCTACAATCTCCGAGGGGAACTCTATGTATGAATATTTTTTATTTCTTGCCATTATACACTTTTCTTTATTGTTTCTGCTGCAATAGATAAAGCACTTGGAGCTACCTCATGTTCGGATGCTACCATGTCAGTAACCTTATCTGCTAACCAAAGTGTCAGCAGAGAATTTTCATCTATGTTTAATATTTGAGAAAGGATTGCAACCTGTTCTCTTAGAGCCCTGCGTTCACCTTTCTCAATCTTGCAGTAAGTTGCCGTATCTATATCAAGTGCAGCAGCAAGTTTGCGTTGCGGCATTTGTAGTTGAATACGAAGTTCCTTTATCTTATTTTCAAACCGCATATTGTTTTTAGTTGTCTTGACTTTTTTAGCAAAGATAATAAAAAATCTCAGAATAGAGTCAGAACCTTATCAGTTTTTGAATATAAAACTTCAAGAAAATGGAATAAGGTGGAATAATATGGAAAAAACTGATATTACATTTCGCAGTGCCAAGGTCTTTATCTGTTGTTCCGAAAAAGTCTTACAACAAAATGACAGAAAATGAAATTTTCCGATTTTTACTGCGTTAAGATATGTTAAGCATATATTGCTATTTAGGGATTTTCGATTTTTTTGTATTCCATTTGTTTCTTTTGCCAATTTTCAATTTTACAAGTGCTGATAATCAATACATTACGTCAACTCAGCAGATTATCAAGAAAAAAAAGAAGCAACAGATGCCTACGCCAATTGGATATATATGACAATAGCACATGGCGCACCTTCACCACGAGCGGAGAAGGCACACCACGAGCTGTGTATATATACACGATGGGTAGACGCCCACCACCGTCTTCATCTGAGTACTTATTTGAAGTTTCCTACGTTTCAAATGGTCAGAATCCGACGTTAGCAAACGTCTTTCTTATTATTACCGGGCCGATCCGCTGATTAGCGCCGCGCAACTCATTGCCGGCAATCAACGGAAAGACCAATTGCAGAGTTACACATTTTTTCTTAATCGCTTATTATTGTCACATAGGAATTGTGCATATCTCCCTGCTAGAATGGCTCGATTACGGCATGCTTCGTATGACACGAGGGCTCGCACCGGATGGAATGAGCTTGTACGTCGGATGAAACGAGGGCTCGCACCGAATGATGCGAGCCGCATAAAGAGGCGCTTTTGCGGCGTGTTTTAAGCTTAAATATTTGTCAGTGCAAGAAATTATTGTTAAGTTTGCAGAAAGAGAAAAAACATTATGGACAAATTATTTCATGGCAGCAACGTCATTGTAGAACATCCCGACATACGCATCCGAGGCTACGAGAAAGACTTCGGATATGGATTCTACTGCACTTTGCTCGAAAGCCAAGCTAAGAAATGGGCTTTGAGCAAGAAAGGGAAACATGTTGTCAACGTATATGAATACGAAGAGCACAACGAGTGCAAAGCCAAAACATTCAAAGAAATGTCGGAAGATTGGCTCAACTTCATCATCGACTGTCGTCGTGGTATACGGCACGATTTCGATATAGTAGAAGGTCCTATGGCCGACGATCAGATTTGGAACTACATAGAAGATGTCGTTGCAGGAAACATTACAAGGAATGCATTTTGGGAACTTGCCAAATTCAAGCACCCTACGCACCAAATAGTCTTCTGCAC
This sequence comes from Leyella stercorea, assembly GCF_021531355.1. Lineage (GTDB taxonomy): Bacteria > Bacteroidota > Bacteroidia > Bacteroidales > Bacteroidaceae > Prevotella. Next base: position 64,360 of record NZ_JADYTS010000004.1, on the reverse strand, counting down.
GCAGAAAGCTATAGAATGTATAAGATATACATCACATTATTTATTATAATGAATCGCTTCAAGCCAACTGTATATGAAGAATATATATTTCCCCGATGAGAACATTACCGAGAACGACCTGTTCTTTGTATGTAGCATGATAGAACGTGTGGCGCGTCACATCAAGCAACGCAACAAATATGTAGTCAATCGTATTGGCTACGACAATCTGTTGCGCCAGCTGTCAATTGCCGACACTCTTCACTCCGAGAATCCACGGCAAGTAGTAGACGACTGGATTGACGAATACCAGCTTGAGAATGGCAACTTCGACATTACCGACGTTGACAAAGAACTTTGCACCAATATTCCCACCCCACTTGACATGGGCAAGGTTTACACACGGCTTATTCTTCAGACCCGTCTTGATGCGGAAGACTATGCCAAGGGCATAATACGCGTCTACAACGACGACATTTGTGAAACACTCGACAATTACAACTGTTCGGCCTATTACGAGCCTTCATACTTCATAGCACGAAGCTATTTTGCAGGAGGATTCATGTAAAAAAAACAACCAATAAAAGAAATGTTTATAGTAATTTTGTTTATATTCCTTGGCATACTTGTAGGCTACAACGTGCGCACAAGGATTAAATCAGCTACTCGCAAGAGTGCGATCGGCACGTGGGCAGGACGCGCCACGACCGGACTTATATGGCTGCTTCTGTTTATGCTTGGCATAGAAGTGGGAAGCAACGACCAGATTATCTCTGCCTTGCCTACACTTGGAGTGGAGGCTTTGGTATTGTCAGGATTTGCCACACTGGGCAGCTGTGCATTGGCATGGGCATTGTGGAAGACAGCGAAAGGAGGCAAGGAGCGATGAAAGGAAGTCTGATAGTAGTAGGATTCTTTATCCTCGGAGTATTGGCAGGACGTAGCGGCGGTCTGCCTTCATGGGCTATGGACAGCAACATCAGCTTCGTAGCGCTGTGCGGCCTGTTGCTCTTCGTAGGCTTAGGCATCGGAATGAATCCCGACATGAAGAACGACATAAAGAGTCTCAACCCTCGTCTGGCACTGTTGCCAGTAGCCACCATCTTAGGTTCATGGCTTGGAGCTATGGTGGCATATATAATAATGTGTAGCGACGTTTGCCCGGTACTGCACCATCGACAGCTTACCGACTGCCTCGCCATTGACAGCGGCTTTGCCTATTATTCGTTGTCGAGCATCTTCATAACCGAATATCGCGGTGCCGAACTGGGCACAATAGCCTTGCTTGCCAACATCATACGCGAGATGACAACCCTCTTGCTTACTCCGCTGATAGCAAAGTGGTTCGGTCCGCTGGCTCCTATATCTTCGGGTGGCGCAACAACTATGGACACCACCCTACCTATCATCACACAGACCGTAGGCCAACGCTACGTAGCACTAAGCATCTACCACGGTTTCGTGACCGACTTCACCGTGCCGTTCGTTGTGACAATGTGGTGCTCTATGGCTGGATAAAAAAGGTTGAGAGTTAAGAATACACTTATATATATACAACTTAAGTTTCATGACACGAATGAAAGAATATGTAAAGATTTTAATATAACATCGGACTCTCACCTGACGTTTCGAAGCAAAAACGAGCAAAAACAATGAAATAATGACACTTTATTGATTATTTAGTAGTACCTTTGCACTCACACTCCATACTATTTATTTCGTAAACACCTCATTTTAAACGAAACGCTACAAATTTTTTTACATACAATGACAGATATCGAAATAGCTCGCAGCACAAAACTCGAGGAGATAGAGGTAGTAGCCTCTAAGTATGGCATCCCTGCAAAAGAACTTGAACACTACGGCCACTATATGGCTAAGGTTCCTACACGCCTTATCGACGAGGAGCGTGTGAAGAACAGCAACCTCATACTCGTTACAGCCATTACACCGACAAAGGCTGGTATCGGCAAGACTACCGTTACTATCGGTCTGGCTCTCGGTCTGCACCACATCGGCAAGAACGCTATCTGCGCTCTGCGTGAGCCTTCGCTCGGTCCGGTATTCGGAATGAAGGGCGGTGCGTGTGGCGGTGGCTACACCCAGGTGTTGCCTATGGACAAGATAAACCTGCACTTCACAGGCGACTTCCACGCAATCACTTCGGCTCACAACACTATCACTGCATTGCTCGACAACTACATGTACCAGAACCGTGACAACGGTTTCGCTCTGCGCGAGGTATTGTGGAACCGCGTGCTCGACGTTAACGACCGCGGACTGCGCGACATCGTTACCGGTATGGGCGGCAAAGCCAACGGCATTGTACGCGAGTCGGGATTTGACATCACTCCTGCATCGGAGATTATGGCTATACTCTGTCTTGCAAAGGACGAGGACGACTTGCGCCGTCGCATTGAGAACATCCTCTTGGGCTACACCGTTGAGGGCAAGCCTTTCACCGTCAAAGACCTCGGTGTAGCTGCAGCTATAACAATCCTGCTGCGCGACGCTCTGGCTCCCAACATCGTACAGACCACTGAGAATACCGCTGCATTCGTACACGGTGGTCCGTTTGCCAACATTGCACACGGATGCAACTCAATACTCGCCACAAAGATGGCTATGACATTCGGCGAATATGTAATCACTGAGGCAGGATTCGGTGCCGACCTTGGAGCCGAGAAGTTCTTCGACATCAAGTGTCGTAAGAGCGGATTGCAGCCTAAGCTCACCATTGTTGTTGCAACAGCCCAGGGACTGAAGATGCACGGCGGAGTGCCTGTTGAGGACATCAAGAAGCCTAACAGCGAAGGACTCAAGAAGGGACTTGCCAACCTCGACAAGCATATCAAGAACATGCAGTCGTTCGGACAGACCGTCATCGTAGCATTCAACCACTATGCCGGCGACGTGGAAGAGGAGCAGAACATCGTGCGCGAATATTGCGAGAGCATCGGCGTAGGATTTGCCATCAACGACGCTTACGCAAAAGGTGGCGAGGGTGCAGCCGACCTGGCACGTCTCGTAGTAGACACTATCGAGCAGAAGCCGTCGCAGCCATTAAGCCTCGTATACGACGACGAAGACACAATCGAGACTAAGATTGAGAAGGTCTGCAAGAACATCTATGGCGCAGCAAGCATTTCGTTTGCCGCTCCTGCCAAGAAGAAGTTGCAGATGATACGCGACCTCGGCTATGAGAACTTCCCGATATGTATCGCCAAGACACAGTTCTCATTCTCTACCGATGCCAAGCAGTATTGCGTAGCATCAGGATTTGACGTTAACGTTCGCGACATTGTCATAAACGCCGGTGCAGAGATGATTGTTGTCATTGCCGGCAACATCATGCGCATGCCCGGACTGCCCAAGGTTCCGGCTGCCATGAACATGGACATCGTCAACGGTCAAATCGAAGGATTGTCATAATACCCAATAATCAGAAATGTTCGGATATAGAATAAAGAAACAATATCGTACAAAGGTGAGGCTGTCCTGCTTGGGATGCCTCACCTTTATCGTTGTCATCATATCGAGCATCTGCCGATGCACATGCTCGTCGTGCTCAAGCGACAAAAGCCAAGAGAAAGACTCGATATACGAAGCAAGCAACCGCAAGCATCTCAACGACACGCTCACCAATGCCCTCTCGGCACAACCTGAGCTGCACGCCATGGACTCTATCATGCAGCGCTATCTGAAGCGTTGGGAGATACACGGTGCACAGCTGGCAATATCGCGCCACGACTCGCTGCTGTATGCCCGCGGATTCGGCTATGCCGACAAGGACCGCAAGATACCAATGGAGCCGTCGTACATCATGCGCATGGCTTCGGTGTCGAAACTGGTCACTGCTACGGGCATAATGAAATTGCGCGACATGGGCAAGATACGCCTTAGCGACAAGGTGTTCGGACCGAAGGGAATACTCAACGACACGTTCTACGTCAACTCAATACGCGACAAACGATACTTCGACATCACCGTCGAACAGCTGTTGCGACACAAGGCGGGATTTACCAATTATGCTGGCGACGCCATATTCTCGACTCGCTACATAATGCAGCAGAACCACCTCACCACCCCACCCGACCATCGCACTCTGTTGCGCATCGTACTGCGCCGACATCTTGGCTACACGCCCGGAACTGCACAACGCTACTGCAATATTGGCTATACGCTGCTGTCGCTTATTATAGAGAAGCGTACTGGCATGAGCTACGAGAACTTCATGCAGCGCTACGTGCTCTATCCTGCAGGATGCTACGACTTCCACATAGCGGGTAACTATCTGAAGGATCGCCGCCCGAACGAGACGGTGTACTATATGCACTCAAGTTCGGTACCGGTACCCGAATTCAACAACTCCGGCAGAATGGTAGTGCGCTGCTATGGCGAGAACGACATAACGACGGCTCTTGGCGCAGGTGCATGGGTGGCATCGGCTGCCGAACTGTGCCGACTGGTAGCATCAATCGACGGCGACCGTATCGTGCCCGACGTGATATCGCCACAAGCCGTGAAACTAATGACGCAGGAAATGCCCGACCATCAGTTCTCACTCGGCTGGAACTTTACGCCACGCAACCGTCCGTGGATACGTACCGGTTCGCTTGTAGGCACATCAGCGCTTGTATTGCGCTATCCCGACGGCGAGTGCTGGGTGTTCATCACCAACACAAGTACATGGAAGGGACACAAGTTCTCGCAAGACACAATGGCGCTGTTCGAAAAACTGCGCAAGCGCTTTGGAAGCAAAATGCCAAAACGCAATATGTTTATAAACTAAATACGTCTATAGAACAAAGACTCCATTACCTCACAAAGACTCCACAAAAAGAAGAGGGGTATCAAAACAGGAATTGATTCCGTTTTGATACCCCTTTTTTATGTATCAGTTGGGATTGATTTTACTCCCACTCGATTGTTGATGGTGGCTTTGACGAGATGTCATAGCATACGCGGTTAACGCCACGTACCTTGTTGATGATCTCGTTAGAAACCTTTGCCATGAAGTCGTAAGGCAGATGTGCCCAGTCGGCTGTCATAGCGTCGGTAGATGTAACGGCACGCAGAGCAACTGGATGCTCGTATGTACGCTCGTCGCCCATAACACCTACAGAGCGTACGGTAGAGAGCAATACTGTACCAGCCTGCCAAATCTGATCGTAGAGCGAAACCTCAATCTCACCGTCGTGCATGTCGGCAGGGACACCGGCTGCAAGTACACGGCGTGCGTCCTCACCGCTCAGCTTCACCTTATAATCGCGCAAACCGCGGATATAGATGTCGTCGGCATCCTGAAGTATGCGTACCTTCTCGGGAGTGATGTCGCCAAGAATACGTACTGCCAAGCCTGGGCCTGGGAACGGATGACGTGTAATCAAGTGCTCGGGCATGCCCATTGAGCGACCTACACGACGAACCTCGTCCTTGAACAGCCACTTCAACGGCTCACACAACTGGAGGTTCATCTCCTTAGGCAGACCGCCTACGTTGTGATGGCTCTTGATAACCTTGCCTGTAATGTTGAGCGACTCGATACGGTCAGGATAGATAGTGCCCTGTGCAAGCCACTTGGCACCAGTCTGCTTCTTAGCCTCAGCGTTGAACACCTCAACGAAGTCACGGCCTATAATCTTACGCTTCTCCTCAGGATCGGTTACACCAGCCAAATCGTTGAAGAACTTCTCTGATGCGTCAACACCGATAACGTTCAGACCGAGACACTTGTAATCCTCCATTACATCACGGAACTCGTTCTTACGCAACATTCCGTGGTCAACGAAGATACATGTGAGGTTGCTGCCGATAGCCTTGTTAAGGAGTACAGCGGCAACGCTTGAGTCAACACCACCCGACAGACCGAGGATTACCTTGTCGTCGCCCAACTGAGCCTTAAGTTCGGCTACGGTTGTCTCAACAAACGAGTCGGCACTCCAGTCCTGACGGCTTCCGCAGATGTCTACTACGAAGTTCTTGAGGAGCTGTGTACCCTGCAATGAGTGGAACACCTCGGGATGGAACTGAACAGCCCATACCGGCTGCTTGGTAGAGGCATAAGCAGCAAACTTGACATTGGCTGTCGATGCGATGCACTTGTAGTCTTCTGGGATGGCTGTGATGGTGTCACCGTGGCTCATCCACACCTGCGAGTTCTCAACAAATCCGTGGAACAGCGGATTCTCGGCATCGAAGTGCTCAAGATTGGCGCGTCCGTACTCACGAGAGTCGGCTGCCTCAACCTTTCCACCGTTGGCGTAAGAAATGAACTGTGCGCCATAGCAGATGCCAAGCACCGGGATGCGTCCTACAAACTGGCTCAAGTCAACCTTGAACGCCTCCTTATCGTGTACCGAATAGGGGCTTCCGCTGAGGATGACACCGATAACGCTGGGGTCGTCCTTCGGGAACTTGTTGTAAGGCATAATCTCGCAGAAGGTGTCCAATTCGCGTACACGGCGGCCGATGAGCTGCGTGGTCTGCGAACCGAAATCAAGAATTATAATCTTCTGTTGCATTTGTTATATTGTTTAATGATTAATGTTCAATTATTAATGTTTAATGATTAATATTTAATTAGGGTGAAACCCTTAACTCGAAATTCCTAATTCAAGAACTCGTAATTCCTAACTCCTAATTCGTAACTTCTAATTCCTGTCTCCCAATTCCTCCAGGAATTCTTCAGCTTGTGCAAGAGTGTCGAGTTTGCCAATATCCATCAGCTTCAAGTCGTCCTTGACATAACCTTTTATGTTATGTGTGGCACACGCCTTAAGGTAGAAGTCGATTATTCCGAATCGGTCGGGGAATTCATCCATCATCTTAAGCAGTCGTGGCGACAATGCGTGTATTCCGGCGAAAGCATACATACGGCACTTCTTGGGGTCGAGGTCGGGATAAGGGCTTCGCACTTCACCCGTTTCGATGTTGGTCCATCCCACAAGCTTCATGTCGTCATTGAAAAGCAAATAGCGCTTAGTCTTACGCCAACTGACAAGCAATACAGCATCGACAGCATCACAACAATTGGATTTTTCACTTTTCACTTTTCCATTTTCACTTCCTCCTTCGGATTCTTCACTTCGCGAAGCAATCTGGTAGAACTCGCTCAGATTGACATTGCTAAGAATATCTACATTGTGAATAAGAATAGGAGCAGCGGGGTCGAACAATGGTGTAGCCTTCTTGATGCCGCCTCCGGTTTCGAGCAGTCCGGCAGTTTCGTCAGATATGCGGATATCGAGCCCGAAGTTATCATTGTCTTTAAGATAGTCGATTATCTGCTCGGCAAAGTGATGCACGTTGACTACAATACGGTCAACGCCAGCCGCAGCAAGATTCATGATGACGCGCTTAATGAGCGGCTCACCCCCTACCCTCACCAGAGCTTTAGGCATAGTGTCGGTGAGCGGTTTAAGGCGTGTGCCCAGTCCAGCCGCGAAAATCATTGCTTGCATCATATATTTAAGGATGTAAAGTTATGATGCAAAGTTACTGAAAATCCCGTTAAAAAGTAAAGCTTGCCTCAACTTTTTAACGGGATTGTGTATAATTGTAGCTATTAATATAGCTTTTGTCTTCGTATTGTAGTATAAACTCAGTCTTTCGACATGCTCGGCAGCGTCTGTTCTATGCCTTGTTCTCTATGGCACACGTGTACCTCGATGCCGAATTTGCTATGAATATGCTCAGCCAGATGCTGTGCCGAGTAGACGCTGCGATGCTGTCCGCCGGTGCATCCGAACGAGAACATAAGGTCGGTAAATCCGCGGTCGATATAACGCCTCACATGAGCATCAGCCAACTTGTACACGCTTTCGAGGAAGGTCAAGATCTCGCCGTCATCCTCAAGGAATCGTATTACGGGTTCGTCGAGTCCGGTGAGTTTCTTGTAGGGTTCGTAGCGTCCGGGATTATGAGTAGAGCGGCAATCGAACACATAGCCTCCGCCATTGCCCGAAGTGTCCTCCGGTATACCCTTACGGTAAGAGAAGCTGAACACACGCACTCGCAAAGGTCCCTTGCCGTCGTACTTGGAGAAAGTAGCCGGACCATCTTGCGGATGTGCTACATACACGTTGCTGTCGGCTGTCTTGTAGCCGTCGGCACGCGATGCGGCAGGCTGTTCGATATGCGCATACTGCGGCAGCTCGGTCAGTCGGCGCAACATGTCCATCATATACGGATAGGGGAACACGTCTTCGCCCATCTTCAGCAGCTCACGCAGATTGTCCATGGCTGGCGGAATAGACTCGATGAAATGCTTCTTGCGCTCAAAGTAGCCACGGAATCCGTAGGTGCCGAGCACCTGCAGAGTACGGAACAACACGAACAGACTCAAGCGAGTAACGAAGTGGCGCACACTTGGCACCTCAGTGTACAGCTTCAGCGCTTCGTAATATTCCAATACGAGTTCGCGACGCAACTTGTTGCTGTAGCGTGCAGACGCCTGCCATAGGAACGAGGCAAGGTCGTAATAGTAAGGACCCTTACGTCCGCCCTGGAAGTCGATGAAGTAAGGATTGCCCTCGGCATCGAGCATTACGTTGCGAGCCTGGAAATCGCGATAAAGGAACGAGTCGACCTGCTCCGAAGTGAGATCCTTAGCCATTAGGCGGAAGTTTGCCTCAAGCTTCAGTTCATGGAAATCGAGTCCTGAAGGTTTGAGGAAGCAGTACTTGAAGTAGTTGAGATCGAACAGAACGCTGTCCTCATCAAACTCGGGCTGCGGATAGCAGTTCTGCCAGTCGAGTCCGCGTGCTCCGCGTATCTGTATGTTGGGCAACTGGCGTATGGTGCGCTTCAACAGTTCCTGTTCCTCAAGATTGTAGCGTCCGCCCGCTTCACGTCCGCCACGCACGGCATCAAAGAGCGACACCGAGCCGAGGTCGGTCTGCAGATAGCGCAGTCCGTCGTCGCTGACAGCCAGCACCTGCGGCACGGGCAACTGACGTTGCTCGAAATGCTGTGCCAGATAAACAAAAGCGTGATTCTCGTCGCGGCTTGTGCCAACAACGCCTATTACGGTAGAGCCGTCTTCGGCTGTGAAGCGATAATACTGTCGGTTGCTGCCAGCACCAGCCAGACGTTCAACCGATTCTGGCATAGAGCCATGCCACTGATTATATAGTTCGGTCAGTTTCTCCATTCTTGTCGTTGTTATTGCTACCTTCCGTGTCGTCGGCAGATTTGTTAGTAGTGGCTTTATCGCCAGAGAAATACTCGCGGTTCTTGCGGTCGGCCCAGACAGCCAGCAAGCTATCTGCCACATACAGAAGTATTGCCACACCAGCCGTAATGCTCAACGACTTGGTAAGGGCGTAAGTTCCACCGCAGATAATCACGAAAAGTACGATTATTTTCAGTCTCATTATATTCTATTTCGAGTAAATTTACTTTTTCTTTATGTTATTGGTAACTGCAAATGTACTAATTATTTCTTGAAACAAGACTGCATACGCCACAAAAACACTATATTTTTTAAGCAATAAAGACATTGAACTTGCGTTATACTTATTGTTTATGCACTATCACACACATTATTACATATACAAGTGAACACACCATTACACAAATCATCAACCAGATACACCGCCATTGCCATGGCAGCCTGCATAGCAGTCATGACTTTTGTGCTGACGGGATGCGGAGCCGACAAGAACATGAAGCGTGGCGAGAAGTATCTTGCCATAGGCGAATACTACGACGCTGCCAACCAATTCAAACAGGCTTACACCAAGACTCCGCCTAAGGAACGCACCCAGCGTGGACAGATAGCACTGAAGGTGGCGCTGTGCAACGAGCGCATCAACGCCTCGCAGAAGGCTGCAGCTGCCTATGCCAATGCCATACGCTACAAGCAAGCCACGCCTCAACACCAGTTGGCTTACGCCCGCCAGTTGCTGAAAAACGGACAGTACCGTCAGGCGGAACAGCAGTTTAAGATTGTGTTCGACTCGATGCCCGACGACATTCTGGCAAAGAACGGACTCATTTCGGCACAGAAAGCACCCGCATGGAAGAAGGAAGGCTCGCGCTATAAGGTGAAACGTATGGACATATTCAATTCGCGACGCGCCGACTACTCGCCCGTTCTCGCCGGCGACCAGCACGACCGTCTGTACTTCACTTCGACTCGCAACGAGGCACAAGGCTCAGAACTCAGCGGCATCACAGGCACCAAGGCGGGCGACATATTCGTATCGCAGAAGGACGACCGCGGACATTGGACCAAACCCGAAGCCGTAGATGGCGGACTGAATACCGACTACGACGAAGGTGCATGCGCCCTTACGCCCGACCAAGGCACTATGTATCTGACGCAATGCACCAGCAATCCCGACTATCCACGGTTTGCGCAGATTGTCACCTCTACACGTGCGGATGCGGCCTGGGGCAAGGCGAGCGAACTGAAACTTACGGGCGACACTCTGTCGAGCTATGCCCACCCTGCCATTTCGCCCGACGGACAGTGGCTGTACTTCGTCAGCGACATGCCTGGCGGAATGGGAGGCATGGACATCTGGCGCGTGCGGTTGACGTCGAACGGACTGGGTGGCGTGGAAAATCTTGGCGAACCTATCAACACTCCGGGCAACGAGATGTTTCCGACGTTCCGACCCAACGGCGACCTTTACTTCTCAAGCGATGGCCATCCGGGCATGGGCGGACTCGACATATTCATTGCCACCCTTGGCAAGGACGGCAAATACCACATAGAACATCCAGGCTATCCGCTCAATTCGCAAGCCGACGACTTCGGTATGACGTTCGAGGGTGTACACAATCGCGGATTCTTTGCGTCCAACCGCAACGACGGTCGCGGATGGGACCATATATATAGTTTTGAAAATCCCGAGATTATACAGAGTGTAAAGGGATGGGTGTACGAGAAGGACGGCTACGAACTGCCCTCTGCACTGGTGTATATGGTGGGCAGCGACGGCACCAACGAGAAGCTGAGTGTGGGCGGCGACGGCTCGTTTGAGCGCGTTCTGAAGCCCGGCACCGACTATATATTCCTTGCCACATGCAAGGGTTTTCTGAATCATAAGGAAGAGGTGGCAGTGGCGCAACGCAGCGAGTCGCACGAATACGTGCTGCAATTTCCGCTCGCATCGATAACAGCACCTGTGCTGATAAGCAATATATTCTACGATTTCGACAAGGCTACGCTGCGTCCCGAATCAGCGCAGGCTCTCGACACACTCGTAAAAATACTGGATGAGAACCCCAACGTAACCATCGAACTGTCTGCCCATTGCGACTACAAGGGCTCGGCTGTCTACAACAAGGCGCTGTCGCAACGCCGAGCCGAATCGGTGGTGCAATACTTAGTGGGCAAAGGCATAGCACGCGAACGCCTTACACCCGTAGGCTATGGCAAGGAGAAGCCCAAGACGATACGCAAGAAGCTTACCGAGAAATACGACTGGCTGAAGGAGGGCGACGTGCTGACTGAAGAATTCATACAAAAACTTGACAAGGCAAAGCAGGAGATTTGCAACCAGCTCAACCGCCGCACCGAATTCTCTGTGCTGCGCACTACCTACGGCCTGTTTGACAAAGAGGGCAAGCTAAGCAAGCAACCCACAAAAACAAAAAAGCCTTCCTCTGCCAATAAAGACCAGAAGGAAGACTTCTACATAAATTAAGCGGTTTTCTGCGATTCCCAGAAACCGTAAATCATAAAGCAACTCAGCACCCACACAGTGAGCACTACCATCAGTAAGGTTGTGCCCACTGTGTTTGTTTGTGGCAGTAGCGAGTCGAGCGAGAAGCGTGGCATGTTTTCGGCAACAAGCGTAGATAGACAGTCGGCAACATTGCCAAGACATCGACGCACCACGCCTACTCCACCGCATACAAAGAACGACACTACGCAAACAACCATCCACACAGCCGTCCACAGATTATACCAGAAACGGCCACGTGCCGGCATCTCCTCCTGCACACGACGCATGACACGAAGCGAGAAGCCGTTGTCGGCTATATACATATGCGCACTGTCGGCGAAGAACCCACGCAGAAGCTCCTCGTCGACATTACCATTATTGCTTATCAAATTCTTATCGTCATTCATAAGGTTATGTTCATTTAGTTATTATCTATTATATCCATTCTTTTTGAGAAACATTGTAAGTTTCTCCTTGCCTCTAAACAGATGCGACTTCACCGTGCCTACAGCCATGCCCGTTATCTCGGCAATCTGATCGATGGGATATCCATCGATGAGCTGCAAGGTGACACAGGTGCGCTCCTTGTCGCCCAAACGCCTTAACGCATCATACACGTCGAGCCGCATATTGTCGTCGGTATTGACCGAATTGGTGCGTATGGCATCAGTGGAGTCGATGTCGGCAGTAGGACGCAGTCGGCGGTGATAGTCGTAGAGCACATTGCAGGCTATACGATAGAGCCACGTGGAGAACGCAGCCTGTCCGCGAAACTTCGATATGTTGACGTACGCCTTGACGAAGGTGTCCTGTGCAAGGTCGTCGCTCAACTGCACGTCTCCCAACGTCTGGTGCAAGAAGAAGCGCCTTATAGATGACTGATATTTCACAACCAAACGGTCGAAAGCCGTACGGTCGTGAAACTCAGCCACCTGAGAGACGAGAGAGAGATCGTTGTTTTGCTTCATTTATTTATTATCCTTGCCACCGAAATCTATATCGGTGATGTCACTGTCAATATTGTCAAAATCGTCGTTTTGTTCTTCCTTTTTGCGTCCGAACTTACTATTATAGTTATAGCGTACCATGAACATCTGTCCCAAACCAAGACATGCCACAAGCAATCCTATGCCAACAAGAGAGTCGGCACCGAGAAGCCATAAGAACAAAGCCAGACCTGCACCGATTGAAACGTTGCGCACTCCGCGACGCCACAGATAGTCGGGCGACTTCTTGCTGAGTGGCATCTCGCCTTCGCCGATTGGTTGTCCATGCTCCATAGCCTTCTCAGCCAGACGCACACGGTCGTTGTGGCGACGCACCATATATCGTAGGATGAGCAATACGATGATGAGCGGCATGAAGAGGAACAGGAGTACGACACCAAGCAAGAGTATGGTTATCACTATGCCAACAAAACCCGATGTGCCAAGAAAGGCAAACCATGAGAACGGGTCGGAGAATCTGCTCGGATCAAACCGGTTGCTGTCGTTTATGTCGTCGGCATCGGTTGTAGCGTCATAAGCAGTGGTATCAATGGGCTGTACCGTCGACGAAGTGTCGGAGTAAGCCTCAATGCCATTGTCGGCCTTCGTGTCGTCTACTACTGCGGTGCGCGGAGTATGTCGGTGGCGCTGTGCCTCCATGGGCACCGCGCTGCCCAAAAGCATAACTGCTACAAGTGATAATAATATCTTTTTCATATTCTGTAGTTTTTTCTATTTTGATTACAATGGTTTGACGCAATGCAAACTGAATAAGTTGCACAGCATAGCAAAAATACTACAAATTAACAAAAACACAGAAAAACCGTTGGCTATATTTTCTCATCATCAGCAAATGAAGTAATTTTGCCGCTGATAATCCACAATAATATTATGACCACATCATTATGACCACAATCATACAAAACGAAAACGCGACTATAGACGGTCTTAAATGCAACGTCTTCGCTACTGAGCGCCCCGAAGTGCTGCTTATACAGCCATCAGCACGCCATGAGAACAAGAACGACGGCATCAATCGTGAAATTGAAACATTGGCTACAAACGCTACAAAGGGCTTTGCCATAGCCTTCTTCGACACCGTGGAATGGGCAAAGGCGCTGATGCCTTGGCATGACGAAGCCGTGTCACGCGATGATGAAGTGGGCAGACATGCGCAGGACACTCTGAAGTATATCACCGAGAGTCTTGTGCCATGGCTGCACGAGCGTTTCGGTCAACTGCCATGTATGATTGGCGGCTACTCACTGGGCGGATTGTTTGCACTTTGGGCAGCCCGACAGTCAACGGCTTTCAGCGCAGTGGCAGCAGCATCGCCATCGCTATGGATAAAGGGATGGGCGGATTATGCCGACCAAAACAGCCTCAACGCACAGTTGGCATACGTCAGTCTGGGCGACCGCGAAGAGCATTGCCGCAACCAGCGCATGGCTCGCATAGGCGACTGCGTGCGCCATGAACACCTTACGCTTGCCGGACAGATAGGAACAACCGCTACAACACTCGAATGGAACAATGGCGGACACTTCGGCGAAGAAGCAGAACGCACGGCTAAGGCATTCGCGTGGTGCATCGAGAATATAAACAAAGCGGGCTGAAAGCCCAATAAGCACATAGCCCAGGGCAGCGTCCTGGGTGTACAGATAGATAAAAGCAAAACGCCCTGTAAGTGCAAAAGCATTGATAATTAACGCTTTTGCCCTTACAGGGCGCATTGTTATTTGCGATACTTTTACCCAGGGCGGTGCCCTGGGCTATGTGCTTATGCCCCTTTGGGGCGTGCTGCTTTGACTTTTATATTTATTAGTCGGCGATAGTCTGCTTCTTCTTAGCATTCTCCATCTTCTTGAGAATGTCGGCAGGGATAGCCTTCTTGTTAACCAAGTAGTCCATTGTGTTGGCTACGATGTAGTTCTTGGTCATGTACCAGATACCCTTGTACTTGCCAGTCTCACCCCAAGAGTTCTTCACCATATAGTATTCCTTGCCAAACTGGTCCTTAGCGAGACCGTAGATAAGCATACCGTGGTCGTCGGTGAGCTCCCAGTTGTCGAAACGCTGCTGGCGCTGCTCTGCTGTAGGAGCAAGCTCAGGAACCTTGCAACCGAGTGAGTCGATGAGGCTGATACGCTTGCCAGGAGTCAGCTTGAGCCAGTGAGCCATATCGCTACCAGCCATGCTCTCCATAGCCTTGTTGTCGTAGAAGTAAGCCAGACCGTCGCGTGTGAAGCCGTCCTCGCTAACGTCGCCACCCCAAGCTACTGTGTAACCAGTCTTAACAGCGTTCTCGATGATGCGAGCCATATCCTCTACTGGAAGGTTCCATGACAATGGGTTGCGCCAGTTGTCCTGTACCTCTACCGGATACTGTGTGTAGTAAGGCTTGTGTGAGAAGCTTGTGATAGATACATAGTCGTCGAAGTTGAGGCCGAGGCTTGCTGCAAACGACTTCGGAGTGTACTCCTTGCCATTGTATGTGAACTTCTCTGGGCACTTGCCGAGATAAGCGTCGAGGATGCCCTGGAGTCCAACCTTCCACTGGCCAGAAATCTTCTTAGCCTTGTTCTTTGAGATAGCAGCTACATATGGTTCGAGCATTGAGAAGAACTCGTTGAAGTTGTAGAGCGAGTCGCCTGTCAATGAACCCGGGAACGGCATAGCATTTTCAGGACAGATACCATAGTTCTTAAGTACATAGAGCACGTCGTAAGCCGAACCACCCTGTGCAAACTGGCAGTCGCCATGCAGACGTACCACCTGAACGGCACGGTCCATATAGTTCTTGTTAGCTACGAAAGACTCGCAGAGGTCGTAAGTCTTGCCTGTAGCCTTGAGAATTTCAGCCTCAAAGAACGAGATTGTTGAGTAGTCCCAGCATGTACCGCTACGGTTCTGGTTCTTGATACTTGTGATAGGATTGGCCTTGATTGTCGTGAAGACCGGCTTGTTGCTCTGTGCAGCATCCTTCTTGGTGTCTGCACTTGCGCCTACTGCTACGAGAGCGAGAAGGGCGAGAGTAAAGATTTTCTTCATTTCTCTGAGTTGTTGGTTTTATTATTGTTATTTTACTGTATTATAGTTCAGTACTTACTTATTATTTGTTCTGCGCCATAAACTCCTCTACATCCTTGGGATGATAAGGAATGCGGTGCTCACCTAGGAATCGGCATCCGTCCTTTGTGATGAGGATATCGTCCTCTATACGTATGCCTCCGAAGTCCTTGTAGGTCTCAATCTTGTCGAAGTTGAGGAATTCGGCGCAGTGTCCTGAAGCCTTCCAGTCATCGATAAGTGCCGGAATGAAGTAGATACCGGGTTCGTCTGTTACGACGAAACCTTCCTCAAGGCGGCGTCCCATACGCAGACAGTTGGTGCCAAACTGGTCGAGACGCGGACGTGTCTCTTCGTCGAATCCGACGTTTATCTGGTCGAAGTTCTCCATATCGTGCACATCCATACCCATCATATGGCCAAGTCCGTGAGGCAGGAACATGGCATGAGCACCGGCTGCAACAGCCTCGTCGGTATCGCCCTTCATCAGTCCGAGTTCCTTCAGGCGCTCGGTCATGAGGCGGCATACAGCGAAGTGTACGTCCATATACTTCACACCAGGCTTGGCTACGTCAAGCGCGTAGTCGTGACAAGCCTCAACGATGCTGTATATCTCAAGCTGACGCTGTGTGAACTTGCCATTGACGGGGAATGTACGTGTATGGTCAGAACAGTAGTTGTTGATAGTCTCGCCACCGCAATCGCACAATACGAGACGGCCGCTCTCAAGTTCTGCCATCGACGGACTGCCGTGCATAATCTCACCATGCTGGCTGAAGATGGTCGGGAAGCTGACCATAGCGCCATACGAGTTGGCTGTACCGTCAACCTGT
Source organism: Leyella stercorea (assembly GCF_021531355.1). Taxonomy (GTDB): domain Bacteria; phylum Bacteroidota; class Bacteroidia; order Bacteroidales; family Bacteroidaceae; genus Prevotella. Next base: position 47,812 of record NZ_JADYTS010000004.1, on the reverse strand, counting down.
CCTGCAACAAACTTCTCGGTGAGTCCCGGCTTGACAAGACGCATTGCAGTAGTATGCATCTTATAGCCAATCACCGAAGCACGCTCCAGCTCCTCTATCTCCTGAGCCTCCTTTGTAGAGCGCATCTTGACGATAGCCTTGATAAAATCCATGCTGGCAGCTTCCTTCTGCTGTACGGGATGGATGCCAAGCAGGTCGAATATCTGTATCTTGATGTCGTGGCGGTAAGGCGGCAGGAAGTGGATGCGGCGCTTCTGGCGCATAGCATCGTTGCAGATGGTCTTGAGGCTCTTCATTGGCACAGTATTCTTCACGCCAACACTCTCAGCCATATCATGCACGCTGTCAACACTGCCATACCACACAATGTCTTCTATATCGATGTCGTTGCCCACAAGTGTCTCGATGTCGTTGTCGATGTCGATAACACCAACAAGTCCATCACGGTTCAATCCGAAATAGTACAGGAACGAAGAATCCTGACGGAACGGATAGTAGCCATTGGCTGGGAAATTACACGGCGACTCATTATTGCCAAACAGTATGATAATGCCACTCTTTACAAGCTCCTTAAGCTTGGCGCGGCGGTTCACGTAGGTAGCCTTGTCAAACATAATTATACAATTAGGTTTCAAATATGATAATAAAGCATTGCAAAGTTAATAAATTCGAAAGAATAACCAAAATGCAACTGGCATTTTATGTTTTATTATGAGATGAATTGGCAATATGACATAAAATGACTACTTTTGCAGCCGAAAAACATCAACTAAAGGGAGAGAGATTATGACTATTGACAGTAATACAGGACTGGTGCTCGAGGGCGGAGGCATGCGTGGAGTCTTCACAAGCGGAGTGCTCGACGGCTTTATGAAACACAACCTTTACTTCAAATATGTGGTGGCGGTATCGGCTGGCGCTTGCAACGGCCTGTCGTATATGAGCCACCAGCCGCGACGCGCCCGTGTGTCGAACATCGACTATCTGGCGCGCTACGACTATATCGGCATAAGGCATCTTGTAACACATGGATGTATTTTAGACACAAAACTGCTGTACGACAAATTCCCTAACGAGTACATCCCCTACGACTATGACACATTCTTTGGCAGCGACGCCACATTCGAAATGGTCACCACCAACTGCCTTACGGGTCGCGCCGAATATCTTCAGGAACATAGCGACCGCCAACGATTGCTTGACGTAGTACGTGCATCAAGTTCGCTACCCTATGTCAGCAAGATAGTCAACATAGACGGAACACCTATGCTCGACGGTGGCATAGTAGACTCAATACCCGTAATGCGCGCCATAGAAACTGGACACCCCAAAAACATACTTGTACTGACACGCAACCGTGGTTATCGCCCTTCAGGACACGACCATAAGATTCCACATTTTATATATAAGAAATATCCACGTCTACGCGTGGCGCTGAGCCGACGTATTGAGGCTTACCGCCAGCAACTGGAAATGGTGGAACAGCTTGAGGATGAGGGCAAAGTGATTTGCATCCGCCCCGAACGTCCGATGGAGGTGACCCGCATGGAGAAGGACACCGCCAAACTCGAACGACTCTATGAAGAGGGCTTTGCACTGGGCGAAAAGTTCTGTATTGAGCACAAGGATGATTATTTATTCTAAAAATAATGAAAAATGCTCCCGTAAAAGCAAAAATCACTTCCGAGAACATACACATTTCACGAAAAATGTTATACCTTTGCGCCCGAAAAGAACCTATAGAACTTTTTTTGCGCAAATATGGACATCATTCAAACTATCGATTCGGTCGACAAGTCGGCTACTGTGTATCTCAACAATGACATGGGTAGCATTGCAGATAATACATTTTGGACTTTTTCGTCGCGCCTGATTTGGGTGCCTGTGGCTTTGTTTTTTATCTATTGTATCTTCAAAAACAACAACCGCAACTGGCGAATGACAGTCCTGGCTGTGATTACACTCGCCATCACGATAGCAATGTGCGACCAGATTGCTTCATCACTGTTCAAGCCATGGATAGCACGTTTGCGTCCGTCGCACAGTTTGCAGATAGCCGATTTGCTGCACTATGTCAACAACTATCATGGCGGACCATACGGATTTATGTCAAGCCATGCTGCCAACGCATTCGGAGCTGCTGTATTCGGCTCGAAGATCATAAAGAAACGCTACTTCACAATATTCATCTTCTCACTCGCTCTGATAGTAAGCTACTCGCGCATATACCTTGGCGTGCACTATCTGGGCGACGTGGTGTGCGGAGCCATTACAGGAATGTGTGTAGGATACCTTATGTATATGTTGTTCAAATACATCCATACGCGCTTCGCAATGTTCAATCCGATGCTAAGAGCACAAAGAATTTAAAACTTTATTATATAAAATTATGATAGGGTATGCCACAAATGGCATACCCTATTTTTATGTCATTTCAGCAAAAAACACTAACTTTGCATCATCACATTCAACCTAAATAAAAACTATATTAAATAAATCATAAACAATGAACAAAACAAAAGGGTTATTATTCAGTCTGCCTATTGCTGCATTGTGCCTGTTATCGACCGGCATGCATGCTGCCGACAAACAGACTGACTACACCAAGTATGTCAACCCATTCGTGGGCAATGCCGACAACGGACACACGTTCCCCGGAGCATGCCGACCTTTCGGAATGATACAGACCAGCCCCGTAACCGGCGGTGTGGGATGGCGCTACTGTGCCGAGTATGTATACAGCGACTCGCTGATATGGGGTTTCACACAAGACCATCTCAACGGAACCGGATGTATGGATCTTGGCGACATTCTCGTTATGCCGTCTACTGGCAGCCGTACACGACAGTGGGACCAGTACCGCTCGCATTATGTGAAGACACAGGAGTTTGCCACACCGGGTTATTACTCGGTATATCTTTCTGATGCCAAGGTGAAGGCTGAACTTACCGCCACACCGCATATTGCTTTTCATCGCTACACCTACGACTCAGCCGACTCCACATCTGTGCTTATCGACCTGCAACACGGTCCGGCATGGAACGACAAGCAGTATCACTCGCAGGTGAATCTGTGCGAAACCAAATGGGAAGACGCCAACACTCTTGTAGGACATGTGCAGAATACCGTATGGGTAGAGCAAGACTACTTCTTCGTAATCAAGTTCAACCGCCCCGTTGCAAGCCACATCACACTTGCCAAGGCTGCCGATACGGAGAAGGGCGAACGCATCGTGGCTACATTCGACGGCATCGACCAGGGCGAACAGCTGCTCATGAAGATAGCCATGTCTACCACAAGCATCGACGGAGCCAAGAAGAATCTGCAGGCAGAATTGCCGGGTTGGGACTTTGCTGCCATAAAGACTGCTGCCCACGACGACTGGAACGCCTACTTGAAGCGCATTGACATTGACGGTACCGAGGAACAGAAGCAGAACTACTACACTTCGTTCTATCACGCATTGATACAGCCTAACCAGATAGCCGATGTCGACGGCATGTATCGCAACGCCGACGACAAAATCGTTAAGGCCGAGGGTGGCAAGTTCTACTCCACCTTCTCATGCTGGGACACCTATCGCGCTGCTCATCCTTTCTATACAATAGTGATGCCCGACCGCGTCGACGGTATGGTCAACTCGCTCGTTGAGCAGGCTGAGGTGCAGGGATTCCTTCCTATTTGGGGATTGTGGGGCAAGGAGAACTATTGCATGATTGGCAACCACGCAGTGTCTATTGTTGCCGAAGCTTACCATAAGGGCTTCCGTGGATTTGATGCCGAGCGTGCTTTCCAAGCCATCAAGAAGACCCAGACCGTTTCGCACAAGCTCAAGAGCAATTGGGAGAACTATATGAAATACGGCTATCTGCCCACCGACCTTACCGAGTCGGAGTCGGTATCATCGTCATTGGAGTCGATGTACGACGACTATTGCGCATACGACATGGCACGCCTTATGGGCAAGAAGCAGGATGAGCAATACTTTGCTCGCCGTTCACAGTTCTACAAGAACCTCTTCGACAAGTCGACACAGTTTATGCGTCCGCGCCTTTCAGACGGAACATGGAAGACACCGTTCAACCCGAGCGACCTCGCTCATGCCGAAAGCATTGGCGGCGATTACACCGAAGGCAACGCATGGCAATATACATGGCAGGTGCAGCACGACATACCGGGACTCATCAAGCTGTTTGGCGGACCGAAACCGTTCCTCAAGAAGCTCGACCAGTTCTTCACACTGAAACTTGACAGCAAACTGTCGGACGTTACGGGTCTTATCGGCCAGTATGCCCACGGCAACGAGCCGAGCCACCATGTGGCTTACCTGTATGCTTTGGCAGGTCGACCCTCACGCACTCAGGAGTTGATACGCGAGATATTCGACACTCAGTATCGTCCTACAGTAGACGGTCTTTGCGGCAACGACGACTGCGGTCAGATGTCGGCATGGTACATGCTCTCGGCTATGGGATTCTATCCTGTCAACCCAGTGAGCGGTCAATACGTGTTCGGCGCTCCGCAGATGAAGAAGATAACCGTTCACTTGCTTAACGGCAAGACCTTCACTGTCATAGCCGACGGACTCTCTGAGACAAACAAATATGTTGCAAACATCACGCTCAACGGCAAGAAGCTCTCGAAGAACTATATCGACCACGCTGCCATTATGAATGGCGGTACATTGGTATACAAAATGACATCGAAGAAACTGCACGATAAAAATTAAAAAATATAGCCCACCGTCTGATTCAGCGGTGGGCTATATTTTTTATATAAAAAACACCGATTTGAGTCTGTTAGCTTGAATTGTTTACACGCATGACTGCAATGTTTGGATGTCGCTTTCAGCCCGCATAGTGAGAGCGGGCAGAACCATTTCATACAGCGCTTGCTTCACTTCTTCATTGGGAAATCCTAATATGTAGCCAAACTCATCACTTTTCTTTATCGTAAGATACCCCGACTGATAAAGAAACAACTCGGCACCGCCCCCAGTAACGTCCGACAACTCTAATATGTTACGCATGATAGGACAATTCTCAAAAAGGCTAAGGCGTAGTTCGATATTGTCAACAAACTTTGCAATCATAGATGTGGCTCCAGAGGCAGCCCAGAAATTGCCAAGTTCCTGAGTGTCGAGAGCATTGATGAGGCTGAATGGATTGTATATGTCTATCATGTTACGACGACTGAAATGATAGCCATCGTAATAATTTTTCAGTTTGTCATGAGTTTCTTGTAATGTCCATCCGTTCACCTCTGCCATCCTCGCCAATTCTGGCTTGAAATTTTCGGCAATCTCTTGTTCGGTTATTCCGCATATTGCTGCATATTCAGGCAGGAAACTTATATTTGTGAGATTGTTAAGAACCGAGAATAGTGATATTTGTGTAAACTTGGTGATACCCGTTATGAAGACTATTTTTTCGTACTCATCATCGGCTTTTAGTATAGCAAACACCTCGCGGTACACTTCAGTACATGCTTCATGTTCAGGGGTGTGCCATGAGTGTTGTAATGGAGAATCGTATTCGTCAACAAGTATGGCAACCTTCAATCCTGTCTTCTTGTATGCTGTTTTGATGATACCATCAAATCTGTCGGCAAGCATAGCGGTTGTTTTTGGAGTGATGCCGTACAACTCTTCGTATTCACCAAATCGGATATCAAGATATGAGCGTATAGTCTCGGCATTAGCACCACCACAGCTCATGTCAAGACGAATCACAGGATACTGTTTCCAGTCTTTTTCCAGTTGCATGATTTTCAGCCCATCAAACAAGTCTTTTCTTCCTTCAAGATATGTCTGTAATGTGTCAACAAGCACCGACTTGCCGAATCGGCGAGGACGGCTCAAGTAACTGTATTTTTTGCCGTTGTTCACCAATTTCCAAACAATGTCGCTTTTGTCAACATAGAGATAGTCTTCTTCTCTGATTGTTTTAAACGACTGAATACCAGCAGGTAGTTTCCTATTATTGATGTCTGTCATATCTCGATTCTCCTATTTTTTGTAAAGATACGCCGAATTATCGGAACCGCCAAACTTATTAGTTAAAAAGTAGTGTCCATACGGGGGCATACAAACAAACTACACCACCTCAACACCTCACCTTATCAACCGGAGCGAGCAGCGCTTCGCTCCTATATTTGCATTTCTAACCGCTCAAAACTGCGAACTGAACGCACAAAGAAATCTTTGATGCGAAATTCGCGAGTTTTGAGCGTGCAGCGATATATCACTCAGATACAGACAGTTAAGTAATGTAGCGGTGCAAGTGTGCAATGTCTCTCCCCACAAAAATGCTCCTTTTGATTTCAAAAGGACAACTATTGCATTGCAACTGTAGTCGTTTTGCAATGCAATAAGGGCTTCGTTGCACTCCAAAAGTAGTCCTTTTGAAGTGCAACAAAGCCCTTATTGAAAAAAAACACGAAGATGGCACCATCAAAACCACTAAAAACGCCATCCGAAATCTCTAGAATCGATTTTTATTTTGTAACACTTTTTTACTGCTTGTACGATATTTGTCTCTATTCGTACTTTTTGTGGAACATCCACAGACAGATGGCACCTGCCAATACCAATGGCACGCCGATAAGGGCTGGATAGTTGAAACCTAAGTTCAAAGACACGGGGATACCACCAAGCAAAGCACCAAGTGCATTGCCCGAATTGAATGCAGCCTGAATGCAGCAGCCACCAAGCATCTCGCCTCCTTCGGAATGTTTCACTATAAGATATTGCTCAGGCGAACCGACACCAAATAGACAGATGCAGGTGCAGAACATCAATAAGGCTACTGCCCATGGAGTGGCGGAGAAGAAGAAGGTGAGCAACAGGGATATGGCTGAAGTCAGAAGATAGCAACTGGTGATGCGTCCTGGCTTGAATCTGTCAGCCAACGGACCACTACTAAGATTGCCTACCACCATGCCCAATCCTGCAAGAATCATCAGAAGCGATATGCTTGAGGCACTGAATCCTCCTTCCATCTGGAGCAATGGGGATATATAGCTAAACCAACAAAGCATGCCGGCACTACCCAAGAATGTGGCAAAGATGATTAGCCATGGAGCAAGATTGCGCAAGAAACGAAACTGCGCTTTCATTCCATTGTTGGCAAGGGCTGCCACATTGGGCACCCAACGATATATCATATAGAGAGTGGTGAGTCCCAACACTATAGACATCATAAATGGTACTCGCCATGAAATGTTATGACTCAAGAATGTTCCCAATGGCACGCCCATCAAATTGGCAAAGGGCATACCGGCACACATCATAGCAACCGCACTTGTACCCTTGCCCTCTTTGGCAATCTTGACTGCAACAATGGCACCCGTTCCGAAGTAGGCTCCATGAGGCAGACCTTGAATGAATCTGGCACAGAGCAACAGCCAGAAGCTTGGAGCTATAGATGCTATGACTGCACCAATGGTGATAAGCGAGGTGAGGAACATTAATATATTCTTAGGTCGATACTTATGCATCAGTATCAACGAGAAGGCTCCTGCACATACGCCCAAAGCATAAATCGAAATGAGATGTCCCACTTGTGGAATAGAGACGTTCATGTCGTGAGCAACATCGGTAAGAATACCTTCAATAATAAATTCAGTCATGCCCAATGTGAATGTACCTAAGGCAAGGGCAAAAAGTCCTTTTTTCATTTTGCGTGTGTGTGTATGATAATATCCTAAAAACAATTATTGGTGGCTGTGTGCTTCCACCTTATTAAAGATTAAGTGAGTGCAAAGTTACTACATTTTTTTGCAAGCAGTCATATTATTTATATTTTAGTCGTTGGCTAAATTTATAATTTCCCAATAACTGCCAAAAGTGGGAAAAACAAATTAATGTATACTCTTTGGAGATAATCTTGCACATTTTACAATATCTTTTCGTATTTTTGCATTTATCTATTATTAATAATGTATCATTATGGAGGGTAAGCGTTGAGCAAAATCGGCGCAGAACAGTAAGAAGAATAATCTATAGAATATGACAATAGAAGAAATACAGGCTCACAAAGAATGTCAGACATTCGATTGCAAGAGCATACAGATTGACCCGAAAGCGTTAGCTGTACCCATTGTGGCTATGGCTAATGCCGATGGTGGTGTGCTTGCCATTGGTGTTTCTGACAAAACTCGTAGAATAGAGGGAATTGATGGAAACGAAGAGCGACTGAATGAGTTGCTTAGAGTTCCTTTCGACTTCTGTAATCCGTCTGTAAGAGTCAGATGCGAATATCTGTCATGTATCGATTATGAAGGTCGAGAGAACCGCATCTTGCTTATGCATATTCCTGCAAGCGTTCAACTTCACACCAACCAGGCTGATGAATGTTTCATGCGTGTAGGTGACAAAAGCAAGAAACTTAACTTTGACGAGCGTATGCAACTTCTCTACGACAAGGGCGAACGCTACTACGAAGACAAAGATGTTTATGGTGCCACAATCGATGATGTTGACATGAATCTTGTGAGTGACTATACGAATGTCATTGGCTATGGAAAGTCTGGCATGGAGTATCTTAGAGAGAACAACGACTTTGTTACTGAAAAAGATGGTCAGCAGAAGGTTAGTACAGCTTGCATTCTTCTTTTCGGAAAGAATCCTCAGCGTTTCTTCCCACGTGCCCGCACTCGCTTCATCCGCTATGAGGGTACAGAGGAAAAGGTTGGTACAGAGATGAATGTTGTCAAGGACGTGACATTCGGGGGAACCATCCTTCAGCAGGTACGCCGTACGATAGAGTATCTGGAAACACAGGTTCGTGAGCACTCTTTCCTTGGAGAAGACGGGCGTTTTGTTACCCGTCGCAACTACTCAAAATATGCTATACAAGAGATGGTGGTCAATAGTTGCTGTCACAGAGCATATAACATCAAGGGAACCGAGATTCAGATAAAGATGTTCGACGACCGTGTTGTCTTCGAGTCTCCAGGAGATTTACCAGGATTGGTGCGCCCAGACAACATTCGCCACACTCATTTCTCTCGAAATCCCAAGATAGCCCAATACCTCAAGGCATACAAGTATGTCAAGGAGTTTGGTGAGGGTATTGACCGTATCTGCAATGAACTGGAAACAAAAGGATGCGCCATTCCATCATTCCACATTGATGCATTCATTTTGAAAGCAACATTGATGGCGGAGTGGACAACAGAAAAGGAGTTTGACCGCCTAAGTACCGCCCAAGTACCGCCCAAGTACTGCCCAAGTACCGCCCAAGTAGAAAAGTTAGTGGCAGTAATGAACGATGATTACGTTGATGTTGCTGAGATGATGAAGCTATGTTCAATAGTCAGACGCAAAACAATGCATGATAGTTATATCGCTCCTGCACTGGCAGATGGCAGTATTGAACGGAAATATCCAGAACAGCCTAATCATCCAAAACAGATGTACCGATTAACGGAGAAGGCAAAGAATTGGAAGAAGTATCAATAATATTTATTGATGCCACATGAAAGCTGAGACAAACACTCAACATTCTTACCGTCATTCTTTATTTTAAAACTTTGAGAAATCTTACAATATGATTCAAAAATCTGACATAAAAAAACTGCTCACTCTTCTTGGCTTTTCACAAGAAGAGAATATATATACAAAACAATATGAAGTTGGTGTGACATTGAAGATAGATGTTGCTCACGAACACATATTTTATAATGAGGCAAATATTACCGTAGGGCGAGAAACAACGAGCAACTTCGCAGAACCAGAGAATTTCGTTGTTCTAGAGTGTGTAGATCGCTTATTAACTAAAGGATATCGTGCAGAACACATAGAACTTGAGCCACGATGGAAATTAGGACATAGTAGCAAAAGCGGCTATGCCGATATTTGGGTGCGAACATACGGCGAAGGCAAAGTTATTGGTACTGACGAAGATAAAGACTCTCTGCTTATTATTGAGTGCAAAAAAGCAGATGAATTCCAAGGAGCATGGAATGATACTCTTGAAGATGGTGCTCAGTTATTCAGTTACTTCCAGCAAGAAAAATCCACAAAATTCCTTTGCCTCTATACATCTGATCTTGTTGATGACAAGGTTGAGCCTGATTATTACTTACTGAATGTTCAGGACAACAAGAAAATGCTTGAGAACGATGAAGAAGCCCTTTCGTACGAGAAGGCTTCAAACAACAAGCAGTTATATCGCGTATGGCATGAGACTTACCAGTGCGACTATGCTCGTATTGGATTATTTGAGGATGCTGTGCAACCTTACCATATTGGCAAAGATAAATATACGATTGCTGATTTGAGGAAAGTTAATAACGATACAATTAAAAAGAAGTATAGCGAGTTTTCCAACATATTGCGTCAGCATAATGTTGGAGCACATGAGAACGCCTTTGATAAATTGGTAAATCTGTTCCTTGCCAAGGTCGTTGACGAGACAAATAATCCAGACAATCTTCATTTCTATTGGAAAGGTGCAGCATACGATGACGATTTTCAATTGCAGGATCGCCTTCAGCGTCTTTATCGTGATGGTATGAAAAAGTTCCTCGGAGAAGAGGTTACTTATATTGAAGATGCTGAGATAGACAAAGCTTTCCGTCGTTTCAAGAATGACCCAGATGCGACACGTAAAACAATCAAAGATTATTTTCGTGCATTAAAGTTCTTCTCTGACAACGATTTTTCCTTTATTAGCGTTCACAACAGGAAACTTTTCCAGCAGAATGCCGCCATTCTCAGAAAGGTTATTCTTATGCTACAAGATATTCGTCTGAAAGATTCTGATACACACCAATTCCTTGGTGATTTGTTTGAAGGGTTTCTCACAAAAGGTGTAAAGCAGAGTGAAGGACAATTCTTCACTCCTATGCCTATTGTGCGTTTTATCGTAACATCTCTACCATTGGAACAGTTAGTAAAGGATAGTCAAGACGTACCCTACGCCATAGATTACGCATGTGGTGCGGGCCATTTCCTTACAGAATATGCCGACCGTATCAAGGAATTTGTGAAGAAACACCGTCCTGATTTGCCATTACAGGACTACTATTCGCGTATAACGGGTATTGAAAAAGAATATCGTCTGTCGAAAGTGTCAAAGGTTTCAGCGTTTATGTATGGTCACGATGAAACTCAGATAGTCTATTCTGACGCATTACAAACACATCAAAATGTTGAAGAAGGCAAATATAGTGTACTTATTGCCAATCCGCCATATTCAGTATCTGGATTTCTCGAAACGCTTAACGAGAAAGACAGAAAGAGATATAAACTTTTCAACAACAATATCAATTTGGCCAAGAACAAGGCGATTGAGACATTCTTTATGGAACGTGCAGCCCAGTTAATGAAAGCAGGAGGTGTTGCAGGTATTGTGTTGCCTGTATCTGTCTTGAACAAAGGCGGTATTTATGCCAAAGCACGCGAAATAATCCTTGAAAATTTCCATATTGTATCTCTTGTCGAGTTGGGTTCTGGAACATTTGGCAAGACAGGTACAAACACCGTCGTTATGTTTCTTCGTCGCAAGGAGACAAATACTCCTGACGCAGAACATTTCGCAAGTCGTGTAGAGTGCTGGTTCAATCTGAGTGAGAACGGAGATGAGGTTTATCAGGATACAGAATTGATGGAGAAATACTGTGAACATCTTGGTTATTCTTTAGAGGATTATCAGGAGTTCTTGAAGGGTACAATATCAGAATCTTTCCTTGACTCAGAGGTAATACAGACTTACCATAATTCGTTTTTCGGAACTTCACGTAATGCAATGAAGGACGTGTGTGATGAAGCAAAAATCATTCGCACAAAATATGTAGCAAAAACAAGAACTGCCACTTTTAGATCTTTATCTTCAGAGGATAAGAAAAAAGAGGCAGATAAGGCGTTCTATGCATTTGTAAAGGCTATAGAGCAAGAAAAGATGTATTTCTTTATGTTGGCTGTACAGACAAACAATCCTGTTCTGATTGTTAAGTCTCCATCGTCTAATACAGAAATGAAAAAGTTCTTGGGTTACGAATGGGTGAATCGTAAAGGTAGTGAAGGCATCAAGTATTTAAATGTAGCTACCACATCCGACTCTGAAGATGATGAAGGAAATGAGGCAGAGGATGATACTATGCAACAAATCTCGGGAATTGAGTCTATAAATACCTGTCTTTTCAAACCTGGAGATTATGATGATCCTGAAAAGATCAATTATTTAATCAGACAGAATTTCTTGGGTGAAGAATACGGAATACCAGATAGTATTGCAGATTTCGCAACAACTGCAAAGTTGGTAGATATGATAGAATTTTCAAGAACAGCTTTTAATAAAGAATTAAAAACAAGTATTTCATTGAAGGTTGCAGTTGAGAGTAAATACGAAGTCATTCCATTGAAGAAATTCTGTAAAGAAATCAATCCGTCTAGGGAGGAGTTTTCGAAATTACCTCATGACAAAATTGTTTCCTTTATAGAGATGTCTTCACTCGGATTAGGTTGTATTGAAAATATGGTTGACAAAACTATAGGAGAACTATCAGGTGGATACACGAACTTTAAGGAAAACGACGTACTAATTGCAAAAATCACCCCTTGCATGGAGAATGGAAAGTGTGCATTGGCACATGGACTTACAAATGGATTAGGGCTTGGAAGTACAGAATTTCATGTTCTTAGAACAACGGATGAGATAAGAGCAAAATATCTGCTTGAATGGATTAATCGCAATGAAATCAGAAAAATTGCGGCGTCAAATATGACTGGAGCAAGTGGACATCGCAGAGTTCCTGAATACTTTTATCAGCAATTGCCAATACCTGATGCACCTGTTAATGTTATTAATAGTATCGTTTCAGAGTGCTCTAAAGTTGAAGAACTATATCAGAATAGTATTGATGAGATGAATAGGTTGAAAGAAAAGTTAAGAAAAATTCTCGTTGAGGCAGATTCTAAAGCAACTATCGACCTTCGTCTCGACAATGAGCAGGTATTCGATCTTCAAATAGGTCGTCGTGTCCTTAGAAGCGAGTTAAAGAAGGATGGTAAATTCGAGGTTTTCAGTGCTAATGTATTCGAGCCGTTTGGAAAGACAGACTCGTCGTTGCTGACGGATTTCTCTAAACCTTCTGTCCTATGGGGAATAGATGGAGATTGGATGGTAAACTATTTGTCAGCAAACAGACCTTTCCACCCAACAGACCATTGTGGTGTAATAAAAGTGCTTGATGAAACAATAGTTCTATCTAAATATCTTGTCTATCCTCTACTAAAAGCTGGTGAGCATGAACGATTCTCACGTGCTAACCGTGCTTCAACAGAGCGCATTAAAGCGCTATCTATTCGAGTACCGTCAATTGATATTCAGAAAGCAACTGTTTCAAAAATCATTGAGATTGAAGATAAGATAGAAAAATTGAAGATTCAAATGGAAGAATGTAAAGAACACAAGCAGGCAATATTGGATAAGTACTTAAAATAGCAATATTAGCAAAACATGATATGCTGTTAGTGTTCGAATGATTAAATTAGATTTTTATGAAAGGCGATGCACAACCCCTAATAAAATTCTTTGATGGATCGGACAAGCGATTCATCATACCTCTGTATCAGCGCAACTATGACTGGAAGGAGGAAAACTGTGAGCAGTTGTTCCAAGATTTGATGAAGCTACATAACAGTGACCGTAAGAGTCACTTCTTTGGCAGTATCGTATCAAGCATTCAGTCGGGAACAGAAGACAGATTCATCATTGATGGTCAGCAGCGAATCACAACCGTTTCGTTGCTGCTGATAGCTATGGTCAACGCAAAGAAGGCAGGACAGATAGAGGCTACTGATGCAAAACTTGTTGAGAAAATCTTCAAGCGCTATCTTGTGGATGAATATCAGGAGGATGAGCGTAAGGTGAAACTTAAGCCCATCAAGAAAGATATGCAGGCATTTGATGCGTTACTGTATAAACCAAAAGAACAATATATCAAGGAGTCGAACGTGACTCGCAATTATGATTTCTTCTATGACAAGATAATTCGTGCTGGTTTAACCCTCGACGAGCTCTTTGAGACAATAAAGAAACTCGAAGTCATCAACATTCGTCTTGACGAAGATGATGACCCACAGTTGATATTCGAGAGTCTGAACTCTACAGGTCTTGACCTAAGCGAAGCAGACAAGATACGCAACTATCTCTTGATGTCACTCGCACCTGCAGAGCAGGATAATCTTTATACTCGATTCTGGAATCCAATAGAAGAATTTACCAAATACGACCCATCATCTTTTGTGCGTGATTACCTGACCATGAAGCAAGGTAAAATAGGTCGTATTGATAAAATCTACTTCATATTCAAAGAGTATGCAGAGACTGCAAACATTGATAGGGCTACACTCTTGGAAGATATGCATCACTATGCCAAGATTTACAGCCAAGTAGACAATGCTGAAGTAGGTACAGCCAAGCTAAATAGAAAGTTGAATCAGCTTCGGACGTTGGATTCTACTATTGCTTATCCTTTCTTTATGGCATTCTTCGACTATGCAACTAAAGTAGGATTGGCAGAAACAGAAATCTACCAAGTTCTTGATGTCATTGAAGCCTACTGGGCTCGCAGAATCATTTGCAATCTTCCATCTAATGCTTTGAATAAGGTTTTTGCCACACTTCACAGAGATGTGTTGAATCACGTCAACAGATCGAGTGACGAGACTGCACCTTCATATATTGACGTGCTGAAATACGTTCTGCTAAAGAAGGGGCGTTCTTCGGTGTTTCCATCAGACGAGGAGGTGAAGGGCGATTTCAAGACACGCCAAGTATATAAGATGCCTGTCAATGCTCGTATGTTTATACTTGAGCGCATGGAGAACCAAGACAATAACGAACGTCATGATGTGGTGAAAGAACTGACCGAGAAGAATATCACGATTGAGCATATCATGCCACAAACATTGTCTGACAAGTGGAAAACCGCGTTGGGCGATGATTGGGAAAGAATTCATGAGCAATATCTGCATACGCTGGCAAACCTTACCCTCACTGGATATAATTCTCAATATAGCAATCTTACCTTTATTGAGAAAAGAGACATGGAGAAAGGTTTCAAAGACAGTGCGTTTCGGTTGAACAACTCTGTGAAATCGTGCGAACAATGGACTGAAACGGAACTAAAAGCACGTCAGAAAGAGCTACAGGATGTGTTTATGCGGCTTTGGCCTATGCCTACAACATCATTTGAACCGTTGAGCCGTGAGGCGGAATCTGCATCACTTGACGATGAGGATTATGAATTCACAGGCAAGAAGCTTCAGGCGTATATACTTCATGGAATTAGATATACAGTCAATACATGGAAGGAAATGCTCATTCAAGTATGCGGACATATACTGATAGAAAAACGTTCAACCATAGAATGGCTTTGTGCAAACGAAAAATACGGTTTCTCAACTACACAAGATGGTTGGAAACGCGAACTTGCACAAGGAATGTATGCATGGACTGATAATAGCACAGCTAGCAAGATAAGCATACTTCGTGGAATGTTCGAAGAATGCAATATTTCTGCCTCAGAACTCATTTTTGAATTTCGTTCAGAACTGGAAGGAGAAGACGAGGAATGATTTTTTATAGAAAGTAGATATTGTTTACTGCGGCACAGCTCATTAAGAGTTGTGCCGCATTTTTTATGGCTATTTCTTCTTAGGGGTTTTCGTCAGTTTATACGCCACGTGCATCATCACATAATTAGGTATAGTGTTACGCCATACTTCTGTGCGTCCCTGTGCATTCACCGTATATGTGGTGTTGGACAATTGGTGGAGGATGTCGAAGCCTTCGGCTGTAAGGGTGAGACGGCCCTTGCAGAAGGAGCGTGTGAGCGAAGCGTTCCATACGAGATCGTCGGTGTTCATCGACTTATCGCCATAGCCGCGGCGAGAGTATTGCTTGAGGTCGGTGGCAAGCTGTATGCCGAGCGGCAACTTATAGGAAAGCGTCATGCCGTAGTTGTAGTCGTAGGCGTTAAGCGTCTGGAAGTTGTCGCGGTTGCTTGTAGAGTTGCGCCATTGTGCATCGGCAACGAGAGCCAGGCTCAAGTCGCCCTTTTGGAACGACAGCTTCAGATAGTCGCGAAGTGTTGAAGTGTAGACACGGCTTAATACGGAGGCTGCTTTGTTGATGTCGACATCGTAGGCTATGTCGAAGTCGGTACTCTTGGTGTAGTCGAGCGAGAGACGTGTCTCTATAGCGAACAGTCCCTTCTTGTCGAGTTTGCCAGAATAGACAACATAGGGATTGAGGGTCCAGTTGCCCGAATGCACGTTGTCGCTCATATAGGCGTAAGCACCTGTTTGCGTATTATAGGTGGTGCGCGTGCCTATCATGTCGGTATATACCGAGCCGTTGAGCGCAATTGACAGAATGCTCTTGTTCTTGAAGATGAAGTTAACATAACTATTGATGTTATGCGTGACGGATGTCTTCAGATTAGGGTTGTTGACGCGGCGTGCAAGCGGATTGATGTCGTTATCGATAGGCATAAGCGACTCCATGCTGGGTTGGCTACAGTTAAGGCTATAGCTGGCATTTAATTCAAGCTTATCGTTCCATTTGTTGAAAAACAGCGAAGGCTCCACAAGCCACTTGCGGCGAACAGCCGTTGTGTCGACCGAGGCACAGCTGTAGTTGATGCGCTCGCGCACAAGACGGTAGGGCAGACTCAACGAGAAGTAAGTGTTGCTATGGTTGTACAGCAGAGTAGGCTCACCTTTATACTGACGTGTCAGCAAGCGGTATGTCTTGCTATTCTGCATGTCGAGAGCAAGGAGCAGGGAGTCGCGAGTTGATGGCAAGCGGTCGAGCTGCTGCTGGTCGAAACGGTTGTATAAGCCGCCAAGACGCTCAAGACGATAGTTGAGCAGGTTGGTAGAAATCATGTTCTGGTTATATTTCTGGCTCAAACTTACCGTCCAATTGTTCAGCTCAACGGAGTAATTGGCTGATGCACCATAGTTGTAGGATTTGTTGTGGCTGTCGGCATAGACACGACGCAGATCGTTCTTGTTCTCGCGCAGATACTCGTTGTTAGAAAGGCTGAAACGGTCCTGAGGCTTGTTGGATGTGTAGCTGCCGTTCAGATTGAAGCCGAGCCTGTCGCCCCAGGGCAAATTAAATCCAAAC
This sequence comes from Leyella stercorea, assembly GCF_021531355.1. Classification (GTDB taxonomy): domain Bacteria; phylum Bacteroidota; class Bacteroidia; order Bacteroidales; family Bacteroidaceae; genus Prevotella. The sequence goes on along the minus strand of NZ_JADYTS010000004.1, from coordinate 30,665 downwards.
ATAAAGCTCTCGTTGACTGATGTTGTGCGGAACTTTGTGAGACTTATTGTCTGCGAGCGGTTGGTGGGAGAATCCGCAGCCATATTGCCTTCCGAATCGAATATGGCACGCTCTGAAGAGGAGTTGTTGGTACCGTCGCCATAGTTGAACGATGTTGACGACTGTAGATAAAACGTACTCTCATCGGTGTAAGTTATCTTGTTGTTGGCATTCAGGCGAAACTCCTTCTGCACGGAGGTTGAGCTGGAACGGTTGAAGATGTTGCCTGCCGAGGCAAACTGTTCACTTGAAGAGCGTGTGATGTCTGTAACATCGTTCCATGAAGCTATGGCATCGAATTGCTCGCGCAAGCTGCCTGCCTTGTTCTGTGTGCTAAGACTCGTGCCCACCTGCTTGGTGACGGTCTGACCTTGCGGACTGTTCGACGGACTCCAGTCGCCTTCTCTTCCTGGACTGCGATTCTCATTGACGTTGTTTACATTGCCAAAGACGGAGAAACGGGTGTGGTCGTCGTAGTAAAGTCCGAAGAGACGCGCCATGTAGCGTTGGCGTGTGCCTCCTGCCACTTCGGCATTCGATATGTATCCACGGTTGTACTCACGCTTCAGCTCCACGTCCATAACGTAGTCTTTCTTCTCCACTTCCTTGCCTACAAGTCGGCTTTTCTCTGTCGACTTGTTGTATACCTTAAGGTTCTGCACCGTATAGTGAGGCAGATTGTCGAGCATTATCTTGTTGTTGCCCTTGAAGAAGTCCTTGCCGTTGAGCGTGAGGTAGTCTATCTTCTTGCCGTTAACATAGATGTCGCCATTGCTCTTAATCTCGGCTCCAGGCAACTGCCGTACGAGGGCGTCGAGCATAGAACCGTCGGGCACATTGAATGCGCTGGCATTATACACGAGTGTGTCGCCACGATAGGTGAACTTCACCTTGGTGCCAGTCACTACCACTCCATCCAAGTCCACCTCTTTATGTATATCGCTCTGGGCGAGTTTCTTCAGGTTTAGGTCGGGCATTCTGAAGCCGCGGTTGCGTGCTATGCGCTTAACCTCGTAGTCTTGACAGTTGGTGGCATAACCCTCACACTCTGCCTTGACAATATATTTTGCAGGCTTAGCCTCAACCTCGAAGCGCGCTCTATAGTCGCGTTGCCATCCTTTGCAGGTGATTGTGTCGACCACCGTACTGTCCTGGCGCATCAATGTGACGTGAGCCTTAAGCTCAACACCCGTGAACGAGTCCTTGACATACTGCAACAACATTACAGTACGCTTGGGCTTGTCGGTTTTGGTGTTTTGTGCCGCTCCCCCTATCACATTGAAGAGGAGGAGAAGCAATAACGGTAAAATACGCTTTGTCTTCATACGGAAGAAAGATTAGATGATGTTTCTATTGTTTTCTTAAGCCCTCATGCACCATCTTCACATATCCTCCATTGGTCACAATGTCCTTGACATCGTGCTGACCTATGCGCAGACGATACTCCAGTATTCCACCTTTATGACGGAATGGAGCGGTTGAGAGATAACGCCATGCGTCATTGCGTACAACATCGTCAACCCATGTGGTACTGTCGTTTTGCTGGCATAATAATGGTATCTTGCGGCTTTCCTCCCACAACAATCCTTTGAGTGGAATATTAGAGGCAGAGCCATAACCGTCGAGACGCAATACCGAGAGACACTTGCCCTCGCTCCACACGCTCAGCGTGGCATCAACAACCGAACAGCTCGAAAGACACTCAAGCATATAGTCACCCTCTTCCTTTGCCTCCTTGCGGCTCATGGCAAACTCTATAGGCAGGTTGCTCTTGTCTGCCCTGATGCGAATAGGATTCATATCCATACACAAAGGGTCAGCATCCGACCAACCATAAATGGTCTCACCAAAGTTCTTGGCTACTTCTATGTCCCAGCCATTCTGCGAAGTCAATTCCCAGTTGTTGCGGTTCATATAGATGCCATTGTGCGTGTTTTCTAACCTATTGTATTCTCTACTTTTTTTTTGCATCTGTATGCCTATCATCACAAACATAATGAAGCCTAACGTCACAGCCACAACCCAAATGCCCGAAAGCATAGCTATAATGCCTGTCCGCGTTGGCTTGGGTTCCGACTTAAAGGAACGTACGATAAGGAGCAACGGAAACAAAGCTGCTATGAAACAACACAACGCCGACACTACTATATAGAACTTCATGTAAGGTATAGAGGCCATAACGCTCAGGGTAATGTTGTCGTTGGTGAAGAGTCGTATGAAGGGCTCACCTATCACGACATAGGCTATCGAGAAGATGAAATAAGCCAAGGCAAAGGCTATCAACACAGAGAAGCTAATAAGAGCAACTGCCTTTATGCTAAACTTCACAATCTCTGATATTCCAGACAATATGCCGCCACCCTTGCCACGTTTTATGGTTGGCTTCACCTGCTCCTCTGCCTCAGCAATAATAGCCTTGCTTATCGACTCGGGAGTAACCTCCTTGCCCGTCATGCTTAGTCGCTCCTCGGTTGTTCGTGCCACGGGAGCCACAAGCCACAGCACTATATAGATGATTATTGGCACAAAGAAAAGAAAAACTAACAAAGGACTGATGAAACAATAGGGCAATGTCTGATTGAGGGCAAATGCCGCCATAAGAAAGAGTACTATGCCTACTCGCCATACAACGATGTCGCCACCACCACAATAATGACACAATCCGGAGATAACTCCTCCACCTATCTTGTCCTTACCGTCACGATAGAAACGATGGGTGCTCACGTGATGCAGAACACGGTCAGTCCATTTTCCGCCAATGGCTTCTGCCTTGGCATTGGTGTAGGTATCGTTGGAAGCATTGGAATTGCTTTCGCTTTGAGCTTTGCCTTCGCTTTGGCCGTTGTCTTTGCATTCTCCTTCGCCTTGGTCTTCTCCTTCGCTTTGCTCCTTGTCCTCGCTATCAGCTTCTGCGTCAGAAGTTTCTTCTATCTTAGAATCAGCAACTTCTTCCACCTCACTCTCCATTTCGTCGGGATTGCCTATGCTGCTGATAATCTGCTTCACGGTGTCGATGTCGATGGCAGTCATGCCATTCTCCTTCAAGCTCCACAGATGTTCTGCCACACGATGCTCAATGTCGTCGAATATCTCGTCGCCTCCATCGCGCTTGGCAAAATAGCTGCGCATGTTGTCGAGATAGTTCTCAAGAAGTGTGCAAGCGTCCTCGTCGATGGCATAGAGCGTACCGAAGAGGTTTATGTTGATGTTCTTCTTCATAATTTCATTCAGATTTCAGGGTTATTCATTCGGTTTTATGTTCTTTAATACGTTTACGGTGTGGGCTATTTCCAGCCACGCCTTGTCGAGTTCGCTAAGCGTAGCCTCACCTTCGGGTGTAAGGGAATAGTATTTGCGCGGAGGACCTTGAGTTGACTCCTGCCACTCATAGCCAAGCAAGCCGTCCTTCTTAAGACGTGTCAGAAGCGGATAGAGCGTTCCCTCCACCACTATCAGCTCCGCCTCCTTCAGGTTGGCTATGATATCGCTGGCATAGGCTGCACGATGGCGCAGCAATAGCATTATGCAATACTCAAGCATTCCCTTACGCATCTGTGATTTAGCGTTGTCTATATTCATTGCTTTCGGTTTTAAATGCGTTAGTATATGTTTCCGATTGCAAATGTATGCATAATCTAAGTACTATGCAATACATAGTACTGTAAAACTAACAATATTAAGCCTGTATTTAACCTTTGTTTGCAGTTTTACATTAGTAATAGACTTAAGAAAAAACAAAAAAGATAGCGAACTTACTTTAATTACATACAAAAAAAGCGCTATGAAAAGGGCAAAAGCAACATAATAAAATACTTTTGCACTTTTCATAGCGCTATGCTATGCTATAAAAATTCTTCTCTTAATTGTTAAAGGCTGATTTTCTTTTTCGCACCCTTACTTTCGTTGCTTAAACGGTCGAGCGACGTAACGATGTAAGTATACTTCTGCTTGCCGCCTTCGTATGGCAGACGGAGCATCGTTTCGGGTGTGATGCCTACGATCTTCGACGGGTCTTCAAGATTTATCTTTTCGCCCTTCTTAAAACGATAGACTACAGATTTCTTAACCTCATCGCCCCACTTCTTTGCCTTAGGATTGGTCCAGAACAATACCGGACCGTCGGCTGTCCATATAACAGCAAGCTTCTTTGGCTTCTTAGGAGCCTTAGAGTCGATGAACGGCATACGCGGCTGCAAGGCCGGATAGCGCCAATAGTTGGTGCGCAGCATTGTGCCATAGTTGCCTATATTGTCAACAGCTGCCTTGGCATACCACAATACTGTGCCCTGAACATTCTGCTGCTGCTGATGCAGTGCAAACTTGGCAGGCATCTGATTGATGTTAGGATTGTTCAAATCAGCAGCCTTTACAGTACGCTCCACATCCTCGCCAATGAACAACGGACGCTTAGATGCGTAGCGGTTCCACCAACCGATGAGTGTCTGATAGTCGGCTGCCTTGTGACCTATTTCCCAGTAGAGCTGTGGCACGGTATAGTCAACCCATCCGTTGTTGACCCACAGCAGTATGTCGGCATAAAGGTCGTCGTAGTTCTGCGTACCATTGGTATTACTACCTACCTCAACACCAGCACGCTTGTTGCGGTAGATGCCAAACGGTGATATGCCGAACTTTACCCAAGGCTTGATTTTGTGTATGCTCTCGCTACACTCCTTGACAAACATATTCACATTGTCGCGACGCCATTCGGCACGGTCGGTAATGCCATTGTTGTACTGCTTGAAGTCGCGGTCGTCAGGTATCTCTTTTCCTGCCACCGGATACGGATAGAAATAGTCGTCCATATGGATGCCGTCGATGTCATATCGGGTCACGATGTCATTGACAACGCTAATGATATACTCGCGGTTGCGCGGCTGTCCGGGATTGAGAATGAACTGTCCTTCGTAGGCAAACACGCTGCTCGGGAACTTCATCAATCTATGGCTAAGGTGCAATGCTCTTGTCGTCTTGGTCTTGGCACGATAGGGATTGATCCATGCGTGCAGTTCCATACCACGGCGATGACACTCGTCAATCATCCACTGCAGGGGGTCCCACATAGGCGAAGGGGCCTGTCCCTGCTTGCCGGTGAGGAATCGGCTCCACGGTTCGATGTCGCTCTTGTACAGCGCGTCGCACTCGGCGCGCACTTGGAAGAAAATGGCATTGACACCATCCTTCTGCAACTCGTCGAGCTGATAGCTGAGCGTCTGCTGCATCTTCTGCGTCGACATACCGATGAACTGACCATTTACACACTGAATCCAAGCTCCGCGAAACTCTCGTTTGCGTGGATTGTACGTGTCGGCATTAGCATAAATTGCGGTACCGATTATCATCAGCACCATCATAAGGATTTTTGTTCTCATTTAGATTGATTTAGATATTTTTTTGATTACGCTGTATGCTTTGTATAGTCCGAGTTCGCCAGCCTTGCTAAGGTCGGCAATTCCCTCGCTCTTCAGTCCGTTCTGGACACGTGCCAATCCACGATTGTAGTAGGCCTCAGCCAGACTGTGGTCGATGTTTATGGCTCGTGTGAAATCGTCGATGGCATGCGTATAGTCGCGTTCGGCCATATATACACAACCACGGTTGTAGTACAGATACTGATTGTCCTTGTCGGCCTGTATTGCCAAACCAAGATCTGACATTATACGTGCAGACTTCAGCGATGCTGATGTAGCGTCGGCCTTAGCATTACGTGACTGCGTGTCAAACTCGTTCATCATTGTCTGGCAATAGGCTCGCTGCCAAAGCGCAACGACAGATGTAGAGTCAAGATCCAGACTGGCCTCAAGGTCGGAGATGGCACCCTCGTAGTTCTGTACTACCGTCTCTGCCACAGCTCTCTGCACAAGTGCAGCGGCAAGCTTCTGCTGACCTTTCGTTGTGCCAACAACAGTTGTGAGCGAATCGACACGTTGCAGCATGCGTCGTGAAGCCACTTCGTCCATCGGCACCGTACCACACACTACATATAGACGTGGCTGCGGATGAGCACTGTTGAAGGATTCCACCTTTTGCGCGAAGGCATGATATGTGTGCACATCGTTGGCCATCGGAGCAAACGACAGATGATACATCGGCTGGGCGTCGAGACCCGTTGCACGGTTCTGCACACGTCCGCGATACTCGCTCTTGTATTCATGCTCGGCGTTGTTCTCGTCGGCAACGACAATCTGGTTGTACTTGTTGGGGTCGATTTCGCTGCGTCGGCGCATCTGCTTACGCTTGCTGTTGCTCCATCGTGGCTGAATGCCAAGACGCTTGTCCATCTGCGCCTTCATGATACGGAACTCGTCCATCTCTGCCTTAGCTGTCATGCCGAGGCGGCGATAGCAGTTGGCGCGTGCCGACAGACCCGTCCAGAAGTTGGGATATTCGTCGATCATGCGTGTATAGTCGCGAATGGCAGCACGCAGATTGCCCGTCTTGTCGAGCAGTATGGCACGGTTGTATATAGCCAGAACGTTGTCGGGCTCCATACGTATCACGTAGTCGAAGTCGGTGATGGCTCGGTTGTCGTCGCCCAGCTGCATACGCAGCAGTCCACGATTATAATGAGCAAGGAAATTGTCAGGGTCGAGATCGAGCGCCGTATCATAGTCGGCCATAGCACCACGCAGATTGTTAACGTTGTAACGTGCCAAGGCTCGATTGACGTAGTTGCCTGCATTCTTAGGCTTCAGATGTATCGACTTGCTCAGATACGTATCGGCATCACGCCACTTGCTTCTCGACAGCGATATCATGGCACGTGTGTTCCATGCGTCAGCATCGTAGGGGTCAACTTCCAGACTGCGGTCGAGCCAGTGGTCGGCTTTGGTAGTATCCTTTTGCGCTAGATACACCTGCGCCTTGAGCGAATAGGCTGGTGCAAACTTCTTCCACTTCACGATGACGGTGTCGAGGTCGAGCTGGGCACGACTGTAGTCCTTGTCTTCCACACGGCATAGTGCACGGTTGTACCATGCGCTTTGGTTCTGCGGATTGAGGCGTATGGCTGCATCGTAGTCGGTTATGGCCTGCGCATAGTGCTTCTGTCGAATGCGACATAGTCCGCGCAGCTCATACATATTATATATATAAGGGTTGAGTCCGATGGCGTGCGTCACGTCCGACTCGGCACCTCCGAAATCGTCGAGATAGAACTTGGCAAGGCCTCGAAAAAACCAAGGCTCGTAGAGATATGGCTTTGCCGTGAGCACCTGATTGAAATACTGTATCGACAGCACGTAGTCTTCATAGTACAGCGCACTGCGTCCCGACACCATAAGGCGGTCGGTATTATATTGGGCTGAGGTGCGCTGGGGCGTGAGCACTAACACCATTATTGCAACAAGCATCACTCCATAGCGCCAAGGGTATGGCGTTATGGAGCGGACATTGCATTGATGCAACAGATATTTCATTATTTGTGAAATGGTCATACGATTATTGTTGGTATGCCCCATATGTATCGTTGGGGCCTTTTTATTTCTTAGGGGCCTTGGTGCGGTAAGCACAGCGGAAGCGTCCGAGCAGCAGATTCTTCAACTTGCCTCGCACCATCTGTCGGCGCATGGGCGAGATGCGGTCGATGAACATCTTGCCGCCAAGATGATCAAACTCATGCTGCATTACGCGGGCAAGATAACCTTCCACCCACTCGTCGTGCTCTACAAAGTTCTCGTCCTGATATTTCACATGTATACGTGTAGGACGTGTCACACTCTCGTGAATTCCGGGCAAAGAGAGGCAACCCTCCTCCATTGTCTCCTTCTTCGAATCCTCGTCGTATTCGAGGATGTATGGATTGATATAGACATGGCGGAAGTCCTTATACTCTGGCATGTCATCGCTCAGAACATCAAGGTCGATGACGACAAGACGAATGTCGAGACCTATCTGCGGAGCTGCCAAACCGATGCCGTCGCTGGCTGTGAGTGTTTCAAACATATTGTCCACGAGAGCTGAAAGCTCGGGATATTCGGGGGTAATGTCCTGAGCCTCCTTGCGAAGCACAGGCTGACCGTAAGTGTATATTGGTAGTATCATAATGCAAAAGTACTAATTATAAACTAACCGAAAAATTTATTTAAGAAATATTTTAGATTAGGTGACATAATTATAAAAAAATTGATACCATTGAAAAATTAAAGCACAAAAAAGGAGACCATGGCGAAAAGTCATAGCCTCCTTTTTTATGCTTTTATTGTAAGGATTTATAATCCTTTCGACCGCAGATAGTCCTGCAGAATTATCGTCGCACTTATCTCGTCTACCAACGCCTTGTTCTGGCGTGCCTTTCGGCCTATGCCGCTATCGATTATGGCTTTATGGGCAAGCACAGATGTGAAACGCTCATCGAAAAACTCGATGGGAATATTGGGCATCTGCTTGCGCCACTGCGCCACAAACTGCTTGACACGCGCCAAGTTCTCGCTTGGCTCGCCATTAAGTTGGCGTGGTTCGCCTATGACAATACGCTCTACCGGCTCACGCGACACATAGTCCTTAAGATATTTCATAAGGTCGGACGTTGCCACTGTGGCCAATCCACCCGGCACTATCTGCAACGGGTCGGTAACGGCCAAGCCTGTACGCTTCTTGCCGTAGTCAATGGAAAGTATTCGAGACACTTTTTTTATTTCTTATATAGCAACCAAGCGCCAGGATACTGACCGATGAGCTGGTCGCGTGAGCTTGCAGCTTCAGTCTTTGTAGCGAATGTTGCAGCAACAACACGATAGAGTCCGCGCTCTGCGTTGTACACAATCTGGGCGTTCTTGCCTGCATTCTTGAGCTGGCTCTGAAGTCCCTCAGCGTTAGCCTTAACTGAGAACGAACCTACAACCACACTGAAATTGCTCAAACCCGAACCGCTAATAAGAGTGAAGTCCTCTGAACGTACAGACACATTGTCTGAGTTGTCAAGAACTGTAGTCTGAGTAGCAGGTTTCTCAACGAGAGGAGCTACTACCGGAGCCTGCTCCTGAACCGGAGCTGCAGGCTGCTCATGCTTGGCCTGAGCCTTATCGTACATTTTCTTATAGGCACTCTCATTCGACTTGCAACTTGTGAAAGACAATGCCACGCAGATACCTACGCACAAAACCAATGATTTCTTCATACCAATGTAGTTATTAGAATTTTGTTTTTAATGTTCTATATTACAGCACCATATTTTGCCACCATTTTAAATGGTGTTCCATGCCATTTAGCTGCGAAATTACAAAATATATTATAATATACGTTCCGAATGGCACATAAAGATTGTTAAAAGTGTCCTTTTGCCTAAAGGTGCTCTCGTTATTCTGCATCCACTGTTATCACTTCTCCGTCGTAAGCCAGTGTCACCCCTTCAGGCATACGCTTCTGAGCATCGGTATAGAGTCCGATATGATGGCACACATGTGTAATGTATGTTTGCTTAGCACCGATGCGATGTGCAAACCGTACGGCATCGTCAACCAACTGGTGTGAGTGGTGGTCTTTTTCAAATCGCAGAGCGTTGACAACAAGAGTTTCCACTCCTTCGAGATACGGCAATTCGGTATCGGCAATGGTCTTCATGTCGGTGATATATGCAAACGAGCCTATACGAAAACCGAGTATGGGCATCTTGCCGTGCATCACCTGTATAGGCACAATGGTCAGGTCGCCCACATGCAGCGGCTCATGAGGCGCTATCTCGTGCAGTTCGAGCTTTGGCACACCAGGATAAAGATGTTCGCCGAAGCAATAAGGCATGATGTTGCGCACATGCTGACATGTCTTTTGGTCTCCATACAGTCGGATTGGACCGAAAACCGAGAACGGGCGCAAATCGTCGATGCCACCAACATGATCATAATGGATATGGGTCAGCAGGATTGCGTCGAACGGCTTGAATGGCAACGGCATTAGCTGCTGGCGTATGTCGGGACCGCAATCAACGAGCACACGTGTGGTAGCCGATTCAACAAGGGCCACGCAACGCAGACGACGGTCGCGAGGGTCGCTGCTGCGACATACGTCACACTGACAGCCCAGCGACGGAACACCACCCGAAGTACCCGTACCCAAGAGAGTGACCTTGAGTGAAGAGTGAAGAGTAAAGAGTGAAGAATGAAGGGAAGAAAGGGAAGTATCCATGAAAATAACTAAAGAATGAAGAATTAGAAATCCTATTGCAACACAAAGGGAAAAAGGGAAAAGCACAGCGCATGCAGGCACATTGATTTTTCACTTTTCCCTTTTCACCATTCCTTTATATGACGTTCACTTCAGGGTGTATTTCAATACCGAACTTTGCCTTCACGTCCTTTATTATCTGCTCGTAAAGCGTCACCACTTCGCTGCCTGTAGCCCCACCACGATTCACCAGTACAAGAGCCTGACGGTCGTGCACACCTGCCCTACCGAGCGAGCGGCCCTTCCATCCGCACTGTTCTATCATCCATCCTGCTGGTATCTTGATATGCTCGTTGTCAACTACATAATGCGGCATTCCCTCGTATTGTGCGGCAAGACGCTCGTATACGTCACGGCCAACAACGGGGTTCATAAAGAAACTGCCGGCATTGCCCATCACCTTCGGGTCGGGCAGTTTGGCCTGGCGTATCTCAATGATGGTATGGCGCAACTCTTCGGCTGTAGGCGTTACTATGCCCTTGGCTTCAAGCGAATGGCGAATGTTGCCATAGTCAAGATCGGGAGTAAATGTGCGTGAGAAGCGATATGTAACATGCGTAATGAGATACTTATTCTTCCACTCGTGCTTGAAGCGGCTCTGACGATAAGCATACTGACAGTCGGCATTGAACATACGCACCACATTGCCTGTAGCTATCTCCACTGCCTCCACATCGAATATCAAATCCTTGGCCTCGGCTCCATAAGCACCTATGTTCTGAACGGCACTGGCTCCCACCTCGCCCGGAATGAGCGACAGATTCTCGGCTCCATGCCATCCGTTTGACACACTCTCAGCCACAACATCATCCCACGTCACGCCCGAACCATAGCTTACAAACACGTCGTCTGCCGATTCAGCGCAAGCGTCAGCCATAACCATAGCCTTGTCGCATATAGCCGAATGAACCACAATGCCTTCATAGTCGCGAGTGAGAAGCAGATTACTACCCTCGCCCACGATAATAAACGGCATATCCGATTGGGCGAGTATACCAGCCACCTGACGAGCCTCGTCAACGGTTTCAAACTCAAGAAAGCGACGGCATCGAGCATCAATGCCAAACGTGTTGTGCGCCAAAAGGCTGCAATCAAGTATATCCTTCATTACATTATTAGTTTCATTAGTTTCCAATGTCCACCTTTGCGGCGGAATGTCAGTTCTGTTTCCAGACCGTTGGCTATGCCGCGAATGACAAATATCTTCTGGTTGCTTTCAGAATATTTCTGACCGTACAGAATGTTATATATTGTGGAATTAGGTAGTTCAGGAGCAAACGACAACCACTGCTCGGGCGCCAGAATACCTTCCATGCTTCCGAAGTCGTCGTCGGGATTAGGACCTGTGAACTCAAGCGGGTCGTTTATACTTGCCACCTGGAATGTCGTGTCGTTGACAAACTTATGATAGAACGACAGGAACGATGCATTCTGATTATTGTGCATAGTTGTGTTGACTACTGTTGTCATCATCCATTGGCCGCTCATTCGATCAAACACATACTGACGCACATGACGGCGCGGCAGATTGATGCGCTCTACAACTACATGGCCAATGGTAGTGTCCTTAACTACATTCATCTGACGCAGATTATCAAAAATAAGCGTATAAAAATCCTGATGCATAAAGAAATGCTCCATCTTCCAACGCTTCTTTGGCACAAATGTGGTGTCAGAACCATTGACAACAGGCAACGGGAACACTATACGCTTCATCTGCAACTTACGATTGGCCGCAAAGTTGAAGAAGAAGTCGTCGAACAGCTCGTCGGCTGCCTTGGGCATTGGAGCCTCGGCTATAATCTGATCCAGAGTGTCGGTTATCGCTTCAAGACTGTCCGTCTGAACACTGTCCGAATCAGCCACTACCGCAGGCTTTTTGTCTGAACAACCTGCCGAAGAAAAACAAATCATGCATGCCCCAATGGCACACACAATAATCAAAACACCTTTTTTCATACTACATTGTGGACTTAATTATATCCCTCAAATTTTCGGCAAAAGTACAACTTTATTTCGATATAGTTCTTTATTATGTCAAAAAATATTACCTTTGCACTGAATTTCAAAGCAAAATACAAAATACAAATATATGATTTTAGAAAAGATAGACCAACTTCTTAAGGAAGTGGGCAATCTTCAGGCTAACAATGCCGAGGAGATTGAACAGCTCAGACTGAAATATCTAAGCAAAAAAGGCGAGATTACAGCCCTCATGGCTAACTTCCGCAACGTAGCTGCCGACCAGAAAAAGGCTGTCGGAATGAAAATCAACGAGCTCAAGCAGCTCGCAATGCAAAAAATCAACGAGCTGAAAGAGCAGAACGAAGTGGCAGAAGAGTCGGCCGACGACTTCGACCTTACCCGTTCGGCTTACCCCATACAGCTCGGTACACGCCACCCGCTCAACATCGTAAAGAACCAGATTATCGACATATTCCAGCGCATGGGCTTCACACTGGCCGAAGGACCTGAGATTGACGATGACTTGCACGTGTTCACCAAGCTCAACTTCGCTGCCGACCATCCCGCTCGCGATATGCAGGATACATTCTTCATCGAGCAGAGCCCCAACGACGTAACAAAGAACATCCTTCTGCGCTCGCACACTTCCAACGACCAGAGCCGCATCATGGAGCATCAGCAGCCACCTATCCGCGTTATCTGCCCGGGTCGTGTATATCGCAACGAGGCAATCTCGGCACGCGCTCACTGCTTCTTCCACCAGTTGGAGGGTCTGTATGTCGACAAGAACGTTTCGTTCACCGACCTCAAACAGGTGCTCCTCACCTTCGCCCGCGAGCTTTTCGGTCCGGACACCAAGATTCGTCTGCGCCCCAGCTACTTCCCCTTCACCGAGCCAAGTGCCGAAATGGACATATCATGCCACATCTGTGGCGGCAAGGGTTGCGGATTCTGCAAGCACACAGGATGGGTTGAAATCCTCGGTTGCGGTATGGTAGACCCCAACGTACTTGAGGCTTGCGGCATCGACAGCAAGGTTTACACCGGCTATGCATTCGGTCTTGGCATCGAGCGCATCACCAACTTGAAGTATCGCGTTGCCGACCTCCGTATGTTCTCGGAGAACGACACACGATTCCTCGATGAATTCGTATCAGCCGAATAATATTCAGCATAAAAGATTCAAATTATTTGAGAGAGAACCAAACGTCCTGCCCGAATCCGGGTAGGACGTTTTTGTTTATTATAAATCACAGACAAGCTGTAAAAAAGTGTTTCAAATCTCCAATATTATATGTTTTATGGACTACCAACACATAGGTACAAAAAAATTATAGTACCTTTGTAAAAATATTATATATAAGTAATGAGAGTTAAATCAATTATAATTGCTTTTATCGCTTGCCTGTGCATAATTGCTGAGGTGTCGGCCCAGACAAGCGATTCGCTCATAGTAAACCAGTTGGAAGAAGAGGGCGTGAAGTTCTCACACAACAACAGCGTCACACTACTGATGAGCGGCCAGGAGAAATTTGACGATATGTTTCAGGCCATACGTCAGGCGCGTAGCAGCGTCCATCTGGAATACTTCAACTTTCGCAACGACTCAATAGCATCGCTCCTGTTCGACATCCTCGCCGAGAAGGCAAAGGAAGGAGTTGAAGTGCGCGCACTGTTCGACGGATTCGGCAACGACTCCAACAACCAACCGCTGCTCAAACGTCACCTCAAGAGCATACGCTCGCGCGGTATCGAGATATTCGAATTCGACCCAGTACGCTTCCCGTGGGTCAACCACGTGTTACACCGCGACCACCGCAAGATTGTGGTCATCGACGGACAGATAGCCTATACGGGCGGAATGAATGTGGCCGACTACTACATCAACGGCACTAAGCAGGTGGGCGAATGGCGCGATATGCACTGCCGCATTGATGGCGACGAAGTCAACACACTGCAAGCCATATTCCTCAGAATCTGGAACAAAACTGCCAAACAGAACATACATGGCGCAAAATATTTCCGTGGCACACATGGCGGGGATTACTTCAAAGGCCTTAAGCCCGACACTTGCTGCACAGCTGGTCATAAGACCGTTGGCATTATCAATCGTGAACCGCGTACGTCGAACAAGATTATACGAACGTTCTACACCAATGCCATCAACGATGCCCAGGACAGCATAAAGCTTGTCAACCCATATCTCACCCTCAACCACAAGCTGAAGAAGGCCCTTCGACAGGCTGTAAAGCGAGGCGTGAAGGTAGAAGTGATGGTTTCGGCACACAGCGACATCCCGCTCACGCCCGACTGCGTGTTCTACAACGTTCACAAGCTGATGAAACATGGCGTAAACGTATACATATACGAACCTGGCTTTCATCACACAAAGATTATCATGGTGGACGGACGCTTCTGCACCGTGGGCAGCGCCAACCTCAACTCACGCAGCCTGCGCTTCGACTACGAAGAGAATGCCGTTATTATCGACCGCTGCACCACCGCACAACTGTCCAAGATGTTCGACCGCGACAAGACGAAGAGCTTCCTGCTCACTCCAAACAAGTGGAAGAAGTTCCGCACACCGTGGCAGAAATTCGTAGGATGGTTTGCCCACCTGTTGGCACCGGTGCTGTAAATCCACCCTTCAGCGGTGGCATACTAACATTCAATAACAACTTAAAACAAGACAATGAACATAGAAAACATACTTCAAAAGCTACGCATCGACAGCCTTAATGCGATGCAGGAAGAAACATCCGACGCCATTCTACACTCCGACAAAGACGTTGTGGTGCTGGCACCTACCGGCAGCGGCAAGACTCTTGCCTATCTGTTGCCCATCGCTTCGCGCCTCAATGCAAGCAGCGACGAGGTGCAGGCGGTAGTGATTGTGCCGGGCAGAGAGTTGGCTCTGCAGTCGCACGAGGTTTTCCAGAGCATGGGCAGCGGTCTGCGCTCGGCTTGCCTGTACGGCGGTCGTGCCACAATGGACGAGCATCGACTGATAATGCGCACCAAGCCACAGATAGTGTTCGCCACTCCGGGTCGACTCAACGACCATATCGACAAGCTCAACATCAATGCCGACAGCGTGCGCTGGCTCGTACTCGACGAGTTTGACAAGTGTCTGCGCATGGGATTCCGTGCCGAAATGCAGAAAGCTCTGGAAAGCCTGCCCAACATTGAGCGCCGAATACTGCTCTCAGCTACCGACTCCGATGAGATGCCTTCGTTCGTTCGCATGCAGCGCACCATCAACATCAACCACCTCACCGACGAAGAGCAGACACCCGACCGCATAGGTCTGTACACCGTGCAATGTCCTGAACGCGACAAGCTCGGCACTCTCGATACATTGCTGCGCAGCTTCGGCAATCAGCAGACTATCGTATTCATGAACTATCGTGACGGAGTGGAACGCGTAAGCCAGTTCCTGCGCAACGATGGATACGTTGTCAGCGACTTCCATGGAGGCAAGGAGCAACGCGAACGTGAAGAAGCCATATACCGCTTTGCCAACGGCTCAGCCAACATTCTCGTCGGCACCGACCTCGCAGCACGCGGACTCGACATTCCGGACATAGCAAACGTTGTCCATTACAACCTGCCCGTGGGCGAAGACGAATACATCCACCGTGTAGGACGTACCGGACGCTGGGACGCCACCGGACGTGCATTCATGCTAATCGGTCCTGAGGAGCATCTGCCCGAATACGTAAAAGAGAAGACCGAGGAATACAAGCTCGACGACAACAGCAAGAAACGCGTGCCGTTGCCGCGCATGGCTACTATATATATAGGCAAAGGAAAGAAAGACAAGATATCGAAGGGCGATATCCTTGGCTATCTGTGCAAGACATGCGGAGTGGAAGGCAGTGATATAGGACGCATCGACGTTTACGAGCGCTATGCCTATGTGGCCGTAGAACGCAAGACGGCCGACCGCATAGTAAAGATATCAAAAGGCGCCAAAATCAAGGGAGTGCGCACTATTATAGAGAAAGCGTTTTGATGTCATTCACATCAACATATCCGTGCATAACGGCATAAATCGTAAGAGCAGAAACACTGCGAAGGCCAAGCTTCGACATAAGGTTCTTACGATGCGACACAATCGTCGGCAGACTCAAATTGAGTAGGTCGGCGATTTCTTTGTTTATATACCCCTTCACCACAAGCGACATCACCTCTATCTCGCGCGACGACAACAACGTAGTGTTCTCATTATGAACATGTGCCACTGGCGGCAGATTACGTCCATTGGCATGAGCATGCTGTTCGAGCATCAGGATGGAGCGAAGCAATTGCTTCTCGGGCTGATTGGTACAGATTGTATGGAACGAACCGAGAGCCGACGCATCGTCGACAGCAGAGCTTGCAAGAACGATAGTCTTATGGCGCATCGTCTGAAAGAAAGCCATATGGGCAAGCACTATGCGCATATCGGCAAAGTAATGAAAATAGCGTTCGGGATGGTTTGCCTCAAGTTCGGCAAACGATGCGTACGCGTCGATTTCAATCACAGGCATTACCGACTGCAATAAATGAGTCAACCCCAACACAGCGAGTGTGTTGGGGTCGACGATTGCTATACTTGGCTTTTTACAGATTTCGTTTGTCATTATTTCTTCCAAAAACGTGATGTAATATCAGTGAAATCATCGCCCACAGCACGCTTGTATAGACGCTGATTGGTGGTACGTTCCTTCAGACAGCCAAGATGCTCGATGTACGGACCGAGCTTGATGTAGTCGAAGTCGCGCTTGCGTATGCTCTTCGGAAACTGCTGTCGGCCGCTATACCACGCCACCTTCAGATTATCATGCTCACGATGCAGATACTGAGCAAGCTGGCTTACATATTTAGGGTCGGCATCGCCGCCCATGAAGCAGACGCAAGTTATCTCGCCACCATACTGCTTCATAAACTGGTCGAGAACCATCGGCGTAAGCGGTTGACCGATATTCTCCCACAGATATTGACTGTGACACCCGGGACAGCGGCACGGACACCCGGTGATGTTGATTGATAACGTCACCTCATCGGGTATCTCCTGGAAAACAATTCCAGTATTCAGATAATTCAGCATTGTCTATATATTTTTTAAAGGGATGTTTTTTTATTTACTTCAAAATTTAAGCCTCACTCAACTCCTTGTCCACCTCGGCATAATAGCGACGCTTTGCCTCTTCCTGGCGAGCCTGTGAGAAGTTGCTCACACGCTTCAGATAGCCGATGATACGTGTCATGTAGTCGATGTTCTTGCTGTGGCAAACGGGGCACTCCTTGAGATATCGCTTGTCAATATGTCCGCAATCGTTGCAGATAGTGTTAGGAATGTTGAATGTAAAGTAGTTGCATCCTTCCTTGGCAGCGATACGCAGCAGCTGACGATACTGCGGCTGCGAGAGATGCTCCTCAAGGTTCATATGCAGAGCCGAACCACCTGTGAGGTGCTCGATGTATGGAGCTCCGTGCAACTTGAACTTGTCAACGATGTTGAGCGAGTCGTCCTCTACTACATAGAAGTAGCTGTTGTAGCAGTCGCGCGGTACGAAATAGCCGTCCTCACGGTCCCACTTGGCATGCTTAACGCCCACATTCTCGGCTGGAATCATCTCGCAGTTGAACATAACCTCCTTCGAACGATACTGCTTATTGTACTTCTCTACGAGTCCCAACACCTTCTGTACAAAGTGCAGATAGTCGGGATTGTCGTTGATCTTAAGTCCCATGAACTCTGCGGCTTCAACAAGTCCGTTCACACCGATTGTGAGATACTGACGGCTCATATTGATGTAGCCGGCATCAAACAGCGGCAACATACCCTGCTTCTGCAAATCCTTGAGGTTCTCGTTGTATGCCAGCTGCACCTTATGGCAGAGATCGATAACCTCCGAAAGGTATTCGGCATAGTCAAGACCGTTCTTTACAGCATACTGTATGCAACGGTTGAGGTTGATGGTGAGCACGCTCTTCGAACCAGTAGACACGCCACCGGCACCGAGTGTGTAGCTGAAGCCGTTGTCCTGAATCTCGTTGCGCAAGCGGCAGCATGAGCTCAGCGAGTCAGCATTGTCACTCATATATGTGAAGAACGAGTGTCCCTCAGAGTACATCTCGGCTGTAAAGTCGCCCCACTCCTTATCAATCACATCGCCATCCTTGGTAAGCAACGCCATTGTCTCAACCGGGAATGTGAGCACAGCCTTGGTACGCTCCTTGTTAAACCACTTCATGAAGCGCTTCTGCAACCATGAAAGTCCTGCCCAATCAGGTCTTGAGCCGTCTGGGAATACAAATTCGCCAAAGAGACTTTCAAAGTATGGTTTGTCATAATAAGCCACATTCCAGAACACAGCTTGATAATTGCGTGCACCAGTAGGCTGATTGATTGAGTAAACAATCTGCTCGAAGCAGTCGGTTATCACCTTGTCGACAGTACGCTGCTTGAGTGAGAGGTCAACAACACGGTCCGGCTCCTTCCAGTAGTCAAGACCATACTCCTTACCTATGAAGTAGTTGAAGTACATAAGGAACTCAGGTGTAGCGCAAGCACCACTCAGCATGCTCGATACCATGAACACCATATTGACGAATCCGCCACAGAACGACTTGATGTTTGTCGGCGCTGTAGAGTTGCCACCGATAGGACCCGTACCATTTACAAGCCATGGATACATCGTAATTGAAGCACAATAGTTGGCCAGCGATGTCTCGTCGTTCTTATAAATAAAGTGATGTGTGAGCTTGTCGATATACTCATTGGCGAGGTCTTTTCCGTACATCAGTTTGATGCGGTCGATAAGCATGCGACGATTCAGACGAATGAAGCCCGACTTAGGCAATTCGCCGATAAGAGTGGCAATGTTTTTATGCTCAACGTTTGCATTTGCGTCAAACTTTGAACCAGTAGCGGCATTCGAAGCTTTGCAATAATCTGTCAAGAATTTCAACTTTTCGAGAGTCTCGCGGTCTTCATTGTGACGCTGACGATAGAGCATAAACGACTTGGCGACTTTATAATAATTCTCGCGCATAAGAGCCTCTTCCACCTGATTCTGAATATCCTCTACAGTGATACCCTCACTTATAGTTAAGTGACTGAGTATCTTTGAGATAGCACTCAAATCAACTGGCTCATCCACCGACTGAAACGCCTTGATTATAGCGTTCATTATCTTGTCTAAAGAGAAACGGTCTTGCGATCCGTCGCGCTTGGTTATTATAAAATCCTTCATTGTTATATTTAGTTTTTTAAAGTCAAATTTTTCAAGTCACAGTGATTGCAAATGTTTACCATTTTGGAAAACTTTTGAGATTTTCGAAAGCTAAAAGTTATCCGTTTTAGAAAACTTTCTTCAGTTTTGAAATGCAAAAGTTATTCGTTTGATGTCTTGGAAACGACTGCAAAGATACTACAAAAAAACGATACCTATATACACAAACAATAAAAAAAGCGGAAAAATTTTCCGCCTTAAATCTTGTTAATTTTCCCACAATTTTACAACTTCACCGACGAGATATCTACCAAGTTATTAACTATTGCATAAATGGTCAGCCCTGCCGGGCTGTGTATCTGCAACTTACGTGCAATGTTACGCCGATGTGTTATGACCGTATTCACCGATATGCACAGATGGTCGGCTATTTCCTTGTTGGTCATTCCCTGCACAAGGGCAACGATTACGTCCTTCTCGCGTTCGCCAAGAGCCTCCGAGCCTTCTTGGTTTCGACTGATCATATCTGAAATTTTAGCCGTCACATCACTCTGTTTCGACTTATGCTCAAGACGTCGCACAGCAGGAATGAATATCTGTTCCTCTACCTGGGCATGCAACGCAAGCCATTCCTCATTATTATATATATCATATAATGTGGCCGAAAGCTGGTTGTTGTGCAATCCGTCGCTGGGCAGATATTTGATGATGATGCTCTTCAACTCACGCAGTTTGTTGCCCTCCTGACTATGATGCTTCGAATACATGTCAATCTCGAAGTCGCCAACCGGCTTGCCTTCAAGCAGAGCCTCAACATAAGGATAGACCACTCGCTCCTCATGGCGCATGTGTGTGGTTATGGAACGCGCATATTCGTCATACAGTTTCATTATGAGACGTGCCAGATTGTCATTCTCATCAAGCGCTTCTGCAAGTTCCTTGCGTATGAACGGCAACTGGAAGTCAATATAATAGGCATGGCTCGCCTTAAGATACTGCAACAGAGTTGGCATCGACAATCGCGATGCATCATCAAAATCGCGGTAACCATTAATTGTAAAGTTCACCACCGCAAGGAATGTATATGTGTCTACATGCTGTTCCTCGCACACCTGACTTACTGTCTTATCGCCAAAACCGAGGCTGATGCCGAAGCTGCCAAGGCTCTGCAGAAGGTTGTAGTTGTCCCTGATAAGAGAAATCATCTTGTCCTCGGGCTCATACATTTTCTGTTGCTTCATGTTTGTCTGATTATTACCTGTGTATCTTTTTTACCTAAAAATTATGGCTGTACGATTATTGTAAAACAGCCATGCTATACATTATATATTATATAACAGGTGCAAAATAACAAAAAAACGACGAAACAGACAATCACTATATGTAGGTATTTTGAATTTTTTATTTACCAAAATTTAGGTATTGCTCACCTTTTTTATTCATAATACCTTTGCATTCGCAAAAAATCATTAAAAAACAAGAGAATTATGAAGACGACTATCGTTACTATGGCTTGCGCTGCAGCAATGTGTTCTCCGCTTGCCATTCAGGCACAGACAGTAGCAGCCGACAGTGTTATGCAGCATGCCAAGGGCAATCGCCTCAGCGTCGGCGGTTATGGTGAAGCTGCATTCAGCCGTAATTTCTATAGCGACTCAGGCAACCGCTACAGTTCGGCAAGCAGTCGCAAGAACGATCCAAGCCACGGACGTTTCGATATACCTCATGCCGTTATATATCTCGGTTACAACTTCGGCAAGGGTTGGACACTCGGAACTGAGATTGAATTCGAGCATGGCGGTACCGGTTCGGCAATAGAATACGAAGCAGAAGAGGCTATTGAGTTTGAGCAGGAACAGGAACGCGGTGGCGAAGTAGAACTTGAGCAGTTCTGGATTCAGAAATCATTCGGACGTTTCCTCAACGTTCGTGCCGGCCATATCGTAGTGCCGTTCGGCCTTACCAACGCTTATCACGAGCCACTCAACTTCTTCACAGTCTACCGTCCTGAGGGCGAGAACACCATCCTACCATGTACATGGCATCAGACCGGTGTGTCGTTGTGGGGTCATATAGGCGATTTCCGTTACGAAGCACAGATGGTTGCAGGTCTGGATGCATGGCAGTTCTCACGCGACCAGTGGATAAAGCCGGGCACAACAAAGCCGTTTGAATTTGAAACAGCCAACAAGTACGGCTTCTCGGCACGTATCGACAACTATACCATACCAGGCTTACGACTTGGCATTAGCGGCTACTACGGACAGTCTATGCACAACGCCGTTCCTCACGATATGGAGACCGGCAAAAACAAGAACATCAAAGGCAACATCTATCTTGGAGCATTCGACTTCACCTACAATGCCCACAATTGGGTGGCACGTGGCAATGCCGACTATGGATATGTGAGTGATGCTAAAACCATCAGCGCAATACGCAAACCTGGCACACAGTATGTAAAGCCGTACGAAAGCAACCAGGTGTTCGGTTCACATGCAATAGCCACAAGCATTGAGGTTGGCTACGACATCTTCTCGCAGATTGCAAAGTTGCGCGCCGACAGACAGAAGCTTTATGTGTTCGGTCATTTTGAGTATTACAACTCATGCATTGGCAGTTCGAAAGAATATACAAGCAAGAAGATTTTCGCCGGTGGCCTCAACTATTACCCCCTGCCGCAGGTCTGCGTAAAGGCTGAATACAGCTACCGCAAGTTCAAATCGCAATACAACGACGAGCCTGCTATTAACATCGGCGTGGCTTATCAAGGACAATTTCTATAACAGACAAGTCCTCTGGGCGACACATGACAATTGATACGAGGGCTCGCGCCAAACGATACGAAGGCTCGCACCGTATGAAACGAGGGCCCGCATCAATTGACACACATCCGCAAAAAATCTTCTATTACGGACGAAAACAAATAAACCAATCAAATAATTTAATAGTAAAAAAGATGAAAAAGATTCAGAATTTCGTGATGGCGTTCCTGCTTGGAGCCATGACAATTGGATTTACAGCTTGTAGCAGCGACAATGGTGGCGACGAGGAGTTCAACCTTCCTGAGGTTGGTCAGGCTACAACATCAGTAAGCAGCTCAGACAAGGAGATGCAGAAGGTGGCAAAGAACTACGTGCAGGCAGTTGTTTATCCTACATACCAGGCTCTTGCCTCTAACGCACGCACACTCTATAGTGCAGCACAGACCCTCTACAAGTCGGCTGAGGCAGGCACCATGACACAGGACGAAATTAATGCAGCATGTGAGGCATTCAAGAACACACGTCAGGAGTGGGAGCGCAGCGAGGCATTCCTCTTCGGTTCGGCAACAGACAACCAGCTTGACCCACATATCGACTCATGGCCACTCGACCGTGACGAACTTGAGAAAGCACTCAAGAACGAGACCCTTATCGCAGGTTTCAAGAGCGAGAACCCTGCCAAGTTTGTTTCTGAGCACAACACAGAGTTCCAGTCGGTACTTGGTTTCCATGGTATGGAGTTCGTGCTCTTCCGCAATGGTGCACATCGTACTGTTGAGGCTCTCAAGGCTAATGATACCGACGAGGGCGTGACATCAGTAAGGGGTATAGACGAGCTTGCCTTCCTTCAGGCTGTTGCCGGCGACGTTCGCAACATCACAGCTCTTCTTGAGTTCACATGGATGGGTAGCGCAGCAAGCAACGAGACAAAGGCAATCCTCAGCGGCGAGGGTAGCTACGTGTTCAGCACACTCCGCTACAATGGTCTTGCTTCAAATGGTACAATGTGCTTTGGCCAAAACTTGCTTTCTCCGTCGTCAACAACAGGCTATACCTCATGGCAGGGTACTATGAATCAGATTTTCGTAGGCGGTTGCTCAAACATCTGTGCTGAGGTAGCCGACCAGAAGTTGGGTCAGGCTTATCGTGTTGCTACCGGTCAAGGTGGCACAACAGAGGATGGCGAGAAGGAGTCTATCGACTATATCGAGTCACCCTACAGCCACCGTTCGTTCATCGACTATCAGGACAACATCTATTCAATCAAGAACTCTCTCTATGGCACACGCGACATCAAAGCCACAACACCTGTAGAGAATTCTATGTTGAGCCTTCTGAAGAAGATGAACTACTCAGGCTATAACAACCTTGTCAATGCCCTCAATGCTGCCATCCAGGCTCTTGAAACAGCCAAGAACAGCGGCAAATCGTTTGTTGAGGAGCCGGGTGCACAGCGCGTTAAGGATTGCATTGATGCAGTATCTGCTCTCGACGAGGAGATTAACAAAGCCGGTTCATGGATTAACTTGCAGGACGCTATCTAACACACATCAGTATTAAATACTTGCGTGGGTATGGCAGGTAATGTCATACCCACCTATTACGTTTGAACAACAAAATTATCTAAATACATTATGAATAAGAAAATTTACCTCTTCGGATCGCTGGCTATGTGCTTGTCGCTTTCAATGGTATCATGTTCTGACGATGATCCTACACCTGGCGGAAATGGCGAAGACCCAATTGAGTCTGACGCTAAGTATGTAGGTCAGGCAGTAGGCAACTTCTCTAAGGAGGAATGGTATCCTGGCGGTGAGCTTGGCACAACCGACAATGTAACTTCTGGTTGTTATGAAGACGAGACTCCTGCCGTAGAGCAGCAGGGACTGATTGACAACTTCAACGCTGGCGAGAAGTTCTTCGAGCGTCAGTTTACATCAGCAGCGTCAGGCTTTGGTGGTCTTGGTCCTGCTTCAGTACGCCGTTCATGTCTCGACTGCCATCCTAACTACGGACATGGCAGACGTATGGACTCTTACACCACACAGTATGGCAACGGCAACGGCTATCTGCTCGCCGTATATCATCCTACAGACGGAGCCAACAGCAACGATGGTGGTTTTGTGGCTGAAGTGACTGGTATGCCACAGACACAAGCTACAGAACCATTTAAGGCGCCAATAGATGAGAGTCAGATAAATATGCAATGGCATGAGGTGACAGCAATGGAGAGCGGATTGCCTATGCAGTTCCCCGATGGTGAGAAGTATTCGCTCATCTATCCTGAGATTACAATACCTCGCTCAGCCTTCCGCACAAGTCCTAATCCTTATGACACAGGCAACAAGGCTGTGGCTGTGCGTGTGGAGTCGACAATCGGCATAATGGGAACAGGTCTGATCGATGCCATTACCGAGGACGACCTCAAGGCACAATATGCATCAACAGCCAACTACTACAAGAACATTGCTAAAGTATCAGATGTAAGCGAATATGTAAACCCCAACTTCTGGGATGCCAATGCCAACGACTTTGCCGCCGGCGCATGGTATACAGCAACAATAGATGCAGGTAAGTATGCCAATGGCGAGGAAGGCAAGAAGATGGTTAAGCGTTTCACATATGCCTTGACACGTGCCACACTTCAGGACGGACCTGGAGCCAATGCCATCTGGAACATTACAAACGTGACACGCCCCGACCGCCCAAAGCTTTACACTACTAATGCTTGGGCAGCAGCAATGGCTGCCGACAAGGAGGTGATAGAGAAGATAAAGAAAGACCCGACGTCGCCGTTCTGGGCAAGCAGCGACGATGAGATAGCTACAAAGGTTGAGAATCTACTTAAGCCGAGTACTAACCAGTTTGACAACGAGTGGCACAACTTTAAGCCGGAGATGTCGGCTGACAAGTTCTACGACTTTATGGTATGGCATCGTGGCTTGGCCATTCCACGTGCACGCAACCTCAACGACGCTCGCGTTCAGCAGGGCAAGAAGGTGTTTAACGAGATTGGTTGCGCCAGCTGCCACCGCCCGTCATGGAAGACAGGCTCCGACAACTACTGGACTCCAAATATGATTGCCGACAAGAAGTTGCCACGCTACGCCAACCAGACTATCTATCCTTACTCGGACATGATGCAGCACAAACTCTACATGATCAACGACATTCATGGTTCATGGTGCCGCACTACACCATTGTGGGGTCGCGGACTTGCCGGTGTCAACGGTTCGGGTACAGAACGTCTGCACGACTGTCGTGCTCGCAACGAGATAGAAGCCATCATGTGGCACGCTTACTCAAAGAACTCGCATGCCTACAACGCTGCATTGAAGTTCTACAACTTGTCCAAAGCCGACCGCGACTCAGTTGTTATGTTCCTGCGTTCAATATAATACGACATTAAATACGCTACCAGCAGTAGCGCATACATCAGCCACACCTGCCTCGCGTTTATATGTATGCCATACATACAGGCGCCTGGCAGGGAGGCTATAAATCCAAGCGACGTGTTCATCAGCGTTGCCATCCATCCCACAAATGTTGCCACCACACCTTGCATCCACGCACAAAAACCTAAAGCATACATCACTATTGAGGTATATACAATAATCGTTGCCAACGGTATAGCAACAAGATTGGTCAGCAGAAAATAACACGGAAATGTACCGAAGTAGTACATCGACAACGGAGCTACGGCTATCTGTGCCGCCAACGATACCTTTACAAGCGACCACACCCACCCTATCACGCGCCAGCGACTGAGCCATACGGGAGTTGCCAAATTGCCCAATCGCATATTGAGCATCACGATGCCAAGCACAGCAAGAAACGACATCTGGAATCCGACATCCCAAAGACTCAACGGACTGACCACCAACTGCACCACAGCAGCAAAGGCAAGTGTATTGAGCGACACCTGTCGGCGACCCGTCAAAACAACGAATGCAAAAATGGTGAGCATTGTTGCCGAACGTAACACACTCGGCGGCATACCGACAAGAGCAGCGTAAGCCCAAATTGCTACCATGGCAAGCACCTGTCCCAACACACGCATGCGCCGATGAACAAATATCAGCGAGAGCAAACCGTATATCACACCAAGATGTAAACCAGAAAGGGCAAGCACATGCGATGCGCCCGAAGCAGCATACGATTGGCGCAACTCTCGCGTCAGCCCACTGCGATCGCCCATTGTCATTGCCGCAACTACAGCATAAGCCGATTCCGACATATTATGCTTTTCATTATGCGACAGCAACCTGTCACGAGCCGAACGCATCCCTATAAGCACGCGCTGCATTACGCCAAGCCTGCGCATACTCACTCTGCTTCTCTTCCAACTGTCTTTATTAATATATGTACGCGCTACAACACCATGTATATGCTGATAACGCACATAGTCGAAATGACCGTTCTGCAGTCGCCGACTATTGGTTATGGGCTTCAGCCGCGACACAACCCGCACACCATCGCCCACAGCCAGCCGCTGCACATCGCCAATGGCACTATCCTTTTGAAAGAAAGCAATTATACGTTGTCCGGCAAGTCGCCCTTCAGCCACAGCCAGCACACACCTTATAGTACGCTGCCCAACAACGGGCCGTTCCGCAACAACAGCGTCATACATCTCCGCACTCCTATTGATAGGCACATCCAACCGCTGCTCCACCCTACCTACATTCCATATACCCAGCACAAAAACGTCAAGCATCAGCAGCAATGTGGTCAACTTCTTACCATCCGCCTTCTTATACACCACAACAGTGGCGCACACCAATGCCACAAGTATCCAAAGCACCAGTCTTACCGACACGTGCCCATACAGCACATCTCCTGTCATAATGCCGGCAACCAGCACTATGGCAATGCGTAGAAACGGATACATCTGGGTGTTCATAGGTTAGGTAGTGTATTAGGATTATTGCAGTTTCGAGTTCTCTATCTTTTTAGGGCAGATGTCGCTCAGTTCACATTTGTCGCAATGTGGCTTGCGCGATGTGCAAACATAGCGTCCGTGCAGCAACAGCCAATGATGAGCACGTGCCAGGTCTTTGGCAGGAATATGCTTTACCAGCATCTTCTCTACCTTCAGCGGAGTATCGGCAGTACTCGGCACCAGTCCCAAACGATGACTTACCCTATACACATGCGTATCCACAGGCATTGCCGACTGACCGAAAGCTACAGCCTGCATCACATTGGCAGTCTTGCGTCCCACCCCCGGCAGGCGCAACAACGCATCAAAGTCATTTGGCACCTCACCTCCATATTCGCTGACAAGCATACGCGCAAGTTCAACAAGGTGGCGCGCCTTGGCATTGGGATAACTCACGCTCTTTACATATTCATAAATTTCAGACTCATCAGCCTCAGCCATAGCCTGTGCATCAGGATAATGCGCAAACAATTCGGGCGTAACCTGATTGACACGCTTGTCAGTACACTGTGCACTGAGCACCACAGCCACAAGCAACTGAAACACCGAACCAAACTCAAGCTCGGTGGTCACCTCGGGATGAAGTTCGCGAAAATAAGAGAGTACACGCGTATATAGTTCCTTCTTTGTCATAACTTAATGTATTGTTTAATACCAATAACAAAGTTACAACAAAAATACCGACAATCAACAAAAGTCAAATGGTTTTCTGATAGCTGTCGGATTAAAGACACGATAAAAAATCAAACATCAACGTTCAAGCATAGCCTAAAGAAGCTATAATACAACTTATTGCCAGATATATAAAACTACTGCGGCACAGCTCTCAACGAGTTGTGCCGCAGCATTATGTTTAACTAAAAAAATTTTCGTAATTAATGAAGATTCTCACGAGCCCTCATAGTTACCTGTTAAACAATCGTTCAATTTACCTTAAACCTAATAACTAAAAACCTAAATCTATTACTACTAACCTAAACAATCTATTAACCTTTTGACGATGCAAAGGTATGAAGATTTCGCTGTTTGCGCAAACAATCAATCAAAAACATTCATTTTTCTACGTTTTAATTGATTTAAAGCAAGTGAGCTGGGCTCAAATTTCATCTTGACCTATTCACAGATTCACCATTGCTAACGTTACCGCTTCGTTATTGCTACCTTACTAGCGTGAACTGCTCACAATATGGATATACACATCCCCAAAACGATATTGTCCTCATCTGCATTAAAAAACAGATGAGGACAATGAGAATGAGGTAAAAATTTAAACAGATGTGGTTCTGTGCAAAAAGAACGCCTAAAAAGGCAAAAAATAGCAAAATAGAGCATTTGTTTTGAGTTTCAAGTGATTGTGGCAGTCGTTGGCTTTAAGTGGCACAGACGAGGAAATGCGAAAAACGCAGATTTGAGAAATAGAAACGCTTTCAAATCATTACCTCGCAGAAACGCCCTAATAAGCATTTTTAACGGTGACGGTTCAAATTTCCACATTCTGCGTAAGTTTAGATTTTGCCATGCAGCTCTCATAATTTAATTTTGCACCGAACAAAAAAGTAAAGATTATGAGATGCACTTTCAAGACAGTCTTCTATGTAAATGGAAGCAAGGAGAGAAATGGAATTGTCCCTATCATGGGACGAGTGACTATCAACGGAACTATCGCACAGTTTAGTTGCAAGCAGAGCGTGACCAAGGCTATATGGGATGCCAAGGGCAACAGAGCCATAGGCAAGAGCAAGGAAGCCAAGGAGGTGAACTTTGCGCTTGACAACATCAAGGCTCAAATCGCCAAGCATTACCAGCGACTTTCCGACCGTGAGGCGTTCGTTACTGCTGAAATGGTGAGAAACGCCTATCAAGGCATAGGCACCGAATACGAGACCTTGCTCAGAGCTTTCGACAAGGAGAACGCAGCCTTTGCCAAACGTGTAGGCAAGGACAGAGCCAAGAACACTTACAACAAGTATCTTGTGGTGAGAAAGTACGTTGCCGAGTTCATCAAGTATCAGTACAAGCGCAGCGATATGTCCATGAATGAGCTTACCGAGGAGTTTATCCGTGACTATTGCCTTTACTTGAAAAATGTGGTAGGGCTTGCGCAGTCCTCCATTTGGATTTACTCCATACCTCTGAAACATATCGTCACGGCGGCACACTACAACGGCAAGATACCGAGAAATCCGTTTGCCATGTACCACGTTGATCCAGACCACAAGGAACGTGAGTTCTTGACCTTGGACGAGCTTACCGCCATGACTGAGATAAAGTTGGAAGACCCCTACATGGCATTTGCGAGAGACCTTTTTATCTTTGGCAGTTGGACAGGTATAGCTTTCATCGACATCAAGAACTTGACGGAAGATAACATCAGCATGGTAAACGGTGCTCCTTGGATAGTGTCCAAGCGTCAGAAGACAGGCGTACCGTTCCAAATCAAGCTGATGGATATTCCCATGCAGATTGTTGAGAGATACAAGTCTTTCAGAAAAGACAACCACTTGTTCAATATCGGCAATCTTGACAGCATTAACAAGCGCATCAAGAAAGTTGCTGCAATGTGTGGTATAAAGAAGCATGTATCATTTCATGTCTCACGTCATAGTTGGGCAGTTTTAGCCTTGGAGTATGGTATGCCGATAGAGAGCGTGAGCAAGATTCTTGGTCACACGAATATCACCACAACACAGATATACGCCAAGGTGACAAGCACAAAACTTGACCATGACATATCTGTCTTTGAAAGTCGAATCAAGGGGTATTTGCCTGCAATGGGAGGGATGGCATGAAACGGACTGTAATCACCGTGGATGGCAATGGAAGGCTTTCCATTCCGTCCAACTTGGAGGACTTGTGGATGAGTGAGAGTGAGTTGATTGATATGCTTTATATCACTGCCCCGAAACTCAATGCTGTGATACGAGCTATATATAAAGAAGGTATGTTGTCTATGTCGGAAGTCCAACGAAGGGAAGAACTTTCCAAGGGTATTTGGCAAACGTTGTATGGATTCCCTATGGTTGTTGCCATTTGCTTCCGTCTAAACTCTAATGGTGCGGCACAACTTCGTGATGCCATCATCAAGAGATTGTACGGAGCAAAAGAGAAAACAAACATTGTCTTGCAACTCTATGGAGGGACTAATTCCTTTAGTTGAGAATGGTCGCTTTTTTGACGCTTCGATGATTCGCTGTCGTATTGACTTATTGACGCACTGATTCACTGTCGTATAGAAATGTGCTTGTAATTTGATAAAGAAGTATCCATGCAAAGAATAGTGTAAGCATATATACATTGATGTCATACGTTTTACATATTTATCGTATGACATATAAAAACGTATGACATGCAGGAATACATTTTTGTTCATCCCGAGGAATGGTATTCTATGTCCCCCATTCTTCGGGATTTATTTGTTTCATCCTTTGGACATAGCGAAAAACGAGTCGTTCCTTGGAGGCTTTGCGCCTCCAGCCACTTGGGCGAACCACCGCAGTGTTTTCTTTTACCTTTGCACCCAGGAATCAAGTTAGGATATTTGGTTAATGGGTGTTAAGGTGAACTATCTTTCTT